>JAIEQJ010000001.1 GCA_019747815.1 Hyphomonadaceae bacterium
GATTTGCGCATGCTTCCCTCCGTCAAGGAGGGCAGTCTCTCAACTAATCCTTGGTCCGAAAACCCTGAGGCAGGTCACGCCGGCTGCATACCGCTGAGGCGACACGCGCCGATATGACAACGGTCATTCGTTCCGCTTAAATGTCCGGACCAAGCCTGCATCGAGGAGACGCATGCAATGGCCAAATCTCGCAAGATCATCATCACCTGCGCCGTGACGGGCTCGATCCACACGCCGTCGATGTCGCCCAATCTGCCGATCACGGCCGTCGAGATTGCCGATGCCGCCATCGGCGCGGCAGAGGCGGGCGCAGCCGTGGTGCACCTGCACGCGCGCGACCCCAAGGACGGCCGCCCCGACCAGTCGCCGGAGGCGTTCGCGCCGTTCCTCAAGGTCATCAAGCAGCGCGCCAACTGCGTCATCAACATCACCACCGGCGGCGCGCCGACCATGACGGTGGAGGAGCGCGTGAAGCCCGCGGCCACCTTCAAGCCGGAGGTGGCTTCCCTCAACATGGGCACCATGAACTTCGGGCTGTTCCCCATGCTGGCCCGGCAGAAGGAGTTCAAATTCGACTGGGAGAGACCGTATCTGGAAGGCTCGCGCGAGCGCATGTTCAAGAACACGTTCGCCGACATCGAGTACATTCTGACGACATGCGCCAACAACGGCACGCGCTTCGAGATCGAGTGCTACGACATCGGCCACCTCTACACGCTGCGCCATTTCGCCGACCGGGGCGTCGTCAAGCCGCCGTTCTTCATCCAGTCGGTGTTCGGCATTTTGGGGGGAATCGGCCCGCATCCGGAGGACGTGCTGCACATGAAGCGCACCGCCGACCGGCTGTTCGGCGATCAGTATCATTGGAGCGTGCTGGGGGCCGGGCGCAACCAGATGGCCATTGCGGCACAGGCGGCAGCCATGGGCGGCAACGTGCGCGTCGGCATGGAGGATTCGCTGTGGCTCGGGCCCGGCCGGCTCGCCAAGAGCAATGCCGAGCAGGTGGCCAAGGCGCGCCAGATCATCGAGGGGCTGGGGCTCGAGATCGCAAGCAGCGATGAGGCGCGCGAGATCCTCAAACTCAAGGGCGGCGACCAGGTGGCGTTCTAGACGGCACCGCCCCATCCACTGCCATGCCGTCCACCGCCAGGCCGTGCGAGCCGGCGGCCGGTGCTTGCCCGGCCCCGCCCCCGCGTGTCAGAACTTGGAGGCACGATACTGCGAAGACATTGATCACAACGCATTTTTCAAATGGAGCTGACCATGCGGACATATTTCGTCGGCATTGCTTGTCTCGTGTCGGCACTTTCGCTCGCGATCCCGGCCCAGGCGCAAAGGGAGCCGAAGGAAAAGGCACCGAAGGAGGCCAAGGAAGCCAAGGAAGCTAAGGAGGCCAAGGAAGCTAAGGAAGCCAAGGAAGCCAAGGAGGCCAAGGAGCGCGCTGACCGCGAGCGGGCTGATCGGGAGCGGGCGGCGCGGGAGGCCAGGGAGCGCGCCGACCGAGAACGTGCAGCCAGGGAAGCCAAGGAGCGTGCAGACCGCGAGCGCGCGGACAGAGAGGCCAGGGAGCGCGCGGATCGCGAGCGCGCCGCCAGGGAAGCCAAGGAGAAAGCGGATCGCGAGCGCGCCGCCAAGGAGGCCAAGGACAAGGCCGATCGCGAGCGCGCCGCCAAGGAGGCCAAGGACAAGGCCGATCGCGAGCGCGCCGCCAAGGAGGCCAAGGACAAGGCCGATCGCGAGCGTGCCGCCAAGGAGGCCAAGGAGAAGGCCGACCGCGAAGCCAAGGAGCGGATCGATCGCGCGGCAAAGGAAGCCAAGGATCGCGCCGCCAGGGAGGCCAAGGAGCGCGAAGACCGCGAGCGCGCGACCAAGGAGCGCGGCGTGATCGGGCGGGTGAAGGAGGCGCTCAAGCCCTACGCGGAAGTGCTCGAAAACATCGATCGTCCCGGCCAGATCAGCCGGGAAACCCAGGCCAGAATGGCCGAGACCATCAGGGACTACATGGAAGGCAGAACCCGCCTGGAAATACCGTTCGATGACCGCAGGACGCTCATCATCGAGAGGCGCGGCGAGCAGGGCACCATCATGTTCGAGTGGCGCTTCTAGCGTCTTCCAGGTTGAGACTGAATCGAAGATGTCATCCCGGCCGGAGCGGTGCGGAGAGCCGGGACCCAGAGGCCACAGGCGCGAGGCTGGTGCTCTGGGCCCCTGGGTCCCGGATCGGCCTGTGGCCCCCGTCCGGGATGACACCTAGGCTTCCACGATCGTCGGAAGGACCCTGGCCGGAGCCGCAGCCTTGTCCTGCGCGGCGCCGCACGGGCGGGCGCAGGACCGACAGCGCTTCACCCCTCGCACGGGGCCCCGAGGGGCGCCAGAATCGCGCATTTTCGGCTGCCGCAAGGCGACCGCCCCTGTGGCAACCCGGCGGCGGCCACCCTACATAGCCGGTGTGGCGCAGGCTGGATTGCGCCTGCTGCTCCTGCGCCAGCTCTCGACGTGCAACGCACGGCGCCGTGCGAATGACCCGTCCAGTCAAGTTCCAAGGAGCACCGACATGACCAACAAATCCTGGCTTTCCACCCCCTGGGGCAACCGCGAGATCGAGCCCTTTCGCGGGTTCCGGACGCAGATCGACTCATTGTTTGAGGACTGGTTCGGCCGCAGCATGGGCGGCATGCTGGCGCCGCGCATCGACGTCAGCGAGACGGACAAGGAGGTTGTGCTGACGGCCGAGCTGCCGGGCGTGGACGAGAAGGACATCGACGTCTCGCTGGTCGGCGACCAGTTGACCATCAAGGGCGAGAAGAAGTCCGAGCAGGAGGACAAGAAGGACGAGGACGGCCGGGTCTTTCACCGCGTCGAGCGATCCTACGGCGCCTTCCAGCGCACCATGACGGTGCCCTATGCCGTGGACCCCGAGCAGGTGTCGGCCCAGTTCAAGGATGGCGTGCTCAGGATCACGCTGCCGAAGCCCGCCGATGCGGCCAAACGCACCGCCCCGCACAAGATCGAGGTGAAGAAGTGGATGTGAGGCGCCACTCTTCCCGTCTCGCGCTGCTCATTCATCCCGGAACCTGCGATTGCAGAGTTCCGGGATGGCGCGTATGTGCGGGCTCAGCCCAAACGCAGTGCCGTGCACAGGAACGCGAGCTCGGCCTCCAGGACGGCGATGATGGTCTCGGCCTTGCGGAAGCCATGGCCCTCGCCGGCGAACTCGCGATAGTCGACCTCGATGCCCCGCCGCTTGAGCTTGCTCACGATGCGGCGTGATTGCTCGGGCGGGACGACCTTGTCGTCGAGACCCTGAAACAGGATGACCGGCGCTGTGATGCCGTCGATCAGGTTGATCGGAGAGCGTGCGGCGAAAACGTCCTTCCATTGCGACGGCGTCGTGCCGAGCAGGCGATGCAGATAGCCCTGCTCGAACTTGTGGGTGTGGGCCAGCAGCAAGCCCAGATCGGAAATGCCATAGTGGCTGCTGCCGGCCGCGAAGGTTTGCGTCGTCGCCAGCGCCATCAGCGCCGTGTAGCCGCCCGCACTGCCGCCGGCGATGGCGATCCGGCTCGGATCGGCAAGCCCCGCCTGCGCCAGGTGGCGCGCCGCAGCGGCACAATCGGCCACGTCGGCGATGCCCCACTGGCCGTCCAGGCGCGCGCGGTAGGCGCGGCCGTAGCCGGTGCTGCCGGCGTAGTTGACGTCGAGCACGGCAAAGCCGCGGCTGGTATAGAACTGCACGCGCGGCTTGAAGCTGGCGTCCGTCATGCTGGTGGGCCCGCCGTGGGCCAGCACCAAGGCGGGCGGGACCGCGCCCTTGGGGCCCCGATGCTGCGGGTTCGTGGGCGGATAGTGGACGGCAAAGACCGTCTGCCGCCGGGTGTTCTTGAACGCAAGCACGTCGCCGCGACTGATGCAGCCGGGCTCGATCAGATCATGAGGGTGCTCCGCGATGGCCGGTGCGCCGCCAGGCCCGATCGTCATGACCGCCGGCATGGCGACCGGGGAGCTCACCAGGGCCGCAAAGCCGCTGCCGACGGCCAGGGGATCGTCGATGCGCGCGGCCCGCCCCGGCAACGCCGGATAGGCCGCGGCGCGTCCGCCGACGAGCTTGCCGATCTCCACCACCGGCGCGCCGCGCTTCCACGCCACGGCGGCGAAGCGCCCGTCGGGGCTGAGCGCGAAGCAGCGCGCGCCGAAGACCCACTGCGGGCGCCACAGCTCCGCGCCGGCAGCGCCGTGCACGCGCATGATCTTGCCACCGGCCCAGCGGTAAAGATGGCCCCAGCCTGTCTTGTCCCAAGTGAAGTAGAGATGGCCATCGGGGCCCCACTCGGGCTGAAACACCGCGCTGCCGTTGCCGCCCGCAACCCGCTTCGGCCGCCCGAGCGCGCCGTCCTCGTGCAGCTCCGCAACGTACAGCGTGGCGCTATCCCACGGCATGTCCGGCAGATCCCAGGCGAGAAACGCCAGGTGCTCACCATCGCCCGAGAGGCGGGGGCTGGCGTAGAAATCGTGCGCTCCGGCCATTTCCGTCACTTGCCCGCGCTGGCCTCCAAGCGCGATGGCGACCAGCGCATTGCGCGGGACCGCTTTGGCCCCGCGGCTGCCTTTCGCGGGGTGAACCTCCGCCACGGCGATGAGCCGCCCACGCGAGGCATCGTGCGCGAGGTCGGCAAAACGCGTGCCCGGCGCGCGGGTGAGCCGGCGTGGGGCTTGGGGCGGCGACAGCGCGTAGACCTGCTGGTCCTTGTCGTTGACGAAATAGACGGTTGCATCTGAAACCAAAAACTCACCGCCCCCATACTCGTGCACGCGCGAGCGGGCGGAGTACGGCTTGGGCAGCACATCCTCCGGCCGGCCATCGGCCCCCACCCGGACGATCACCTGTCGCCCCTGCTCCTGTGGCCGCGCCTCCGTCCACCAGATCGACCCTTCTTGGCCGGCCTGCACCATGCCGAAGCGGCGGCTGCCGCGGGCGGCGCGCTCGGCGCTCACCGGCGACGGCCAGAGTCCGAAGGGAAGGGGGCGCTTGGCGGGCATCTCTGTCTCGCATGTGTGTCTGGAAGACTTCCCCGGTGACGGGTGCCGGAAAGCGTGGCATAATTTACCTTGCGTGCCACAGGCGCCCCCAAAATCCCGTGCAGGCTGGCTCGCCGATCGCAATACGCCTTTGCAAGACGAATTAGGTCAGCTATGCTGTCCTTTATTGGGGCTGCTTTGTGCGATGCACCGTGCCGAAAGGCCTTCGTCACGGGATGATTTGGCAACCGGCAGTCCGCTAGACTAGGGGTGAGAGACGCCGCCGGACCGCGGCCTCCGATGCTGCACTGCGAAGCCTGTCCGAACCGGGAGACGGGGGAGGCGATGCGGCACAACGGGAGGCGGCCCATGGCGCGGCGGCGTCGAGGCTCCTTGCGCCTTCACCAGCGAGCTGCCCGTCCCCACGTCGAAGGGGTGGGGAGACGCGGGTGCGCGCGGGGGCTCGGGGATGTGGTTGGGCAGGGGTGTCCGCGCGAGGCGCCCGCTTGGCCCGCTGGGAAGTGTTGGAGAAGACCTATGAGCGCGCAGCACCCGGTGAATCTGCCGACAGCGGCAGCCGACTTTCCCGCGCCGAGCGGCCTGTTCGATCCGCGTCGCGAGTACGATGCGTGCGGGGTCGGCTTCATCGCCGACCTGAAGGGCGGCAAGTCGCACACCATCATCAAGGACGCACTCTATATCCTGGAGAACCTCGAGCACCGGGGTGCGGTCGGCGCCGATCCGCTGGCGGGCGATGGTGCCGGCCTTCTCATTCAGATCCCGCACGATTTCCTCGCCGAGGAATGCGCCAAGCTCAAGATCACGCTGCCCAAGCCCGGCCAGTATGCCGCCGGTCATGTCTTCATGCCGCAGGACGAGCGGCTGCGCGCGCACTGCGAGCGCGTGTGGATGCGCATCATCCGCGAGGAGGGCCTGGAGTTTTTGGGCTGGCGCTCGGTGCCGGTGGACAATGCCTGCCTGTCTGCGATGACCAAGGCGGTGGAGCCCGTGCACCGGCAGATCTTCATCGGCCGGCCGAAGGCGATGAAGGACAGCCAGGAGTTCGAGCGGCGGCTCTACATCATCCGCAAGGTCGTCTCCAACGCCCTGCACTATGCCTACAAGGGCACCGACATCGGCCACTACACCGTGTCGCTGTCGAGCCGCACGCTGGTCTACACGGGCATGTTCCTGACCTACCAGGTGAAGGCCTACAACAAGGATCGGTCCGACCCGCGCGTCGCCTCGGCCATGGCGCTGGTGCACCAGCGCTTCTCCACCAACACCTTCCCGTCGTGGAAGCTGGCGCACCCCTATCGCATGGTCGCCCACAACGGCGAGATCAACACCCTGCGCGGCAACGTCAACTGGATGGCGGCGCGGCAGGCGTCCGTGTCCACGCCGCTGTTCGGCAGCGACATCACCAAGCTCTGGCCCATCTCCTACGAGGGCCAGTCGGACACGGCGTGCTTCGACAACGCGCTCGAGTTCCTGGTGATGGGCGGCTACAGCCTCTCGCACGCGGCGATGATGCTGATCCCCGAGGCCTGGGCCGGCAACCCGCTGATGGACGGAAAGCGCCGCGCCTTCTACGAGTATCATGCCTGTCTGATGGAGCCGTGGGACGGCCCCGCCGCCATGGCGTTCACCGACGGGCGCCAGATCGGCGCCACGCTCGACCGCAACGGGCTCAGGCCGGCGCGCTACCTCGTCACCAAGGACGATCGCGTCATCATGTCGTCGGAAGCCGGCGTGCTGCCGGTGGCCGAGGAGAACATCGCCAAGAAGTGGCGGCTGCAGCCGGGCAAGATGCTGCTGATCGACCTGGAAGAAGGCCGCATCATCTCCGATGACGATCTGAAGGCGGATCTCGCCTCGCGCCACCCCTATGAGCAGTGGCTGAAGCGCACCCAGATCCAGGTGAGCGACCTGCCGCTGCCCAAGAAGGTTGCGCGCAAGAAGTCGAACGTGGCGCTGCTCGATCTGCAGCAGGCGTTCGGCTACACCCAGGAGAGCCTGAAGTTCCTGATGGCGCCCATGGCGCACACGGGCCAGGAGGCGGTGGGCTCCATGGGCAACGACACGCCCGTGTCGGTGCTGTCGACCAGACCCAAGCTGCTGCACACCTACTTCAAGCAGAACTTCGCCCAGGTGACGAACCCGCCGATCGATTCGATCCGCGAGGAGCTGGTGATGAGCCTGGTGTCGTTCATCGGCCCGCGGCCCAACCTGCTCGACCTCGAAGGCACCGCCAAGCTGAAGCGGCTGGAGGTGTATCAGCCCATCGTGTCCAACGAGGATTTGGAGCGCATCCGCCAGATCGGGCAGGTGAAGGACAACCAGTTCTCGTCCGTCACCATCGACATCACCTATCCCGTCGAAAAGGGTGCGGCCGGCATGACGGCGGCGCTCGACGTGGTGTGCGCCGAGGCCGAGGAGGCGGTGCGCTCCAAGGAATACAACATCATCATCCTGTCGGACCGGGCAACGGGTCCCGACCGGATTCCCATTCCGTCGCTGCTGGCGACCTCGGCCGTGCACCATCACCTGATCCGGCAGGGCCTGCGCACCAAGGTGGGCCTGGTGGTGGAGACCGGCGAGGCGCACGAGGTGCACCAGTTCTGCGTGCTGGCCGGCTACGGCGCCGAGGCGATCAATCCCTATCTCGCGTTCGAGACGCTGGAGCAGCTGCTGCCCGAGCTCGACGAGAAGCTGACCTACAAGGAAGCGCAGAAGCGCTACATCAAGGCGGTCGACAAGGGCATTCTGAAGGTGATGTCCAAGATGGGCATCTCCACCTATCAGTCCTACTGCGGTGCGCAGATCTTCGACGCCGTCGGCCTGCGCTCCTCGTTCGTGAAGAAGTACTTCACCGGCACGCATACCCAGGTGGAAGGCGTGGGGCTGCGCCAGATCGCGCGCGAGACGGCCGAGCGGCATCGCCAGGCCTTCGGCGACGTGCCGGTTCTCGACCATGCGCTCGACGTGGGCGGGGAGTACGCCTACCGCATCCGCGGCGAAGCCCACATGTGGCGGCCGGGTGTGGTGGCCGACCTGCAGCATGCCGTGCGCGGCAATCTGCCCGACAAGTACCGCTCGTTCGCGCAGCAGGTCAACGACCAGTCCGAGCAGCTCATGACGCTGCGCGGCCTGTTCCGGCTGAAGACCGCCCAGGAGCTGCGCCGCAAGCCGGTGCCGCTCGAGGAGGTTGAGCCGGCAGCCAACATCGTCAAGCGCTTCTCCACGGGCGCGATGAGCTTCGGCTCCATCTCGCGCGAGGCGCACACGACGCTGGCCATCGCCATGAACCGCATCGGCGGCAAGTCCAACACCGGCGAGGGCGGCGAGGAGGCGGACCGCTTCAAGCGCATGCCCAACGGCGATTCCATGCGCTCGGCCATCAAGCAGGTGGCCTCGGGCCGCTTCGGCGTGACGGCGGAGTACCTCGCCAACTCCTCCGTGATGCAGATCAAGATGGCCCAGGGCGCCAAGCCCGGCGAGGGCGGGCAGCTCCCCGGGCACAAGGTCGACAAGACCATCGCCAAGGTGCGCCACTCCACGCCCGGCGTGGGGCTGATCTCGCCGCCGCCGCATCATGACATTTATTCGATCGAGGATCTGGCCCAGCTCATCTTCGATTTGAAGAACGTCAACCCGGCGGCCGACGTATCCGTCAAGCTCGTCTCGGAGGTCGGCGTGGGCACGGTGGCCGCGGGCGTCGCCAAGGCGCGCTCCGACCATGTGACCATCTCGGGCTTCGAAGGCGGCACCGGCGCCTCGCCGCTGACCTCCATCAAGCATGCCGGCTCGCCCTGGGAGATCGGTCTCGCCGAGACGCACCAGACGCTGGTCGCCAACCGGCTGCGCGGCCGCATCGCCGTGCAGGTGGACGGCGGCGTGCGCACCGGCCGCGACGTGGTGATCGGCGCCATGCTGGGCGCCGACGAGTTCGGCTTCTCCACCGCGCCGCTGATCGCGCTCGGTTGCATCATGATGCGCAAGTGCCATCTCAACACCTGTCCGGTCGGCGTGGCGACGCAGGACCCCGTGCTGCGCGCCAAGTTCAAGGGCCAGCCAGAGCATGCCATCAACTACTTCTTCTTCGTCGCGGAAGAGGTGCGCGAGATCATGGCGGCGCTCGGCTATCGCACCTTCAACGAGATGATCGGCCAATCGCAGTGCCTCGACAAGGAGCGCGCGCTCGGCCACTGGAAGGCGCGCGGGCTCGACTTCGAGAAGCTGTTCCACAAGCCCGAGGTGCCGGCCGACGTCGCCATCTACAATTCCGAGCGGCAGGAGCACGGCCTCGACAAGGTGCTCGACACCAAGCTGATCACGCTCGCCCAGCCAGCGCTCGACGACAAGAAGCCGATGAAGCAAGAGCTTGCGATCTGCAACCGCGACCGGGCCACCGGCGCCATGCTGTCGGGCGAGATCGCCAAGCGCTACGGCCATGCGGGGCTGCCGGAGGACACCATCTGGCTGTCCTTCAAGGGCACCGCCGGCCAGAGCTTCGGCGCGTGGCTCGCCCACGGCGTCACGCTCGATCTCGCGGGCGAAGCCAACGACTACGTCGGCAAGGGCCTCTCGGGCGGCAAGCTGATCGTGCGGCCCGACCCCAAGTCGGGCATCGTGCCGGAGGAGAGCATCATCGTCGGCAACACGGTGCTGTACGGCGCCATCAGCGGGGAGTGCTACTTCCGCGGCATCGCGGGCGAGCGCTTCGCCGTGCGCAACTCGGGCGCAGTGGCGGTGGTGGAGGGCACGGGCGACCACGGCTGCGAGTACATGACCGGCGGCGTGGTGGTGGTGATCGGGCCGACGGGGCGCAACTTCGCGGCCGGCATGTCGGGCGGCATCGCCTACGTGCTGGACGAGGACGGCACCTTCGAGCAGCGCTGCAACCTAGCCATGATCGACCTCGAGCCGGTCGAGGCGGAAGAGCAGGTGATGCGCCAGCTTGCCAACCAGGGCGGCGATCTGGAGAGCCATGGGCTGGTCGATGTCATGCAGGATCTGACCAAGCAGGACGCCGAGCGGCTGCACCAGCTGATCGCGCGGCACGCGCACTACACCAACTCGGCCAAGGCCAAGACCATCCTGGAGAACTGGGCGGACTATCAGCCCAAGTTCAAGAAGGTGATGCCGGTCGAGTATCGCCGTGCACTGGCCGAGATGGCCAAGCACCAGGCTGCCGATCCGAGCGGCCTGGAGGTGATCGAGATCGGCCTGCGAGCAGCCAAGGATTAACCCGGGGCTCGGCGCGTGGTTCACACCGCGCGCCCTGCGCGCGAGCGGAAAGCCACGTGCCATGAGGATTTACGGCGACCTGGGCGTCGCGTGCGAGGTAGCGGATGATGACCAGGACGCCCGAGTTCCTGGCCCGCTTTCCTGCCGTGGAATTCGAGGCCTGGATCAGGCGGTGCGAGAAAGAACTGAGCCTGGAGCCGGCAACCCGATGAGCAAGCGAGCGCAGCGCGTCAGTCGCCATCGGCGCGATAGGGATTGCGAACGGTGAGCCCGTCGATGACCAGACCGTCGTGCATGTCCTCGGAGTACAGCGTCTTGCAGCCTGCCAACTGCGCGGCCGCGACGATGGTGCCGTCGTATACGCTCAGTTGGTATCGTTCAGCGAGGTCCAACCCCCGCTCGTGCGTTTCGAGTGTCAAGTGCATGATCTCCAACGTCGCGCGAAAAGTATCGAGAAATTCGCGCGTCTCCGGCCAGCTCAGCCGCACCTTGCGCAAAGCGACGTTGGCAAATTCGTTCAAGACCTGCACGCTGATCGTACCGCCCTCCGCGAGGAGAGCCTCGGTTTGCTCCGCCTTTCCCGAGTCTGTGTCGGTCAGATATATGAGAATGTTCGAGTCGAAGAAGGGCTCGCTAGCGCTCATTGGCTTCGAGCCGGTCGAACTTGAAGTCCTTGGGCAGTCGCCCACGGTACTTGCGAAGCCTAGCAAGAAGCGCTCGCCGGTCGGGCACCTTCTCGACCTGGATCTCCTTCGAACCGAGCGCGTGAATGGTGATGTGGTCACCCTCCTTGAGCCCGAGCACCTCCACCACCGCTGCAGGCAGCCGGACGGCGAGGCTGTTTCCCCACTTGGCGACTTGCATGACAAACCTCTGGATATACATTCCGATAATGTATATCTAGGCGCTGCATCCCGAGGCGTCAACGGCCGGCACAACACATTGGCACTGCAGTAGGCAACGATGGGCAAGATCACAGGCTTCATGGAGTTCGACCGCAAGGACCGGCACTACCGGCCCGCGAAGGAGCGCGTGAGGCATTGGCGGGAATTCGTCGAGCCGCTGTCCAAGGAGGAGGTGACCAAGCAGGCGGCACGCTGCATGGACTGCGGCATCCCCTATTGTCACAACGGCTGCCCGGTGAACAACCAGATCCCGGACTGGAACGATCTCGTCTACCGCGACCAGTGGAAGACGGCAGCGCTCAACCTGCACTCCACCAACAACTTCCCCGAGGTGACGGGCCGCGTGTGCCCGGCGCCGTGCGAGGCCGCCTGCACCCTCAACATCGACGACAACCCGGTCACCATCAAGACCATCGAGTGCGCCATCGCCGACAAGGCCTTTGCCGAAGGCTGGGTGGCGCCGGAGCCGGCGGAGCGCAAGACGGGCAAGACGGTGGCGATCGTCGGCTCGGGGCCTGCCGGCCTGGCGGCGGCGCAGCAGCTGGCGCGCGCGGGACACGAGGTGCACGTCTATGAGAGGAATGCGCGGCCGGGCGGGCTGCTCACCTACGGCATTCCCGACTTCAAGATGGAGAAGGCGATCGTCGAGCGGCGCATCAAGCAGATGGAGGCGGAGGGCGTCGTCTTTCATTGCAACGTGCATGTGGGCGAGACCGTGTCGGCCTGGGCGCTGGCCGACACGCACGATGCGCTGCTGCTGGCCGGCGGCTCCGAGGAGCCCTTCGACTTCTTCGCCACCTCGCCGGGCCGGCAGCTCGACGGCATCCACTACGCCATGACCTTCCTGCCGCAGCAGAACCGGCGCGTCTCGGGCGAGCCGCAGCGCGACGAGCCGCAGATCACCGCCAAGGACAAGCATGTCATCGTCATCGGCGGCGGCGACACGGGCAGCGACTGCATCGGCACCTCGTTCCGCCAGGGCGCCAAGTCGGTGACGCAGCTCGAGATCATGCCGATGCCGCCGGAGCAGGAGAACAAGGGCCTGTCATGGCCGCACTGGCCCCTGAAGCTGCGCGTCTCCTCCAGCCAGGCCGAAGGCGCCAAGGTCGAGTACTCGATCTCGACCACGGGCTTTGCCGGCAAGAACGGCAAGGTCGAGAAGCTCCTCTACACGCGTGTCGACAGCGCGCTGAAGCCCGTGCCGGGCAGCGAGGGCGAGCTGCCGGCCGACCTCGTGCTGTTCGCCATGGGCTTCTCGGGGCCGGTGGAGGGCGACGTCGTCAAGGAGCTGGGCCTCGCCGTGGTGCCGCGCGGCCGCTTCAAGGGCCTCGACGCCAACGAGAAGGATTATCGCCTCAAGGCGCACAAGAAGGTGTTCGCCGCCGGCGACATCCGCCGCGGCCAGAGCCTCGTGGTGTGGGCGATCCGCGAAGGCCGGCAGGCCGCGCATGCGATCGACCGCTTCCTGATGGCCCGCAGCGACCTGCCACGCTGATCGCCCGGCGGCGCGGCGCATCCGACTTATCCCCGGGGGGTGCGGGATGTGGCAGGGTGGGCGGGCCTCGGGTCACGAGGGGTTGCTGCCGCGCGGTGCGCCCCCTCAGCCTCGATCCGGGGGCCGCAGTCCGCAAGCCTCCACGGGCGTGGCCGCCAGACCAGCGGATCGCCGTGAAGGGGCCCGGATGCCGGCGAGCCTGGGCGTTCCCTGCCCATCACGCGAACTCAAGGTCAAACGGGCTCGGGACGCCCGGCTCCGTCTTTCCCAACCTCGAGCGGGCCGCCGCTGCGGGGCTGGACGTGCGCGGCATCCCCGGCCGGCCGGCTGATCACGGACCATCCTGCTCATAGACGGCAACGGCCGCAGCCAGGTCCTCGATCGCGGCGCCCACCGACTTGAACAAGGTGATCTCGCCTGCCGAGCCGCGCCCGGCGACCGTGCCGCGCGCGAGGTCGAACAGGTCGCCCAGCACGGCATCCCTGCCGATCGCGCCCGACTGCAACGGCTGCAGGATGTCGCCAGCCTCTGCAAAGGCCCCCGCGCGCGTGTCGACGAAGATGCGCGCCTGCCGCACCACGTCGTCGTCGGTCTCGCGCATGCCGGGCTTGAACGCGCCCACACAGTCGACGTGCACGCCCGGCTTCAGCCAGGCGCCGCGGATCAAGGGCTCGGAGGACAGCGTCGCGGTCGAGATGATGTCGGCCTCCCCCGCCGCCCGCGCAAGATCGTCGACGATCCTCGCTGTCAGGCCGAATGGCGCCAGCATAGCGACGAGCGCCCGCGCCCGCTGCGGCGAGCGGTTCCAGACGACGATCTCGCGGATCGGCCGCACCGAGGCATGAGCGCGGATCAGGAAGGGCGCCAGCGCGCCCGCCCCGACCATCAGCAGCCGGGCACTGTCTGGGCGGGACAGGCTGCGGCTCGCCAGCGCCGAGGCCGCCGCCGTGCGCCAGGCGGTGAGACGGGTGGCGTCCATGACGGCCAGCGTCTCGCCGGTCTCGGCGGACAGAAGAACATAGGCGCCGAACACGGCCGGCTTGCCGCGGGTGTCGTTGTCGGGAAACACGGTCACGGTCTTGACGCCCATGAACCGCCCCGCGAAGCCCGAGCCGGCGGCCCGCGCCTGCCAGGCGGGCATGAGCAGCAGCGTCGCCTCCGGCCGACCGTCGAGAGCCACGCCGTGATGATGCCGCGGCGGGGCGATCGCGCCCTGGATGAAGGCCGCCTGAAGAATGTCGACGAGAGCGGGATAGCCGAGCGCCGCATCCACTGCCGCGCCGTCGAAAAACCGCATGGTCAGGCCTGCATGGCTCTAGTGTCCCGATCGCGAAGTTCGCCGGATCTTGCAGCAGGCGCTGAACGAACTTCGCGATCGAAAGGACACTAGCAAGTTCATGGTTCTAGTGTGATTCAAATCGAGAAATTCGCTCAGTAGGCGTGCTGCGAGGAAGGGCGAATTTCTCGATCATCACACTAGGGGCTGGCGGAGGTGAGTTGCCGCGCGGCATCAAGCTCCCGGTCGCGCTCACGGCTCAGCCGGTCAGCCTCGGCGTGCCAACGGCTGGCCTCGGAGGCACGCTGGCGAGCGCTGCGCCGCCAGCGCGCCTGGCTCATCCAGGTGGCGGCACCGCCGATGACGACGCCGATCAGAAGTGCGCCCAGCAGATAGGCATAGAGCGGCAGCACAAGCGAGATGACGGGCTCTGCCGGCCGGAAGGGATCGAGCACCAGCCGCACGGCATGGCGGTTGGCGACGGCCAGCGTGATCAGCAGGATCGCGACGGGAAGCGCAACGAAGAACCAGACGAAGCGGCGCAGCACCTGCTCACCTCCAGAAGCGATACCGGACGGTGCAAGGGCGGCTGGAACGGCCCACTGCGCCGCCAGTCAACCAGGGGAACGTTAATGCTTCGAGTCGTTGAGCCGTTCCCTCAGATCCTTGCCGGTCTTGAAGAAGGGCACGAACTTCTCGGCCACGGACACCGCCGCGCCCGTGCGCGGGTTGCGCCCGACGCGCGGGGCGCGATGCTTGACGGTGAAGGCGCCGAAGCCCCGAAGCTCGACGCGGTCACCGCGCGCCAGGGCGTCGACGATCTCGGCGAAGATGACGTTGACGATGCGCTCGACGTCGCGGTGATAAAGGTGTGGATTGGCGGCTGCGATCTTCTGGATAAGCTCAGACTTGATCATGCCACGTCCTTCTCCCTAGTGGAAACCATTGGTTTTCCTTTATCTTTCAGAACCGTGCCAAATGGAAAGCAGGCCGTCAAGCCGCAAGCTGACGAGATGCTCATCGGTCATGACGCGGGCGACCTCGTTGAGGGCGGGGATGCCGGTCAGCCGCGCCAACGCCAGCGTGGCCAGGCGCGTGAAGCTCCATGGCGTGTCCCGGCTCACCCTCCAGTCCACGATCGTGAGCCCCTTGGGGACGCTGCGCTGCTCCTCGAGATACTTCACGACCTCGGCCTCGCCGCCGATCTGGTCGACGAGCTTGTGCGCGAGCGCATCCCGGCCCGAGAAGACACGCCCCTGCTCCAGGCCCGCCACGCTCTTGGTGTCGATGCCGCGCCGGGTGCGCACCAGGTCCAGGAACCAGCGCTGCGATTCGGCCACCATCTCCTCGGCAGCGCCCCTGCCAGCCTCGTCGAGGGGCTGGAACGGCGATGGGTTGGCCTTGAGCGGACCGCTCTTGATCTCATTGACCTTGACGCCAAGCTTCTCGAGCAGCTGGGAGAAATCCGGCCACTGGAAGATCACCCCCACCGAGCCGGTGATGGTGTTGCCGCGCGCAACGATCCGGTCGGTGGCGAGACCCGCGATGTAGGCGGCCGAGGTTGCCACGGTGCCGAACTGGGCGACGACAGGCTTGGACTTGGCGATGTTGCGCAAGGCTTCAAACAGCGCCTCGCCCCCGGCCGTGGTGCCGCCGGGGCTGTTGACCGCCACGATCACGCCCGCCACGTGCTTGGCCTCGCCGATCTTCTTCAGCATCCGCAGCAGGTCGCGGTCTTCGGTGATCATGCCGTCGATGGTGACGCGCGCGATCTGCCGGCTGTCCAGCAGGCCGGAGCGGTCGGCCGAGGAGAACAGCATGAACCCGACCGCCAGCAGGCCGGCGATCACCGCCAGGGTGCGCCACAGCGACAGGCGCCTGCGCAGACGGCGGCGATCGAGAACGGCTTCAGTCTCCAGCGTCATAGGCGCAGGCCCTCACTAGCGTGCACGCGGGCCTGCAATCTATGCCGGCCTCGAGAGGCCTTCAACCCGAACGTGTAGAGAGTTGATCGGACGCCCACACTCAGTCGTCGCCGCCTTCCTTCTTCTTGATGGCGGCCTTGAAGATGTCGCCGAGCGAGGCACCGCTGTCGGAAGACCCGTACTGGGCGACGGCCTGCTTCTCCTCGGCGATCTCCAGCGCCTTGATGGAGACGGTGATGCGGCGGCTGCCCTTGTCGATGTTGGTGATGGCCGCATCGACCTTGTCGCCGACGTTGAAGCGCTCGGGCCGCTGCTCGGAGCGGTCGCGCGAGAGGTCGGAGCGCTTGATGAAGGACGTCATGTCGGTGTCGACCAGCTTCACCTCGATGCCGTTGTCCTGCACGGCCACGACCTCGCAGGTCACCTGGCTGCCCTTCCTCAGGGTCCCGACGCTCTCCATCGGATCGCCGCCGACCTGCTTGATGCCGAGGCTGATGCGCTCCTTCGTCGAATCGACCTCCAGCACCACCGCCTTGACGGTGTCGCCCTTCTTGTAGGCCTTGATGGCCTCGTCGCCCGCCTTGTTCCAGTCGAGATCGGAGAGGTGGACCATGCCGTCGACGCCGCCGTCGAGGCCGACGAACAGGCCGAACTCGGTGATGTTGCGCACCGGACCTTCGACCACCGAGCCCTTGGGATGGCTGGAGAGGAAGACCTCCCAGGGATTGTCCTGCACCTGCTTGAGGCCGAGCGAGATGCGCCGCTTCTGCGGGTCCACCTCGAGGATCTGCACTTCCACCTGCTGGCTGGTGGAGACGATCTTGCCCGGATGCGTGTTCTTCTTGGTCCAGCTCATCTCGGAGACGTGGATCAGGCCTTCGACGCCCGGCTCCAGCTCCACGAAGGCGCCGTAGTCGGCAATGTTGGTGACCGTGCCCTGGAAGCGTCCGCCGACCGGATACTTCGCCTCGATGCCGGCCCACGGATCGGTCTGCAGCTGCTTCATGCCGAGGCTGATGCGCTGCGTCTCGGGATTGATGCGCACGATCTGCACCTTGACCGTGTCGCCGACATTGACGATCTCGCTCGGATGATTGACGCGGCGCCAGGCCATGTCGGTGACGTGCAGCAGGCCGTCGATGCCGCCCAGGTCGATGAAGGCGCCGTAGTCGGTGATGTTCTTGACGAGGCCGTCGATGACCTGGCCCTCGGCCAGCTTGGCCACGATCTCGGAGCGCTGCTCGGCGCGGGTGGCCTCCAGGATCTCGCGGCGGGAGACGACGATGTTGCCGCGGCGGCGATCCATCTTCAGGATCTTGAAGGGCTGCGGGGTGTTCATGAGCGGGCCCATGTCGCGCACGGGCCGCACGTCGACCTGGCTGCCCGGCAGGAACGCCACCGCGCCGTCGAGATCGACCGTGAAGCCGCCCTTCACCTTGTTGAAGATGATGCCTTCGACCTGCTCCTTGTTGTTGAACCTCTGCTCGAGGCGCACCCAGCTCTCCTCGCGCCGCGCCTTGTCCCGCGACAGCACGGCCTCGCCGAGCGCATTCTCCGTGCGCTCGATGTAGACCTCGACGATGTCGCCGACCTTGAGCTCGCTCGCCTTGCCCGGCGTGGCGAACTCCCTGAGCTGCACCCGGCCCTCCATCTTGAGGCCGACGTCGATCACGGCAAGGTCCTTCTCGATCGCGGTGACCGTGCCCTTGACGACGCTGCCCTCGAAGACATCGTCCTCCGACATGGTCTCGCCCAGCAGGGCGGCAAAATCCTCGCGCGTCGGGTTGAGGTCCTTGTTGATACCGGCGTTGGTGCTCATCTGTGTTCCTTCAGTCCTAGGTTCATGCCGGGGTCACGGCTGCCATGGGTCGCGCGCACGCCAGCGGCGTGCGCTCCAGGCCAAGCTCGTGCCCATGATGCTGAATGCCGCCAGCGGTGGCTTCGCCAACTGGATTGGAGCACCCCTTCAGGAGCGCCCGCGTTGGCCAACCTTCCTCGAGATCACGCCGACGGCGGTATTGAATGCGGCTTCTATATCCAAATTGCTCGTTTCCAGCAAGACGGCGTCATCGGCCGGCCGCATGGGGGCCTCAGACCGCTCCGCATCCCGCTCGTCCCGGCGGCGGATGTCGTCCAGCACGGCTTCATAGGAGGTGGCCTCGCCCCGGGCCGTGCGCTCCAGAAACCGGCGCTCGGCCCGCACCTCCGGGGTGGCGGTAACGAAGATCTTAACGTCGGCATGGGGGCAGACGACGGTGCCGATGTCGCGCCCATCGAGCACCGCACCGCCCGGCTGTGCGGCGAAATCCTGCTGGAATTGCAACAATGCCGCCCGCACTTCGGGGATGCGCCCGACGATCGAGGCCGCATCGCCGATGCCATAGCCGCGCAAGGCGGGATCATCCAGGCTGGCCGGGTCGAGGATGCGCGCCGCCTGTGCCGCAGCGGCGGGGTCGTCCAGCGCCCCACCCCGGGCGCGCACGTCCCGGGCCACGGCCCGATAGAGCAGCCCGGTGTCGAGGCAGGGCAGGCCGAAGTGATCCGCCAGACGCTTGGCGAGCGTGCCCTTGCCGGAGGCGGCCGGCCCATCGATGGCGATGATCATGGCGGCCCCTCGGCCCGCCCCGTTCCCCGACAGCGGGAAGGGAGGAGATCCATGCGACGATGGATCGCCGCCATCATCGGGTCGCCTCCGGCACCGTGAAGCTCGCGCCCAACCCCTCCATGAGCGGGCGGAAGTCGGGGAAGCTCGTGGCGATCATGGCGGCATCGTCGACCGTCACCGGGCGGTCGGCGCCGAGCCCAAGCATGAGAAAGGCCATGGCGATGCGGTGATCGAGGTGCGTGGCAACCGTGCCGCCGCCCCGCACGCCCGCGCCGCCGCCGCCGACGATCAGGGTGTCGCCCTCGACCTTGGCTGAAACGCCGTTGGCCCTGAGACCCGCAGCCGTTGCCGCCAGCCGGTCGCTCTCCTTCACCTTGAGCTCGCCCAGCCCTTCCATGCGCGTTTCGCCGTCGGCATAGGCGGCGAGGCAGGCGAGCACCGGATACTCGTCGATCATGGCCGGCGCGCGGGACGCCGGCACGCTCACGCCCTTGAGCCTGGAATGGCGCACGCGGACATCCGCCACCGGCTCGCCGCCCTGATCGCGCTCGTTGAGAAACGTGACATCGCCCCCCATCTCCTTGAGCGTCGCATAGAAGCCCGTGCGCGTGGGATTGATGAGCATGCCGCCGATGGTCACCTCGGAGCCCGGCACGATGAGCGCGGCGGCGGCGAGAAAAGCAGCCGAGCTCGGGTCGCCCGGAACGTGCACATCCTGTCCGACAAGCTCGGCATCGCCCCTGACGGAGATGGCGCGCACGCCCTGGCGCTTGGTGGCCGTCAGCTGGGCGCCGAAATGGCCCAGCATGCGCTCGGTATGGTCGCGGGTGGCCTCCGGCTCGATCACGGTGGTTTCGCCCGCCGCGTGCAGGCCCGCGATCAGGACGGCCGACTTGATCTGGGCGGACGGGACGGGAAGCTGATATTCGATCGGGATGAGATCGGGCGTGCCGCGAATGGTCAGCGGCAGGATTTCCTTGCCTGTCTCCACCACCTCCAGCCCCATGCGCAGCAGCGGCTTGAGCACCCGGCCCATGGGACGGCGCGACAAAGAGGCATCCCCGGTCAGCCGCACCGTCATATCATGGCCGGCAATGACCCCCATCATCAGCCGCGCCCCGGTGCCGGCATTGCCGAAATCGAGATCGCCCGTCGGCTGGGCGAGCCCGCCCACGCCCCGGCCCAGGACCTCCCAGGCCTCACCCACCTTGGCAATCGGGCAGCCCAACGCCCGCAGCACGTTTACCGTGTTCAAAATATCCTGCGCCTCCAGCAGGCCCGTCACGCGCGTCCGGCCCGTGGCCAGGGCGCCGAACATGAGCGCACGGTGCGAGATGGATTTGTCGCCGGGAACGCGCACCCGCCCCGACAGCGTTCGGGATCTGGGCGCGGAAAGCGGTGCTGGCGCTGAGTGTAACACCTCGGGCGTGGCCTCGACACATGGTGCGGACGGGCCGTCCTCGAGCGGAGAGGTCCGGCGCGGCTGCCTTAGAGCAAGGGGGCCGGGCCCTGTCAACATCGCCTCCGTGCGCCCATATAGCCGCCAAAGCTCCTGCTGGCCTGCAGAATTGCTTTTGACAGCCGCCGGAGCCCATGGCAATCAGCAGCCGATTTTGACGCTTCGAGGGTGATCCCATGTCCACCAAAGCGGAACGCGGAACCAAGCGCACCTGCCAGAACCCGGAGTGCGGCTCGCGCTTCTACGACCTCAACCGCGACCCGGTTGTGTGCCCGATTTGCCAGACCGCGTACCAGGTCGGGGCGAATGCTCTGGCCATGGCCGCCGTGGCACCCGCGGTCGCGGACAAGGCGGCCCAGCGCAAGGCGCCCAAAAAGCCCGCTTATCCCGTTGAGAGCAGCAAGCCTGCAGAGGCGCCGGAGAGCGACGCCGACGAGGCCCTTGCCGCCATCGAAGACGAAGAGGAGCCGGCCGTGGCCGACGAGGACGAGACCTTCCTGGAGGCCGAGGAGGAGGATGGCACCGATATGTCCAACATCATCGGCGGCCCGGTGACGGAGACCGACGAGCAGCAATGAGCGGCGGCTCGCTTGGCTCATGGCACCGGTTGGAGAGCCGCCCAAAGACGCGGCTGCTAGGGTCGGGGACAGGCTGGCGCTTCAGAGCACTTGCGCAATCCTTCGCACCAGCATACTTAAGCCTGCCCGGCGCCCAGCGCCGGATTCCCAAGCAGTCGGGGCCGTAGCTCAGTTGGGAGAGCGCTTGAATGGCATTCAAGAGGTCAGGGGTTCGATTCCCCTCGGCTCCACCAAGACCCAACAATCACAGCATTGAAAACTCTAGATAATTCGGTGCCTTCTGCACGAAGGCCCTGAATTTTGCCGTTTTCATATCCAACAATCTATCCAACAATCAACTGCCGTTGGAGCCCTGTAGTGGCCCCTCGTCACCAGTCCGCGCGTCCGCACAAGCGTTATGGCTATTGGTACCTCGTGCGGCGTGTGCCCCGGCAATTCTCCTCCTACGACGGGCGCAACCCGGTGATGCTGAGCACCGGAATCCGCATCGCCGACGATCCCCGCGCCGTGGTCGCCAGCACGGCGGTGCAGAAGCTCGATGAAAGCCTGGAGCGCTATTGGCAGGAGAAGAGAGCGGGTCGCGATGTCGATGCCGTGGCCCGCTATGAGCACGCGCTCGCGGTGGCGCGGAAAATCGGAGTTTCATACGTGCCAGCCGGCGCGCTGGCGACGTCACCGGTCGAGCACATCGTGCAGCGCTTCGAACTGCTTCAGAACAGTGATGCGATCGAGAAGCCGGCCGAGGTCTCTGCCGTTCTTGGCGGCGAAGACGTGCCGCCGCTCATGCTGTCACGAATGATGGACGAGTTTCAGCGCATCTCCGAGGCCAGCCTTGCCGGCAAGTCGGAGGCGCAGAAGAAACGATGGCGCACGCCGAAGGACACAGCGCTTGCCACGTTCATCGACGTTGTCGGCGGCGACCGACCGATGTCGTCGGTGACGCGCGTCGAGGTGCTCTCATTCCGGCAGCATCTGCAAGATCGCATCGTTGGCGGCGAGATCGAAATCGATACCGCCAACAAGATCATTGGCCACCTCACTGGAATGTTCGTCACCATCAACGAGGTCAATCAGTATGGCCTCCCCGCCATATTCGCCAAGGCACGGATCTCTGGCGGCAAGGACAAGCGGCGGGTGGCCTTCGACCCGGACTTCGTCCGCAAGCGGATCCTGGCCAAGGGGCTTTTCGACGACCTCAACGACGAAGCGCGCGGCATCATCTATCTCGTGGCCGAGACCGGCTTGCGCCCGGCGGAGGCCTGTAACCTGAAACAAGCCACTATTCGCCTGAAACACGCCGTTCCCCATGTCCAAGTACGCCCCGACGGGCGGCAGATGAAGACGGACGACTCGTGGCGCGATATTCCGCTGGTGGGCGCTGCCCTGAAGGTCATGCGACAGCATCCGGATGGCTTCCCACGCTATCGGGACAAGGCCGACTCGCTCTCCGCGTTGGTGAACAAGGCTTTCGCGTCAAGGCAGCTGCGCCCCGAACCGGGGCAGAGCTTCTACTCGTTGCGGCATACCTTCGAGGACCGGCTGACGGCCGTGGAAGCCCCGGAGAAGGTCGTTGCCTCTTTGATGGGCCACAAGTGGCACCGGCCGCGCTACGGCAAAGGGCCGTCGCTGGAACTGAAACTCAAGTGGCTGAAGCGCATTGCTTTCCGCTCGCCGACGACTGTTTAACGCTTGTGCTGCGTTGTCGCGCCGACTTTCATCAGGCTGTTGTAGGCGTCGAGGATGCGCTTGGCGCGCTCAGTAGGGTCGTTCTGCCGCGCCGCCTCAAGCTCCCTTTCGAGACGATCCACCAGTGGGGCATAGGCCGGTCCGTGGCGGACCACAACGTAGGCAGCTAACACGAGAGCGCGTTCGATCCGCTCGACTAGAGGAGCAGGCGGGTTGCGCTTTGGCGCAAACGTCTTCCTGCTGCTGTCACCCTTGCCCGACAGAACTGGAGACCTCAGCGGCTCCAGTCGCACGCGTGAACGCGAACGCACGTAAGCCTCACTCGCGGAATGCGCCCGGCGCGAAAATGTTCGTCGTGACCTGGTTTCAGAGCATGCCGGGACTGCAGCCGATCCTGTGAGATCAGCATCGTCGGTCGCCGTATCGAAGCTCAATTGGGAAAGCCGGGAACGCGAGGGAAGCACAAGGAAAGCGAAAGAGCCGTCAGGAAGATCTGTCCGATGACGACTTCGACTGACATGCGGCCGTCCCGCGGAGCGCGCTCAATGTTCCCGCCACCTGCTACGCGAGGGTTCGCAGTTTCGCTCCGAAGTGGCGCCCCAGCGTAGACGAAACAGATAACTACGTTTCCGCTGGCACACTATGATTCATGTCTTTTGAACCGCGAATACCGCCGCACGTATCCTTGACCTGCCAATGTCGCTACGACTGATTGCTCACTCGGCCACGCGGGAAAGGTTGATCCGTCCGGAGAACCAGGAAAGACCCGTTGAGCTCTTGTTTTTTTGTGGACTACCTTTGCCTTCTTGCCGCCGCTGACAGGATAATAGGATTGCCACGGACAAATCATGTCCGACCGAGGGATGCGATGCTGACGTCTCGTGAGCCCGAGAGTGAGATGGTAAGGCTCATCGTGGAGCGGCTTTGGTGTGTTTCCGACGCGACGGCGGATGGATACTAGACGCTGTTGCCCTCAGGGCGGGCGCAGATCATGTTCAGCCTTTCGGGAGTTCCGCTGCGTGAGCATGATACTGACGATTCGCATCGGGGTTCAGGCCCGCTGTGCGTGTTCCAAGGTCCTTCGTCCCTGCCCCGCCCCGCCCCGCTTCGCGCAGGCCGCAGATCGCGCTGTGTGGGGTCAGTTTCCAGCCCGGTGGAGCCGGCGCGCTCTTCGGACCGATCCATGACTTTGTGGACCGCTTGATCGATCTGTCGCAGTTGTGGGGCAGCGATGCTGTGCGTCTCGGAGACCACCTCCGGCGCCTTAATGCGCATGATATCGTGCTCAATTTTCTTGGGGACGAAATCGAAAGGCGAATTGGAGATATCTCGGCAGTGGTGATGTTGAATCGAGGGATTGGGCACCTGAGAACAGGAATGGCCCTAAGGACATGTACAAGGAGCTAGGGCTCTCGCCCTACGCCTTTAGAAAGCTGTTCTCGCGAAATGTCGGCCTCACACCAAGGCGCTATTTCAGCATCGAGCGATTTCGAATCGCACTAAATCGTCTGTCGCCGGACGCATCCTTATCGGATGTGGCATTCGACGCGCGGTTCTCAAACCAGTCGCACATGACGCGCGAGTTCGAGCGTTTCGCATCGATGACGCCAAGCCGCCTGCGCCAGTGTCCGGCCCTATGTCGGGTATGTATTGGATCCAGCCCTTTAGTTTTCGTTCAAGACGCCTTCCGGTTCGAGCCGCTATGCAGTGTTGTCCAACGACGCGGAAGGAAGATCACGATGCTCCCCCTTGTTCCCAGAGCGGCCTTCCCTCGGCTGATTGTCCGCGGCGCCGATGCCGCGATCGCGTTTTATCAGAATGCCCTCGGCGCCGAGCTTGCAGAACGCTTTGCCGAGGCGGATGGTCTTGTAGGTTATGCACGGCTTACGCTTGGAGATTTCTCGCTTGCACTCAGCGAGGAAGTGCCGGATTGGGGTTGGAATTCTCCTTTGTCTCTGGCTGGACTCCGGTTCTGATCCAGATCGAACTGGAAGACTGCGACAAGGTTGCCAATAGGATGCTGGCGGAAAGGGCTGAGGTTGTCATCCCGATTAAGGACCGACCGTACGGAAAGCGCGAAGGCCGCCTTCGCGATCCGTTCGGGCATCTCTGGATCTTGAGCCAGCAGGTGGCAAAATGACCGTGCGCCGTATCGTCGCGAATATTGCCACAAGCGCAGTCCCGGAGGTGCGGAAGTTCTACTCCGATCTTTTCGGACTGGAGACAATGATGGATCTCGGATGGATCGTCACGCTGGGGTCCGGCGAGACCGCCATCACCCAGATGAGCATCCTCAGCGAGGGCGGCTCAGGCGCGCCCGTTCCCGATCTGTCGATCGAGGTCGACGATGTGGACGAAGTTTATCATCGTGCGCAAGAGATCGGATGTAAGGTTGTCTATGATCTGGTCGACGAACCATGGGGCGTGAGGCGTTTCTTCATTTCCGACCCGACCGGCAAGCTCTCGCATCTTCGCTAGAAATTGTCTGCAACGCTAGGCATTGGCATCCTTCAGGCATTCAGGTGACCGACTGAAATGACTCGATCGGCGCCATTCGTCGCAGCACGCTGCCGCATGGGCTGTCTTGGCATGTCTGGTCTAGCCAAAGCGAATTCATAATCTCAATTAATTCAAGCCAGAAGTCGCGATGATCTCAAACCGCCGACGTCGTCCAGCGGGCGGCACAGGCAGTCGGGTCGGCGCACGAGCGTCGAACGGCGGCGGGTAGCCTGAGCCTTTGCGTTGCGGCATGGTTGCGATGTTGATCTTAGGCATAATCGGAGAACCCGGTTAGTTTGCAACGCAGAATCTTGTGCCGAGGGCGCCACGCTTTCACGGCGTCTTGGCGGCTGGCAGGTGATCTCATGGGCACTGCTGCTACCCGTAATGCTGGTCATGGGCCTGGCGACGCTGCCTGCGAACTGGGGTATGGTCGAGATGCGAGCCTGAATCGGGCTCGCCTATGTTTTCGTGTTCAGCATGCTGGTCGGCTTCGTGTTTTGGTATCGCGGGCTGGCACTCGGCGGATCGCGGGAGTTGGGCAGTAGCAGCTCCTCCAGCCTTTCTTCGGCCTCGCCACTGGCCGGTCTGCTTCTCGGCGAACAGATCGCCTGGACGATGATCGCCGTGACGGGAATGGTCGCGCTCTGCGTCACCGGCGCCCGGCGCTACGCGTGATCGCCGAGCCCTCACAATGTCGCGCACCCTCTTTCTTGCGCCGATGTTATGACGAAGAGTTGAGCCGCTGTGCCGCGGCCCCCGTCGTTGGACCACCGGGAGCGAGAAAATTCGACTTCCCGATCATTAGCTGCAGCATGGTGAATTTTCTCTACGATCTTCCGTCGATCGTCGACAACCACGAAAGCTTTGCAAATTCGGAAACGATCCACGCATCGACCAGCGTCCGAAAACTTCTGCGCCACAGAGCGTCTCACGACGCAGGAATGCGTCTTGTGGAACGGAAGCGATAAATGCTCGGGGCATCAATTTGCGCTGCTCGTGCCGGGGCGCGAGCGCCCTCTTGTCTTGCGAGCCAATCATTCCGCAGCGTGTGGACGGGAGACTACAATGCGAAGAGTCAGGAACTGGTAGACTAAAAAGCGCAGCAGCGGAGAGCCATTCGCTTCGGTATGCCAAAGGATGCGATGTGATCGAACAGCTAGTTTCCGCAGATCACCGTGACTTGGACGCTGTGGGCAGCATTGCGCGCGTTAGTCAGCGGCTGGACCAACCCGTTCCTGCCGATCGCTCTTGCGATCAGAACGGTGTCGCCAGCGCCTTCAGGCAGCCAGCGGAAGCGGAATTTCTGCCAAGACCGCTCCACCTGCTCGTCAAGCATGGCTCGGTTCCAGGTCGTACCACCATCTGTTGAAACGTCAACGGAAGTAACGCCACCGTCCGCCCAGGCCCAACCCCAAATTTCGATGGATCTCATGCCGACCTTCGTCTCGGGGGCCGGGCTCACGATCAACGATTCCGGCCTGATTTCCCAGACGGGGCAGGTTGCGCCATTTGGATCTTCCGTGGTGGGATCGACTGGATCGTTGTAAAGCAATGTCGTGAACGGGCCGTCGGCGCGCTTCGAAGCAATCTCCATCCGCGACAGCCACTTGACGGAATTGGTGCCGTAGTAGCCGGGGATCATCAGCCGTACAGGATGGCCGTGTTCCTGATCCAACGGCTCGCCGTTCACCTCATAGGCGAGAATGACGTCGCCCTTCTCTAGTCGCGCCAGAGGCATGTCTTTCAGGTAGCAGGGCGCGCTCACATCATCGAAGCGGCCGTGATCCATGCCGAAAGACCACAGATAGCGCGCTTCCGGAAGAATCCCCAATTCATCAAACAGCACCTTCAGGTCCGCTCCACTCCAGACCGCATTTGAGATGCGCCGGGTCGGCACCCAATGCTTCTTGGGAAAACCCGCGCATTGATGAAAGGTTTCTACTTCACGTTTTGGCAGCTTGCGGATGTCGTCCATTGTGAGCGTAAGTGGCGAACGGATGAGGCCGCCAATCTCCATGCGCCAATTTTGCGCATCGAAGCGAGGGATGCCGAAATGCGCCAGTACGAAGATGTCGCTCTGCTTCGTGATCCGGTTCAGATACTGATGCGGCTCGAGCGGCACACGACGCACGAGCTTGTGCGGATCCATCTGTACTGGTGTTGTCACCTTCCAGGGCTTGTCCGCGTCTTGCATCGTGCACCTCCCGTACTGTCCCGGCTCGGGCCGTCTGCCTCTTTGTGAAATTACGGGCAGTATAGGTTGGCTGAAAGGCTCTATCTGACATGATCAACTGACATGTCATATTGACATATGCATAACGCCATGTACTCATGATCGCAAGGGGAGCCGGGTGCGTTTTCCGAACAAAACATCGCCGGCGTGCAAAGGGAGGTTGTGATGTCCAGCAACGTAGCGGCGGCGTCGGGAACGAAAGCCGGTGATCGCAAGGTCTTTGTCCCAGTCTTTGCGTCGGTGTTCGGCTGGTCTCTCGATCTGTTCGACCTGTTCATCCTGCTTTACGTGGCGCCCGTGGTCGGAAAACTGTTCTTCCCCTCCGATCAGCCGACGCTTTCGCTTGCGGCTGTTTACGCGTCGTTTGCCGTCACGCTCCTGATGCGGCCTGTCGGTTCGGCAATCTTCGGCAGTTATGCCGACAAGCATGGCCGCAAGCGCGCAATGACGCTCGCCGTCGTCGGTGTAGGCGTCGCGACCGCAGCTTTCGGCGTGCTGCCCACGATCGCGCAGGTGGGCTTGCTCGCACCGGTCCTGTTTCTTGCCTTGCGCCTCGTGCAGGGAATCTTCGTGGGTGGCGTGGTAGCGACAACGCACACGGTAGGCACCGAGTTCGTTCCGCCGCACTGGCGGGGTACAGTATCCGGCATGGTGGGCGGGGGAGGAGCCGGACTCGGCGCGCTCCTGGCCTCACTCGCCTTCTGGATGACTTCCAACCTCTTCCCTGGAGAGCAATTCGACGTTTGGGGCTGGCGCGTGATGTTCTTCTCGGGGATCCTGAGCTCTGTGCTCGGCCTCTTCATCTTCAAGTATCTTGAGGAGTCGCCGTATTGGCTGAAGGCGCAGGCAGCAAAAGACGCGCGCAGGGAAGCGACGGTGACGTCATCACCGCTGAAGCGGCTGATGTCGTCAGAATACCGCACGGTTCTGCTGATGAACCTGCTGATCACAGCGGGTGCCGGGTCCGCATACTATGTGACGTCGGGATACCTGCCGGCCTTTTTGAAGGTCGTGAACCGAGTGCCAAACGAAACAGCCTCGCTCATTCTGATCCTCGCCGCCGCCGCTGCCACGCTAACCGGTCCGTTCATCGGCTATGTCAGCGATCGGATCGGCCGCAAGCCCGTGTTCATCGTGATCGGCGCGGTTGCAGCAATCGCGCTGCCGTTCCTCTACCTCAACATGGCGGCACTCGGTGCGGCTAATGGTTTCATGATCGGCGTCTATGCATTGCTGATCGCGTTCCTGGGCAACGCCGCGCTCGCCCCCGTGCCGATCTTCCTGAACGAGCGCTTTCCGACCGCGGTGCGCGCGAGCGGAACAGGCCTGTCATGGAATATCGGCTTTGCAATCGGTGGCATGATGCCGACGTTCGTCTCGCTGGCGAGCCGTACGCCCGCCGACATCCCGTTCTCGCTGGCAGTGTTCTGTGCCGGATCGTTCGTCGTTCTGCTTCTCGGCGGCATCTTTATCGGCGAAACAAAGGGCAAGTTCGATTGACTTTTGTTCTCCCGGCGTAAGGCAAGGCCCTTGGTTGCGCCCGCAGATTATGCCTGGAGGTAAAATGACGAGTAGTCTCGTCGAACCCTGGGACTCCGAGCAGCTAGCATCACATCAAAGGAAGAAAGTCGGATAAGCATGCGAATCCTGAGTCTCGGCGCGGGTGCAATTGGAGGCTATTTCGGCGGGCGGCTGGTGGAAGGCGGGGCCGACGTTACGTTTCTCGTGCGCGGAGCACGCAAGCAGCAGCTGCAATCGCAAGGTTTGAGGATCGAAAGCCGGTTCGGCAACTTCTCCGGCCCTGTGCAAGTAACAACGCGCGAGGAGATCAAGGCGCCGTTCGACGTGATCCTGCTGACGTGCAAGGCCTATGATCTCCCGTCCGCACTCGACAGCATCGACCCGGCGGTGGGCTCGGAAAGCGCGGTATTGCCGCTCCTGAACGGTATCGCGCACATGGATGTACTGAACCAGCGCTTCGGCGCCAAGCGCATTCTCGGTGGCCTTGCCAAAATCGCGGCGACCACAGATGCGAACGGTACGATCAAGCATCTCAACGACTGGCGCTATATCACGTTCGGTGAGCAGGACGGGTCCATAAGCGCGCGCGTGCTGGCGTTGAAAGGGGCGTTCGACAAGACTTCCGTGATTGCCGCCGCTGTGCCCGACATCATGCAGAAGATGTGGGAGAAGATGGTGCATCTTGCCACCGTTGCCGGGATGACGTGCGTGATGCGGGCGAGCGTCGGCGAAGTCGCGCGTACGAAAGAGGGATCGGCGCTCCTGATCGAGTTTCTGGAGCGCAATGTGGAGATCGCCAAGCGGGAAGGCCACGGGCCGTCGCAGCAGTTCCTGGACGAGTACCGGGACCTATTTCGCAATAGGGAGTCGCCCTACACCGCGTCCATGTTGCGTGATCTGGAAAAAGGCGCACCCGTTGAAGCCGACCACATCATCGGATTTGTGCTCGATAAAGCCCGTCGGCATGGGATCGATGATTCGATGCATCGCTTCATCTTCACGCACCTGCAGGCCTATGAGCAGCGCCGGGCGGCCGGTAGGCTCTAGCGAACGCGCCCTCTCGCAAGCAATTATCGCTTGGCGGGCCGATTTTGGCGGTGAGCCTGTCGTGGGAGAGTGGGCAATCGCGTCACGACGCTATTGGCGGACGGCTTTTCTTTCCTATCCCTTTGACGCGATTGCGTTTAAGTAGCCGATGGAGATACTGGCGGCAAAGCCGACAATATGAGAATCTGGGAGGAATCGCTTGGGAAGAAAGGAGACGGCCCAGACGCCACGCTTGGAGCAGACGGCCGCGGACCAAGCCTATGCAGGGATCATCGATCTCATCCTACATCATGAGCTGAGGCCGGGCGAGCGCACGTCGGTCAATCTCCTTGCTGCGCGGCTCTCGCTTGGTCGCACACCGGTCAAGGAAGCAATCACGCGCCTGCAGACCGAAGGGCTGCTGTCGGTGGCCGGCCGTAGCGGGACCATAGTGAAATTGATCGGGCGGGATCAAGCCGAGCAGCTGTTTGCGCTCCGGAGAGTTTTGGAGAACTTCGCGGCTGACGGTGCGGTGGTCAACATCACCCCAGAGCAACTGAAGACGCTGCACAAGCTGCTGGAGGAGATGGAGGAGCATTCGTCGAGCCGTTCCGACATCATCGGCTCGGCGGCCCGTTTTGTCCGCGCAAACGTCGCGTTTCATTTCCTTATCGTTTCGGCGGCCGGCAATCCATATCTGTCTCGCCTTTATGCGCAGCTGCAGATGCATCTTCAGATTGTTACGTATCTGGTGCAACGCGGCTACGATCCAAAAGCAGCGGAGCGGAGGCAGAGGGAGCACGAACTGATCGCGCGGGCGCTGGCCTCACGCAACGCAAAGGCCCTGAAGACGGCACTGCGGGATCACTCGGAGACCACCGAGCAGGTTATCCTGGCTAGTCTCGACGCCTCGGCGCGGGTACGTGCCGGCACACGCCCAGGAAAGACGCGAGCACGGGCAGACGTATCGTAAGACGCCTAAATTGCGTGCTGGATAAAACAGACTGGCATGTTAGTTTGCTGTGTCAATCTTGCCCCACAGGAACTCCATGCAGACCCCCGATTTTGCCCGCCCTACAGGAAACTGCGCGCCCGGTACACGGTATAGTGCGGCCTGTGTGCAGGCTGCGCCCGTAGCCTTTGACACGGCGAGAACGCTTGAGAAGACGCGCGACCTTGCGGCGGACGCCGCGCGTGCGGGCGCGAGACTGGTGCTTTTCCCCGAGGCGTTTGTGTCCGCGTATCCGCGGGGCACGAATTTCGGCGCGGCGATCGGCGCGCGTACACCAGAAGGCCGGGAGCAGTTCCGCATCTACCATCAGTCGTCGATCGATGTACCGGGTCCAGCTGTGGATGCGCTTGCCAGGATCGCGCTGCAGAACAAAATCCATCTCGTGATGGGCGTGATCGAGCGCGAAGGTGGAACGCTCTACTGCACCATTCTGTTCTTCGGGCCCGACGGGCGCTATCTCGGCAAGCACCGAAAGTTGATGCCGACGGCCGCGGAGAGGCTTATCTGGGGGGTCGGCGACGGGTCGACGCTCCCAGTGTACGATACCGAAGTCGGCCGCCTCGGTGCGGTGATCTGCTGGGAAAATTATATGCCTATGCTGCGTACGGCGATGTACGCCAAGCGCATCCAGATATATTGTGCGCCGACAGCGGATGGGCGGCCGACGTGGCTACCTTCGATGCAGCACATTGCACTCGAGGGGCGCTGCTTTGTGCTCTCGACCAATCAGTTTTGCCGCCGCAAAGATTATCCGGCCCGCTACATGTCGGATTTGCCTGACGATCCCGAAGCCATCGTATCGCGCGGCGGTGCGTGCATCGTGGATCCGCTCGGCAACGTACTGGCAGGTCCGCTCTGGGATCAGGAAGGCATTGTCAGCGCGGAGCTCGACGTCGATGCGGTTGTTCGGGCCCAGTATGATTTCGACCCCGTCGGCCACTACAGTCGGCCCGATATTTTCTCGCTCAGCGTGGATCAGCGTGAAAAGGCGCTCGTAACCTCAATCGGGACGGTGTTGGGATAATAGAGGAGCAGAAACTGATCCACGTCAGAAATAGTGGCGGGAGTCCTGGGCGAGACCGGATTTGCTGGACTCCAGCACCTTCATCCGGTTCGCTTCCCAAGCCGGGGTCAGGAAGCGCTGCGGCGGTGTGTGTGTGCTGTGCCGAACTCTTGGAGATGGGCTTGCGGTAGCGGACCCGCGCCGACAAAAATCTCAACGTCACCGCGCTTCTTGGGTTTGCGTTTCTGACGTTTGAAAGTTTGGTGCCGATCGTGATCGACTCGCGCAGATCGCCGATCAGCACTAGGGCGAGGCCAGCTGCATCCTGCTGCACGGGCTCGGAGGCTTTCATCAGCGCGCGCTTCAGTGCATTCTTGCCCGTGGCTTTTGGCAGCTCGGCCAGTGCCTCCTGCAGCTCATGGAGCGCTCGTTTTCCTGGAAGACGCCCTGCACCCGAATCGTGACCGGCGGCGACTCCTCGCTCGTCATCGGCCCGCGATAGCCGTCGATGCTCAGCTTCACGAGATTGGCGAGCATGAACCCCCCTCCCCGCATATGCATAGTATTTTCGCGGGACCGGGGGCGGAGTTCAAATCTCCCTGCTCCAACCAGCTGGGCCGAGGTATGGACATCTAGTTTGTGCTCGGCACTGTAAACCCCACGCTAGGCAGCGCGTCCCGTAACGTGCGTTTGAGAACCTTGCCGTTGGCGTTGCGGGGCAGCGGCTCACGGCGCAGCGCAATGACGTCGGGCACCTTGTAGTCGGCTAGCAGGCGGGCACAGTGATCTTTCAATTCGTTCGCTCAAAGCTGTGGATCGCTCGACACGACTAAGACGTGCACACGCTCGCCAAGTACGGGGGAGGGTTGAGCCACAGCGGTAACCTCGACCACGCCTGGGTAGCCCATGAGCGCATTCTCGACCTCAACCGAGTACACTATGTAGCCACCGCGATTGATCATGTCCTTCTTGCGATCGAAGACGCGCACAAATCCGTCTGCATCGATTGATCCGAGATCGCCAGGGCACCAGTAGCCGGCCACAAAACTCTCGGCGGTCGCTCCGGGATTGTCCCAATACCCCTTCACCACCATGGCCCACCGAGCCAGAGTTCACCTTCTTCGCCTGTTGGAACTTCACACCCTTGCTCATTCATCACGAGAAAATTTCCGCGCAAGGTATGGCGCAGCCTACACTGTCGAGCGATCGTTTCGGACGGCGGCATGATGGTGACTGGTGATGTCGTCTCGGTCGAGCCGTAGGCGTTCATCAGCGACAGCCCCGGCAGGCGCTCGGCAAAGCGCGCGATGGTTGCTGGGGCGACCGACGCACCTCCGAAGCCACCGACATGCCAGGCGGAAAAATCACCAGCTTCGAAGCGCGGATTGAGCAGAATGAGATTATACATGGCCGGCACCATCAGCGAGTGCGTCATGCGCCCACGCTCGGCCAGCTCCAGAAAATCGTCTGCCTTGAACGCCGGGGCGACCGCGCCTATCGCGCGTGCGACCGGAAGGGCATATCTGGACCTTCAGTGTCACCGTGAAAAGGATGACGTCGGACGAATGGGACAAGGCGGGCGGCTTTACCACCAAGAAGCGGCTCGATTGAGCGCCCGCATCGACACGACCTTGGCGGCGCTCGCCGACCCACATCGCCGCCAGGCGGTGGAGCTGCTGGGCGAGCGACCGCGGCGCGCGGGCGAACTCGCGGACGCGCTCGGCCTCCCGGCCGGCCATGAGCCGGCATTTGCGTCAATTGAAGCAGAGCGGCCTCATTGAGGAGACCCATCCCGAGTTCGACGCGCGCGTGCGCATCTATGCGCTGAAGGACGGCGCCATGGCGGACTTGAAGCGCTGGCTCGCCGCGACGGAAGCGATGTGGGCCATACAGCTTTCGGGCTTCAAGGCCCATGTCGAGAAGAAGCGGACATGACCGCTGCGGTCATCGTCTCGATCCGGGTCGACGCGACGCCTTTACGGGCTTTCGAAGCCTTTACCGAGGAGATCGCCTAATGGTGGCGGCCGAACCCCTTGTTCGCGCTGACGCCACGCGGCGACGGCCAGCTTCGCTTGGAGCCGGGTGAAGGCGGGCGGCTCATCGCGGCGCTGGCCAACGGAAAGGAATTTGAGGTCGGGCGTATCACTGCCTGGAGCCCGGCGAACGACTCGCCCTGTCATGGCGCCAGGCGACGTTCGCCGCCGGCCAGTCGACGCAGCTTGAGGTACGTTTCGAAGCGCTCGGCGATCAGACGCGTGTTACGGTCGAGCATCGCGGCTGGAACGAGATCCCGCAGGATCATGTCGCCCGCCATGGCTTCGAGCTCATGCTGTTCCAGCGGCGGCTTGCTGAACACTGGCGCGTGCTGCTCGCCTCTGTCGAGGTAACGGCGCGACGCAACGCTGTGTGACCGGAAGGGTCAAAAAAACCAGACTGTCCCAAGCGCCTCGGTGGCCGGATGTATGTGCCGTGGCCCGCATGGGGCGACAACGATCGCGGGCGATGTTGCCTCAAATGTTTGCTTTGAGGTCACGATATAGGCACGCTAAGCGATGAATGGTTGGTCGATTACCCAGCGCCTGTCACGGCGTCCTCGAGCATGCTTGGCGCACCGTTCGACAGAATCGCTGTCGCGAAGCCTGCTCTCTTCAGCCGCGCGAGCACATCGGGTACCTCGGGGAAGCATACGAGCGTGCGATAAGGACTCATCAGGCGATCGCGTACGCAGGAGTCCGGAATGCCCAAGGTCTCCAGTGTGAAATCGAGCGCGTCGCCCGTGACCTGCCAGAAGTCCGCATGGCGGCCTTGCAGGCCGCGCAGCCACGTATACTGCAGCTGCTTGTCTCGCCACAGCGCAGTCACTGCGGCGGTCTTGTCGCCCAGCACATCGGTGCAGCGCGCGGCCGCCGAGGCGAAGTCGAACAACGTGCCGTAGGCGTCGAAGACGCAGGCTCGCACGGTGATGGATGCCTCGGTCATGCCGACCTCCAATCGATCGAATACCCAGGAACGGACAGGCGTGGCGGGCGGCATTCACGCATGCGTGCCACGCACGGGGTAGCTCTTCTCGATGATGGTCTTGGCGCCATTCAGGATCATCTGCAGGTCGGGGCGGGCGAACGGGGCATTGGAGACGTCGACGACCTGGGCGTTGCCGTGCGGGTTGACGAGGAACAGGCCGGGCTCGGCGAACGGCCTATCGGTCTCCTGCGCCGAGCGCGGATCGGAGATGTAGAGACCGAGCGTGCGCATCTGATCGATCGTAAGCCCGTAACCAACTGGAAAGCGCCATCCCTGCTCGGCGACGTCAGCCTCGGCCTTCTCCCTGGGGTCTGCTGACACAGCAGCCACAGCGACGCCGGCGGCCTTGAAGTCGTCGAGCAGCCCGTCGAGGGTTTTGAAGTAGCGCTTGCACAGCGGGCAGTGCTTGCCGCGATAGACAGCGAGCAGGCGCCAGCCCGCCATCGCGGAGACATCGAGCGCCCCGCCCCCGACAGTGGGCCAGGTGAGTTTGGGGAAGGAGGTTCCTGCGGCGAGCTTGCTGTTCCGGGTCATGGTGTCTCCTCTCTCCGTTCTTGAGGGGGTGCTCGGTTGAAGCCCCGTCGCGTACGGGGCCGTCGGCCATCGAGCAAGGCCAGGCCAGGCCTGGCCACGCCTTCCAGCAGGGCTCGATCGGGGTTCGTCCGCGCCAGGACGCGAATGCCCAGCACCACACCGAGCAACAATCGCGCGGTGTCCGCGCCGTCCACCGCGGGCGGCACCGTCCCCACCTTCTGAGCCGCGGTGATGTTGCGCCGGAAGAAAGCGGCGATTTCATCCAGATAGGCCGCAATGCGGACCCGAAGCTCGGCGTCGTGCGGAGCAACCTCCAGAGCGGAGTTCACGAGCAGGCAGCCGCGGCGGCGCGGATCGGACACGGAGCGCTCGATCGCGTCCCGAACGAAGGTAAGGATGGCCGTCTTCGGGTCGTACTCGTGCTCGAGCCGCGCGATCCGCTCACGCATCGTGCGTGTCGCATAGCGTTCCAACGCGCGGGCGAACAACGTCCGTTTGTCACCGAATGCATTGTAGAGGCTGGGGCCCTGGATCCCCATGCGCTCCGCTAGGTCACGCACCGAGGTTGCTTCCAGGCCACGGTCCCAGAAGCAAGCGATGGCTGCATCCAGAGCCTTGTCTTCGTCAAATGATCGAGGCCGAGGCACGTAACATGGAGCTCCTTGACGTCGAGTTTGCACTGAGCCAAACGGAACCTTATCCTCTATTTTTGATCGATCGATAAAAATATTGTGATCCTCTCCTGGCATTGACGCGCCGCCATGCCTGTAACCTTTGGCAAGTACCCCTCGAAGTTTGGATCATGCAGCCATGGCGCTCCGGCGAGGCCTGGGAAATGCGCGCCCGTACCTTCACCCAAGCGGCAGTCGGACGTGGGCCGACGCATGGCCTGGCAGCATGGCTGCTGTGCCTGGCCTTGCTGCCGGCTGCTACCGCGTCGGGGGCCAAGGCCGATCCTGCGCGGTGGAAGCAGGAGGGCTGGAGCAAGACCGACTTCAGCAAGTCGCGGATAGGTTGGCAGGAAATCCTCTCCGGCGGCCCGCCGAAGGACGGCATCCCCTCGATCGACAAGCCGGTGTTCAAACCCATCGGTGATATCAAAGATCTCACAGCCAACGATCCGGTCATTGGCCTGGAGCTCAACGGCGACGCGCGCGCCTATCCGCTGCGCATCCTGATTTGGCACGAGATCGTCAACGACGTGGTCGGGGGCACGCCGTTGACGATCACCTATTGCCCGCTGTGCAACTCCGCCGTCGTGTTCGACCGGCGCGTGCCCCCGCATGTGCTCGATTTCGGAACAACCGGCAAGCTGCGCAATTCCGATCTCGTCATGTACGACCGCCAGACCGAGAGCTGGTGGCAGCAGTTCACCGGTGAGGCCATCGTCGGAGCTCTCACCGGAACTGAGCTCAACCTCGTCCCTGCGCGCCTGGAGTCGTTCGCGCAATTCAAGGAGCGGCACCCTTGCGGCAAGGTTCTCGTTCCCGATGATCCCGGTCTGCGCGATTACGGGCGCAACCCGTATGTCGGCTACGACATGGCGGCCGCGCCGTTCCTCTATCGTGGCGAATTCCCCAAAGGCGTTGAGCCGATGGCCCGCGTCGTCGTTGTGCGGGCGGCACCGGGCAGGATCGCCGCCGTGACGCTCGAGCACCTGCGCAAGACGGGGCGGTTGAGCCTCGGCGACGTCGAGCTGGCCTGGCGTCCGGGCCAGAGCACAGCGCTCGATCATTGGGACATTGGTCAGGGACGCGACGTGGGCTCGGTGACGGCAATGGTAAAGGAAGAGAATGGCCGGCAACGTGACCTGCCCTACGACGTGACTTTTGCCTTTGCCGTCTTTGCCTTCCATCCCGATGTCGTCATCCTGAAGGACTAATATGCCTTCGGCCGCGCCGCAGCCACGTGCTTGCCAAGTACCAAGGAGGTGCCGCATGCGCTTGATGATGACGATCCTGTTTGCTTTCGCTCTTCCGTTCTCGGCAGCGCTGGCGGACGAGCTGACCACCAGGCCGAGCAAGTAGGTCAAGGAAACGGTCGACCGTCTGACGACGGCCTTGAAGGACAAGGGTATCACCCCGGCAGCGCGCATCGATCATGCCGCGGCGGCGAAGGCAGCAGGGCTCGAGCTCAAGCCGACCGAGGTGCTGCTGTTCGGCAACCCGAAACTCGGTACGCCCCTGATGCAGACCAACCGGCACATCGCCATCGATCTGCCGATGCGGGTTCTGGTCTGGGAGGACGATGGCGGCAAGGTCTGGATCGCCTACACGCCACCTTCGACGCTGAAGACGCGCTACAAGATCGAGGGCCGCGATGACATCTTGAAGACCTTGACCGGCGCGCTCGAGGCGTTCACCAGCGCCGCATTCAATTAGACGCCGCACTCGGCCGATTGGTCATCAAGCGCGGCGGGCGTTGTTCCGCTGAGTACATGGTGACGACAGCGGCTTCTGGGAGAACTGCTGCTCTGTTACTGCGTTGGCGGTGACCGTCGTCACGACAGCCGAGGCCGCTTCCAGCGTTCGGTGCACCGGGCATTTGCCGGCAATCTCGACCAGCTTGTCTTTGAGGCCGGCGTCGACATGGCCCTCGACTGTAATGGTGCGCTCGAAGCGGTCGACCCTGCCCTCCTGTCCCTCGGCGACCGCCCCGCAATCCGAGCAGTGCTGGGCTGTCACCTTGCCGTGGCGGACTGCAACGGAGACGCGGCCAAGGGCGAGCTTCTTGTGCTCCGCATAGATGCGCAGCGTCATTGCCGTGCATGCCCCCGAGCGCAATGGCGAGGTAGTCGTAGGGTTGGGGCCTGAGTCGAGTCCACCGACGCCGATCGGCTCGTCGGCGATGAGACGGTGGCGGCCTGCGACGATTGCGTTCTGGTACTTGCCTTGCCCGGTTTCCCGGACCAGGACCCCCACGCGTTCAAGGGGTGCGGGCGGCGCGTCGGGAACATACTTCGACGCCCAGGCGGCGATGACCCGTGCCGCATAGGTGGCAGCATTCGCATCAGACAATAAGTGGTCAGCATCGTCGAGAGAGACGAAACTCTTAGGGTGTTTGGCAGCAAGAAAGATCCGCGTGGCATTGTCGATACCGACGATCGCGTCGAGCGGGGCATGCATGACGAGGAGCGCCTTGCCGAGCTTCCCGATGCGATCATGAAGACGCTGGCCTTCCGCATCCTCGACGAAGGACCGGGTGATCGTGAAACTGCGGCCGGCCAGCGTTACCTGCGCCGCACCCTTTTCCCTGATCTCTCGCAGTGAGCCGCCGAACTGACCAAGCACATGGCTGACGTCGGCAGGTGCGCCGATGCTCATGACTGCCTTGGCTTCGGGAATGTCCGCGGCCGCGGCGAACACCGCGGCGGCACCCAGCGAGTGGCCGACGAGGATGCTAGGGGCCACGTAGTTGGCCCGCAGAATGCCGCCGCACGGACAAGGTCCTGCACGTTCGAGGAGAAATGCGTGTTGGCGAACTCTCCCTCTGACGAGCCGAGACCCGTGAAGTCGAAGCGCAGGACCCCGATCCCCGAATTTGCGAGTTCAGCGGCAATGCGCTTTGCGGCCAGCAGGTCCTTGCTGCAGGTGAAGCAATGGGCGAACAGCAAGCGCGTATGGGACCCGCGGGAAGGTCTAGCCGGGCGCTGAGGTGGCTGCCCGCGCTGCCTTTGAAGGTCGCGCGTACAATGGATGCCGTCGAGCCGGCCATTGGGTACCTCGCCGCTCCACGGGAGCTGGGATCAGTCTAGGCCTGGAATGGCACTCCATCAAAATCGCGTGGTGAGCTCCTTCAGCCAGGCCGGCGACAGGTCGACGAGAAATGTCTCGATGCGCTTGTCGAGCCCGCTCAGGATGGCGAGGCCGAGCACGAGAAGAAGGCCGCCAAGCACCATCTTCCCAGCCTTGCCGGCACCCAGGAGCCTGCCCCGCCAGGCCATCATCGCCTCGCGGGAGAGAAGGCCGAGAAGCAGCAACGGCAGCGCTGCCCCGATGCCGAACGCAGTCATCACCAGTGAGACCTGTCCCAGGTTCTCGCCGCGGGAGGCGAGCATGGAGGCCGCACCGAGCGTGGGCCCGACGCAAGGGCTCCACACGACGCCGAGGAGCAATCCAAGTGCGAACTGACCGCGCAGGCCGGTCGCTGCAAAGCCGCCGAAGCGGTTGTCGGTCCAGCTGCTGATCGGTCCTGCAACGACCGCAACCTGCGTCTGCAACGCCGGCACGAGCAGGACGACACCGATGGTGACCAGCAAGAGCGCGCCGAGGATGCGAAAGTACCCCGCATCGAGGCCGAGCCCATAACCGATGCTGGCGATGAACAGACCGACCGCCACGAACGAAATGGCAAGACCGGTGGCAAGAGCGACCGGTCCATGACGATGCTCGCCAACCGCGGCGCCGAGGACCAATGGGATCAGCGGCAGCACGCAGGGGGAGAGGGTCGAGAGCACGCCGGCGAGTGCGGCGAGCCCGACGCTGGCGAGAGACACGAGTGAGCCCCTTACTTCCCGAGGGTGCTCTTGAGGAGCCCCTCGATGGGCTCAGCGGCGGTTTCGCCGACCAGGCGCCTTGTCTCCTGAGCGCCTTTGAACGCGATCAGCGTGCTCTGCTGGCGCGCGTTGAAGGTCTTCAACGCATCCTTCTGGGTGTCGAAATCCACCTCGAAAACGACGATCTGGGCGAACTCGGGTCTGGCGGCAAGCGAGTCGAGGACCTTGTGCTGGGCCTTGCACGTGGGGCACCACGTCGCTGAAACGTCCACGAGAATTGGCTTGTTGCTGGCCTGCGCGGCCTTGAAGGCTGCAGCGTCGTACTTCCGCTTCTCCAGCGCTTCAGCCGGTGCGGCAGCCGAGAGTACGATTCCCAAAGTAAGCAGGGCGGCGCAGGCGTAGAAGGCGAGGCGCATGAGTCACTCCGTTGCTTGCTGACGATTGCTACAAGGGAAGGAAACTTGGACAGCGTCGCACGGTCGCTTGTGGCGCGCGGCCATGCGGCTCGGACGATGGCCGGTCCCGCCGCCAAGCTCGGACGCGCATGGCTTCGTGATCATCTGCGCCCCTTGAGATGGGCTTCGATCAGGTGATCGAGCGACAGGGCTCCTGGACCGCGGGTAAGCAGGAAGACCAGTATCGACGCCCACAGCAAATGCTCGGTCCACGCCTGCGGGTAGACAAAGGTCTGGATCACCAGCGTCATGCCGAGCAGCGGCAATGTCGCAAGGCGTGTTGCAAGCCCGAGGAACAAGAAAGCCGGGAACACGAGCTCGCTGAAGGTGGCGAGGCGTGCTGCCAATGTCGGATCGATAAAGGGTACTCTGTATTCGCCCTCGAACAACTTGATGGCGAACTCCCACGAGCGGATCTTCAGCAGCCCCGAGTTGAAGAACACAGATCCGACAGCAACGCGCATGGCGAGCTGGATGAGCGACAGCGGCAAGCACTCGAGCCAAGATCGGGCGACCACATAATAGCGGCGCGCATTCCCGCGATCCTGATCGATCGGTTGAGCGGTCATGGTGCCGTTCCCGTGGTCGGAGGTGCGACGGCCACGGCCAGGTTTTCGGCGATCAACGCAGCAAGGGCGTTGCCAACGTCGAGATGCGGGTCGGCCTCGAGCGCAGGCTCGGCAGCCATTCCGATCGACGAGCCTGCGGCGATAGCGCTGCGGAATGTAAACGCGGCGCGATCAATGCGCCTGAAATGGAAGGTGCCGCGCGCGCCCCTGATCTCCAGGGCAACCGCAGCGGGCTCGATGTCGAGGCGATCCGGCTGCTTGTCGGACAGGTAGACCTTGATGAGGTCGTCGACCGGCCATTCGCTTTCCCGATACCGTACGCCGGGCTGCAGCTTGAGGATGGCATCCGGCAGGAGCGCCGGGTCGAGCGCGGCGAGCGCATCCATGCCGATCGGCGCTTGATCGACGGCAATGGCGATGTGACCCAGATCCCACTCCAGCCGGGCGAGCCACGGCACACAGGGGAACATCCGGACCTCCGCGTGGGCCGCTAGAAACTCCGGGAACGCCGAGCCATATTCGGCGATGCAGGGTGCGGCCGGAGGATGACAGCGCACGAAAGCGCGGCCCGCCTCGGCCACCAGCGGTGCGCCGAGCAGCCAGACGCAGGCAGGGAACTTCGTGAGCAATGCCTCCACCAGGCTCGCCTGATAGTGCCGCTGATGGATGGCGAGACGTCGCGCCGGCTGGGCGCCTCCGACGAGCAAGGGCACCATCGGATCGGCGCTTCCGCCCAGCACCACGTCGCGGATATCCTGTTGAAGTTCAACAAGCGCTGGCATGCTGCCGCCTTCGTTCTAGTGCGTAAGCCGCCATATGGTCCGCCATCACCGCCTCCTCCAGGATCGTTGCAAGGGCGGGAAGCTCATTGTCCCACTCGATCAGGGTCGGCTGCAGCCCAAAACGCCGAACGGCATGGGCATAGAGGTGCCAGACCGGCTCTGCGATGGTCGTCGAGTGCGTGTCGACCAGCAGCGTTCCGCCGGAATTGCCCTCGTCGTCCTCCGCCGCGAAGCCGCCGAGATGCACTTCGCCGATGGCATGAGCCGGCAGGGCGTCAATGTAGGCGTAGGCGTCGAAGCCCATGTTGTGGCCGCTGAGAAGAATGTTGCTGACGTCGCACAACAGGCGGCAGCCTGAGCGGTGGACGAGCTCGCACAGAAACTCGACCTCCGTCATGGTCGAGGAGGCGAACCCGACATAACTCGACGGGTTCTCGACAAGATAGGCGCGGCCGAGACCCTGCTGCACCTCGTCGACATGCCGGATGACAAGTTGCAAAGTCTCCTCGTCATAGGGCAGCGGCAAAAGATCGTTCAGATACTCACCCGCATGCGTCGACCAGGCGAGATGTCCCGACAACAAGAACGGGTCGAGAGAATCGACGAGCTTGCGTACTCGCCGCAGGTGAGTGCGGTCGATCCCGCCGGCGCTGCCGATCGAAACACCGACCGTGTGAACCGAAATCGGACAGTCCCGCGCAATGTCCTGGAGCAGCTCGAAGGCGTGCGGATTGGCCAGGAAGTTCTCGGGATGAACCTCGAACCAGGCCGCCAAGGGTCGCGTGGCCGCGACTTCCGCAAGATGCGGAAGCCGCAAGCCGACGCCGGCTGACCTTGGGTCGCGGCGACGCATGATCCCTTAGGCCTTGGGAACCTTGCTGCCGCCCACGAGTCGCTCGCAGTAGCCTTCGGGCATGTACATCCACGCCTTGGGATCGGCATTGACCTTCGATGTGCCCGCGCATGAGTTGTTGCCCGTTGCCGCGCAATCGTTCTTGCCGGCCTTGGCAAGGCCGTAGCACTTCTCAGCCTTGAAGCTCGGCGTCGGTGCTGGGCCACCTTGGGCAAGAACGAGGCTCGGTAGGGCAACGGCTGTCGCAAGGGCCGAGGCGATGGCAATGCGCTTGTTCATGGACACTCCTCCGGTTGGGAACATGGCAACTCCCTCCGGTGCGCTCCGACGGCAGCTGCGGCAAGCCGGTAGCGGCTCGCTTGCTGACAACTTCGCGGCACATCGTGGAAGGTTACAGAGGGTCGAGCCGGCGTTTTTTCCGCCACGACCGCGATCGAGTGCATGTAACTACCGTCCGAGGTCACACGAAGAACACCGTGCAGGCGGACGTCCGCCCGCTCACGCGAATGTGAGTCCCAAGGCGGGCCATTTTCGAGATCACGATGCGCGTCGATTTTGAGGCCTTGTCGCGAACGCGACTGAAAAGCATGTCGCAGGCTGGTGAAGAAGTGCTCGACGCCTTCCGCGCGCTGGGCAAGGCCGGCGCCAACCCGGTCGCGCAAGTCCTCGCCCATCAAGGAAAATTCTTCGAGCAGGACCACTATCCCAAGGGCGACGTCTACGACGCCGAGACGGCATCACAGTACTACTATCATGCGCACCGTGGGGAGACGGGCGAACATGGCCACTTTCACACCTTCATGAGAGCGAAGGGCATCCCGTCCGGTGTTCAGCCGCTAGCGGTCTCCACCGCGGCCAAACGGCCGCGCGGCAAGGCGGCCATCTGCCACCTCGTCGCCATTTCCATGAACAGGGCCGGACTGCCGATCGGACTGTTCACCACCAACCAGTGGGTGACCGGAGAAACCTTCTACTCGGCGCGGGATGCGATTGGCATGCTGGACCGCTTCCGGATCGAGCATGTCCACCCATGCCTCGCCACCAATCGCTGGATCAGCGCCATGCTCCGACTGTTCAGACCGCAGATCGAAGCCCTGCTGCGGAGACGCGACGCGACACTGTCCGCCTGGCTGCAGAGATACCCGGACCGTGATCCACTTCTGGATGAGGAGCTGGAGATCATCTCGTCGACGCGCATCGACATCGACCGCCAGATCGCGCGTGTCGCTGCTCTACGCCGGTCTCCCTCGCGTCGGAAGCACTAGGCCACACGGACTTGTGAACAGCTCCCCGGTGCGGACCTGCAACCAAGTAGTGCGGGCGCCCGAAGCTTGCTTGTGGTCGCTACTGGCCGGATCACGAATTGGAGCTAGACCACATCATGCGCAGAATGACCAAAGTCCTGCTCGGCGCCACCGCCGCGCTTCCGTTGGCGATTGCCGCAACGCTGCCGATGGATGCGCGCGCCGCATGCGGTCCTTGCAAGGCCGCCAAAGGCTGCAAGGCGAGCAAATCGACGAAGCGGGCTGCCGGCAAGTGCAACCCGTGCGCCGCCAAGAAGGCGCCGGCAAAAGCGAAAAAGGGCCTGCGGTCCGTGCAATCCGTGTGCAGCCAAGAAGTGATCGCCCGGTAGACGGGGCGGAACACGCGCCGCGTCCCCTCGACCACCCAACGAGCGGGAAAGCCAGAGTCCTGCCTTTCTCGCTTGTGACGTTGGAGTTCCTGGTGCCACCTGAACGGCAAGACGAGCCGCGCGTTGCCGCGCGCAGGGGAAGTGCCATGGGTCGACGCCTGGCTCTGCTTCTGACCGTCGCGACGGCGATGGCTCTCGTATGGGCCATGGGCTGGCATCGCCACCTGACTCTCGAAGCCGTCGCGGCCAACCGCGACACCCTGCACGCCATTATTGCGCAGCATCGGAGCATCGCAGTGGTCGCCTATATTCTGGTCTACGTCGCGACGGTCGCCCTCTCGCTTCCCGGCGGCACGGCCATGACGCTGACAGGGGGCCTGCTGTTCGGTAGTTTCGGAGGCGCGATTGCCGCCGTGATTGGCGCGACCACCGGCGCTACCATCGTGTTCCTCATCGCGAGAACAGCAATGGGCGACGTCCTTGCGAGCAGGGGGGCACCCTTCCTCAGAAAGCTGCGCGACGGCTTCAGGGAGAATACCCTGAGCTATGTGCTGTTCTTGCGCCTGGTCCCGGCGTTTCCATTCTGGCTCGTCAACCTTGCCCCCGCCGTTGACGATCTCGAAATACGGCGAAAGATCGAAGTCGCGCGGCGCGAACAGGCTGTGGTGGCGAATGTGCAGGATTTCGCGCCGACTGTAGCTAGCGGTGCATTGTCCGCCCGAACAACGCTCGGTCCTCGGCAGAATGGGGTAGCGCACGCTTTGGAACGCCTGGGCGATCAGAGTGCAGCAGATCGCACGGGTCGGCTCCCCTGACCCCAACGCCAGCATCGGGCGCCGCCAACGCACGGGTACGGATGGCGTCTGAAGCAGATGGCGGGCGAGATCGACAATGTTGCGGGTGTCGTGACCAGGTCGACTGCGTCAGATACTTGATCGCCGTTGCGATCTTCTGGTTTCCCTCGACCAGAAGCACGTCCGCGGGCCTGAGCGCTCGGCGCAGCGTCTCTGGGTCCGAGGGCGTGAAGGGCTCGTAGCCGCTGCCAGGGGCCTGCAGGCGGGCGGCAATCAGTCGTCCGACCCCGTCCAGCATCCGGTCGAACGCCGTCATTGTGCCGCTCTGGCGCTGGAGACAGGGTGGCGTGCCCTTCGCCCAAGATCTCCGCAAAATAGCTCAGTTGGCATTTGTCGAGGACTTGCACCTGCCGCTCCTGACAGCCCTCTTGCCAGGTTGATCGCGTCCGATCGATTGCCATCGCCGAGCGCGGACCAGAGAGAAGACACAAAAGGGCGAGTGACAAGACGAGCTTCATGGTTGGCTCCGAGCGCGTCTGCGATCGGGCAAGTCTGTGGCTTCGAATCCCGTTTCGTGTCTCGGCCGTTCGCGGTTACGGCCGGAACGTCAGAACGCCGATAACTTCCAGGTGACCGGGTGTTGATCGCGGCTCGATCTGAGCAATAAGCTACTTTAAGGCCTCAGCGGTGCCGCGATTACAGCGCGACCTCAGTCGGAGTGCTCGGAGCAATGGAAAACTCAATGCCAATGACAACACGCGGACACCCACTCACGGCGGATAACGACCATGCATGAGCAGCAGTCCGGCAACCTATCGGCGGAGCCGAGGTGGAGACTGGCGTGGTCGCGCGCCATGAGCGATGGCGTGCCCACCCGCTCGCTCGGCGTTGCGCTTGTCGTCGGCACGGTGCTCAACCTGATCAATCAGGGGGACGCGATCTTGGCCATGCAGGGCGTCAGCTGGCTCAAGATCGTCTTGACATACTGCGTTCCCTACGCCGTGTGCACCTATGGCGCCGTTTCCTCCCGGCTGGCTTCCCCGGCGGGGCAGCCGCATGCGGGTTCGCTGCCGACCACGCGCGCGTAGCACGGTGCAATGACAGAGATGAACGTCCGAACGATCTGAAGAGGAAGTCTTGGCGGCGCCGGAAGATGACTGTGAACCTGCAGGCGCGCGCGATGCACAATGGCGCGCACAGATGCGCGCAGCGCAAGACGGCGACCAGTCGGCCTATGGGGCGCTGCTCGCCGAGATGCTGCCCATCCTGCGCCTGTTCGTTCGCCGCAAATGGGGCAACGCGCAGGACGTGGACGACATCGTGCAGGACATCCTGCTGTCCCTGCATGCCGTGCGTCATACCTACGATCCCAGCCGGCCCTTCCTGCCGTGGCTCCTGACCATCGCCTACCGGCGCATTGCCGACGCAGCTCGCCGCTCATCGAGCCGGTCCAGCTATGAAACAACGGTCGATGTGATGCCTGAAACCTTCGCCGGGGGTGAACCGAAGAGTGGGCAGGAGAGGAGTGATGACCAGGCCGCCATCCAGCAGTCGCTGGCGGACCTGACAACTGGTCAGCGCGAGGCCATCGAACTGGTGAAGGTGCAAGGGCTCTCGCTCAAAGAGGCATCGGCCGTGACAGGAAAGAGCGTTGCGTCCTTGAAGGTCAACATCCACAGGGCAGTCAAGGCCTTGCGGCGCTCCATTACGACGAAGACCTGACCATGCAGCCCGAAGAGCTCGTCAAGATCCTGGCCGCCGACGCAACGCCCGTGCGCCGCCTGTCACCGCCCATGGTGCGTCTGGTGATCTGGCTTGGAATCTCTGTTGCCTATGCCGCCTTGGTGGTCTGGCTGATGGGATTGCGGCCTGACATAGCTTCGAAGCTGGCGGATACGCGCTTTGCCGTCGAGCTGGCGGCGACGTTCATGACCGCCGTGCTGGCGGCGTTGGCGGCCTTCTGTGCCGGTTGTCCGGGCCGCCCGATCTGGGAGCGGTATGCGCCGCTGCCCGCGCTGGCCTTGTGGATCCTGAGCCTGGGCGAGGGCTGCTGGCGCAGCTTTGCCGCGGGCGGCACGGAAGGACTCTCGTTCCGTCTCGATTTCGTCTGCCTGCCCAGCATCGTGCTCGTCAGCCTGGTGCCCGGGGCTCTGATGCTGATGATGATCCGTCGCGGCGCTCCCACCGCACCGATCACGACCACGGCGCTGGCGGCGCTTGCGGCCGGCGCGCTGGGCGCCACCGCCTTGCGCCTGTTTCATGCGCAGGATGCCAGCGTCATGGTGCTTGTCTGGCAATTCGGCTCCGTTGCGCTGCTGGCGGGCCTCGGTGCGCTGGTCGGCCGCCGCCTGCTGCCGTGGCCCTCGCCAGGGGTTGCGTCTTCATGAGGTGCAGCAGCAAACCGCAGGCAATCCTAGGCCATGGGCCAGCACCGATCATGGTCGGCGAGTTCGGCAGGACCCCGGTCCTGGTCTTTGGCGGTCCCTACTCCAATCTGCGGGCGTTGCAGGCGCTGCGTGCCAAGGCTGCGGCGCTGGGTGTGCCCCCGCCCCGAGTCATCTGCACCGGGGATGTCGTTGCCTACTGCGCCGAGCCGGAGGAGACAATTGCGGCTATCCGCGATTGGGGCTGCCATGTGGTGGCCGGCAATTGCGAGCAGCAGCTCGCTCTCGGAGCAGACGATTGCGGATGCGGTTTTGCCCAAGGCTCGGCCTGCGATTCTCTTTCCAAAGGTTGGTATGCATTTGCCGTTGCGCGCATATCCGCGGCAAGCCGGGCATGGATGGCTCAGCTGCCAAACAGCCTGTGGCTCACCTATCGCGGCTTGTCCCTGCGCGTGGTGCACGGCGGCATCGACCGGATCAACCGCTTCCTCTTCTCCTCGCAGCGGTCGCTCATCGCGACAGAGCTCGCGCGGGCTCGTGCCGACGTCGTGATTGCCGGACATGCAGGGTTGCCGTTCATCAGACCGCATCGAGATCAGGTCTGGTTCAATCCCGGTGTGATCGGCATGCCGGCAAACGACGGCACGCCCGACGTCTGGTACGGCCTCATTCGCTGTACCGGCGACGGCCTGGGCTTTCTCACGCAGAGGCTGAGCTATGACCACCACGGCGCCGCATCGGCGATGCGCAAGCACGGCTACGCCGATGCCTATGCGGACGCCCTCATCAGCGGATGCTGGCCCAGCATCGACGTCTTGCCCGCGCACGAGAGAGCCTCGACCGGAGAGGGACTCAAAGAGCAGGAGCTGATCGTGCCGAGCCCGAGGCTGTCTTCCACACGGACGTGGAGAGCAGTTGCTGCGGTGTGATCCCGGGCGACCATGAATGGCGCCGGCGCAACGGACGTGAAGAGAAGGCCTCCACGAGTATGAACGCACCAGTCAGATTACCGAAATTCACGTCACAGATCTGGACGGCCAAAGGCGAGCGCCGAGCCAGCATCGGCCTGCGTTCGCTGGAGACGCTCTGGTTCAACACGGGAACGTTGTGCAACATCACATGCGCCAACTGCTACATCGAAAGCTCGCCGCGCAACGACCGGCTCGCCTATTTGTCTTTGGCCGAACTCACGACCTATCTCGACGAGATCAAGCGCGACGGCCTGCCGACGCGGCTGATCGGCTTCACGGGCGGCGAGCCGTTCATGAATGCCGCGTTCCCCCGCCATGCTCGAAGAGGCGCTCGCGCGCGGCTTCGAGACACTGACGTTGACCAACGCCATGCGGCCGATGATGCGCTGGAAGGACCGCATCGCGACGCTGACGTCGAGATATGGCGAGGCAATGCGCGTGCGCGTTTCCCTCGACCACTATCGCACCGACATCCATGATCGGGAGCGTGGAGCCGGAAGTTTCGCTAAGACCATGGAGGGGCTGCAGTGGCTGGCATCTCAAGAAATGGCCCTTGAACTCGCCGGCCGGCGCCTTTCCGGCGAAACAGAGCATGAGCTACGGAGCGGCTTTGATCGCCTTCTGCGAGCGCACGCCATTCCGATTGACGCCCACGACCCTCATCAGCTCGTGATCTTTCCTGAGATGGCGGATGCGGCTGATCCACCGGAGATCACGCCCGCATGCTGGAACATCCTCAATGTGTCCCCGGCAGACATCATGTGCGCAACGGGCCGCATGGTCGTAAAGCGAAAGGGTTCAGACCGGCCCGTCGTCATTGCTTGCACGCTGCTGCCATACGATGCGCGCTTTGAGCTCGGCATGACGCTTGCCGAGGCCCACAAGCCCGTGAACCTGGCACACCGGCACTGCGCCACATTCTGCGTGCTCGGCGGTGCTGCGTGCGGGCAGGCGCGGCAAAGCCGCTAGGAACGGGGTGGCTTCAGATGGATCGGCGACGGGCGATCGGTGCGATTTCTCTCCTGGTGATCGCTGGCCTTCCCGGGTCCGGGCTTGCCGAGACATCGGAGGCGGTGTTCGATGCGCTGCTTGGCAAGTACGTCGTCGCGGCGCCCGATGGCGTCAACCGCGTCGACTATAAGACGTGGAAGGCCAACCCGGGAGACGTCGCAAGCCTGGGGGGCTACATCCGCCAGCTCGGCGCGCGCACACCCTCGAAGATGCCGCGCGACGCGGCCTTCGCCTTCTGGTGCAATCTCTACAATGCCGTCACCCTGAAGGTTGTTCTCGACCGGTATCCGGTCGGGTCGATCCGCGAAATCAAGAGCGAAGGCCTGTTCGACCCGAAAGCCTACACCGGACCCTGGCGGACCAAGCGGGTCAGCATCGAGAGCCGATCCTATTCTCTCGATGACATCGAGAACGAGGTTCTGCGGCCCGTGTTCAAGGACCCACGCGTGCACTACGCCATCAATTGTGCCTCGTATGGATGTCCAAACCTGCGCAACAAGGCCTGGACAGCCGCCACGCTTGCCGCCGATTTGGACCGGGCGGCGCACGACTACATCAATCATCCGCGCGGCGTAACGATGCTCACAAGCAACAGGCTGAGGGTGTCGAGCATCTACAAGTGGTTTGCGGAGGACTTTGGCGGAACCGATGCAGGTAAGATTGCCCACCTTCGCAAATACGCGGGGCCGAGGCTTGCGGCCGCGCTCTCTGCCAATCCGGTCATCGCCGAGGACGCATACGACTGGTCTCTCAATGATGTGAAGGACAATGCCAAATCGCAGTGAGCGTTCCGCGCTGTCGCTGACGAGACAAGCGCGTTGACCCGATGATTGAGCTGCAGTCCACCATCACCTGCCCCCAATGCGGCCATCGTGCGGTCGAGACGATGCCGACAGACGCCTGCCAGTATGTCTACATCTGCCCGCGCTGCTCGGTCCGCCTCACGCCCAAGAAAGGCCATTGCTGTGTCTTTTGCTCCTATGGGTCGGCGCCCTGCCCGCCAATACAGCTTGAGCGGCTCGCCCGTCCTGATGAACGGCGGCGGTGACGTGTGCGCCAACTCCACGTCGGCTAATCGAGAACGGCACTATCGAAGGAGTGCGCAATGATCAGGCTGTCGGGGTCCGTATGTATTGACGCTCCGGTCGACATGGTTTGGTCGAGCCTTGCGAGGCTCGAGGATATCGAGATCTGGTCGCACCTTGTCAGACGCGCAAGCTGTCCCCACGGCAGATCGCGTGGCGTGGGCGCCGAACGCACCTGCGAGCTGGCCGGCAATATCATCATCGAGGAGCGTTGGATCGCCTGGGATGAAGGCCGATCCTTCGCCTAGGAGGCAACGGGCTTGCCGCTGGTCAAGCGCGCGCACAATCTCTGGTCGGTGCACCCGGAAAACGAGCGTGGAGTACTGAGCACGTTGTGGCCAGGATTTCGTCGCCTCGGGCGCTTCCGCACACTGCAGCAATGGTGCGGGAGATCGAACGAAGCGATGCTGCACAGGCGGGGTTCGTGCGCAGCTTTTCCGGCGCTAGAGCGTATAGATTGTGACATGTAATAGCGTTACACTGATGGTCTCTGGACGGCAGGCGAATAAGATGCCTTTGCAGGGACACAACATTCTTATCGTAGACCCGGACATTGACGGCTTCGTCAACGACTTGCAACGGCTCTTGGGCGATGCCGGCGCGGACACGCTGGTGACAAGAGATTTGCCTACGGCGCGACGGCGCAGCGAAACCTTCGAATTCACCGCGGTGGTGGCCCGTTCTGACCTGTCCGAGATCAAAGACCATGTGACTCTGCCGACGCTGCTCTACGGCACGCGCGGCGCTGAACGGAATGCCGGCGCCGTCGTACGGCGATTGAAGCGGCGGCTGAGCGCAAGCTGAATGGGCGGCCCGCGGTGTTGGCACGCTAAACCTTTGCTTACCTGTGACACGTCTTGCATGGAGCGCCAAATGAAGACGCACCTTTGCTGCTTTCGTTAGTTGTCGTGGCAACGGCGCTCTCATTGGGCGCCTGCGCGAGCGTCGACGAGATTGCTACCGGTGACGACACGGCCTGCCGCGATGCTGGGCAAAACCGGGAACGCCGGCCTATGTCAAGTGTCGGGAGGACAGGGCGAACCATCGGGCCGTAGCACAGCGCGAAGGTGACCGGTCCATGCGGCGGATGATGAAGACCAGGCGACACGCGAGAGCGGCGACCGGGCGAGGTGACAGGCCGCGTACCGGCGGAGACACCTCGACGAGATCGGACACTCTCGACAACGCACGCTTGAACACGATTGTGTTGACCACACAAAGCGTGCGCTTGAGAGGTTGGCGTTACGTTACGCAGTAACGCAACGACAGGTGTTGAGAAGGATTGTCGAGGATGCGGAGCGAGCGGTCACCAGTGACCTGTCGAGTTCCGAGCTGCGCCGCTACTACGGAACGACGGCTTGAGGAGGCATTCGGCCCGGCGCGGTCCTCAAAGCGCAATGGGACGCTACGCCGGCCCCCTAGTGTAGGCGGGACAGTTGATCTCGCAGCAAATATCGTGCACCACTTCAATATTCTAGAGCGCGGTCGCTGAGATGGCGCTGTCCGGAGGCGCAACGAGCAGGAATGCCATCAGCGACGGCTCTGAAACACCGACCCCGTCCAACCTCTGTGCCGAGCAAGCGCAAGACGCACGCTTTGGCCACCACCGCGCATGGGCGCGAGCGCAACTGCTCCGTGGCCAGGACAGTGGGCATTCTCTCCGACGCCTGGGCGTTCCTGGTCATTCGCGAGGCCTTCTTCGGCGCGCGCCGCTTTGAGACCTTTCGTTCCGCCCTTGGTCTGCCCAGAGCGACACTAACTGCCCGCCTCAACAATCTGACACAGCAAGGCATTTTCAGGCAGGTCCACTACGCGGAAGGCTCGAGCCGCGTCGAATATCGGCTGACGAAGGCGGGCCTCGACCTGTATCCGCCCTTCATGGCGCTGATGCAGTTCGGCGATCGATGGCTAACCGGCAAGAAGGGCCCCCCGCTGCAGCTCATTCACGCCGACTGTGGCAAGGAGTGCAAACCCATCGTTGGCTGCTCAGCATGCCTGAAGCAGGTGAACCCAGTCGACTCGAGCTATCGAGACGGGCCCGGCGCCGGTCGTACGCCGGTGCGCGGTACGAAAAGGTCTCGACGCGCTTCCGACCCTTCCCAGTTCATGCGGGGCCGGCCTAGTTCGGTGTCCTTGTCGCTCAGCGTCATGGGCGACAAGTGGAGTTTCCTGGTCATTCGCGAGGCGTTCCTGGGTGTCCGCCGGTTCGATCGGTTCGCCGCCGAGTTGGGCATCGCCCCCAATATTCTTACCGATCGGCTCAATCGCCTCATCGATCGAGGCATCTTCAAGAAAAAGAAGTATCAGGATCTACCGGAGCGCTACGAGTATCGCCTGACCGAGATGGGCAAGGACCTCTACGGTTCCCTCGTCGCCATGATGGCCTGGGGAGATCGGTGGCTTTCGCATGGCGAGCCACCGCTGCAGCTCACGCACAAGGCCTGCGGCAAGGACTTCACGCCGAAGGTAATCTGCGACAAGTGCCGCAGGCCTGTCACCGCGCACAACATGAAGTACCGCTTGAAGTACGATCCCCACGCGTACGAGGCCGACAGCGACTACGGCCGGGTCGCGCCCGGCCGTATCTGATCGCAGATCGTGGGAGACCTATTTCTTAACGAGTGGGCACTTGCTCTCCGTCAGCGGCCGATAGGCCTCGTTGGCTGGGATCACCGCCCGCAACTTGAGATAGTCCCACTCTCCCTTCGACTCCGACGGCTTCTTCACCTCATAGACGTACATGTCATGCACCATCCGGCCGTCCTCGCGGATGCGGCCGCCCTTGGCGAAGAAGTCGTCGATCGGCATCTCCCGCATCTTCGCCATCACCACTTTCGCTTCCCGTGTGCCCGCTGCTTGGATGGCCCTCAAGTAGTGCATCGTTGACGAGTAGTCGCCGGCGTCTCCCATGTGGGGCATACGCTTCATTCTTTCGTAGAAGCGCTTGGCGAAGGCACGCGTGCCTTCGTCCCGATCCCAATAGAAAGCGCTGGTCAGCACCAATCCCTGCGCCAACTGAAGTCCCATGGCATGGACGTCGGTGTCCCATACCAACAGCCCGGCGAGGGTCTGTCCGCCCTGCGCGATGCCGAAAGCCTTGGCGGATTTGACCGCATTGATGAAGACCGTGCCGGAACCAGCAATCGCAATGACCTTTGCTTTCGACGCCTGCGCCTGCAGCAGGAATGACGAATGGTCGGAGGTATCGATTGGGTACCGCACCGTACCGGTCACGGTGCCGTTGTTCGCCTTAAGCACAGCAATCGTATCACCTTCCAAGGCGTGACCGAACGCATAGTCTGCAGTCAGAAAATACCAACTGTTGAGACCCTCTTTGATCAGCGCCCTGCCGGTGCCGTTGGCAAGCGCGTAGGTGTCGTACGCATAGTGGATGCTGTTGGGCGTACATCCATCGTTGGTGAGGCGCGATGATCCGGAGCCGTTGACGATGGCAATCCGATCCTTCTCCTTGGCGATATTGGCAACGGACAAAGCGATCGCCGAGTTAATCAGGTTCGCAATCATATCCACCTTCTGAACGTCGTACCACTCGCGCGCCTTGGCGATTGCAACCTCATTCTTGTTCTGGTGGTCGGCAACGAGAACCTCGATCGGCAGCCCCAAAACCTTACCGCCAAAGTCTTCGACCGCCATCTTGATGGCAGTCACCGAGCCCTGCCCGGACTCGTGAGAGAATTGTCCGGCCATATCGGTAAGAATGCCAATCCTGATCGGGTCCTGGCTTGTCTGCGCGACGGCCCCAGTGCTCGTTAGTAGTGCCGACAGCACCAAGCCAGCAGCTAGCTTCTTCATCGTCTCCTCCGGTTACACGCGGATTGTTCGCGTGGGGTGAATTGCCGCGGAGAGCGATCGCGCCGTTCCCGATTGCTCCCGGAAAGCTATCCGGGATCACCACTGGCGTCGTCCTCTCGCGTCTTGTTGGGGCATCTCAAGGCCCTGCCAATCCAACCGCTTGGAACGAGCGCTTGACTGACTTTTATAAATAGACTAATCGGCATGTGAGCTGTCAAGCTCATACGGCATGAAAAAGATTGCGAAACTGACAGAAGAGCACCCTAGGTGCCTGTTGGAGGACGCGTGCCACGTCGAGTGCGTCAACGACGAATCCACATACGTGCGTTGGTCGAGGTTGCCGCGATGCGGGAGCATTGATGCTTGATCGGCGAGCGAACCTGTCGGAGTTGGACGGAATAGGTGGATCGAACACCGCCGAGATCATTCTGGAAGCACACGGCCTTCGGAAGGAGTTCAGCGGCTTTGCGGCCGTGGCCGGCGTTGATCTCGCCGTCAGGCACGGCTCGATTCACGCACTGATCGGCCCGAACGGCGCCGGCAAGACGACCGTCTTCAATCTGCTCACCAAGTTCATCGCGCCGACCGCCGGCCGGATAAGTTTCGAAGGCGAAGACATTACGTCAGAGCCGCCAGCAGCCTTGGCGCGCCGTGGCATCGTACGCTCGTTTCAGATCTCAGCGATCTTTCCGCATCTGTCCGTGCACGAAAACCTGCGCATTGCCTTGCAGCAGCGCATGGTATCGCCATTGTGGTTTTGGACCGGTGGCCAGGCCGTCGCGGGTCTGCAGCCCCGCATCGCTGAGGTCCTCGAGCAGTTCGATCTTGCGGACCTCGCCGATCATCGAGCCGGTGAACTCGCCTACGGCCAGAAGCGCATTCTTGAGCTGGCCACAACGGTGGCTACGGCTCCCAAGCTGATGCTGCTCGATGAGCCGACGCAAGGCTTGGGGCATGAGGACGTTGACCGCGTAACCGCCCTGATCAAGCGTGTAGCCGTGGGACGCACCGTGCTGATGGTCGAGCACAACATGCGCATGGTCGCAAACGTGGCTGATCGCATCAGCGTGCTGCGCCGAGGCGAGAAGATTGCCGAAGGGACTTATGACGAGGTATCGCGCGATCCCCAAGTGATCGAAGCGTATCTTGGATCGCGTGCCAGGCGGCGGAGCAAGGCATGACCACGTCGCTCGCGCTCAGCACACCGATCTCAGCAGCGACGGAAATGGGGCCGACCGCTGCAGCAGCCGCACAACGCCGCCAAATCCTCGCCCTGCAGGACGTTCACGCCTGGTATGGCGAGTCCCACATCTTGCACGGTATGACCCTGTCGGTGGCGGAGGGCGAGGTCGTCTCTCTCCTAGGCCGCAACGGTGGAGGCCGCACAACCACGCTGCGCGCAATCATGGGCTTGGTGGACCGCCGCAAGGGGTCGATCCGCATTGCAGGCGCTGAAGTGATCGCTCTGCCGCCACATCGGATCGCCCGGTTGGGCGTCGGATACTGCCCTGAGGAACGGGGCATCTTCGCCAGCCTAACGTGCGAAGAGAACCTGCGCCTTCCCCCAAGCCAAGCTGGCGGCGGCATGTCGGTCGATGAGATCTACGCGCTGCTGCCCAACCTCGCCGAGCGGCGCAAGACACAAGGAACCCGGCTCTCCGGCGGAGAACAGCAAATGCTCGCCATCGCGCGGGTACTGCGCACCGGCTCCCGGCTCCTGCTGCTGGACGAGATCTCCGAAGGTCTGGCGCCCGTGATCGTCGACCGGCTTCTCGAGCTGATTACGCGGCTGAAATCGCTTAACTACACCATCCTGCTCGTGGAACAGAACACCCACTTCGTCGAAGATTTGGCGGACCGCCATTTCGTTGTCGAGCGTGGCCAGGTGGTGCTGCATGTGACGGCCGCCGAGCTCGCGTCAAGCGCCGAGCTCCTCGAACGCTATATCGGCGTGTGAGGGGGAACATGCTCGACATTCCTCTTCCCGTCTTGCTTGGTCAGGTGACAATCGGGCTGGTCAACGGCTGTTTCTACGCCATGCTCAGTCTGGGGCTCGCGGTCATCTTCGGGCTTCTCAACGTCATCAATTTCTCGCACGGCGCCGTCTACATGTTGGGCGCATTCGCGGCCTATCTGGGATCGCGGTGGCTGGGGATCAACTACTGGATCGCGCTATTTATAGTCCCGGTCGTCGTTGGCGCCTTCGGCATGCTCGTCGAAAGACTGCTCCTGCGCCGTCTCACCGGCCTCGACCACCTTTACAGCTTGCTGCTGACATTCGGGTTGGCTCTCGTACTGGAAGGAATTTTCCTCGATATCTACGGCTCCGCCGGCCAATCCTATAACGGACCACCGCAGCTGGATGGTCTCGTCGACCTCGGCTTCATGCGATTGCCGCTCTATCGCGTCTGGGTCGTGGCCGTCTCGCTCGCCGTATGCGTCGGCATCTGGCTACTGATCGAGCGAACCAGCCTGGGCGCTTACCTCCGCGCGGGCACGGAAAACGCCCGCCTGGTGCAGGCGCTCGGCATCAACGTGCCGCTCATGATCACACTTACCTATGGCCTCGGCGTGGGCCTCGCGGCACTCGCCGGAGTGTTGGCGGCGCCGATCTACCAGGTGCAACCCCTTATGGGATCGAACCTCCTGATCATCGCCTTCGCGGTCGTTGTCATCGGCGGGCTCGGCTCGACCCTTGGGGCGATCCTAACCGGGTTGGGACTTGGCATCATCGAAGGCCTTTCGAAGGTCTTCTACCCCGAGATCTCTTCGACCACCGTGTTCATCATCATGGCCTTGGTCCTTCTTGTACGCCCAGCCGGGCTGTTTGGGCGGGAGGCGTGAGCATGCGACAATCGACCCTGCTGTTGCTTGTGCTCGGCATCGCTGCGCTCCTGGCGCCTCTGACGGGCCTCTACACGCTCTTTCTCCTCAAGTGCGTCGCCTTTGCCTTGTTCGCGGCGGCCTTCAACTTCTTCACGGGCAATGTGGGCCTGCTGTCCATCGGGCATGCTGCCTTCTTCGGCATGGGGGCTTATGCGGCCGGTCATGTTGCAAAGGAGTGGGGCGTACCGACAGAACTCACCCTCGTTATCAGCCTCGGCGTCGGCGCGGGTTTGGGCATCATCATCGGCGGTATGGCTATCCGGCGGCAGGGCATCTACTTCGCCATGATCACCCTGGCGATGGCACAGATGATCTACTTCTTCTGCGTGCAAGCGCCGTTCACCGGTGCGGAAGATGGCCTCCAGCGCATTCCTCGCGGCACTCTGTTTGGCACGTTGAGCCTCGCCGACGACATGACGCTCTATGCGCTCGTCGTCGTCGTTGCCCTGGCGGCGATCTGGGGTCTGCAACGCGTCATGGAAGCCCCGTTCGGCCACGTGCTGCTTGCCATTCGCGACAACGAGGCGCGCGCGATCTCCCTCGGCTACGATGTCAAAGCCTACAAGCTCTCAGCATTCGTTCTCTCCGCTTCGGTGGCTGGCCTGGCCGGCGGATTGAAGGCAATCACCCTCGGTCTTGCGTCTCTGCCCGACGTGCATTGGACCATGTCGGGTACCGTCATCCTGATGTGCTTGCTCGGCGGCTTGGGGACTTCGCTCGGACCGATCGTCGGAGCGATCATTGTCATTACCCTGGAGAGCAAGCTCGCGAGCATGGGCGCGATTCAGATTGGCCCGCTTGCCGTCGACTTCTCGACCAAGGTGCCAATCGTGATTGGTCTCATCTTCATGTCCTGTGTCTTGCTGTTTCGTAAGGGCGTTGTCGGCGAGCTCATCTCTGCGTTTGAGCGGCTCCGGCCACGAGGCAGAACAGAGCGTCCGCTGGTTCGGGCTTCATGACGAGATTTTATTCCACTAATGCAAGCGACCCGAGCAGGCCGTCTGTACCATCGGCCAGAAAGGCAAGGAGAAGAGAGGATGGAAAAAGGTTTCACGTTTCAAACGACGAAATCTGTCCTCGCCGAGCCTGCAGCCTCCGCCCGTGTCGGCGAACTCATGAAGGGGCTAGGCTGCCGATCCGTCTTCCTCGTCAGCGATATCGGCATCGTCAAAGCCGGACTGCTCGAATCCGCGCTTGAGAGCTTGGGCAACAACGATATCAAGGTTGCCTTGTTCACCGACGTTGTTGCCGACCCGCCAGCGCACGTTGTTCTTGCCGCTGTCGATGCGGCCAAGGCGGCGCGAGTCGATGGGGTTGTCTCCATAGGCGGCGGCAGCTCCATGGACGTGGCTAAGCTCGTCGCACTCCTGGTTGCGAGCCACGAGCGCCTCGACGACATCTATGGCGTCGGCAATGCCAAGGGACCTCGCCTGCCTCTCCTGCTGGCACCGACCACGGCCGGGACGGGATCGGAAGTGACGCCGATCTCCATCGTTACGACCGGGGAAGGTGAGAAGAAGGGCGTCGTCTCACCGGTCCTGCTTCCCGATTGGGCGGTGCTCGATGCCGACCTGACACTGGGGCTTCCCAAGGCGACTACGGCTGCAACCGGCATCGATGCCATGGTGCATGCCATCGAGGCCTATACCAGCAAGCGCCTGAAGAACAGGGTGTCGGACTGTCTGGCTCGCGAGGCACTCGCTCTATTGGCCGGCAACATCCGCGAGGTGTGCAGGAACGGCGGCAACCGGCAAGCGCGGCAGGCTATGCTGCTCGGATCCATGTTGGCCGGGATGGCCTTCGCCAACGCGCCGGTGGCGGCCGTTCATGCGCTGGCCTACCCAGTCGGCGCGCGCTTCCATGTTGCGCATGGACTGTCCAATTCGCTGGTCCTGCCTGAGGTCTTGCGCTTCAACGCGCCCGTCGCAAGACCACTGCACGCGGAGCTAGCCAGCATCATAGTTCCGGACCAAAGCGGAGATGCCGCCGACAGGACGGCAGCGCTTGTCAGCTACTTTTCGACGCTGGCGACCGACCTTGGCCTGCCGACGCGACTACGTGACGTCGGCATCAAACAGGAGCACGTCGGACAATTGGCGGAAGATGCCATGAAGCAGACACGCCTGCTGGTGAACAACCCGCGCGAAGTGACCCTGCGAGACGCGAGTGAAATTTATGGAGCGGTGCTGTGAGCGGACGGTCTCCCGCCGAGCCGCGTTCGGCCTATCCCCACTTCCTCGAGATCACGACGCGCTGGAACGACAACGATTCCTACCGGCACGTGAACAATGCCGTCTACTACCAGTACTTCGACACGGTCGTGAACCAGTTCCTGATTGAGAATGGCGCACTCGACGTGGAGCGCAGCGACGTCATCGGGCTGGTCGTCGAGACCCAGTGTCGCTTCTTCAGCCAAGTCAGCTTTCCGTCAAAGATACATGCCGGGCTGCGCGTCGCACATCTCGGCAACAGCAGCATCAGGTACGAGATCGGCTTGTTCCGCGACAATCAGAGCAGCGCCTCCGCGCAAGGCCACTTCGTCCACGTGTATGTCGATCGCACCAGCAATCGACCTGTGTCGTTGCCGAGCCAGCTCAAGACTCTGCTCACACCACTGCTGACCGCAGCAAAGGAGGCCTGAAATGGACATGACGGGCGAGATCACGCTCGATGCGCCGCGCGAAAAGGTGTGGGCCGCTCTCAACGATCCGGCTGTCCTGAAGGACTCGATTCCCGGTTGCGAGGTGCTCGAGAAGGTATCCGATACCGAGTTCACGGCAACGGTCGTGACGAAAGTCGGCCCCATCAAGGCCAAGTTCTCCGGCCGCGTTGCGCTGACCGATATCGTCGCGCCTGAGAGCTACACCATCAGCGGCGAGGGCCAGGGTGGAATTGCCGGCTTCGCCAAGGGCGGCGCCAACGTCGCTTTGGACGCCGTGGACGGCAACCGCACGACGCTGAGATATGTCGTCAAGGCTCAAGTCGGTGGGAAGATCGCACAACTCGGCGCCCGCCTTATCGACTCGACTGCAAAAAAGCTCGCCGGTCAGTTCTTCGCTCGCTTTGCCGAGATCACGTCCGACGGACTGTCCCAATCGGCAACGGCGCAGGAGCCCGCTCGATGACATCGGTGGTGCAGAACCAAGCGACGATCGGTCACCGCAGGAGGCGTGATGGCAGATCTTGATGTGAAGTATGACGGTCCGGTTGCGACCGTCACGATCAACCGCGCCGAGCAGCGCAACGCACTGCGCCGTTCCACATGGCTCGAGGTCGCCGGTGTGTTCAGCGATCTCACGTCCGACAACTCGATACGAGTGGCTCTACTCAGCGGCTCTGATGGAAACTTCAGTGTCGGTGCCGACATTGCCGAATTTGGCGACGCGCGAGCCTCAGGGGAGCAAGCCCGCGACTACGAGCTCGCCGTGGACAGCGCCTCCTATGCCATCGCCGATTGCCCCAAACCGACCATTGCCGTCGTGTCCGGCTATTGCCTCGGCGGCGGTTGTCACCTGGCCATGGCCTGCGACTTCAGGATCGCCGACCGCTCGGCTACCTTCGGCATCCCCGCGGCAAAGCTCTCCATTGTTTATGGGGTGCGCAGCACACAGCGCCTGGTTTCCCTCGTCGGCTTGCCCGCGGCAAAGCGCATTCTCTTCACGGCCCAGCGCTTTGATGCGGCTGAGGCGCTCAAGTTGGGCTTTGCCGATGAGGTTGTTTCCGACCCCATGGCAAAGGCTCGCGATCTGGCGCTGCAAATGGCCGGCAACGCCCCGCTCTCCCTAGCGGGCGCCAAGGCCATCCTCACCGGCCTCTCCATGGGGACCGGAGAACTGAATGAGGCTGCCGCACAGCGTGCCATTGATCTGGCCGCGGACAGTGCGGACTATAACGAGGGACGGCGCGCCTTTGCGGAGAAACGCGCGCCAAGGTTTCAAGGGGTCTGAAGCATGAAGCCCCCTGCCTTCGACTATATTGCTGCAGACAACCTAGAAGGGGCACTCTCCGCTCTGAGCGCTGCAGGCGGCGACGGCAAGGTGCTGGCCGGCGGGCAAAGTCTGATGCCCATGCTCAACTTCCGCCTGGCGCGACCCTCCGTCCTGATCGATATCAATCGTGTGCCTGGCCTGGCCTACGTCGAGGCGACCGGTTCAACTGTCAAGGTCGGCGCCCTGACCCGCCATCATGCACTCGAGATGTCACCGGTCATCAAGACACATCTTCCTGTCGTTGCGGCCGCTATGCAGCATGTCGCGCACCTGGCGATCCGCAACCGCGGAACCATTGGTGGCAGCCTGTCCCACGCCGATCCGGCCGCCGAGCTGCCGATGCTGACCTTGCTCCTTGATGCACGCATCGGCATTCACTCTCCGCGTGGCCGACGCATCACTGATGCTGGCGACTTCTTCGTAACATCGCTCGTCACCAGCCTCGAAGAGGATGAGATCGTCACCGATATCGAGTTTCCGAAGCCAGCGCGTGAGAGCGGCTGGGCCTTCGAGGAGGTCGCGCGTCGGGCCGGAGACTTCGCCCTCGCTGCCGTCGGCGTTACGATTGACGCTCGCGACCGCAAGTGTGAGCAGGCGCGCATTGGTTTGATGGGCGTTGGGGAAACGCCTGTCCGCGCCCACGAAGCGGAGGCGCTGCTGCGCGGACAGCGGTTGAGCGATACGCTTCTGGACGAAGCCGTGGCGTCGATCCGGTCCGCCATAGAGCCCAACACCGACCTGCACGCATCGAGCGACTATCGCCGCCATCTGGCGGGCGTCCTCGCCAAGAAGGCAATCAGGGATGCCTGGCGCCGCGCCGACGGAGACCGGCAATGATTGCGCATAAGACAATACGGATGACGGTAAACGGCACGACCTACGAACGGTCGGTTGAACCTCGACTGCTGCTCTCGGACTTTCTGAGGCACGAGTTCGGTCTGACTGGCACCCACGTCGGCTGTGAGCACGGCATCTGTGGCGCCTGCACGATTGTCGTCAACGGCGATAGCGTGCGCTCCTGTTTGATGCTTGCCGTCCAGGCCGACGGAGCAGCTGTCGAGACGGTCGAAGGCCTCGGCACGCTGCAAAAGCTCAACCCCGTGCAGGCGGCGTTTCAGGACCAACACGCCTTGCAGTGCGGTTTCTGTACGCCCGGCATGCTGATGACCATCACCGATCTCATCAAGAAGTATCCACTCGCATCGGACGCGGAGATCCGCGAGGGCCTATCAGGCAACCTGTGTCGGTGCACCGGCTACGAGCACATCGTCAAGGCGGTACGCGCGCTCGTGCGCCAGCCGGGAAGTGCGCCATGAGAATGCACGTCCTGTCTGGCGGTCGCCTGCGCATGAAGAAAAGCATCTATCTGCCCGATGCCGACCGCAGCGAGACCATCGAGCTGCCGGTATCGAGCATTCTTATCCGGCATAGGCAGGCAAATGTACTCTTCGATACCGGTTGCCATCCCTCCGTGATCGACAACGCCGACGCACGGTGGGGTAGCATGGCCAAGATCATGACGCCGATCATGGGCCCCAGCGATCATGTGCTGGCAGGCTTGGCTTCTCTCGGCCTCGCCGTCGACGACATCGACATCGTTGTCAATTCGCACTTCCATCCCGACCACTGCGGCTGCAACGCCTTCTTCAAGAAGGCGACCATCATGGTTCATGCGCGAGAACTCGACGCAGCACGCGCGCCGAACGCCGCCGCGAGTGGTTACCTGCCCGCCGAGTGGGACCATTCCAGCCCCATGGACACTATCGACGACCAGTGCGACGTCTTTGGAGATAGCCGGGTGGTGCTTCTATCCTTGCCCGGCCATACCCCCGGCACCATCGGCGCCCTCGTTAGCCTCGACCGCAGCGGTGCGTTCTTGCTCGCATCCGACGCCGTGAGCCTGCGCGCTTCGCTCGACCGCGACATCGTCCCGCGTAACACCTGGAACCGGGACGCGCTGCTCGCATCCCTGGCCGAAATTCGCCGTATCGAGAAGGCTGGCGCGACCGTAATTTGCGGGCACGATGCCGAGCAGTGGGCGACCCTTCGCAAAGGAGGTCACGCCTATGACTGAGGTGGTGACGAAGCAGAGCGCCGAAGAAGCCGCGCTCGATGAGCGTCAGACACGGCCAAAGAATATTGGCGCCAAAGTAAAGCGCACGGAGGACCCACGGCTCCTGACCGGACGCGGAACGTATGTCGATGACCGTCGAACTCCCGACGCCTTGCATGTTGCCTTCCGCCGCAGCGATCACTCACACGCACGTATCCTGTCGATTGATGTGACGGCAGCCCGCGCCGTTCCCGGCGTCGTCGCCATACTGACGGCCAAGGACTTGACCGAGGCCACGCCGGTTCACGCCGAATCGCGCATGCCAAGCTACTACGCGACGCCGATACGAGCCCTGGCATCGGACAAGGTGCGGTTCGTTGGCGAACCTGTCGTCGCTGTCGTTGCCGAAAGCCGCTACCTGGCCGAAGACGCCTGCGAGCTCGTCGAGATCGCCTACGACCCCTTGCCGGTCGTCACCGACCCGGAGGCCGCGGTCGCGTCCGATGCCGCCCTTTTGCATGAGGAAGCCGGAACCAACGTGCTCGTCCAGCGCGAGTTCAAGCGTGGCGAGTTCGAGACCGAGATGTTTGCCGCGCCCGTGCGGGTGAAGGGTCGGTTTCGCTTTCATCGCAAGACGCCGGCGGCGATGGAGAACCGCTGCTATCTCGCCGAGTACGATACCGGGCGCGATGAACTCACCCTCCATTCCTCGACACAAGTCCCGGGCATTATCCGCAACGCCTTGTCCGAGGCGCTCGGAATGCCCGGGCATCGGCTGCGCGTCGTCGCGCCCGACGTGGGCGGCGGGTTTGGGGGCAAGGCGTCGCTCTATCCGGAGGAGCTGCTGGTGGCGTTCGCGGCGAGGAGGCTCGGCCGCTCCGTAAAGTGGACCAGCGACCGGATGGAGGACCTGACCGCGACCAGCCATGGCTTCGACGAGATCATCGACGCCGAGATGGGCCTCGACCACGACGGTCGCGTTATGGCGCTGATCGCTGATGTGATCGGCGATGTGGGTGCCTATTCCATCTATCCCTGGACCTGCGCGCTCGAGCCGGTTCAGGTGGTGAGCTTCTTGCCAGGGCCGTACCGCATCCAGAACTATCGCGGCGCGGTGCGCGCTGTCGCCACGTCCAAGGCGCCAACCGGTCCATACCGCGGGGTCGGCCGCCCGATCTCGACTTTCGTCACCGAACGCCTGCTCGACATGGCGGCGCGCCGCATCGGAGTGGATGCGCGCGAAATACGGCTCAAGAATTTCATCCAGGACCACGAGTTCCCCTACCGCATCGGCTCAGGCATCGTTTGGGATCGGTCCAGCTTCACAGACTGTCTTCTCGCCGCGTGCAAAGCCGTCGACTACGAGGCGTTGCGCCGCCGGCAGGCTGAAGCGCGCTCCGCCGGGCGCTGGCTCGGCATCGGCATCGCCTCCTATGCCGAGCTGACGGGCATCGGCTCGCGCATCTCCGTTGCGCCCGGCATGCCGCTCAACACCGGCACGGAAACCGCCAAGATCCGCATCGACACCACCGGCGGAGTCACCGCGGCGTTCGGCGTCGCGTCGCACGGCCAGGGGCTGGAGACGACGCTCGCACAGGTCGTTGCCGACAAGCTTGGTGTGCGAGTCGAGGACGTGCGCATCATCCAGGGTGACAGCAATGCCGTCCCCAATGCCACTGGCACCTACGCCAGCCGCAGCACCGTGCTGGCAGGCGGCGCTGCCACCCTCGCGGCTCGCATTGTGCGCGGCAAGGCGTTCAAGGCCGCCGCGCATCTGTTGGAGGCCTCGCCCGACGAGCTCGTGGCTGAGGACGGCCGCATCTACGTGCCAAACACCAACAAGACGACGACATACAAGGAGGTTGCCCGCGCTGTCTATCTCGAAATGGGGCGCCTGCCTCCGGAAGTTCGGGGCGAGCTCGAGGCAACCAGCACCTACGACCCCGTGCTCGGCACGACCACGTCTTCGACGCACATCGCGGTCCTTGAGGTCGATCCCGACACCTATACAGTGCGGCTGGAGAAGTTCGTCGTCGCCGAGGATTGCGGCAAGCTCATCAATCCCTTGATCGTGGACGGCCAGGTGCACGGCGGAGTGGCGCAGGGTATCGGCGCGGCTCTCTACGAAGAGGTTGTCTACGACCAGCAGGGCCAGATCCTCACGGCCAGCCTGGTTGACTACGTCGTCCCTGCTGCCGCCGAGATTCCCCCCATGCATGTCGTGCACATGGAGACGTCGTCTCCCGCCATAGGCGGCTACCGCGGCATGGGCGAGGGCGGAACCATCGGCGCGCCCGCCGCTGTAGCCAACGCCATCGCCGACGCGCTTGCCCCCCTTGATATTGAGATCAACGAGCTGCCGGTGACGCCGGAGCGCCTATTCCGGCTGATTGAAGCTGCGAAATCGCGAACAGGAGACGAGAAATGAGAATGGGACTGGAAGGCAAGGTAGCCCTTGTCACGGGTGCTGCGCGCGACGTCGGCCGCGACATCGCGCTTGCGCTGGCGTCGGAGGGTGCCGCCGTCGCGGTCAATTACAACAGCTCCGCGGAAGCAGCACAGGCGGTGGTCAACGAAATCAAATCCACTGGCGGTCGCGCCATTGCTTGCAAGGCCGACATTGCCAATCTCGGCGCCGTCAAGCAAATGGTCGATCGCATTGCCACCGAGCTCGGCGGGCTCAATATTCTCGTCAACAACGCCGGACTGGTGATCCGTAAGCGCTTTGCCGAAACCACTCCGGACGAATGGCGGCGGCAAATCGACACCTGCCTCTACGGCACCATTCATTGCTGCCATGCCGCCGGACCCCTGCTTGAAGCAGGCAAGAACGGCCGCGTCATCAGCTTGATGGGCGATAGCTCGCGCGTCGGCGAATCCGGTCTTTCCATAGGTGCCGCGGCACGCGCCGGCGTCATCGCGCTCATGAAGTCGCTCGCGCGCGAGATGGGCCGGTCGGGAACCACCGCCAACGCCGTTTCGCTCGGCCTGGTCGAGACCGCCCACGACCGCAGCTGGGTCGAGGCCAACCGCGACAAGCTCGTCAAGTTCTACCCGCTCCGCCGTCTCGGCCAGCCGAGCGACGTTGCACCGATGGTGACCCTGCTCGCATCCGAGCATGGCAGCTGGATCACGGGCCAGGTGATCAGCATCAGCGGCGGGTTCAGCATGCAGTGAAGGGCGGTCCCGCGCCAAGAACAACATCGGACTTGGGAGGACAATGCAATGCTGCGCACCGATCTGATCGAACCGATCCCCGAGCTGCTGCGCCGCCATGCCGACGCACGCGGAACAAAGGTCGCATATCAGGACAGTCGCCGCTCTGTAACCTACGGCGATCTGCTCACACGGACGGGAAACCTGGCGGGGCATCTTGCCGATCTGGGCGTTGCACCTGGACAGACCGTCGCGCTCCTGCTTCCCAACTCCGTCGATTGGATCGAGGCTTGCTTCGCCACCACGCGCGCGGGCGCCATCAGCGTTCCTATCAGCTACGAGTCGAGCGAGTCCGAGATCACCTATCGGCTGCAGGACGCCGACTGCCGGGCCATCGTCACCACTGACGAGAAATCCGAACTGGTTGCCCAGCTTCGCTCGCAGGCGCCCAACCTCACTGCGATCATCCTCACCGATCGCGGCGCCGAGCGAGGCGAAGGCCCGCGCTTCTCCGATCTCGCAAGAACGCAACCGAAATCGCGGCCGCGCGACCCAAGCAGCATCGATGCGGCGGGCTACATCGTCTACACGTCGGGAACCACCGGGCGCGCCAAAGGCGTCCTGCTCACCGTGCGCGGCATGCTGTGGGTGGCGGCTGCCTGTTGGGCGCCGATTTGCGGCCTGTCCGACAAAGACAAAGTGCTTTCGCCGCTCCCGCTGTTTCACTCATACGCCCTGAACCTGAGCGTGCTCTCAGTCCTGGCTGCCGGCGCCACTGAGTACATCATGGAGAAGTTTTCCACCGCCGAGGCGCTGGAGCTCTTGAGAGGCGGGACCTTCACGCTGATGCCGGGCGTGCCCACCATGTTCCACTACCTACTGCAGCGGGCGCGCGAGGAGGATGGCAAAGCCGCCGCCTCGCGCTCATTCTTCTCGCGATCCAAGCCAAAAGTGACTGACGCCAAGCTGCCAGGATTGCGCATGTGCATCTCAGCCGGTGCCATCATGCCGGCGACGCTCAATCGCGAATTCGAGGCCTACTTCTCCGTGCCGTTGCTGGATGGCTACGGCATTACCGAGACGTCCACCATGGTGACCATGAACTGGCCGGTCGGCGGCCGCGTGCTGGGGTCGTGCGGAATTCCGGTGCCCGGTCTCGCCGTACGCATCATCGACCCGGCCACGGGACATGACGCACTGGTCGGAGCCGAGGGCGAGCTAATTGTACGCGGGCCAAACGTCATGCTTGGGTATCACAACAAGCCTGCCGAGACCGATGCCGCGCTGCGCGATGGCTGGTATCGCACCGGCGACCTCGCCAAAAGCGACCAGAACGGCTTTCTCACCATCACGGGGCGGCTCAAGGAACTAATCATCCGCGGCGGGCAGAACATCGCCCCGGCCGAGATCGAGGAGGTGGTCAACAAATTCCCGCCGGTGTTGGACAGCGGGGTGGTGGGCATCCCCCATGAGCACCTGGGCGAGGTGCCCGCGCTCTTTGTCGTGGCTCGCGCCGGCATGTCGATCGACAACGACGCCGTTCTCAAACACTGCGCTGCGCAGCTCTCTGCCTACAAGCTCCCTCAATCCGTGCATGTGATTGCCGAGATCCCGCGCACCGGCTCCGGGAAGATCATCCGCTTCAAGCTCCGAGAGATGCTCAGCCCGAACAAGTAGTTGGCCGATCATCTTTGGCCGCAGACGCTCGACTGCTCCCTCCGTGATTGCAGCAATCACGTCGGCCACTGAAAAGGCGCGACCTTCCCGCTCGGCTCGAGCTCGGTACGCCTTCAGTGCGTGATCAAGATAAGATCAACATGACCACCCCTCGTCTCGGCCGCGACACCCGCAAGAGTGATAGGCCGAACCGCGATCGCAACGGACGTGTCGAACCCAAGCTACCACATCATCCAAAGGCTGCCGATCAGCGCAAATGGCAGAGACAGCATGACGATCAACGGGAATTACCAGTTGGCGAGGAGCTCGCCATCTCTTCGCACGGTCACCGTCCCACCTTTCAGCTGCCCGTCGGCAGCTAAATGATCAGACGTTTTGAGTTTCGCTCCCTCAGGCACCGAGCCCTGCTCCAGAAAACGCCACAGCGCAATCGCGAGTTTCCTGACAAGTGCGATAACACCGACTTTGCGGGATCGTCCTGCCTTCTCGGCGAAGCGGCGGCGATACCATTGCGCGAGATGGCTTTGTGGCTGATAGCGCAACCAGCACCAGACCAGCTCCACCATCATAACGCGCCGGCTTGTTTCCGGCCTTGCTGATGCCCTGATCGCGGGAGACCTCCCCGCTGGCAAAGTGGCTTGGTGCCAAACCGAGGTAGGACGCAAGATGCCTTCGGTTTCTGAACTGCCGATGGAAGACCTCCGTTACCAGGGTCGTTGCGCCGCCTTCGCCAACGCCGCGTAGCTGCGTGATCGCAGCGATCTTTCTGCCGTTCGGTATCTTCGCCTGATGTGCGATCACCGCCGCGCGCTCACGCTCAAGCGCCTTGATCTGTGAGGTCAGCAGCTCGAGGCGCTCGAACTGCCGGCCGAGCTCCCGCAACAAGAAAGTGCCAAGACGACGGCCGTCGCCGGTTCTCTGCTGGCTAAGCCACTGCTGCCAGTTGCCACCCACAGTCCGCGAACATCGCGAATACCCTGCAGGTTCAACAGAGCGCGAATGCGATTGACGTTGCGCGTCCGTTCTTTCAAGAGCTGAGTGCGCTCACGTGTGATCCATTTGGCGCCCTCCTCCTCAGGCGAAGGGATGCGTACGGGCCGACAGACGGATCTGTCGCCGAGCAAGAACGCCTTCAGTACGAAGACCATCGATTCCACGTCGACGCGATCGGTCTTGGCACGCCGCCCGCGGCGCGAAACGAGAAAACTCGACGCATCCAGAACCGTCGTGTCGATTCCGCGGTCGATCAGGAACCGGGCGGGCCAGAAGCCATCATATCCCGCGATCGCCTTCGCCAAGATCCCGCGCAGCACCGAAAGAAGCTTGCCGCCATCTCCGCCCGCAACCGGGATGGTTGTCATCTTCTTGCTTTCAGGGAGCAGCGCTCCGACGAGCCATTTGGTGCGGCTCAGTTCAAGCGCGACATAGCAGTCAGCATGTTCCTCTTTGCCATTCTGGCCGTTCATGATGATCCGCGACGCGCTGGTGGAGAGATGAGGTTTAACCGACCGTGTGTGGATTTGGCAACGCCTCATCACGTGCCCAGCTTTGCGCCGACTGAAGGACGATCCTCGGGAAGCGGTCGCCTTAAGCAGCAAAAACATGCGAACATCAACCGACTTTGCCCGGCATTTGCGAATTTTCGTCGGCCTCGTCGACGGAGGCCGGCTCTGGCCCAAGCTCGTCATGAGTTCTGCGAGTTCTCACCCATTTTGTTTCACAGGCCCAACGCCGACAGGCCAGGATGCTCAGGAGGTCTCGGGCCGAGGGGCCAGCGGTATTTGCGCTCAGATTCTGAGATCGGTTTGTCGTTGATGCTGGCATAGCGGCGGCGCATGAGGCCGTGCTCGTCGAACTCCCAATTTTCGTTGCCGTAGGATCGATACCAAAAGCCGCCATCGTCGTGCCATTCGTAGGCAAACCGGACGGCAATGCGGTTGTCGGCAAAGGCCCAGATCTCCTTAATAAGACGGTAGTCCAGCTCCTTCGCCCACTTCCGTTTCAGGAACTCGACGATCTCACGACGCCCGCTCGGAAACACGGCGCGATTGCGCCACTCGCTGTCCTCAGTGTACGCGAGAGACACGCGCTCGGGATCGCGGGTGTTCCACGCATCCTCGGCCATCCGCACTTTTTGAGTGGCCGTCTCAAGTGTGAATGGCGGGAACGGCGGCTTCGACATTCATTTGCTCCTACTGGCTTGCAAACTATTGGCTTCCATGGGTCATGGCGGCATACACGCTCGAAGCACGGCAGGTTGCTCCTAGTCCTCCGCACGTTGAGCGAGTGCACCGTCAGCCGGCCCGCTTGATGGCGAAGCTGTTGATATACTCTCTTGGCTTCGACGGATCGAACGCTTTGCCCATGACTGAGAACGTCTTGGTCGTCGCTGCAGGCGGGGCGAGGCCCGTTTCCTTCATCAGTTTGGCGGCATCGGTCGCGAGGAACACCCGCTTGGCGATAGCGGCATAGTCGACATCGTCCTTGAGCTGACCCCACCGCTTCATCTGCGTCATCATCCAGATGGCGAAGCTCTCCCAGGGGAATGGATCAAAATCGACGCGCTTGGGGTCGGTCTTCACATTGCCGAGGCCGTCGGCATACGTCCCCGTCAGAACTTGCTCCAGCACTGTAAGCGGTTGATTGAGATAGTTGGGTGGCGCGATCGCTTCCGCAATCTGCTTGCGGTTCTCCGATTTCGAAGCAAATGCCGTCGCTTCGATGATCGACTTCAACAGCGCCGCATAGGTGTTCGGCATGTTGGTGATGAATTCGCGGCTGACCGCGAAAGCGCAACAGGGGTGCCCATCCCATATCTCCTTAGAAAGAAGATGCAGGAAACCAACCCCATCATAGATCGCGCGCTGGCAGATGTTGTCAGGCGCGAGGAAACCGTCGACGTTGTCGGCGCGCAGATTGGCGACCATCTCCGGCGGCGGCACGACGCGCAGTTGCACGTCGGCATCGGGATCGAGCCCCGCTTCCGCGAGATAATAGCGCAGCAGATAATTGTGCATCGAATGCTCGAAGGGAATGCCGAACTTGAAGCCCTTCCAATCCTTGGGGTCACGCCGGTCCTTGTGCTTCACGGCAAGCACGATGCCCTGTCCGTTGACGTTCTCGATCGCCGGCGTGGTGAAGGACTGGGCCGGTGATCCGAGGCCCAGCGTCAGTGCGAGCGGCATCGGCGATAGCATATGGGCTGCGTCATATTCCTTGTTGATGGTCTTGTCGCGGATGACGGCCCACCCAGCGGTCTTCACCACTTCGACGTTGAGGCCCTGCTTGGCGTAGAAACCCATCGGCGCCGCCATGATGATGGGCGTGGCGCAGGTGATGGGGATGAAACCGACCTTGAGATCCTTTTTCTCCAAGCCGCCGGCTCCTTGCGCGAACACCTCGCTTGCAAATTCGATCGGGAAGGCGGAAGCGATAGCCGCCGCAGCGGTGCTGACCCCGACGGCCCTTACGAAAGCGCGCCGGGACGGCACATGCGGGAACAAGGCTTGCACGAGCGTCTCCTCCACCACGCGGCGGAGCTGCATTTCTTTCGCTGGATCGCTGCGGCCCGAGTTGAACGAGAGCATGTGCTCGTTCTCGCTTGCGTGCTGGCCGCAGCAACATCCCTGGCGGGAATTAACCATCGGTTGTTTGGTTTCGAGCATTGCCACCACACTAGATCGGCTTGGATGCCGGGCGGCGCCCAAGGGGCCTCACCGCTCGGCTGTTCTGAGGTTCGAAATGACAGTAGGGATACTGTCGGCTAGTCCCACATCTACCGTCAGTAGGGGCGGCCTTCCTCGATCGGTAACGATGGATCGCGCGACCATTCGTTCCAGGAGCCGAAATACATGCGCACGTCTTTCACGCCGGCTTCCTTGAGCGCCAGATAGGTATTGGACGCGCGCGCGCCCTTGAAGCAGTAGAGATAGACGGGCGTCTCGGGTGTGACGCCGACGGTTGCGCACTCGGCCATGATCTCTTCCGGAGCCTTGAGACGCGTGCCGTCCGGAGTAGGCTTCATCATGCGATACCATTCGAGCCAGCGCGCGCCGGGAATGCGGCCTTTGCGCGGACAGAAGTCCTTGCCGTAGGGCGAGGAACTCGTCCCGACCCATTCGTCCACGTCGCGCACGTCGAGCTTGACGATACCGGGGTTCTCCAGCGAAGCCAGCATGGTCTTGGCATCGATCATGATATCGCCGGCCTTGGCATCGATAGGAAACGTCTTCATGGCCGGAACTTTTACGGCAGTCGAAAGCGGGCGCCCTTCGGCGGTCCATGCGGCGATGCCGCCGTGCAGCACCTTGATCTTCGGATAGCCGAGAAACGACAGCATGAAGTAGCCCCGGCAGGATTGTCCGAACCCCGTATTCATGGACTGCTCGTAGACCACCGCCGTTTCCTTGCCGGAGAGGCCGGCCGCTCCGAATGCATCGGCGAATTTGCCCTTCAGCTGCGCCATGCCCTCGGGCGAGGAGGTGGCGAGATAGGTGAATATGTCGTGGATGTTGACGGCATCGGGGATGTGCCCTGCCGCGTAGCTCTTAGGATCACGGGTGTCGATCAGCACCGTGGGCTCGCTGCCGATCAGCGTTGAAAGCTCTTCCGGAGTAATCAGAACCTGGGACGCCATGACGATGTCTCCTGCCAAAGTTGCTCAGGGCACCAGCCGGTCGCTTCCTCCTGCAACGTCAGCAGTTCATTTCTGCCAACATTTTTTTCAGTTGCTTGGTGGCGGGTGTGACGATCGCCACGAAATAGGCTTCGCGCAGCCGGCGCTGGACACGGCTGGCCATGACGTAACCCCGCGCGCCTGAGTGCAGCATGGCAGCGTGTGCCGCGCGCACTGCTGTTTCTCCGACGAGCAGCCGCAAGGTGACCACGCGGCGCCAATACTGGGGCGAGGGGTCGAACGGCGTGAGTGCGAGGGCGGTAATCTCGGCTTCCATCGCCGCCAGCGTCTCGGCCAGGTCTTCCGGCTGGTCATCGAGGAACTTGTTGATGTGACCGAGACTCGGCTGCACGCGGCGCATCAGATCGATGCAATCCCGGATCACGCCCAGCCCCATGCCCGTCTGCAACAGGACGAAGCCGGCGCGGATTTTCTTCAGATAGCCGTCGACCGGATCGCTTAGAACCTTGGCGTCCGGCACGAACGCATCGCGGAACTGCACGGAGTAGGTTGCGGTTCCGTCCAGTGCCACGAAGCCAGGGCAGGCCTGAATGCTCACGCCATCTGTGGCGCAATCGGCGATAAACATCACCCGGCGCGACGGCTCGCCTTCGACCTCGAAGACCGTGCCGAACACATGGTCGGGTCCGAGGTTCGATACCCACGGCAGCGCGCCACGTACAGCGTAGCCGCCAGGCACACGCTTGCCTTTGAGCTTCAGCTGCTCGATTCCGAAGAATGTCTTCATCGGGTTCGACAGTCCGGTCCCGCCAAGCTGACTGCCGTCAGCAACACGCGATAGATAGCGGGAGCGGACTGCATCGTTCTCGGAATTGGCGAGGTACCAGGCGAGCGTGCTCTGGCACCACATCAGGAAACCCGTCGACAGACACGATTGCGAGGCGATCGCCGATGCCTCGATCGCCGTTGTGAGGTTGGCAGCCGCCGGCGCAGGTTTGAGCGGCAGGTGCGTCCTGTAGGCGCCAGCGGCGCCCAGCGCCCGCAGCACATCACGCGGATAGAGGCCGTTTTGATCGATGTCGTTGACGATGGGCGCGAGCTGGGAACGGACGATGCCGCGAACCGCCTCGAGCACGCCAGCCTCGCCGCACGCTTCCGCGGCAGGAACCGCGACCATCGATGCCGACGCACCCATTGCAGACCTCCTGCGGGCCAACAGGCCTTGCCAACCCGACGTGACGATGCCTCCAAGCGTTCTCACGCCGGCTTGACCACGAGGTTCACGGGGCGGATGAAGGTATTGGCGACCGGCGACCATTTCGTCACGTGCGCGACGAGTGCATCGACCTCGGGCTTGGGCCCGTCGCAATCAAGCAGCACGCGAACGCGCACATCGGTGAAGCCGACGGGTTTCTCGCTGGTGTCGCCCGTGCCCCAGACCGCCGTGATGTTGAGATCGCCTTCCAGTTCGAGTTCGAGCTTGTTCACCTTCCAGCCGCGATGCACGGCGTTGGCGTGCAGCCCCACGGCGAGGCACGAGCCAAGTGCCGCCAGCGAGGCTTCCGATGGATTGGGCGCCGTGTCGTCACCGAGAAGGCCCGGCGGCTCGTCCACGATGTAAGGGGCAAGGTTGCGGATGTAGTTGGCGTGGCGGAACTTGCCTTCGGCCACCGTCCGGCACTTCAAGGTTCGTATGGCCTTGGGATTGGCCTTGGCAGTCTCGATCAGTTTTTCCAGGCCGACTTTATCGATGGGGGCCAATCCATCGCTCTCCGGAGCCAGACATCCCGTCAAAACAATGGTTTGCATGGGGTTGTTCGACATGCTCTACTCCTGGCTACCTACCGGTCTGTTTCCATCCATTAAGCAAGCCATGTGCCAGATCGAAAAATGCCGGAGAGTTGCGGAAACGGGTGACCCACGGCGTGTGCTGAGTGAAAGGCGTGGGCGCTGGAGCGGGCAGTTTGCACCGTGGACTGCCTGCCAAACGACCAACGAGGTTTGGAGCCTCGCTTGCCAACAGCGGGCCGGAGGCTGTAGCCAACGCAAATGAGCGAGAACCCGTCATCCGGTGGCTTGGAAAGCATGCACGGCGCGACCGCCGTCTCTGCTGCTGTGCTCGCCGATCCACAAACTGTTTCGCCGCGTGACCGGCTGCTCGATGCCGCCACGCAGCTCTTCTGCCTTCACGGCATCAACGCGACAGGCGTGGATGCTATCGTCGCCAAGGCGGGAACGGCAAAAACCACGCTCTACAAAATATTCGGCTCCAAGCATCAGCTGATCGAAGCGTTCCTCGACCGCGAGGGCGAACGCTGGCGCCGATGGTTTTTTGCTTCCGTCGATGCCCTTCCGGGCAGCGCGAGCGAGCGCCTCGTAGGCGTGTTCGACGTTTTGCAGGTCTGGTTTGCGGATGATGATTTTTCCGGATGCCCCTTCATCAATGCGGTCGGGGAGCACGACAAATCCGATCCGAGGCTGCGCGCGCTGGCGCTTCAGCACAAATCGGCGGTGGACGCTTATCTGATGCAGATCGCTCAGGCGGCCGACCTACCCGATCCGGCTGCGCTCATCAACGAACTCGGCATTCTCATGGATGGCGCCATTGTCGCCGCAATGATCTCCCGGCGACCTGAAGTTGCGATGGCTGCGAAACGGACGTTCGCGGTCGTCCTGCGGGTGCACCAGAGAGAAGCAGCATGACCCAGGAGTCATGCGCCGTGATCGATGCTGATGATGATCAATAAAGGAGAGGACTTCGAAGCCCAGCCCACCTTCCAGGCCCCCATTTGTCATCAGTGAATCACGCTTCGCAGATTGCAGCAACCGACTTCTGCAACAAAATCTGCCGTAAGCTGCCATCGGATCGATGTGGCTGCGCGCTGAGCGTTGCACTTGCGACGGTTTGATACCTTCGCCTATGCGGTATTTGTGGCTGCAATTTCCCCCGCTCCTGCCTCGGTTAGGGATCGACCACGCTGTCACGGGCTGGAGCCGAGTATGCGACGCGCCCGTGCGAGGTGAGGAGCGTCAACCATCTCCCCATCAACAACCCCTATTCCGGTTCCCGAACCGGCCATTGCGGCGAACACGGCCCTCGCCCATACTTGTTCGCTTTCGCTCGGGTGGAAAACATTGTTGATGACCCCTACCTGCGCTGGGTGAATGGCGGCCTTGGCATCGAAGCCGTCGCGACGTGCTAGAGCGGCCTCCTCCCGCAAATCGCTCAAGTTGCGGAAATCGGTTGAAACAGCATCGATGGCGAGAACGCCGGCACCGCGCGCCGCCAATAGGCAAAGATCGCGGGCAAGGCGGAACGGGCCAGCATAACTACCATCAGGCATTCGGTTGGCCGTCGCTCCGAGGTCAGCGGCCAGATCCTCCGCGCCCCACAGCATGCCTTTCAACCGGGGATGACGCCAATCGGTCGACGTTAGCGACAGGACCGAGGTAACAGTTTCCGTGGCGATGGCCAAAATACCCGTGCGGTCGCATCCGCTTCCCAGAAGCCTTGCGAGTGCATCGATGTCACCAGGGCCTTCGGTCTTCGGCAACATGACGTAGTCAGGGCTCAGCGCGCGGATCAGTTCGACGTCGGAGCTGCACCACGCGGTTTTGAGGCCGTTGATGCGGATGGCCGTCGCGGGACCGCTCTCGCTGCGGGATGCAAGCTCTTGCCGCAAGACTTCTCGCGCCTCAGCCTTGGCGTCGGGTTGGACGGCGTCCTCCAGATCGTAAATGACGACATCCGCACCGCTGGCACGTGCTTTTGCGCACATGGGAGGAACGTTCGCTGGTACAAACAAGAATGAACGCATCCTACTCGGCCCGCGGTTGCATTCGCATCAATGCCTGCCGGTCGCAAACGCCACATACCACGCCATTCTGATTGAGCGCCTCATGGCGGAGAGTAACGATCCCTTCTCCCGGGCGGGACTTGCTTTCGCGCTTGGCGAGCACGTAAGTACGCACACGGATTGTGTCCCCCTCAAACAGCGGGTGCGGGAACTTGACGTCGGTCATGCCGAGATTGGCGATTGTGGTGCCGAATGTCGTGTCGTTGACCGACATGCCGACCATCAAACCCAGCGTGAGCAGGCTGTTGACGAGCGGTTTCTTCCAGAAGCTGTTGGCCGCCGCCACGTTGTCGATATGCACTGGCTGCGTGTTCATGGTGAGCAGCGAGAACCACTTGTTGTCTGTCTCGGTGATGGTGCGGGTCCATTCATGCTCGAACACCCGCCCCACCTCGAACTCCTCAAACCACAGTCCAGCCATGGCTATTTCCTTTCTTTTGGGATGATCTCGATCAGTGTGGCTCCGGCCGCCACAGCCTCGCCGATGGCGTGGAGAACTTTGCCGACCCTCCCGTCAGCAGGAGATTGGAGAGTATGGACAAGTTTCATTGCCTCGAGCTGAATGAGGTTGTCGCCTTTGCGAACGGAAGCGCCAAGGCTTGTGAACAAGCCAGTCACGACGCCGGGTAATGGAGTAACAAGTCGAGTTTCGCCTTCGGCCTTGCTTTCGATTGCGGAGAGTTTTGCGATGGATAGACCTATGCTCGCGTCAAGCGTGAGCCCCCCCTGAGCAACCATGACCCGATTGCCCTCAACCGCAGTGATGGTCTCATCATTGGATAAGGGCCAAGTTTGATCGCCAATTCGTGCGGCAAACCCCGCGTGTGTCCGCAGAACCGTAACGGTCCGCTCGCTCTGATCATTCGCAACAGTAAGCTCAACCTGTGCCGGACGGCGCCTGCCCATGACTCGGAAGCCGATGCTTTGCTGCCAAAGTGCAGTGGCGTCTGGCGTCTGGGCCTCTATCCACGCCAGCGCGGCTGCAGCGGCGAGCCGGTCGACCGCGTCCGCAGGGGCAGACCAGCCGCGCGGAAATTCGGTCGCGAGAAACGCGGTCGTTAGCTGCCCGGCGGTGAAGGCGGGGCGGGCGATGCAGGCCCGGAGCATGCCGATATTGGTGGCCACTCCTAGAATAGATAAATGGGCCAGCGCCGCGTCGAGCTTATCGACAGCGGCTTGTCGGTTGTCACCGTAGGCGATCAGCTTAGCCACCATGCTGTCGTAGTGAATGCCAATCTCGGAACCACCTGCGATGCCCGTGTCAAAGCGGGCACCGGTAGGGGCCGCGAGATGCGTGATCCGTCCAATCGCTGGTTGAAAATCTTGCTCTGGTCGCTCCGCCGCAATCCGAGCCTCGATGGCATGGCCTCTCCTGCGAATCTCATTCTGGCCAGCGGGAAGCGACAAGCCTGCCGCCACGCGAAGCTGCCATTCGACGAGATCGACACCGGTAATCGCTTCGGTCACAGGATGCTCGACTTGGAGCCGGGTATTCATTTCTAGGAAATATGGCTCGTCGGAACCGGCTTCCATCACGAACTCGACGGTGCCGGCCGATGTGTAGCCGATCGCTTTGCCGAGCTGCAGCGCGTGGGCATACAATTTTTGTCGGACCGCCTCTGGCAGATTGGGTGCAGGCGCTTCCTCGAAAACCTTTTGATTGTTTCGCTGTACCGAGCAGTCTCGCTCAAACAGATGAACGAGATTACTGTGCGCGTCGCCAACCAGCTGAACTTCTAAGTGGCGCGGTTTAGCAATGAGCTTTTCAAGAAGCACGGAGTCATCGCCAAACGCCGAAGCCGCTTCGCTTCGCGCGGCGCTAAGCCGAGCGACAAGTTCGCCTTCCTTATCGACGCGCCGCATGCCGCGCCCTCCGCCACCGTGCGCTGCTTTGATCAATACGGGGAAGCCGATCCGTCTTGCCTCCCTGGTAAGCCGCGCCGGCGACTGATCATCGCCGTGATAGCCAGGCACCGTAGGCACGCCCGCGGCCTGCGCGACTTTTTTGGCTTCGATCTTGGAGCCCATCGCTGCGATGGCCTCGGCTGAAGGGCCGATGTAGATCAAGCCTGCCTCACGGCAGGCGCGCGCAAAGGCGGCGTTTTCCGAAAGAAAGCCGTATCCCGGATGGATAGCGTCGGCGCCGGTCCTGCGAGCGGCGTCGAGGATCGCCCCGATGCTAAGATAGCTTTGTGCGGCTGGCGCTGGGCCAATACGCGCAGTCTCGTCTGCTGAGCGCACATGCAGCGCTGCCGCGTCGACATCCGAGTAAACTGCGATGGTCCAAATGCCCAGACGGCGGCACGTCCGAATAATGCGGCATGCGATCTCGCCTCGATTGGCGATGAGAACACGGCGGATGGGATGCGGGGCGGTGGCGAATTGGCTCATTTCTACATCCGGTAAACCGGCCGGTTGCCTGGAACAGTAGGTCGCATAGCGCCTGTTGCGAGACAAAGAGCGAGCACTGTGCGCGTGTCGCGGGGATCAATGATGCCGTCGTCCCAGATACGCGAAGTGCAGTAGTAGGGATCGGACTTGGACTCGAACATGTGCCGGAGCTCTGCTTCGTAGGCGGCAAGCTCCTCTGGAGAGGCTTGAGTGCGTGAGATCGAAGCGCGTCGAAGATCCATGAGCACAGACGAGCCGACGTCCGGGTTCATGCCACCCAGGCGGGCGTTCGGCCACATGAACATAAAGCGAGGGCGGAAACCGCGGCCGCTCATGCCGTAGTTGCCGGCACCGTAGGAACTGCCGGTGACAAGGGTGTAGCGCGGCACCCGCGCGTTTGAAACGGCATAAACAAGCTTAGCTGAATGCTTGGCGATGCCGCCTCGCTCGGCATCAGAGCCCACCATGAATCCTGTGGTGTTCTGGAGGAACAGGATAGGCGTGCTGCGCTGATCGCAGAGTTCGATGAAGTGCGCGCCCTTGAGCGTGCTGTTCGAAAACAGCACGCCGTTGTTGGCAATGATGCCGACGGGCATGCCTTCAATATGCGCAAATCCGCAAACCAACGTTTCGCCGAAAAGGGGCTTGAACTCGTGAAATTCGCTGCCATCGACAATGCGAGCGATGATCTCTCGCGGGTCGACCGGCAACGACAGATCGGTGCCCACGATGCCCGGCAAGTCGGCAATGTCGTGAAGCGGAGCCTGTGCGGGGCGGATGTCGCCAGACAAAGGTTGCGGGTAGTTGAGCGCGCCGACCATGTCGCGAAGTTTAGCGATCGCCTCGCGCTCGTTGAAAGCGAAGTGGTCCGACACGCCTGAGACAGTGGAGTGCATCATGGCTCCGCCCAGCGCGTCGCGATCCACCGTCTCGCTAATGGCAGCCTTCACAATCTGTGGCCCGCCAAGGTGAATGGAGGAGTTGTTCGCGACCATGATAAACTCGTCAGACAAGGCCGGGATGTAAGCGCCGCCAGCGGTGCATTCGCCGAACACCGCCGCAAGTTGCGGAAGGCCTTCCGCCGACATGCGGCACTGGCGATAGAAGGTGCCGCCGAAATGTTCCTGGTCGGGAAACACTTCCTCCAGGTTTTGAAGATTCGCGCCGCCACAGTCGACCAAGTAGACGATTGGCAGACGATTTTCCCAGGCGATGTCTTGGGCGCGAATGTGCTTGCGTACCGTTTCTTTGTAGAACGATCCGCCTTTCACGGTGGCGTCGTTGGCAATGATCACGCAAGTGACGCCACGGATTGTGCCAATTCCGGTCACGATGCCGGCAGATGGCAAGCTGTTGCCGTAAAGTCCCCAAGCCGCCAGGGGCGAGAGCTCAAGGAAGGAGGTAAGTGGATCGACGAGCAGATCGATGCGGTCGCGCACCGGCAGCTTGCCGCGCTGATGATGGCGCCCGATCATCTTCGATCCGCCACCCGCGAGAGCCCAGTCGTACTTGGCCGAGAGATCGGCCAGAAGAATTGCGTAAGCTGCGGCCTTCGTCACAGAAGACGGATCCTGGGGATCAAAACGAGTCTTCAAAACGGCCATGCAACAACACTCGCAAGGATTGTGATCATCGTGTCATCCATCTTGCCCCTCACTGTCCAACGCGATTGGAGCGGAATGCGTAAACTCACTGGGTGCGCCAAGCGTGATGAGCCGATCGGCCCGCAAGCGTGTCAGCGTTTGGAAGCTGCTCACGACCACATCTTCGGCAAATGCCTCGCCGGGCGATGGAAGGAGTTCCAGAGTTATCGTTTCGCGATGAGCTTGCTTGCCGATCCGCATGCGAGCTTCGGCAAGGCCCTCGACGCGACGCGCGAGCGCCTTCAAATGCTCAGGATAGACGAATATCTCCCGAACTTTGCGGGCGGCACCTACGCGACCCTCGAGAGCAGCGAGTTGCTCTACACCGCCATCTTGAGAAAAGCTGATCGCCCGTGCCAAATCGCCCGTTCCGAAGCGGATGAGTGGCCAACCCGGCGAAAGGGTGGTGACAACAATTTCACCGGCCTCCCCGCGCGTCACCGGCGCGCCGGTGACCGGATCGCAAATCTGCAAGTAGCGATCTTCGTGAATGCGATAACCGGTTTGGCTAGCCATCTCGTAGCCAATCAGGCCGAAATCGGCGGTGCCATAGATCGACCATGTCTTCAGTCCGAACTCTTGCTCGATGGCATTGCGCTTGGCCGACCAGTCGCCAAACTCGCCGCCCAGGAAGGCGTGGCGAAGTCCCCAATCTTGGGGCAGGCGCCGGCCCGTTTGGCGTAACCGTTCAACCAACGTCGAAAAATACGCCGTGCTGCCTAGGAAGACGGTGGGTTTGAGTGTGACCAGCAATTCGGCTTGTAGTTCGCTGTTGCCGGTTCCGGCCGGGATGACAGTTGCGTGGACCGCCCGCAATGCTTTGTCGAACAGCAATCCGGCAGGGACCAAATGGTAGGCCCAGGTATTGAGAGCGAGATCTCCACGCGCAATTCCGGCCGAGCGGAACATCATGTCCATGCCGTGCCCACTCATATCGTAGGCAGGCGAGGGCTCGAAGATCGGTCCCGGTGAGACATAGATGTGCGCCAGGTCCGCGATTTCACAGGCAAGAAAGCCACCGAAGGGCGGATCAACCGCCTGCATGTCGAGAAGCGCTTCCTTCTTCAGGACAGGAAGGCGGCAGAGGCTTGCTTCATCTTTCAAATCGCGCGGGCTCAACCCGGCCTCGGCAAAGCGGCGCCTTAAGGCGGGCGCCTTGCTCTCTGCGTCGCTGTAGACTGCTCTGATACGCTGGAAACGATCGGTGTTGATTGTCATCCAAGCCACCGTTTGCGCCGCCGATAATGTTTGATGTTGTGGAAACGATTGCGGCCTTCCGCGCCCCCGTAACCCAGATAAAACTCCTGAACGTCCTGGTTATTTTCGAGTTGCGCCCGTGTGCCATGCAGAACGATGCGCCCACCGTCCATGACATAGGCATAATCGCACTGACTGATGGCGGCGCGCGCGTTTTGCTCCACCAAAAGGACTGTCAGGCCTTCCTCTTTTTTGATCTTTGCGATCGCCTGGAAGAGCTGTTCGACGAGCATGGGGGCAAGGCCCATTGACGGCTCGTCGAGCATTAAGACCTTCGGGCGGGCCATCAGCGCGCGTCCAATCAGCAGCATCTGCATTTCGCCACCGGAGAGGTAGCCGGCCGTGCGTTTGAGTAGATCAGGAAGTTTTGGGAAATACCCGTAGACCCGCTCGAGGTCCCTCCTGACGGCCTTTTGATCGGAGCGCCTATGCGCCCCGACGGCCAGGTTCTGCTCGACCGTTAGATGTTCTAGGACCTTACGTCCTTCCATCACTTGCACGATCCCGCGGCTAAAAATGGCGACCGGATCAGCATTCGTGATGTCTGCGCCGTTAAAGGTGACGTGTCCGGCCGTGACCGAGCCAAGGTCGGAGTGAAGCAGGCCGGAAATTGCTTTCAGCGTGGTCGTTTTCCCCGCGCCATTGGAGCCGAGCAAGACGACCATCTGCCCATCGGGCACCTCCAGGTTCGCCGAACGGAGAACCTGGATTACGCCGCCATAGACGACATCAACGTTGGCCAGCACGAGACCCATGGCTAGGTTCGTTCCATTTTTCTGGCTACCACTTCTTGAGCGCGGGCACGCTCAACCAGCCCTCGCCGATGGCTTTGATCTTGCCACCTTGCACGACTTCGGCCGTGGCCTTGATTTCACCCACGGGGAATGGAGCGGTTTCGTCGAAGCGCAGCGTGGGCAAGGACCCAAGCAGTTCCTGTTCGGTAAATGTGTTCTCCAAAAGTGCCGCGCGCATCGCTTCGCCGGTCACCTTGTCGGCGCCTACCTTGGCGACAGCCTTCTCTAGAACGCGGAAGGCGAGTAGGGCTTGAGCGGCAGATTGCGCGGTGATCAACCCCCATTCTCCGGCTTTCTTATGCTGCTTGTAGACCTTCTCAACTGGCAGTCCGGGTTGCTCAGGAGCCGCGAATGAGAAAGCTGAATAGGAGCCTTCGAGAGCGGAAAGGTCGATACCTTTGGCCACCTCCGTTAGGCCGTTGTGGGTCGAAGCGATGATCGGCACCTTGATGTTAAGCTCACCCATGGCCTTGGCGGCCGCAATCACCTGCGCAGTGGTGCCACCAACGAGCAGAACGTCCGGGTTGCCAGCGGCGAGCGCGCGAACATTGGCAGTCAGCGAAACTGGCGAGGCGTCAACCCACTGTGTCTCCAGCACTTGGAAACGTTCGGGATAGGTCTCTGCGAGCTTGCGGACGCCATTGACTTGATCGACGAACCCAGCCTGGGTCTGGGTGCTGATTGGGCCGATGACAAGCTTGCTTTTTTTCCGTTCCTGAAGATGGGAAAGCAGGCCAGCGAACTCGTGGCTATAAGTCGGCCGGATGGAGTAGTGCCAGCCATTGGGCACCCATACGAGACCGACCATGGCGGTGCCGATCAGCATCGGCACCTTGTCACCTGGCAGCCGCTTCATCAGCGTGACGAGATCGGGCGAGCCAAAGCCGAGGTGCATGATCGGCTTGTCCGACGAAAGGATTGACGGCCAGGTCTTGGCGATCTGCGCCGAGTCATAGCGCATATCGTAGATCTTGACCCGGACATTGACGCCAATCTTCTTGCCAACCTCGCCGTTCCACCAATCTGCGACGGCATTGATACCCGACATGGCGTTCGGCATGACATCAGCGAACGGGCCGGAATAGTCGGCGCTGGCGCTAAACACGTAGTCGGCTGCGGACGCAGTGAGGCTTGAGGCTGCGAGCAGAGCGGCTGCCACTATGCTTTTCTTGAATCCCATGTCTTTCCTCCCTTTGTTTATCGGCCTGCAGCCGATTGTTCCTGGCCGCTCGTCAATTGCGTGGGAACGGCCAGAGTTGGAATGTTGTCCTCGCGACCGACCAGCGATGCGCGAGGCCGCGCGGTTCAAAAATGAGCGCAATCAGTATGCAGCCGCCGAGCGCAACCGAGGTCAGCGCAAAGAGGACGCCGCCGCTGGCGCCGGACTGCATGAGTGTGTTGGCGAATGCGTGCAGGCCTTCCTGCAGGAAGGTGATAAAAGCGACGCCAAGAATTGCGCCCAGGGGGCTGTGCACCCCGCCGACGATCAGCATGCCGAGATACCAGACCGACGCAAAGAGAGTGAAACTCGCCACCGTGACGAACTGGAGAAAGTATGCCGTGCAAGCGCCGGCTACGCCGGCAAACAGCGAGCCAACGAAAAATGCCAGCACTTTTGTGCGAAAGACCGGCACACCCATAACCTCCGCCACCACATCGTTGTCGCGCACGGCGATCATCGCCCGCCCGAACCGGGAACGCTTGAGGTTGAAGGCGGCTACCGTCAGCAGGGCAACGACAACCAGCGTGAAGTAGTAAAAGTGGATTGGCGCGCCGAGGGTAAGCCCGCCCATGCGGATCGGCTCGACGGACATGCCAACGAGGCCGCCGAGCCATTCCGTAGGCAAGGCAAGAATGATGATGGGGAACACAACTTGTGCCGCAAGCGTGGTCAAAGCCAGGTAGAAGCCCTTCACCCGCGCCGCCGGCAAAGCGAAGAAGATTGAGACAAACCCGGTGATCAGCGCAGCAAGCGGAATGACGAGCATAAAGTGGATTTCGTAGCCAGAAAGCTTGGCCGTCGCGAAAGCCCCAACCCCCACGAATGCGGATTGCGCGACGTTAATTTGGCCAGCCATCCCGACGGTGACATAGAGCCCGTAAACCGCCATCAGCGTGATGAAGAGGTGCGTGAATACGCCGAGCATGTAAGGCCCCGCGAACGCGGGATAGGCGAGCAACGCTACAACGAGCGCTGCCAGCCAATGGCGAGCCCTCGACGTGCGCAGTATGCGGGCGTCGTCAGCGTAAGTTAGGGAATGGACTCCAGTCGGAAGCATAACGTCAGAGCCTTTCGATCCTCTTCCAGCCGAAGAAGCCTTGCGGACGCACGAGCAGCACCGCGATCATGACCGCGTATGGGAGGAGACCTGAAGCTGCGCCCTTGGTCAGGGGATCGAGATAGGCCATGGCCAATACCTCACCGATCCCGATAACAATTCCGGCGAGAGGGGCGCCCCGGATCGATTCCAATCCGCCGAGTAGCGCTACCGGTAGGGCCTTGAAGCCGATCGTGGCGACATCGAGTGAAATAATTCGGCCCGAGAGAAGGACCACGGCTCCGCATGTGGCAACGACGGTTCCAAGGATCCAGGCAACTGCGATCGCCCAACGCACGGAAATACCGAGCGACAGGGCGATATCGTGGTTCTCTGCGACTGCTGCCAGCCTCAACCCTTGGCGGGTGCGGGTGAAAAAGGCGTGCAGACCAAAGGCGAGCAGAAGTGTGCACACACCGCCGAGAAAAAGGCGTGTATTGATGAGGAACGGTCCAACCGTAAAACCGCCCTCCATAAATATGGCGGGGAAGGAGCGGGTTTCCGCTCCCCAAATGAGCTGGGCCAGCCCCCGCAGAAGGATGAGCAAAGCCACACTTGCCATAAAAATTGAAAATGCTGGCTGGCTAATGAGCGGGCGAAATACGAAGCGTTCAAGCGCCAGCCCGAACAGAATGCACGCGCCAACGGTCAAGGCGATACTGACGACAAAAGGAATGTGATAACCCGCTTGCGCTGTGCCCAGAGTGAAAGTCCAGAGCACCAGCGCGCCAACGACGAGAATTTCGCCCTGGGCCAGATTGACGATGCGAGAGGCGCGATAGATGACTACGAATGAGATTGCGACCAACCCGTAAACTAGGCCGATTAAGGCGCCTTCGATAAGAATCTGGACTAGGTTGATCATGGCAGGTGGTCGACCCGGTTCAGCGCAACAGTGGTGCGCAGCGCGCTCCTCGTGCCGTCCTGATAGCGCACCTCAATTTCTGTCTGCAGCGAGTCTTCGCCCCGGTAGAGGGCGTCGATCATTTCGGCGTAGCGTTCATGGATTTGCTCCCGCCTGAGTTTGCGGGAGCGCGTCAGTTCCGCTTCGTCCGCATCGAGTTCCTTTGGGAGATTGGCGAAAGCGGCAACGCGTGCCGGCGCATCCACCAGTCGATTGACGCTGGCGATCGCATCTGCCACCTGCTGACGGATCGCGCCAAGCTGGCTAAGCTCAGGAAAGGTGCCATACGCGAGATTATGCAACTCGGCAAAGCGACCTGCTATTTGAGCGTCGATGTTGACGAGCGCCACGACCCGATCGCGCGTCTCGTCACCGATCACAATCGCGTCGCGAATCATCGGTGAGGCGCGCAGATGGTTCTCGATGAACTGCGGCGGATAGGAATGTCCGCCTTTCAACTTGCGCAGGTCCTTGAGCCGGTCGAGGAAAATGAGTTCCCCGGCGTCGTTGACGCGCACGGCGTCGCCCGTGCTGTAACCTTGCTCGCGGCACCCCATAGCGCGGGTCGACTCTGCGTCGCGTAAGTAACCGTCGAAAGCCAGCACCCGCAAACGCAGTTGGCCATCGCCGTCAACCCAACCCTCGATGGGTTCCGAGAGCGTCGGATCTGAGGGCATTAGAGCGCCCATGGTATGAGGATTTCGGCTGCCGGGTTTGTGGGTAGAGATCAGGCCCACTTCGGTTGACCCGTACAGATTGCCAAGTGGAATGCCAAAGGCGCGAAAGCGCTCGAACAGTTCGGCAGACAGACCTGACCCGCCAGAAAGAACGGCGCTCGCCCGGGTGAGGCCCAGAAGATTCCGAACGCCGCTCAGAACGAGCCGGTCCGCAAGGAAATGCATCACAGCGTGGCCAAACCAATTGTCTTCGCCTTTGGCATGGCGCCTGCCGCGCTCCACGGCCCACCTGTAAAGTTTCCTGCGCCAAGCGCCGGCATCCATCATGCGCACCTCGACGTTGGAGGCCTGCATTTCCCACTGACGCGGAGTGAACATCAGAAACTCAGGGCCGATCTCACGCAGATCGCGCTGTACGGTCTCCGGTTTCTCGGCGAAATGCACAACGAGCGGCGCCAGCAGCGGGAGTGCGACACCGAAGAACTGCTCGGCAGCCCAAGCGGGTGAGATGTAGGACAGATAATTACCGCCGGGCTTGATCTTGAGCGCGCCCATTAGGCGATGCGCATTGTCTAGGATAAAGGCGTGCGAAAGCATCGCAGCTTTCGGCCGGCCCGTGGTGCCAGATGTGTAGCAATAGACTGCGACATCCTGCGCTCGACCGTGCGCGATCTCCGCATCAACCCAAGCATCGTCATGGAAAGTGTTGGCCCGCGCCCGAATTTCTTTGAGCACGACAAGGCGCTCATCGGCGTAGTTCCATAAGCCGCGACCCTCCAGATAGACGATCCGCCGAATATTGGGCGCGGCTTCTACACAAGCGAGAATTTTGTCGACTTGCTCCTGATCCTCGCCGACCACCATGACTGCGCCAGAATGGCCCAGCGCATAACCGAGCTCGTCGGCCGAAGCGTCCGAATAGATGTTGACCGTAATGGCGCCTATCGACTGGGCGGCGAGTTCTAGAAGAAACAACTCCTCGACATTTTCCGAAATAAGCGCGAGCACTTCACTGCGGCGCAATCCAAGCGCAGCGAGGCCTCGTGCTAACAGACGAACTTCAGCATAGACCCAGCGCCATGTTTGGGCGCGCCAAATTCCTGCTCGTTTGGATTTCAGCGCAGGCGCTGCGGCGAAGTCACGTGCGTTATCGCACAGCAATTGCGGCAGGGTGCGCCCTTCCGCCTTGCGATTGGTGGCAGCCAGCTCAGCGCGGAAGACATGCCGCGTCATGCGACATTTCCTCCGAGATAAGCGGCGACGACTCGAGGGTTAATCGACACTTCTGCCGGCGTGCCCGACGCGATTACTTCGCCGAAATCAACAACGGTCACGCGATCCGAGATCGCCATCACGACTTCCATGTCGTGCTCGACGAGAACGACGGGGATGCCGAGCGCCTCTCGAATGTCGAGGATGAAGCGGGCCAGATCCCCCTTTTCCTCAGTGCTCATTCCGGCCATGGGCTCGTCCATGACCAAAACCTTGGGCTCGAGAGCTAGAGCCCGACCAAGATCGACGCGTTTGCGCAAACCATAAGGCAAGTCACCGACCACTGCGTGGCGCTGTTCCTCCAGTTCAAGAAAATCTATGATTGCCTCGGCCCGCTCGGAAAAAGTCTCCTCCTCGCTTCGCACGCGTCCCCAATAGATGAGCGCGCCAAGAATGCCTGTCGCCATACGGCAGTGAAAGCCCGAGAGAATGTTCTCGCGAGCGGTCATGGAAGGGTACGTCTGAATGCCTTGAAAAGTGCGGCCGATACCCAAAGCAGCGCGATGATGTGGCGCGAGGATTGATATATCTTTGCCGCGGAAACGAACCGACCCGCTCTGTGGTCTGTAGAAGCCTGAGAGGCAATTCAGTAGGCTAGACTTGCCGGCTCCGTTCGGCCCGATCACGGCATGGATTTGACCTTCCAGCACGTGGATCGACACCGAGCGCAGAGCGTGGACAGCGCCGAAGCGCAAGCTGAGGGCATCAGCTTCGAGCACGGGTTGTCGGTCTGCGCCTTGGCTCATCGCCATGTACTCCCACATCGGCTCCGGTTGTGCCCGGTGCTCGCCATTTCTTTGACAGACTGCCCTGTGGGACAGCCGCTGTTAGCTAAACGTGACGTCTAGTCCGCATTCTCGAGCGATGAGTAGCGTCTGAATTTGTGATGAACCGTCGCCGATCGTGCAGATGCGGTTGTCCCGCAAGTAGCGAGATACCGGACAGTCATCCATGAAACCCCACCCGCCGTGCACCTGGATCGCCATGTTGGCGACTTCCGAACCCGTCTCCGTTGCATGCAATTTGGCCATTGAGAGCGCCATCAAATCACTGCGCCCCTCGTCAACCAGCCAAGCTGCGCGATAGGTGACCAGCCGCGCGCTTTCCACTTTCAACGCCATTTTGGCGATCATTTCCTGCACGAGTTGCAACCTACCTAGGGTACCGCCGAACGCTTGGCGTGACTTCGCGTACGCGATCGAATGGTCGAGGCTGGCTTGTGCCAAACCGAGCGAACAGGCTGACAGGAAGAGCCGGGCCGCTTGGTATCCCTTGTGTAGAACCCAGCGGCCACCATGCTTCTGGCCGACAATCGCGCTTTCAGGCAGCCGGCAGTCGTCGAGATAGAGCGGCCGCGTGTCGGAAGAGCGCCAACCCATTTTTCGGTACTTCTCGCCGCGCGAGTAGCCCGGTGCATCGTTCGGCACAAGAAATAGCGTGAACTGCTTGCGCTGCTCGTCTTTCGGGCTAGAAACCGCGAGGATCAACGCAAATGACGATATGTCGGTGCCCGGGTTTGTGATGTAGGCTTTTTCGCCGGACAGGGACCATACGCCCGCAGTGACTTCGGTAGCTCGGGTTTTGAAGCCGGCTGTGTCGCTGCCGGCATCAGGCTCGGTACCGGCGATCGAGCACACCTTGCGTCCGGCGACTATGTCCGGAAGCCACTTGCTCTTCTGTTCCTCAGTTCCAAAGCGAGCAACAGTCAGCCCCGTCGCAATTGAGACCATAGTTGACACGGCGATTGATTGATCGGCACGTGCCAGCTCCTCGATGGCTAAGACGGTATCGAATACACCAAGGCCAAGGCCACCGTGTTCCTCCGGAAAGGGTATCGACATGACGCCGAGTTCGCCCAGTTTCCTAAAGAGCTCGGTCGGGAAGGTGCCATCACGGTCAAGCTTCTCAGCTTGCGGCGCGATTTCGGCCTGGGCGAATTCACGTATGCGTTCTTGCAGCGCCTTTTGGTCAGGCGTCAGGTCAAAATTCAACTTTTCCTCCCTTGGATCTTTCCTTCCTCCCTGGGGTCTTTCCGCTTCCCCCAGCGCGGCCTGCCCGTTATTTGTGTATTCTCGCCCTTAGCTTTGCGCCGGGACGCGAGGCCAGGCCGCGTGTTGCCATCTCTATCAAAGCGTCTGCGACGTCATCAGCCGTCCACGGCCCATCGGGCGAGTACCATTTCGTCACCCAGTGAACCGCCCCAAGCAGCATGAACATTGCGAGTTTCGGATTGAGCGGCACGATGCTGCCATCTGCGATGCCCTCCTCCACTAATCTGCGCATGCGCGCCTCGAACTCATCGCGCAGCGCGATGATCCGTTCCGCCTGCCGGCCCGTTAGCGCATTTTCCTCGAGTATCAGCACCGGAACGCCCATTGCGCCTATCATTTCGCGCAAGTAGCCGGACATGCCGATCTGGATCTTCTCAAGGCCGTTCCGTCCCTCGGCCTCACCCTTGTCAATGCTCTCGCGGGCAATCTCCATCGCCTCTTCATGACAGGCGAAGAGGAGGTCTTGTTTGCTCTGGACGTAACGGTAGAGGGCGGCCTTGGTCACACCCAGTCGTTCGCTAACATCCTCGAGCGTGGCGCCATGGCTGCCACGGCGGTTGAATACCTTTGCCGCCTCCCGAATAATCGCCTTCCGCTTTGCTTCCAGCACCTCTTCGCGGTCAGGAAGTACGTTGGCCCAGCGTGACATCGCAGCACTTCAAGGTATCCACACATTTAGTGATGCCCACCATACGGGCATTGAAATGAATGTCAATTCACATAAGTGAACGCAGAGTAGCTTAGCCTGCGCCTCGTCATCGATGTCAGTTCACTTTCAGAACACGGTGGAGGCGTAGGCGCCGCAAAGGGTGAGATACGAGATGGCTTTGCGACCGCGTGCCGCGAGGAACGACATGTCCCAGCCGGTCGGCGGACATCTCGCCAGAGAGATCGAGGACCCAGCCCAGCTGCAACGCGTCGACGACGGTTCGGCAGTACTGAGAATCGGCCAGTGCCTGACACGTCGATCGGCGCGGCGCGGCGCCACGCTGGCCGTGCACTCCATGCTCGGCTGCGCGGGCGGCTTCGTAGTAGTCGGTCAGAAGATCACTTTTTTCGGCCACGACCTTCCGAGAGCCGCAATCGACATTGCTGCAACATGCCCGGTCCACGCCGCTGCGCAAGCTGGCGCAGAATCATCAATGTTCGTGCTAGCGTGCCAGAGGCACCGCTCCAGCTCAATTATGTACTTTGCGTCCAAAGTACAAATCTGCTAGGGCTGTGCGATCAAGCGTCTTTGGTGCTGGCAAGGAGTCTCCACCCAACTGCGACCAACCCATCACCTTGCGCCCGCTCGCCCGACGGAGCACAGAGGACCTCGCGAATCCATGGAGCCGCAGTCGCTCTCAGGTCACCCCCGCAAAGCAAACGATCAATCGACATCGCTCCAGCAACAGGCCTACCTCTTGCTGAAGCGCATGATCGAGAGCGGACGCATCCAGCCCGGCGAACGCCTTCTGGAGTCACAGGTGGCCAAGGCGTTCGGGGTCAGCAGGTCGCCGGCTCGCAAAGCGCTAGAAGTCCTGTGTCAGCAAAGGTTGATCCAAGAGCAGGGTGCGCGCGGCTATTGTATTCCGGACAAGACAAGATCCAAGGGATCCGGCCGACTGGCCGTTATCGAACCGATCAGGCTTGCTCTGCCGCGACAATGGGAACGCATCTACGGCAAGGTGGAACAGGCACTCATCGCCGGAATTCTTTTCGGATCAATTCGGATCAATGATCTGCGCCTGGCTCAGCACTACGGTGTGAGCCGTACAGTAACCCGCGACCTGCTCGTGCACATGCACGGAGTCGGGTTGATCTCCAAAGATAGGTCGGGGCACTGGCTGGCAGAGCGGGTTACGCCAGATCGGATTCGGGACCTCTATGAGTTGCGACAATTTCTAGAACCGCAGGCCTTGCTTCGCGCAGCGCCATACATTCCACAGGCACTGCTTGTCAAAGCACGCGAGAATGTGGAAGCGACGCTCGCGCGGTCGCCGATCGACAGCCTGCAGTTCGACCAGGTGGAGATTGACCTACACCTCGATATTCTTGGCCTTTCGCCGAACAAGGAGGTTCTGCGAGCATTGCGGCGGACACACATCTTGTTCGGCCCCACGCGCCACCTGTTCGATCCGATCCTCGGCATTCCGATAGAGATGATCCAAGACGCTCTTCATGAGCACTTGGAGATCATCAACTTGCTCTCCACGAAAAAACCAGCACAGGCTGCGCGCCGGTTGAGTCGGCACCTGGAGGATGCGGTCGATCGTTGGCTAGGTCGTTTCGAAGTCTCAGCGCGAATGAAGAAGATCGAGCTTCCGCCCTACCTCACGCTCGTCAGCGAGACCGAAAAGTGAGGTCCGTGGGCTGCACGCCAAGCCGTCACCGGCCCACATTCTTCACGGCCGTAAACCATTGAAGTCCTTGGTCAGCCCACGGGCGGCCAGGATCAGGCCTTTATCGACAACCTCGCTCGCTCTCTCAGCTGTCATGTGTCACCAACACCTTCTGTGAGAGCACTGCGCGCGGGTCATGCGACGGTCACGCCAGCATCCACAACCCACGCCGCGCCATTCACATGGGCGGCTTGCTCTGACAGAAGGAAAGCGACGACATTGGCCACATCCCGGGGTTTGCCGTAGGCGACCTCCGAGGTGGCCCGGCGTATCGCGCCTGGCACGTCGCGTGCTTGCGCGTCGAGGGCATGGATCATGCGCGTGTTGATGGGGCCGGCCAGCACCGCATTGACGCGAACCGCCGTACCCGCCATGTCGAGCGCCGCGACACGCGTTAGACCGAGGACCGCATGCTTGCTCGCGACGTAGGCGGCCAAGCCTGACCGGCCGCGGATAGACGAAGACGAAGCGGTGTTGACGACAGCGCCCTTCCCACGCTTGTGCATCCGGCCGAGAACATGTTTCAGTCCGAGAAACACGCCGCGAGCGTTGACAGCCATGACCTGATCAAAGACGTCGTCGGGATAGTCGTGAATCGGCGCCACAACTCCTTCAATGCCCGCATTGTTGGCGAATGCGGCAATTGCGCCAAGATGCGCCTCCACGGCGTCAACGCATGCTGCCAACTCGGCGGAGTTGCTCACATCAACAGGGATGAACATCGCTCGACGACCGCACGCGTTCACTTCGCGGACGGTTTCCGCGCCCGTGGGAGCGTCGATATCCGCGACGGCTATGTCGTACGCATCCTCGGCGAGCCGAAGCGCTATGGAGCGGCCAATGCCTCCGCCGCCACCTGTCACGAGGGCGACTGTCACGACTTGACCAACGGACAGCCGCCTTCGCCCAAGGGTCGCCAGACCAGATCGGGGGATATGGTCTTGATGACTTTGTAATAGTCCCACGGGTACTTGGACTCGCCTGGCTTCTTCACCTCAAAGAGGTACATAGGATGTATTTTTCGGCCATCGACGCGGATGTGGCCTTTGCCGAACAGCGGATCTTCCGTCGGCATTTCCTTCATCTTGTCGACAACGGCCTTACCGTCCGCGGCGCCTCCCACCGCGGCAACCGCGCGCAGGTAATGCAATGTCGCGCCGTACGCTCCAGCGTGCAACGCGCTCGGATAGCGACCCTCGTTACGCTGGACGAAACGCTTGGTCCATGCGCGTGTCGCGTCGTTCAAGTCCCAGTAGAACGCTTCGGTGAACTGCAGCCCCTGAGCCAGCTGCAGGCCCAACGAGTGCACGTCCGTGACGTAGAGCACCGTGGCAACGAGTCGTTGACCGCCCGCCGGGATCCCGAACTCCACCGCTTGCTTGATCGAGTTGATCGTATCGCCACCAGCATTGATGAAGCCAAGCACCTGTGCCCGTGACGTCTGCGCCTGGAGAAGGAAAGAAGAGAAGTCCTGCGTATTGAGCGGATGGCGCACGCTGCCCACGACCTTGCCACCGGCCCGGTCGACCACTTTCCTGACGTCTTGCTCCATAGTGTGGCCGAACGCATAGTCTGCAGTCAGCGTGAACCAATTCCTGCCCCCCGACTCCACCACCGCCGTCGCCGCGCCCGTCGCAAGTGCGTAGGTATCGTAGGTCCAGTGAATGATGTTGGGTGAGCAAGCCTTGCCAGTCAGATCCGACGAAGACGCCCCTGATACCAGCAAGACTTTGTTCTTGTCCCGCACGATGTTAGCGACCGCCAAGGCGACAGAGGAATTGGGCACATCGACGATGGCATCGACGCCATCCTGATCAATCCATCTGCGGGCAATGGAGGAGGCTATGTCGGCCTTGTTCTGATGGTCTGCGCCGACGACCTCGACTGACAGCGACCGTCCATCGCCGCGGAAGTCTTCGGTCGCCATCAGCGTTCCCAGGACGCTCCCCTTGCCCGAAACGTCCGCATAGAGGCTGGACATGTCGGTCAGCACGCCGATCTTCAGCGGCTTCGCCTGCGCGCGTGCAACACTACTGCCACACGCGATGGCCCCCAACCCAGTCAGCACAAAGGTCCGCCGGTCGACACTCGAAACTCGCCTTGTCATGCTTCTTCCTCCCGTTGAGTCGACTAAGGCTACCGGTGGCATTCGGTGCTGTTGCTCATGTGGTCCGAGCCCCGGATCGATTGACTAGGGTATGAGGCGCTTCAAAAGCCGGCGATCCTCAACCTCGAAGCCGCCGCCATACACGTCCGACACAATGAAGTGCGCGCCGAGGATCTCAGGCTCAAGATCGGCGATTGGGTCGAACACCGACGGATGAAGCTTCATGAGCGGATCACCAGGCAGGGGCGTGGAATACTCGAGCGGGGTTCTCCGATAGACGACATCCGCATAGGCCGTTTGCGGGCGCTCTGGATGCGGAAGTCGGCGAACATGAATCTCACCCGCGGGCTGCTCATGGGCATCAACCAGCCGTACAACCGGGGCATCTGGATCGGGGATGAATTTGAAGTCTACGAGCTGGACGCCGCGACGATTCACCCAGCCGCTTACGGCGTGGTCCTGCGTTTCATCGAAGGCGAACGTGCAGTCTTTCTTCGTGTAGCCGAAGATCTCACGCCCCGCGGCCATGCCCATTGGATCGCTGCAGTACATGAAAAGATGCGTCTGCGTGAAAAGGTCCTCGTAACGCACGGCGACAGTGACCATTAGGTCGAACATGCGACCGGCATGCAGAGCCAAGGTGTGACCAGGTGAGGCCATAAATCTGAATGCCACTCGATCGTTCACCAGCTCGAACGGTGTGTCGACCAACAGCTGTGCCACTTTGTTTCGGTCGACGCGGGTGACGACTTCCACGGTTCGTAGCGCACACTCCCACTCCAGCGGGTAGGCCGGCGCATATGGTGGGTTCACCCCGCTGTTGGGATGCATCTTGTACTTGCCGAACATGCGCCTCTCCCGATTTCCGGCCCCCTTTTTGAAAGTGACCATTGCGCCTGGCGCTAGCGTCCGCGGCCAGAGCTGGCGGCTCACCTCTCCCGTGTCTCGCGTCCGTCGATGCTTCCTACAAAACGTCTATTGCGTCCAAAGTACGAATAGAAAGGTTGTTGTCAAGCAGCCACGTTGGCCCTGCGTGATCCGTTGGGCGGGCGAGGGTGCGTTGGCCGCACCAGGGATGGTGTGTTCGCCCGCCAGATCAATCGTGCTTGGTCCTTGAGGGGCAGTGCGGTCAGACCGCGCAGTAGCGTTCCTGGATTTCCGCATCCGCGAGTAGGCTGGCCGCGCTCGCGCGATGCACGACCGTGCCCTGGTCGATGATCACCGCCCGGTCGGCGAGCTTCAGCGCCCACTCTACATTCTGCTCCACCAACAGCAGCGTGACGCCGCTGTCCCTGAGCTTGCGGAACAGTGTGCCCATCTCCTCGACCAGCATCGGCATAATGCCCTCGGACGGCTCGTCGAGCAGGATCATCCGCGGTCTCGAGATCATGGCGCGTGCGATGGCCAGCATCTGCTGCTCGCCCCCCGACATGGTGGTGCCCTGTTGGTCGAGCCGTTCCTTGAGGCGAGGGAAGCTCCTGGCGATCTCGTCGATCGCTTCCACCTCGTCGATCGATGCCCGCGATGATACGAGGCCGATCTGCAGGTTCTCCTTGACCGTCAGGCCCGGCGCGATCCTGCGCTCTTCGGGTACGTAGGCGAGACCCAGCTGGTAGCGTTCGTGCGCCGGCAGCGGCAGCAGCTCCCGGCCACTAAAGCTCACTCGTCCCGTGGCCTTGGGCATCAGACCCATGACGGCCTTGATGGTGCTGGTCTTGCCCGCGCCGTTGCGGCCGACGAGTGCCAGGATCTCGCCCCGCTCCACCGCGAACGATAGGCCATGGATGATGTGGCTGGCGCCGTACCAGGCGTTGAGGTCTTCGATTTCAAGCAGCGCCATGTGATTGCCCCAGATAGACGCGGCGCACCTCCGTATCAGACTGGATCTCGGCCGGTGTGCCGTCCGCGATCAGCCGTCCATGGTGCAGCACAAGAACGCGGTTGCTGAGGCCCAAGATCATCTTCATCTTGTGCTCTACCAGCAGGATGGTGCGATCCGCCGCCAGACGCTCGATCAGCGCCACCATGTCCTTGGTCTCTTCGGGTCCCATGCCCGCCGTCGGCTCGTCGAGCAGCAGCAGCTTGGGATCGGCAACGAGCGCGATGGCGATCTCCAGAGCCCGCTGCTCGCCGTGCGAAAGGAATCTGGCGATACGCTCACGCTTGCCGTGCAGACCGACGGCAAACAGCACCGCGTCGGCCTTCTCGATGAGTGCGCGATCGAGATCGCGGTTGCGCCAGATGTTGTAGCGGCTGCGGAAGGCTTGGCCGCTCACGCGCACGTTCTCGTGCACGCTGAGCTGCGGAAAAATGGTGGTGATTTGGTAGGAGCGCGCGATGCCGGCGCGCGCGAACCAATGTTGAGGCATGGCTGTCAGGTCCCTGCCCTCGAACAGGATCCGGCCCGCGCTCGGCTTGATCGCGCCCGACAGCACGTTGAAGAACGTGCTCTTGCCGGCACCATTGGGACCGATGACAGCGGTGACGCGGTTGCCGCCGAAGGAGGCCGAGATGCCCTCCAGCGCAACGAAGCCGTTGAAGCTCTTGCCGACGTTCTCGACAGCGAGCAGCTGAGTGGTGCTCATCGAACGCCGAGCCCCATAATCGTGCCCCAGATGCCCTTGGGCAGGAACAGAACGAACAAGATGAAGATCGCCCCCACGAATAGCTGCCAGTGCGCCGTCCACAGCGACAGCACGTCCTCCATGACAAGGAATGCCAGCGCGCCAACGAAGGGGCCGAAGAAGCTGCCCATGCCGCCGAGCAGGGTCATCATCACCACCAGCCCAGACGTGTGATAGTGCAGCGTGTCCAGCGGCACGATGGCGAGGTGCAGCGCCGACAACCCGCCGGCGAGGCCGCAGATGCCGCCGGACAGGATGAACGACAGGAGCTTCGTGCGCTCCACATCATATCCACAGGCCCGGGCTCGCCCCTCGTTCTCGCGGATCGCCTCGATCACCGCGCCAAACGAGGAGTTCAGCACCCGCGATACCAGCCACAGGGCCAGCGCCGTGAACACCAGCACCACGTAGTACTTGTGCAACGGATTGAGGAAGTCGATCCGCAGGCCTGCCACGTCGATCTTCGACACTGTGAAGCCGCGCAGGCCGTTTTCGCCGCCGGTCCAGGAGGAAGCCTGCAGCGCCGTGTAGTAGACGAGCTGCGCGAGTGCCAGCGTCACCATCGAGAAGTAGATGCCGCGCGTGCGTATCGAGAGCACGCCCATCACCACCGACAGGAGCAATGCTCCGACGATACCGGCGCTCAAGGCAGCGAGCCAGTTGAAGCCGAAATGCACGATGGACATGCCGGTCAGGTAGGCGCCGCCGCCGAAGAATGCCGCGTGGCCGAAGGACAGCAGGCCCGTGTACCCGAACAGTAGATTGTAACCGACGGCGAAAGTGCCGTAGATGAGCACGTTCACCGCCAGCGCCTTGGAGGGCAGCACCCAGGGCAGGACGGACAGCGCCAGCACTGTGAGCGGCACCCGCCAGGCTGATGCCACCTGAATCAGCCCGTCGATGGCCATGCGCGACTGCTCCGGCGATGACGTCCCTTCGAGAGGTTGGATCGTCATGGTCGTCTCCCCAGCCTAGATGCTGGCCCGGCCGAACAGGCCCTGCGGCCTGATCAGGAGGACAAGCGCCATCAGCGCGAACATGGAAATGGTCGCCATCTCGGGTGCGAACAACGAGGTCATGCTGACGACGAGGCCGACCAGGATGCCCGCCACCACGGCACCGGCAATCGAGCCGAGCCCGCCGATCACCGTTACCACGAACGCTTCCGCCAGCACGATGGAACCCATCTCGGGGCTGACGTTACGCATGGGCGCGGCCAGCACGCCGCCGAGCGCGGTGAGGCCGATACCGAGACCGAAGACCAGAAACCACAGGCGCCGCATGTCGACCCCCAGCACGCGCATGATCTGCGGATCGCGTGCTCCCGCGCGCACGATCAGCCCGAAGCGGGTCTTCTCGAGGCCCAGCCACAACAGCACCAGGATCAATGCGACCACGCCGATCACGAACAAACGGTAGATCGGGAAATAGCCGATGCCGAGGTTCACCACGCCCACCAGCGCAGACGGCGTGGAGAAGGGAATGCCGTCGTTGCCGAACACGATACGCACGCCCTCCACCAGCACGTAGCCGAGCCCAAAGGTCAGCAGGATCGGATCGTCCGGCGGCCGGCTGTAGAGCGGACGAATGAGAAAGCGCTCGATCAGCAGGCCGATAGCACCGACCGCAATCGGTGCCACCAACAGCGCGAACCAGAAACTGCCTGTCTGCATGGCGACCATCACGCCGGCATAGGCGCCGACCATGAACAGGGCGCCGTGCGCGAAGTTCACGACGCCCAGCATGCCGAAGATGATGGTGAAGCCGAGCGCCGTCATGACGAGCACGGCGCCCAGCACCGCTCCCGACAGAAGCTGCATGCCAATCAGCTGCAGGTCCATGACACGGCCCTCGGCTTCACGTCCCTGGCTGGCTCAGCCCGAGAAGCCAAGCTCTGCGCAGGTGCGCAGCATGGCCTCGCCGCTCTGCTCGGTGGCTGCGACGCGGAACAGGTCCAGGTCGTTTTTCATGTCGGCCTTCTTCTTCGACTCGAGCACCAGCACCGACTGGACCGATTGGTGATCGCACTTGCGATAGCTCTGCGGCCCCTTGGCGACGTCGTATTTCAGACCCTCGAGCGCCGCCACAATCTTGTCCACGTCCGTGCCGCCCGCCGCCGTGATCGCCTGCAGTAGCGACTTTACGCCGGTATAGCCGTAGGCGCCGTAGTCGGTGGGGATAGCACCGCCGTTGGTCGCGCGGAACGCGTCGTTGAAGGACCTGGCTGACGGGATCGTCTCCTCCAGGCCCCAGTAGTAGTTGGCGCCGCCGACCACGCCCTCGAACACCTCTGAACCAACAGCGAGGCGCTGGTTGTGCAGGATGACCGGCACCACGATCTTCATCTGCTGCTTCATGCCGAACTCGGCCGCCTGCTTGATGGAGTTGGCCTGGTCACGCCCGAAGTTGGAGATGCAGAGGATGTCGGGCTTCATGGCGCTGATGCGCGGCAGGAAGGTCGAGTAGTCCGGCACGCCGAGGGGATGGAGGATCTCGCCCACGCTTTCCGCTCCGATCGAAGCCTGTGCCCGCTTGAAGCCGCGCAGCATCTCATGGCCATAGGCGTAGTCGGCAGCGAGATGGGCGACCTTGGCGCCCTTCTTGAAGGTATGCTTGGCCACTGCCGCCGTGGTCATGTGCGGGTTGAGCGCCTCATGAAAGGTATAGCGGCTGAAGTCCTTCACCTCGTTGATGGTGTCGGACTGGCTGATCGAGATGTAGAGCATGTTGCGGGCGCGGGTGACCTCATTGACCGCGAGCTGCACGGCAGCCGATAGCGCGCCGACGATAGCGTGCGCCTTGTCCTTCTCGATCAGCTCGAGCGTGCGGGTGGCGGCCTCGCCGGCGTTCAGCTTGTCGTCACGTACAAGCAACTCGGCTTTGCGACCGCCAAGTCCACCCGCTTCGTTGAACTGCTTGATCGCCAGCTCCGCGCTTTTGACCTGATCGCGCGCCTCGGCGCCGAACGGTCCCGTGAGCGGTGTCGGGAAGCCGATACGGATGGTCTCGCTCTGGGCGCGTGCGATGTAGGGCATCCCGACCAGCGTCGCGGCGGCGCCAAACCCGATGCCGCCGACGACCTGTCGGCGGTTGATTGACATCGATTTGCTCTGCTTGTCTTTCATGTCTTCCTCCCTTGGTTATCCAGGGTTTCAGCACTTCCACGTGTTACGCATACCCGAGCACGCGCAGAAGGCGTTGCGGGGTCATGGGTATTTGCGAGACCGAGACGCCTAGCGGAGCGATGGCATCGTTGACCGCGTTCATGGCCGCAGCGGAAGCGGCGGCTGTGCCCGCCTCACCGCAGCCCTTGGCGCCGAGCTCGGTGTCCAGTGTTGGCGTCTCGACATGCGCAATCTCGATGTCGGGCATCTCGCCGGCCATCGGCACGAGATAGTCCGCGAGCGAGCCGTTCCGCAGCTGACCGTTGTCGCTGTAGAGGCATTCCTCGAAGAAGGCGGCGCCGAGACCCTGCACCACACCGCCACGCACCTGCTCCTCCACCAGCATGGGATTGATGATGCGGCCGCAGTCCTCCACCACCCATACCTTCAGGATCTTCACGAAGCCGGTCTCGACGTCGACCTCCACATGGCAAGCCTGCACGCCGTTGGTGAAGGCGAACGGGTAACCCTTCGGGGAATAGTGGTGCGCAACCGAAAGCTGGGGAGTGACGTCGCGCGGCAGCGTGTCGGAGCGGAAGTAGCAGATGCGTGCGATCTCGGCGAGGCTGATGCGCGGGATGCCGGTGGCCGCATCGACCACCTCGCCGTCGCGCATATCGAGGTCTTCAAGTCTCGCCTGCAGAATGATGGCCGCCACGGCCAGCAAGTTGCGCTTCAGCGCGCGTCCAGCCTGCAAAGCCGTCTCGCCGCCAATGCCGGCGCCGCGGCACGCCCAGTTGGCGCCACCGTGCGGCGTGATGTCGGTGTCGCCCGTAAAGACGCGCACAGCATCCATCGGGATACCGAGCTGCTCGGCGATGATCTGGCCGACAATGGTCTCGGTGCCCTGGCCGTGTTCGCCGACGCTAATGAGACAGTGCACCTCACCCGACGGGGTCACCTTTACCACCGCGCCGTCCTGCGCGGAGATGCGGGCGCCACCAACGCCGTAGAAGGCGGGCGAGGGGTTGGTGATCTCCACGAACATGGCGATGCCGATGCCGCGATGGATGCCGCGCCGGCGGAACTCTGCCTGCTCGCGCCTGAGCCGCGGGTAGTCCATCAGCGCGTGCAATTTGTCGAGGCATGCCTCGTGCGACAGGCGCTCGAACTTGTACCCGGTGGGCGAAGTGTAGGGGTACATGTCCTGCGTGACGATGTTGCGCCGGCGCATCTCGAAGGGGTCGATGCCGAGCTTGCGCGCTGCGCTGTCGACCAGTGCTTCCGTCACCGCAAACGCAATTGGGTGTCCCACGGCCCGGTATTGGCTCGTTTGTACCTTGTTCTGGAACACGACGTCGAGGTTGGCGCGATAGTTACGGAAGCGGTAGGGAGCACCGATCAGGCGGACGACCTGATTGCCCTCAACCACGCTGGTGCGGGGGTAGGTGGAGAACGGTCCGACCGCCGTCACATCATCCACGTCCATGCCGCGGATGATGCCATCCGCTTCCACTGCAATGCGTGCCTTGATTCGGTGATCGCGGGCATGGATGTCGGAAACGAACGACTCGATCCTGTCGGCCACGAACTTCACGGGACGCCCTGACATGATGCTCAGGCCCACGACCGCCATGTCCTCGTGATAGACGTGCAGCTTCATGCCGAACGAGCCACCGACATCGGGGGCCACGACGCGCACGCGCGCCTCTCGCAAACCATAGTGCCGGCTATACAAGTCCTGGAACTGATAGGGCGTCTGCGTGCTGTGGTGCACGGTCAGTCGCTCTTCAGTTGGGTCGTAGTCCGCAATGATGGCGCGCGGCTCCAGTGTCACTGCCGTGTGTCGGCCGAACAGGTAGGCCTTTTCGATAACCGCTGCTGCATCCCGGAACGCGTCCTCGACGTTGCCGGACTCGATCTTCGCATGGAACGCGACATTGCTGCCGAGATCGGGATTAATCAGCGTCGCGTCTATCGCACGCGCCGCGTCGATGTCGATGACAGGCTCCAGCTCCTCGAACTCAATTGCGACATGCTCGATCGCATCCTCGGCTTGCGCGCGCGTTCCCGCCACCACCGCCACGACTGCCTGTCCAGCCCAAACCACTTTGCCGACCGCCAGGGGGAGCTGCGGCGGTGATTTCATGCCGGCAAAATGGTCGAGCGTGCCAACCCATGGCTTACACAGCTTGGCTAGGTCCTCGCCGGTTGCCACGAGGCACACGCCGCGCATCGTTGCGGCACAGCTCGTATCGATTGAGACAATGTTGGCGTGCGCGTAGGGGCTGCGCACGAATGCCGCGTGCAGCATGCGTGGCAACTGAATGTCGGTTACGTAGCGCCCACGTCCAGCCAGAAGCCGCTTGGCATTGGGGCGTGCCACAGAGCGTCCGATCAAAGCATTGGGACTGTCCGGCTTATGAGGCGATAGGCTCATGACACGGTCTCATCCGTGTCGCTGCCAATCTTGCAACCAGCTGGAGTATTGGGCACCTTGGCCCTGCCGCGCGCGACCTGGCCGATAGCATCGACGATGGCCTCGTATCCCGTGCAGCGGCAGTAGTTGCCCGATAGCGCGTCTCGGATTTCGGCGCGACTAGGACAGGCGCCATTGGACAGCAGCTCGTACGCTGTGACGAGCACGCCCGGAGTGCAGAACCCGCACTGCAAAGCGTTGCGCTCGTGGAACGCCTGTTGGAGGTCGGCGATCGCGCGGCGCTCAGACAGACCCTCTATCGTCTCCACACCTAGTCCGTGCGCTTGCACCGCGTACATCAGGCACGCGTGTACGGCGCGGTCCTCCAGCAACACCAGGCAGGCTCCGCAAACCCCCATCTCGCAACCGAGATGCGTTCCGGTCAGGCCCAAATCATTGCGCAGGAAGTCCGCGAGCGACGTGCGCGGCTCGACGAGTGCCTGGACGACCTGACCGTTGACCGTTATCGAGACGGATGCGAGAACGCTCATGCGCGTCCCCCGCCCCGTGGGGAGTCGCAGCTGAACTGGCCGAGCACGCGCCCCAGCAGCACGCGCGCCAGATGCAGCCGCATGGTTGCTGTCGTCTGCTCGTCTTCCGTCGGATCGAGGTCGAGCTCCAATGCGGACTGGGCATCGGCGATGGTCTTGGGCGATAGGCGATGTCCCGTAATGACTACCTCCGCGTTGCGTGCGCGCTTTTGCGTAGGTCCCGCCGACAGGAACGCAATCCTGATGGCCTCGACATCGTTCCCCGCAAACCGGCCCTGAATGGCGCAGCCGACAAGCGCGTAATCCCCATGCCGCCGCGCCAATTCGTCGAACGCGCACCGATCATTTTCGCCGAACTGCGGCACGATGATCGCCGTCAGGATCTCGCCGGGCTCCAGCCCCGTCTCGTAGATGCCTTTGAAGAAGCCATCCGCCTTGGCGCGGCGGCGGCCGTCGGGGCCTGCGATCTCCAGCTCCGCATCGAGCGCCAGCACTACAGCCGGGAACTCCGCCGCCGGATCGGCAAGAGCGATGCTGCCGCCGATCGTGCCCTTGTTGCGGATTGCCGGGTGCGCGATGTGCGGCGCTGCGAGCCGCAGCAGCGGTGCGTGCCGGGCGATCTCGGGCGAAATCAGCATCTCCGCATGACGTGTCAGCGCGCCGATGCGTAGCGCGCCGTCAATGAGCGCAATACCGCGCATCTCCTTAATACGCGAGATATCGATCACGAGCTGCGGCGCCTGCAGACGTAACGAGAGGGACGGGACGACGCTTTGGCCGCCCGCGAGGTAGCAGAAGTCGCCCGATGCCCTCGCGCATGCCGCAAGTGCATCGTCGATCGTGCTCACGCGCACATAGTCGAAAGCGCGGGCCTTCACCGTTCCTCCCAACGCGCTGGCTTTTCGGCCTGTCTCGTTCTTATTTGTGACCAGTTGGTCTCAAAATGCCGCAGCGCGCGCGGTCCGTCAACGGAAATTACCAAATGGTCTCTTTTCCGGTCTGCGGTCCATGGCGTACAATATGCAGGAGCTGCGGCGGAGGAATTGATCTGGAAATGGCCACGAAGACTGCGAGCCGGTCTCGCCAGGTTGCCAAGAAGCCTGTCGCGCGGCGGAAAAATCTGTGCGCGGCGGATCGGGAAAAGGTCATTCTTGAAACGGCGATTCGCTTCTTCGCCGAGCATGGCTTCGAAGGACAGACGCGCGAGCTCGCCAAGCGCATCGGCATCACGCACTCGGCCATCTACCGGCACTTCCCGAGCAAAGAGGCGCTGATCGAGCGCGTCTACGAGCACGTCTATCTCGGCCGCTGGCAGGACCACTGGGCGGCTCTCATCAAGGACCGGTCGCGTCCGCTGGAGGCCCGTCTCGCTCAGTTCTACCGCGAATACGCCGCGTGCATCTTCGACTACGACTGGGTACGCATCTTCGTGTACTCGGGCCTGAAGTCATTCGGCATCACGGGGCGCTATCTCGCAATCGTGTCCGAGAAGATCATCGTCCCAGCGGTGATCGAGGCGCGCAAGGAGCTGAACCTGCCGTCACCGGCGCGCGTCCCCGTCACCCAACGCGAGACGGAGCTGTTCTGGGGCTTGCACGGCCGCATCTTCTACATCGCGATCCGCAAGTTCGTATACGCAATGCCCGTGCCAGAGAAGCTCGACGACATCATCGAGGACGCTACGCGCGAATTCATGGCCGGCGCGCCGCACGTGCTCCGCCGCATCGCGACCGCCAAATAGCTGCACGGTCGGACGGAGCTCCCATCTGATGCTATAAATCGGGAAGGCTGCAGCCTTATGAGCGGGCCTGCATCGGCGTCACCAGCCCGCCGATGACTGACGAAGCTGGAAAAATCTAATCTCCGGCGAGGGCACGTTGGGGAGCGGCTCAAAGAGACCGGAAAAACTCCCCTCCGGTGAGGGCACGTTGGGGAGCGAACCAATGTTCGTCAAGTCGGTGGTCGGCAGCTGGACTGAACTCTTGCTGAACTCGGCACGGTCCGAAGGGCGGATAGCTATTTCCTGCGCGCGCTAACCGAGACGTCGCTGCGCCGCTTTGCATCCGCTACAAGGAGGCCTGCAAAGATGGAGTCCAGCTGGAATTTGATGTAGCCGTCGAGATCGGTGAAGGACATCACCTCGCGCGTATGAAGCGCCAGCATGTGCGCCACCATCATCATGTCGAGTGCAGCCAGTCGCACCGGTACGGGGCGGAACACACCACCCGCCACGCCCCGCTCGACGATCTTTTCGAAGAAGCTCACCACGTTGGATACCGTGCCCAGCACGTGCGAGCGCAGATCTGGCGGTAGGAACCCGACCTCGCGGTACAGCAGCCGCACCTGCCGGCGATGCCGGTTGACGATCCGGCAGTAGCTCGCAAAACCGATCTCCAGCGATCGCACCGGCGACCCCGGATCGAGGATCGTCTCGGAGAGTTTGACGGAGATATCGTTCATCAGGTCCTGTGCGACCAAGAACAGGATATCCTCCTTGGACGACACGTACATGTAGAGGCTGGCGACGTTGAACGAGCACGCTCTGGCGATGTCGCGAATGGACGTACCGTGAAAGCCACGCTCCAGAAACAGTTTGGTCGCCACCTCGACCAGCTCCGTGCGCCGATAGGCAACCCGCTGCGGGTTCTTAATGGTGGTCGGAATGTTGGACAATTCCGGAGCGCGGGTGGTCTTCGGTTTGCGTACGGCTGCTGCTATCTTGCCTGCCATGGTGCGTCTTCGTAGTTCGCTCCCACCCGCCCGCGGCGTCCAGGTGGTGCCGACGCTCGGAATTGTGCTGAATGTGGGTGAGTGGAGAGCCTGGACTTACCTCGTTTCCCGGATAGAACACTATTCCAGAAATTTCAACAGAAAGTCCGAGTTGAGAGGTGCATCCGGACAGATCACCGTCGGTCAGCCACAGCGCCTGCCGCCGTATGGCCCAAGTAGGCTTCAATCACCGCGGCCGACCGGCGAACATCGTCCGGCAGTCCATCGACGATCTTGATGCCATGGTTCAACACCACCACCCGGTCTGCCAGGTCGGATACCATTTGCATGTCATGCTCGACCCAGATAATGGTCGCGGCGAACTCGTGGCGGATGCGCAGCAGGAAGCGTGCGAGGTTCTCACGCTCCTCGCGGATCAGGCCCGTGCACGGTTCATCCAGCAGCAGCAGCTTCGGCCCTGTCGCCAGCGCGCGCGCCACGCCGACGATCTTTTGCACGCCATAGGGCAGCGAGCCCACCGGCGCGTCGCGGTGCCGGTAGATCTCGAAGAAATCGATGATGCCCTCGACGTGGCGGCGCTCGTTCATCTCGTCGCGCCGCGTCGAGCCTATGTAGAGGCCGCTCGCCCACAAGCCGCGCCGGAACTTTGTGTGCCGGCCGATCAGCAGGTTCTCGGTCACCGTCAGGTGCGGGAAGAGCTCGGCATGCTGGAAGGCCCGGCCGATCCCCAGCCGCACCATGCGGTGCAGGGGCTGGCCGATGATGCTCTTGCCATCGAGCAGTATGTCCCCGCTGGTCGGCCGGTAGATGCCGCTGATGCAGTTCAGCATCGCCGTCTTGCCGGCACCGTTCGGACCGACCAGGGCGAGCAGCTCCGAAGGCTGCGCCTCGAAGGCGACAGACTTGATGGCGGCGATGCCGCCGAACTGCAGGGTGACGTTGTCGATCCGCAGGACCGCTCCGCGGGCGCTCATCCCCACCATCTCCTCTTGCGGGCGTATTGCCTCAAGTCCCGGTAGCTGCGCGTCTTGCCCTCGGCCCCCCCGAGATAGAACTCCTTGATGTCCTGGTGCTCCATCAGCTGCGCGCAGGGGCCCTTGAACACCACCCGGCCGCCCTCCAGGACATAGCCGAACGAGGCGACGCGCAAGGCCGCCGCCGCATTCTGCTCGACGATCAACATGGCGAGTCCGAGCTGCCGGTTGATGTTCTGCAGGATGCCCATGATCTCCTCGGTGACGATCGGCGCCAGCCCGAGGGACAATTCGTCGACCAGCAGCAGCTTCGGCTCGCAGACCAGCGACATGCCTATCGCCAGCATCTGCTTCTCGCCGCCGCTGAGCAGGCCGGCAGTCTGCGACGTGCGCTCGCCCAGCCGCGGAAAGTAGTCGAACACCTTGTCGCGGATCTCACGCCGGCGGCGTGTCACATTGAAGTGCAGGTTCTCCTGCACGGTGAGCGTATCGAACAGCTTACTGCGCTCGGGCACCAGCACCACGCCGCGGCGCGAAATGTCGTGGGGCAGACGCCCCGCTAGCGGCCGCTTGTCGAACGAGATGGTGCCGTCGGTGATCGCCACGTCCTCTGCCGGCAGGAAACCGGAGATGGCGCGCAACGTGGTGGTCTTGCCCGCACCGTTGGTGCCGATCATGGCCACGATCTGCCGGTCGGCGACCTCCAGGCTGACGCCCTGCACGGCGGTCGCGACGTGGTTGTACACGACCTCGAGCTGTCGGACTTCGAGCAGTGGGCTGCTGCGTGCCATTGGCGGAGACATCGGTTAGCGCCGCTCCGCCGGTTGCAGCTCGCGATAGCGGAAGGGCCAGCGCTCGAAATACTCGGCGATGCGCCGGTAGATCTCGATCAGGCCCTTCGGCTCGAACAGCAGGAAGAGGATGATGGCGACGCCGGTTGCCGCCTCCTGCAGACCATAAGAGGTGGTGCCGAGGCGCCAGGCATGCGGCAGCGCCTCGAACGCCCGCTCGATGCCGAACGGCAGCAGCGTCATGAAGATCGCGCCCAGCACGGCTCCCGCAGTCGATCCCATGCCGCCGACGATGATCATGGCCAGGTAGATGATGGCCAGTTCCAGCGTGTAGGCTTCCACCGTGACGACGCCCATGAAGTACGCGCCGAGACCGCCTGCCAACGCCGCCAGCGTGGCGCTGCACACGAAGGCCAGCAGCTTGAAGCGCGCGACGGGGATGCCGACGGAGGCAGCGGCGATGTCCCGATCCCGGATCGCCACCCAGGCACGGCCGATATAGCCCCTCGACAGGTTGAGACTGAAGAGCACGACGCCGGAACTGATCAACAACAATGCATAGTACCAGGCGCGCCCCCCGTTGATCTCGTAAGGACCCAGGGCCGGCGCCGGCACGGAGATGCCTGCCGTCGCGCTCGATCCGAAGTTGGCCTGATAGGTCGTCAGGATGAAAATGATTGCGTAGTGCATCGCCAGCGTGGTGATGGCGAGGTAGATGCCGCGAAAGCGCAGCGCCGGCAGCCCGACCACGAACCCGACGGCGGCGCCGACCAGGCACGCGGCCGGCAGTGCCTGCCATACCGGCGCCCCATAGCGGTTGGCGAGGATCGCCGTTACGAACGCGCCGATGGCCAGGAAGCTGGCGTGACCCAGCGAGACCTGCCCGCAATACCCCGTCAGCAGGTTCAATCCGATCGAGCCGATGATCGCCAGGAAGGTCAGGTTGAGCAGATAGATCAGATAGGCGTTGCCGAACGCCGGCAGCACGATTGCCGCCACTGCGATCGCCGCCACCAGCACCCGCTGGTAGGGCTCGGGCAGAATCCTGTTGGTCTCTGCGTACGAAACCCGGAGGTAGGGGGTGCCTGAGAACACGTGCAATCCTCGGCTAGACTCGGTTCAGCTCTTCCGGCGTGCCATAGATGCCCCACGGACGCCAGATCATGACGGTCAGCAGGATCGCGAACGGCACCGCCTCGCTCAGAGCCGGATCGATGAGGCGCGCGGTGAGATAGGTGGCGGCAGCGACCAACATGCCGCCGATCACAGCACCGCGCAGGCTGTCCAACCCGCCCACCAGCGCCGCCGTCAGGCCGCTCAAGCCAATGATCGTGCTTTGTGGGCTCAGCATGGAGCGCGAGCCAAACAGCACGCCCGCAAGCGTAGCGGAGAACACCGCTGTGGCCCACGCCAGCGCCAGGATCAGGTTGACATTGACCTGCCGCTGACTGGCCAGCAGCGGGTTTTCCGCCGCCCCGCGAAACTGCCTTCCCAGCCGCGTGTGGCGAAAGAAGGCGAAAAGCGCGGCAAAAAAGACGATGCAGCAGCCAATGGTTATGACGTCGACCGACGTCAGCCGGCCGCCACTGGGGAAGGAATAGAGCGTCTGCCGGGTCAGATTGATACCGACGCTCTTCGATTGCCAGAAGACGACGATGGCAGCCTTGAGGATGATGGCCAGTCCGATCGTCACCATGGCGGCCACGAACGTCGGCTGACCGACCAGGCGGCGCATCAGGGCGACGTAGATGGCGACACCGAACAGTGCACTGATCGCCGCCGTGGCGAGGACCGTCAGCAGCAGCGACTGCCCATGCGTAATCAGCCCAGCCGAGTAGAAGACGTAGGCGCCCACGATTGCCAACTCGCCGTGGGCGAAATTGACGATGCGGGACGCCTTGTAGACGATGACGATGCCTGCGGCCAGCAAGGCATGGGTCGCGCCCAATACGAGGATGCTGACCAGCAGTTCCACCGTCATTCCTCCGCTATTGCGTGAGGCGCTATTGTGTGGGGAATGTTAGCGCACTCTGACTGTGCCAGTCGCCGACACCGGTCAGCTTGTCTTTCTCCCACCTATAGAGCCGCCAGTAGGTGGTGCCATAGTGGTCGCCCGGCTTGGTCTCGATGGGACCGCCGGTCAGGCCCTGCGTGTCGATCCTGACGCTTTGCAGGGCCTTGTCGAGCAACTCGCGCGTGCAGCTGGCTCCGCACTTCTTCAGCGCCTCTTCCGCGAACGCGCCGAGCATCCATCCCGTCACGTGCATGCTGTTGAGGTCAGCGAGCCCATACTTGGCTGCCGCGTCCTTTATGGCCTTGGTGCCGGGCACGGCATCCGTGACGGGCGCGAAGCGCGAGACGATATAGAGATTGGCGCCGCTGCCCGACTGCCGGGCCGCCTGCTTGACGGTTGCTTCCGATGCGCCATAAGCGGCGATGACGTAAGGGCCCGTGTAGCCGGCCGAGCGCAGCGCCGTGACGAAGCCCAGGTTCTGCTCGGCACCGTAGTGGCCGACGACAATGTCCGGCTTCAACGCCGCCGCCGACTGCGCGAATGGCATGAAATCTGCGGTGCGTACCGGGAAGACGATCTCATCCCAGCTGTAGCCGAGCTTCTCGGCCATCTGCTTGTTGTGGCGCAGCGCCGCCCTGCCGCCTACGCTGTCGAACGTGACGCCGACAACCTTGCCTTTGGGAGCGATGCGCTGGGACAGCACGGCGATGGCCTCGCCGGCCACCTCGAAGGTCACGCCCGTGCTGTAGTACATCGGCTTGGCCGGCGGCAGCGCGTCGAGGATGGCGCTGAACGTGCTGGCCACCGGGACGCCAGATTTGCGCATTTCGCCGAGCACCGGGCCGATGGTGCTGCTGAGGCTCAGCCCGAAGATGCCGAGCACCTCGTCGCGCTCGACCTGCTTCTTGGCCGCGGCGACGGCGCGGTCGGCACGCAGGCCGTCGTCGTCCAGCGAGATCTTGATCTTGCGTCCGTTGACGCCGCCCCGGTCGTTCAGCGCCTTCATGTAGAGCTCGAAACCCTGCCACGTCGGCGTGTAGGAGCCGGCCAGTGGACCGGACAGATCGGTGATGTAGCCGATCTTGTATTCCTGGGCCTGCGTCGGGCCCATTGCGAGCCCTACGGCGAATGCCGCGAGGCCCAATCTTGCAGCGATGCTTTTCATCATGTTCCTCCCTAAGTGTGGACGCCTTGACCGATCCGGTCCGGTCGGGCGGCTTGACCCGCTTCTACGGCGGGCACTTCCTCGTACATGCCTTCGATCAGCTCACCGAACAGCGTGTACAGATGCTTGCGCTTGATCTTGCGCGTGGGCGTGGTGTCGCCTTCCTCCGGGTCCAGCTCCTTGGGGAGGATGCGGAACTTCTTGACCTGCTCGACGCGCGCCAGACGGCTGTTGACCTGCTCGATCTCGCGCCCGATCAGGTCGACGATCCGCTCGTGCGATACCAGAGACCGGAAGCTCGTGTAGATGATCTTGTTCTGCCGCGCCCATTCGGAGACGCAGCCGAAGTCGATCTCGATCAGGGCGGTGACGAACTTCCGCCCGTCGCCCATCAGCGCGGCTTCGCTGATGTAGGGGCTGCTTTTCAGCAGGTTCTCGATCTCGCTCGGGGCGATGTTCTTGCCGCCGCTCGTGATCATGATGTCTTTCTTGCGATCGACGATGCGGAACCCACCCTTGCCGTCGTCCTCGGCGACGTCGCCGGTCGTCAGCCACTCGTCCTGCATGGTGGCGCGCGTGCCTTCGTCGTTGCGCCAGTAGCCGCGGAACAGGCCGGGGCCGCGCACCAACAGCTCGCCGTCGCCGCCGAGCTTCACTTCGCGCGGAAAGATCGGCGCACCGCCGGCGGCCGGCGACGGGAAGGCGGCGCGCTGGCACAGCACGTATCCGCCCTCGGTGATGCCGTAGAGATTGCGGACGTTGACGCCCCAGATCTCCCAGGTCTCCTGGATCTTCTGCGGCAGCGGGGCACCGGCGCACAGGATCGTGCGGATCTTCGACAGGCCGGCCTTCTTCAGCAGCGGGCGAAACACGAGGTGCGTGGCCAGCCCATAGAGCGCGCGCGAGGCCAGGCCTGGCTGCTTTCCGTTCCAGCGCGCTGCGCGGTAGCGCTCACCGACCTGCACAGCCGCGCCATAGGCGAGACGCTTCACGTAGGAGCTACGCTGCATGCCGATCACGACTTGCGAGGCAATCTTCTCCAGGATGCGCGGTACGACATTGAGGAAAGTCGGCTGCACTTCATACAGCGTGCCCGGCAGGTCCTCGACCTCCTCACCGATGTGGGGAACGACATCCGCCACCAGAGGCAGGCACATCGACATCGAGCGCTCGATCAAATGCGCCATCGGCAGATGCGAGACGGCGCGATGCACGCCGTCGTTCAGCTCCGGAAATGCCTCCAGATAGGAGTTGGCGAAGCCCCACATCAGCGAGGCGTGGTCGTGCATGGCGCCTTTCGGCGGCCCCGTCGTGCCCGACGTATAGACGAGCACGGCGATATCGTGCGGCTTGACGGCGGCGGCGCGCTCCACCAGGAGCTTGCCGGCCGAAGCAGTCGCAGCCAGTCGCTCCCGCCCGAGCTTGACGACATCCTCGAAGCTGATCAGCCGGTCGTCGCGGTACTGGAACAGCGCGCGCGTGTCGAAGACGATGATCTTGCGCACCTGCGGCAGCCCGCCCTCGACGTGCAGGGCCTTGTCGACGAACTCCTGGTCCTCGGCGAGGAAATACGACGCACCGCCGTTCTCGAGCTGGTACTCGACCTCGGAAACCGAGCACGTCGTATAGATGCCGTAGCAGATGGCGCCGCCGCACATCCCGGCCATGTCGGCGATGAAGAACTCGCGACATGGATCGGACATGGCGGCGATGCGCTCGCCGCGCTGCAGGCCGAGCGCTTCCAGCCCTGCCAGAAAGGCCTCGGTCGTATCGCGATAGGCCTGCCAGGTTACCTCCTGGTACAGGCCCTGGTCCTTGTAGCGGAACGCAACGCCGCTCGGCGTCGCCGCGCACCGCGCCAAGAACCACTGCGGGATGCTCCAGGAGCTCAGCTCCGGCGCTCTCCTGCGATTGTAGCCCTCGCGCACATTTCCACCCTATCGGTCGTAAGAGCTTAGCGGACGTTCACCCACACGCTCTTCTCTTGAGTGACCTCGCGCATTACGGCGAAGCCCATTTCACGGCCGTAGCCGCTGTTCTTGTAGCCGCCGTACGGCGCCATCGAGCTGACGGCACCCCAGGCGTTGATCCAGACGTTGCCCGCCTCGAAGGCCTGGGCGGCGCGCATGGCGCGGCCGACATCGCGCGTGATGACCGACGCGGCGAGACCGAAGGGGCAGTCGTTGGCGAGAGCGAGCGCCTCGCCTTCCTCCTTGAAGGTCAGCACGGACAGCACCGGCCCGAAGATCTCCTCGCGGGCGATCTTCATGGAGTTCTGCACCTGATCGAAGATGGCGGGACCGACGAAGAAGCCCTTCTCCAGGCCCTTCGGCTCCTCGCCGCCGTAGACGATCTTGGCGTCGTTCTTGCCGATGGCGATGTAGCCGAGCACGCGGCTCTTCTGCTTGGCCGAGATCAGCGGCCCCATGGTGGTGGCCGGATCCATCTGGTCGCCGAGCTTCACTCGCCTGGCAGCCTCGATGACCTTCTCCAGCACCTTGTCATGCACCTTCTCGTGCAGGAACAAGCGCGAGCCCGCTGTACACACCTGACCCTGGTTGCTGAAGATCGACATGGCGGCGATCTGCGCGGCCTGGTCGATCGGCGCATCCTCGAACACCACCACGGCGCTCTTGCCGCCGAGCTCCAGGCCGACGGGCTTGAGAGTTGCAGCAGCCTCCGCGGCGATGCGCTTGCCGGTTTCCGTGCTGCCCGTGAACATCACCTTGGCGACCATGTGATGTTGCACGAGCGCCAGGCCCGCCACCGCGCCGTAGCCTGGCACAATGTTGACGACGCCCGGCGGAATGCCCGCTTCCGCGCACAGCTTGCCGAGGTACATGACCGACAGGCAGGCCTGCTCGGCCGGCTTGAGCACCATGCAGTTGCCCGCGGCAATGGCCGGCGCGATCTTCCAGACCGCCTGCAGCAGGGGATAGTTCCAGGGAATGATGCCGCCGATCACGCCGAGCGGCTCGCGCAGCGTCATGTTCACGTACGGCCCCGGCACCGGGATCGTGTCGCCCTGAATCTTGGTGGCCATGCCGGCGAAGTATTCGAGGGCATCGATGGCAGTTACCGCATCGATGGCCCGCGAATCCCGGATCGGCTTGCCGGCGTTGATCGACTCCAGCTCGGCCAGCCTGGCGCCATTGGCCTCAACGACCTGCGCGAGCTTCATCAGCAGCTTGGCCCGCGCCGCTCCCGTCCTCTTCTTCCACGCCGGGAAGGCCGCCAGCGCCGCCCGCACGGCGCGGTCGACATCCTCCTCGTCACACTCGGCGAGATGGCCGGCCACCTCGCCGTTGCCGGGATTGAAGGTCGGGAAAGTCCGCCCGCTCGCGGCCGGCTTGAACTCCCCGTTGATGAAGGTGCCCCACGTTTCAGGCTCATGCTTTGCGGTGGCTTGCGGTTGAACCTGGCTCATGGGGTCGCCCTCTCCTACTGATTGTCGTCGTACGGCGGATACGTTCCCGGCTAGTGCCGGAGCACGCCGGTCTTATCGACCTCGGTGCGCAGCGCTTCAAGTTCCTGCTTGGTCGGAGGCTGGACCGTCTCGACCTTGCTGGCCGTCTTCACCTCGAAGCCGGTGTTGGCCTTGATGTCTTCGACGGTCACGCCGGGGAACAGCTGGGCGAGGCGCGCCTCGAGCGTGTTCGGGTCGAAGTCGAAGATGCACTTCGGCGTGACGATCCACTTCGGTCCGCCGCCATAGAACTCGTTCTCGCGGCACACCTTCTTGCCAGGATGCGAGATGAAATCAACCTTCTCGACCAGCCGGCGCTTGTCGTGTGCGGTCAGGAACACGTAGGTGTCGCGCACGCCGACGGCGATGTCGTTGATGCCGATCGTGCCGGGGCCGCGGAAGCTCATCTTGTCCTTCGTACCCAAGCCGATCATGTTGGTGTTGCCCCACTTGTCAGCCTGGATGCCGCCGACGAAGAACTTGTCGGCGAACCAGAAGTGGTTGATGTCGCGCAGGTCGCTGTCATCCTTGTAGTAGCTGGCGCCGCCGGGCGCGCCGTAGAACAGGAAGGTGTCCGCGTGGTCGTGCACCGACTCCGCATAGCGGATCAGCTCGTAGCCGGTCGATGTCTTGGGCAGCTCCTCGACGTCCATGTCAGTGACGTTGCAAAGCGTCACGCTGCCGCCGAGCTGCAGCTTGAGATTGGGCGCGTGCGTCTTCTGCGCCAGCATGGTGGCGGCAAAGAAGATCTCGGTGTGGGCGCCGGACGTGATCTTGTCGGTGTCCTTGATCTCTCGCGAGAAGACCACCGCCATCAGCTCTTTCCAGGAATATTCACTCATTTTGCGAAGCCTTGTGTTCGTGTCGAAGGATGATGCCGCTCGTTCGTCCGCTCACCAGCTGACAATCGGATGGGTGTAGAGGCCGAGCAGCTTCTTGATGCCGACGGTGTCGAGATAGGCGTAGTGGTCCGGCTGGATGTGCCGCTTCAGGTATTCGTCCCAGGTGGCCGCGTCACCCTTGCGATTGGCTTCGCTGCAACGCACGTAGTCCTGGATGAACTCCACATCCTCCTTGTAGAAGCCGTGCGCCGCGTAGGGGTGGCCGCCGTACGGCGCCTCGACCACACAATCGGCGTAGGCGATGGTGGTCATGAAGGGGTTACGGCGGATCACCGAGTTCGGCACGATGCGCTCGGCCTGCGTCATGATGCGATCGGCAGCGCGCGCCAGCCAGCGGTCGCCGAAGCGGGCACCGAGATGCTGGCCGTTGCCGTACACATCCGACCAGCCGACGTGGATGATCGCCCAATCCGCGCGCAGCGGCGGCACGGCGATGATCTTCTTGGTCTTGCCGATCGGATCGGTGAACTGGACGAGATCGGGGTTCAGCTCGGGGATGCTGGTGCCGACACCGCCGCGCCAGGCGAAGAATTCCTGGCCGGATGCCGCCGCGAACAGGCCTGCGTACAGGATGTACTCGCTGCACTCCCAGACCTCGATCTGCTTGGACTCGGCGTACTTGCGGTAGTTGTGACCAATCGGGCAGTACATCTCCTGGCCGACGTAGGGAGCGATCAGCTTCTTGACGCAGCCGGCGCCGATCAGCAGGTCGATCTCAAGACCGGCGGTCGCAGAGGCGATGATGGTGAGGTCCTTGGTGCCCTTGCGAATGATCTCGCGGACTAGCGCCATGGGATGGTTGTCGGCACCGAAGCCGCCGATGGCCACGGTCTGGCCATCCTGGATCATGGCCGCGGCATCCTTGACCGATGCGACAACCTCTTTACGCCTCTTGCTCATATCTGGTTTCCTCACGTTCGAGCATTTCAGTCTCAGGTCTTCAGAATCGTGCAGCTGTAGACGGCGGAGTCCTGCCCGAGCAGGAGTCCCCCTTGGTTTTGCGCCATGGCCACCTTCGGCCGTTTGTCGATCTGCCGTTCGCCGGCCTCGCCACGCATCTGCCAGACGAGTTCGGCGATCTGCAGCAGCCCCGTCGCGCCCACCGGATGGCCGCGCGAGCACAGCCCGCCGCTGGGATTGACGGGAACGCGGCCTTGCAGCATGGTGATGCCGTCGTCGATCAGCTTGGGGCCTTCCCCGGGTCCGCACAGGCCGAGGCGCTCGTAGAGCATCAGCTCCGCGGGGGCCATGGCATCATGCAGCTCGACCGCTTCGAGGTCTTCCGGGCCGATGCCTGCCACTTCGTAGGCGGCCTGCGCCGTGGTAGCCGCCGTATCGGGCCGGTTGTCGTCCGGCAGGCGATAGACGCCGGAACGCAGCACGCAGCTGGCGATGCGCACCGGAGTCTTGCTGGTGAACTTCTTCGCCAGGTCAGCCGAGCACACGACGGCCGCGGCGGCACCGTCGGAAATGGACGCGCACATATAGAGTGTCAGCGGATCGACAACGATACGCGACTGCACGACCTGCTCGATGGTCAGCGCCCGACGGTGTTGCGCCAGCGGATTGAGCGAGCCATTGAAGGAGTTCTTCACCGCCGGCTTGGCGAAGTCGGCCAGCGTCCAGCCGTATTCCTTCATCCGCGCCTTGAGATTGATCTTGGGATGGATGGCGTAGCTGGTGGTGAACTGCATGCCCATCTGCGACAGGTCGAGTTCGGACACGGCGGACAGCGCGCCGATCGTGCGGGCGCTGTCACCGATGAACATCTTCTCGACGCCGACGGCGAGCGCCACGTCGACCGCGCCGGAGGCAACCTCCAGCCATGCCCCGCGCAGCGCCGTCGCCGCACTGGCGCAGGCGTTCTCGACGTTGACGATCGGAATGCCGGTAATGCCGGAGTGCTGCAGGACGACCTGACCGCGTACGCCTTCCTGGCCGGTAAGCAGCCCGCCGATGGAGTTGCCGACATAGGCCACATTGATGTCGGCCGGCTTGACGCCGGCATCGTCGAGCGCGCCCCAGATCGCCGTGTAGCCCAATTCCTTAAGCGGCTTCTCCGTGAACTGGCCGGTCGCGTGCGCACCGACGCCGATGATGGCAACCTCACGCATGACGTGCCTTCCCGCTTTTCTCTGGGCTTGCAGCCGGCACGTACTTGTAAGTCAGCAGGTCCTTGCTTTCCGGCGTGTCGGCGAGCGGCTCCAGCACCAGGCGCATGTCCATGCCGTCCTCCAGCACGCCCGGCTCGATGGGGCACTCGGCGCCGACCAGTGAGAAGATGCGCGGCCCTTCGGGCAGATCGACGAAGATCTGGAAGAACGGCGCCTTGAACCCCTTCGGCGCGAAGCGCGCGATGGTGTGACTGAAGAGCCTGGCCGTCCGCCCGATCTCCACCATCTGCATAGCCCCGTTGGCGAGGCAGGCGGGGCACACCGGCATCTGCGGAAACACCACGCTCGCGCAGTTATCGCACCGGCTGCCGAGCAGGCAGGGCGTCTGCGTGCCATCGGCTGGCACGAGGATGCTTTCGGGGTGCAACACGTTCACGGGGAGACTCGCCTACGCAGAAATCCGTGGAGCGGGGACGCCCGGCTAAACGCCGAGGTGCTTCTTGAGTGAGCGGAAGCCGGCGCCGAACACGCGCGCCATGAACTGCTCGCCCGTCTCTTCCTCGCCCTTGGCGGTGTCGAACTGCGTCGACCATTCGCCGAGCGTGCCGTAGCTATCGGTGATGGGGCGCAGGCGCATGCTGGTGCGGATGTTCTTCACTGGCAGCGGCCCTTCCAGCACCGAATAGGTGATCAGGAACTCCTCGGGCGACAGCGCCTCCAGGCGCTCGCGCAGGATGTCCTTGGTGCCGGCCATGCCGAGCTTGCGCACGGCGCCGATCTCGGTCGGCTTCTTGCCGGACTCGATGACGCTGTCTTTCATGCCGGGCATCCAGGCCGGCAGCCCGTTGAAGTCGCTGACCACGCGCCAGACGCGCTCGATCGGCGCGTTGATGACGGTGCTGACGAGTATTTTTGGCATCGTCCCATCCTTTTGCGCAAAGGCGCCGCATCCCTGTGCGCTGCTCGGGTGAGGTTTTCACTCATCTTTGCCTCCGAACACCCTTCACGGCGGCGTCGGACGCAGCGCATTTCCAAATATGGTATAACGATGTTCTATTTTGTCAAGCTGCCGCACGGCGACACGGAGTGGCGGCTTATAAGTCGGCCCGTCGGATCCTTGGTTTTTCGCGATGTCCTGTCGCAAACGCGGATTCTGTGACCAGGACGGAGCGTTGAAGGCGCATCGCGCAGCATGAATCGCTTCCAGCGCCTCCGCCTCGGAGCCGTCCCCAAAGGTGCCGACGATCGCACCGGGCGCGGGGTCAAAACTGCTGGGCGTGGCACCTTGGTCTGACGGAATCCAACGCCCTGCAATCCAATGTAGCCGCACGTCCCCGCGACAGAAGATGCGCGCACCTAGGCACGGCCCTCTTGGCCGCGCAAATAGCGATGCCTGATGGGGTCCATCAGTGCCGATGCGAAGCGTTCGGATCAATCAACAGGCCGCAGCACTCCTGCGGCCTTCGCAAGTTCGTCGGTAAGAATCTCGATGAATAGACGCGCGGCCTCCGAAAGAGGGCGGCGCGCATTATGGACGCAGGCAATGTGGCGCGTAAGCCGCGGCGCTACGATACGGTCAGCTTTCAGGCTTCCATCGGACAAACCCTGACGCACGGCAATTGCTGGTAGAACCGTCGCCCAGTCCGAGTTGCGAACGAGTTCCTCGATGGCAACGACCACATCGACTTTCTAGTCTGACGGACAGCTGCACGTTCTCGTCCTCAGCAATTCTGTCGACAATGAGCCTAAGACCGTTGCGTTTCGATGGAAGCACCAACGGCAACCCGGCAAGGTCCTTAAATCTCACAGGCGAGCCCAAATTCCGTCCGCTGGTGCTCGAGGTCACCAGGACCATCTCCTCATCCACCACATCGGTGGTCGGCATGTCCCAGCGGCGGCGCGCTCTGTTGACGATGGCGAAATCCAAAGCACCGGCCCTGACACTCTCCACCAAGGCGTTGGAGTAGCCATCGGCGACTGACACCTCGACCTCCGGATATTGACGCGCGAACGTGCCCAGAGAGCGGGCGAGGACGCTTGATGTCATGGATGCAATCAGCCCTATCGCGATGCGCCCACTGACTTCGCCGGCACGACTGGCGATCTGCTGCTTGGCGTCGGACAGATCGCGCAGAATTGGCGCAAACAGCTGATAGGCGAGCTTGCCGGCTGCTGTCGGAACCATGCCCTGAGAGGTACGCTCGAATAGCTTTTGGCCAAGCTCCTCCTCAAGCTTGGCAACCTGCATCGAAAGCGCCGGCTGAACGAGGTTCATTCGCCGCGCCGAAGACGTCGACATTCATAATAGCGAAGATTTGGAATGGGCTGTCGCCACCCGCTTTCAAGCTGACCGCGATCTTGTCATAGTCGCCGATTCCATGGGATCAAAGCTCGACCCGTCTACCACTGAAGGTGTTGGCGCGAAGATGGGACTGGATGCGACCAAGCCACTTGGCGCTCCCCCTCTGCGCTACCAGCGCATAGGCGAGAACAACGTACACCTGCAGAGCATTGTAGCCGGCGCAGATTGGCGCACGGCCGTGCAGGGTTGACCTTGTGAGTGCAGTAAGAACCCGCGCCGCCTATCAACGATCTGATCAATAGATATGGGTGAACGATGCCGTCGAACGAAGCAACCCGCCCCCTCATCGTGGGAATTAGCGGAGCGTCGGGTGCGATCTACGGCATTCGCATGCTTGAGATCCTCCGCGAGGTCCATGTCGAAGCGCACCTCATCATCACTCGGGCAGCGCGTCTTACGCTTGCATCTGAGACCAATCTCAAGGTTTCCGACGTCGAGAAGCTTGCCAGCGTCGTATACGGCCACCAGGACATTGCGGCGGCCTGTTCGAGCGGGTCGTTCATGACAGCCGGCATGGTGATTGCGCCTTGCTCGGTGAAGACCCTTTCGGAGATCGCGGCATGCCCAGGTGGCAACCTGTTGTCCCGCGCTGCAGATGTCACGCTGAAGGAACGCCGGCGATTGGTCTTGCTGTTGCGCGAAACCCCTTTGCATCTTGGCCACATCCGCAGCATGCAGGCGGTGACGGAAGCTGGCGCGATTGTCTATCCGCCGGTACCGGCGTTTTACGCGCGTCCAGCTAGCGTTGAAGACATTGTCGACCATACGGTCGGGCGCGTGCTCGACTTGTTCGATATCGACGCCAAGCTGGCTGTGCGCTGGTCCGGAATGCACCTCAGCAGTGGCGCCTAGAGGGTGTCTGGAGGACATGCTCCGGCTGGAGCGCGATAACAGTCTCTGGTGCTTCTCGCTAAAGGTCTATGCGGTGCCGCGCGTGCAGGCGGAATGCCTCGCACTGCAGGCCGACTGCGACGTCGGATGTCAACGTGCTGCTCTTCGCCGCGTGGTTCGGTGCGGAGTGCGGCGCAGCACTCGATTCCGCAGCCATTGTGCGCTTGCGAGACACAGTGCGCGCGTGGAACGAGGCAGTGGTACGACCACTGCGAGCTGCGCGCATAGCCATCAGGGCTCTGCCCGAATCTGCTGAGCCAGCCGTCCAGAGCTTGCGATCGGCCATCGCACGCGACGAGCTCGAGGCCGAGCGGATCGAGCAGGCGATGCTGTACGCGAACTGGCGCGAGCTCGCGCCGGTCCTAACCCCGCCAGCTCCGTTCACCGGACCCTGGTCGCGCACAATGTCGCCCGTGTGATCGAAGCCTATGCGGGTGCACGTCCAACGATCCTGTCCGAGGCGCCTGCTCTGATCCTTGCGGCACTCGAATTTGCTTCTGGACACTGAACTTAGGCGACTTCGACATCGACTTCCGCCGCCAATTTGCTTATCAATGTTGTCCCTGATCGGCAGATCGCCGAGTCCAGGCGTTCGGATATGGGAATGTCCACTGCGCTACGCATCGCCTACGGAACGTTCGGTCGTGTCGCCCTGCTCGACATGGATCGCTCGCTCGTGCGTCACGCCCACCCCCATTGCCACGTCCTGCTCAAGGCGGAAGGGGAGGACACCGCTTTTGCCGTAGGCGACCGCTTTATCCCGCTCACCGACAGCCAGGCGGTGCTGGTCAACGCGTGGGAGCCCCATGCCTACGTGCACGACCCGCTGCGCGCGCGGACGACCATCCTTGCCCTCTACATCGAGCCCATGTGGCTGCAGGCCATACGGCCGAACTGGGCCGCCAGCGGCGGACCCGGCTTCTTCGACCAGCCCGCCGGCGAAGTGACGCCGCGCATCAGAGACTTGGGCATGAACTTGGCGACGGTGATGGTGAGCGATCCCGCTGGCCGCAGCGCGCAGGAGGAGCTGCTGTCCGATCTGATGATCTCGGTGATCGAGCGCTTCACGCCCTGGCGCACGATTTCGGCCTCGCTAGCTCTGCGCGCCGATTTGCAAGCCTTCGACTGGCGGGTGCGCCGGGCAGTGGATCTTATCCGCTCCGCCCCCTCGACCCGGATTTGCGTCGATACGCTGGCGCGCGAGTCCGGCTTATCGCGAGCGCACTTTTACCGCCTGTTCCAACGCACAGCGCAAGTCAGTCCGCACGTATACCTGAACGTCGTTAGGATGGAGCTGGCGGTGAAAGCCGTTGTCGATTCAAGCGATAGCCTTGCCGTGGTCAGCGACACGCTCGGTTTCAGCGCCCCGGCGCATTTTGCGCGGTTCTTCCGTGAGCATGCGGGCGTCAAGCCGAGCGAGTTCCGTGTCGTTTCGCGCATGGGTCTCGCGTAAGATCCGTTCGATAAAAAATGAGACAATTCGGTAAGTCCTGAGACGGCTGGGTCTGGTCGGCCAGCACGACCCGATGGGAGCTTCTACGCGCCTGCCGCCAAGAGCAGCGCGCGAGAGAAACGCCCCGGTATGTCCGTACAGTCACAAGCCTGGACCGGCCGCTCGATTGAGCGCGTGGAAGACGCCGCGCTTCTCACCGGGCTTGGCCGCTACATCGACGACCTAGGCGTCCCCTCCGGCACATTGCACGCGGCCATCCTGCGCTCGCCGCATCCCCACGCCAAGATTGAGGCGGTGCGCGCAGCGGCGGCAGCGGCGCTCCCCGGCGTAGCGGCTGTCATCACTGGCGACGATATTGTGCGCCTGACGACCAGCCTTCCAGTCGGCGTGCGCGCATCGATCAAATGCTGGCCGATGGCGGTCGACCGGGTGCGCTACGTAGGCGAGCCGGTGGCGGTGGTGGTGGCGGTCGACCGCTATGTCGCCGAGGACGCGCTCGACCTGATCGAGGTCGGCTACCGGCTCCTAGCGGCCATTGTCGATCCGCGCGCCGCGCTCGAGCCCGAGGCACCGCGCCTGCACGAGAGCCTGGATTCCAACATCGCCAGCGAACGCTGCTTTCGCTACGGCGACCCAGAAGCCGCTTTCGCCAAGGCGGCGCATCGCATTGGCATCGATGTGCACTACCCGCGCAACTCCTGCACGCCGCTTGAGACCTACGGCGTCGTGGCGAGTTACAGCCCGGGCGAGGATGCTTACGACATCCTATCCGGCTTCCAGGGGCCGTTCAGCATTCACTCGGTAATAGCGCGCGCCCTGAAGGTGCCCGGCAACAGGCTGCGTTTACGCACGCCGCCGGATTCGGGCGGAAGCTTCGGCATCAAGCAGGGCGTGTTCCCCTACCTCGTCCTGATGGGCGTGGCCTCCCGCGTCGCGGGCCGCCCCGTCAAGTGGGTGGAAGATCGGCTTGAGCATCTGACCGGATCGGTGTCGGCCACCAATCGCGCAACACGGATCGAGGCCGCCGTCGATGCTGACGGGCGTGTGCGCGCGCTGGCCTGGGATCAGATCGAAGACGTCGGCGCGCACATCCGCGCCCCGGAGCCGGCCACACTCTACCGCATGCACGGCAACCTGACCGGCGCTTACGACGTCCGACACGTGGCGGTACGGAATCGCGTGGTCGTCACCAACAAGACGCCAACCGGGCTCAACCGCGGCTTCGGCGGTCCCCAGGTCTACTACGCGCTCGAGAGGCTGATGCAGCGTATCGCCCTCGAGCTGAAACTTGATCCGCTGGAAGTGATCCGGCGCAACTTGGTGCCGTCCAAGGCCTTCCCCTACCGCACCGCCACGGGCGCGCTCCTCGACTCCGGCAACTACCAACAAGCGCTGGAGGTGGCAGCGCGAGACGGTGGGCTCGCAGAGCTGCGCGCCCGCCGTGACGCGGCCAGGCGGGAGGGCAAGCTCTACGGCATCGGCTTTGCCGCTGTGGTGGAGCCGAGCGTCTCCAACATGGGCTATATCACCACGGCGCTGACGCCCGAGGAGCGTGCCAAAGCGGGGCCCAAGAACGGCGCGCAGGCGACCGCCACCATCTCCATCGATCCACTCGGCACGGTGTCCGCGCATATCGCGTCGGTGCCTCAGGGCCAGGGACACCGCACGGTGCTGGCACAAGTGATCGCGGATCAACTTGGGCTCAAGCCGGCTGACATTTTCGTCGTCGCAGAGATGGACACGGCCCGCGACGCCTGGTCGATAGCGTCCGGCAACTATTCGAGCCGCTTCGCGGCAGCCGTGTGCGGAGCGGCGCACATCGCGGCCGCGCGCCTGCGGGCCAAGCTTGCGCGCATCGCTGCCGCGCAACTCAACGTGAGCGCCGAGGAGATCGAGTTCGCAGGCGGCAAGGTGCAAGCCCGCGGCAACCCGGACAACGCGCTTGCCTTCGCCCGCCTGGCGGCAACGAGCCACTGGGCCCCGGGCGCCCTACCCTCCGACGTCGATCAGGCCTTCCGGGAGACCGCGTTCTGGACTCCGCCGGAGCTGACCGCACCGACTGAAAGCGACGAGGTCAACTCATCGCTCTGCCACGGTTTCATCTTCGACATCTGCGGCCTGGAGGTGGACCGAGTCACCGGCGCCGTGCGCATCGACAAGTACGTGACGATGCACGACTGCGGCCGCGTGCTGCACCCCGGAATGGTGGCAGGCCAAATCACCGGCGGCTTCGCGCACGCGCTGGGGGCAGCCCTTTACGAGGAATACGCCTACGCGCCGGACGGCAGCTTCCTAGCCGGTACCTTTGCTGACTACCTGGTGCCGACCTGCATGGAGGTGCCAGCGCCGCTGATCCTACATATCGAGACGCCGTCGCCATTCACCCCGCTCGGTGCCAAGGGCGTAGGTGAAGGCAACTGCATGAGCACGCCCGTGTGCGTTGCCAACGCGGTTGCGGATGCGCTCGGAATTGCCGATATCGACCTGCCGCTGACCCCGGCGAAACTCGCAGCAACGCTTCAACGCGTCGAGCCGCCGCCACCCCCTCGCGCCGTTGCGGCGGCTCTACCTGCGGGTAAGGGACGTGCTCTACACGGAGCTGGCGAGGCGCGTGTGGCGGCCGCGCCCGAGGCAGTCTGGAGCGCCTTGCTCGACACCCGCGTCCTGGCCTCGATCATCCCGGGCTGTCACGACGTCGAACAGGTCTCGGCCACGCATTTCCGAGCCGACGTCACGCTCGGCGTTGGTCCAGTGAAGGGTCGCTACCGGGCTGAGGTGAAGCTCGAGGACCTGGTGCCGCCGCAATCGGCCACACTCATCGGCAGCGCCGTCGGAGCGCTCGGATCAGCGGTGGGCAAAGGCAGCGTACGCCTCTCTGGCGACGATGTCGGCGGCACCGTCATCAGCTACGAATACGATGCGGAGATCGGCGGGAAGGCGGCGGCCGTCGGTGGCCGGCTGCTGGACGGTGCGGCGCGCATCGTCATCCGCCAGTTCTTCGAGGCGCTGGCCCGGCGGGTGGCTGGGACGGCCGCGCCGGCCTGGCGTCTATGGCTCGACCGGCTGCTGGCGCGGTTCCGGGGGCGGCCATGAAGCCGCCGCCCTTCGACTACGTTCGGGCCGCGACGCTCGCCGAGGCACACGCGGTATTGGCGACCGAAGGCACCGACGCCCGCATCATCGCCGGCGGTCAGACACTCGTACCCATGCTGTCGATGCGGCTAGCGCGGCCCAGGGTCCTGATCGACATCATGCGGCTGCCTGAACTCGCAACGATCGAGGAGAGCGCAGGCAGCATTCATGTTGGCGCCGGGGTACGGCAGGCTGAACTGCTCGCCTGGCCGGATCTCGCCAGCCGCCAGCCTCTGCTTGCCGCCGCGCTGCCCTGGGTTGGGCATGCCCAGACGCGCAGCCGCGGCACGGTGTGTGGCTCGGTCGCGCATGCAGACCCCAGCGCCGAGATCCCCCTCGTGCTGGTGGCGCTAGGCGGCAGCATCGTCCTTTCGACCCGGCGCCGCCAGAGGACGGTCGCTGCCGAGCAGTTCTTCATAGGCTCGCTATCTACCGACCGGCGCGACGAGGAGCTGATTGCGGCAGTGTTGTTCCCCTGTGCCCCGCCAGAACACGGCTACGCCTTCCGCGAATTCGGACGCCGACACGGCGATTTTGCGGTGACTGCCTGCGCGGCCTTGGTCACGCCTGAACGCGTGCGGCTGGCTGTCGGTGGCGTGGCCGATCGCCCTGTGGCCCGGGAATGGGGAGCATTGGCGGGGAGCGCCCTGGACGACGCGCTGAACGAGTTCGCCTACGATCTCGATGCGCGCGACGATCTACACGCCACAGCCCGCTTCCGCCGAGATCTTGTACGGCAACTCGGCCGCGAGGTGATCATGGAGGCGCGCCGATGCCTCGCTTGAGCGCCACCAGCCGCCACGCCGTCAGCTTTGTGCTCAACGGCCGGAGCACCACCGCCGACGCCGAGCCACGCATGCTGCTGACCGATTTCCTACGTCACGTCCTTGGGCTGACCGGAACTCACGTCGGCTGCGAACACGGCGTATGCGGTGCCTGCACCATTCATATCGACGGTCAGCCGGCGCGGGCCTGCCTGACACTAGCGGTCCAGGTAGATGGCGCCAGCGTACGCACGATCGAGGACCTGGCGCCTGAGCCCGGCCGCCTATCCGTGCTGCAGGCGGCGTTCCGCCGGCACCACGCACTGCAATGCGGGTTCTGCACGCCCGGCATGCTGATGTCGCTCGACGCCTACCTTGCCGCAAACCCCGAGCCCGACGAGGCGGAGTTGCGCAAGTACCTGAGCGGCCACCTGTGCCGGTGCACCGGTTACGTTCCGATCGTTGCCGCCGCACTCGACGCGGCCAAGAGATTGCGGGAGGACACCGCGAATGCTTGATCTCGGACTGTCGTTCGTGGCGGCCGTCTCGCGCGACGTCAACGCGCTCGCGATCGTCGATCGGTCAGTACGGTTGACGTATGGCGAGTGGTACGCGCGTGTCTCCTCGGTTGTCGCCGGCTTCGACGAGCTCGGACTCGCCCCGGGAGATCACCTCGTTACCGTGCTGCAGAATCGCTGGGAGGCGGCGACTTTGCACTGGGCCTGCCAGCTCGCCGGCATTGTCGTCACACCCATCAACTGGCGCGCCAAGCCAGACGAGGTGGACTACTGCCTCAACGACTCCAATGCCAAGGCGATTGTCTACGAAGGTATCTCGGCCGAGCCCGTCGAGAAGGCTGCCACGGCACGCTCACGCATTCGTATCAGCCTCGACGGCGACAGGGTCGGCGCCACGCCGTTCAGTCGCCTCGCCGATTGCTCGGCCGCGCCGGCCAAGCCGCGCGCCAGCGCCGAAAGTTGGTCGGTGATGTTGTACACGTCAGGTACGACGGCACGGCCCAAGGGAGTACCTCGACGCCACCGGGCCGAGCGCGCTGCGGCGCTCGCACATGTCGCACAGAATATGTACGGGCGCGGCGAGCGCACGCTCGGCGTGATGCCGCTGTATCACACAATGGGCGTGCGCTCGCTGCTGGCCATGGCCGAGATCGGCGGCACGTTCGTTTGCCTGCCGCGCTTCGACGCGGTGCGAGCGCTGGAGCTGATCGAAGCGGAACGCGTAACCAATCTTTACCTCGTGCCAACGCTTTATCACGATCTCGTCCATCACCCACGCTTTGCGGCAACCGACACTACCTCGGTGCGCAAGCTCGGCTTCGCCGGCGCTTCGATGACGGATGGCCTGGTCAAGAAGCTAAGCGATGACTTCACGCCCGACCTATTCGTCAACCACTACGGCTCGTCGGAGATCTACACGTTCACGATCGACCAGAAGGCGGCCGCCAAACCCGGATCGGCAGGTCGGGCGGGACTCAACCAGATCATCCGCGTCGTCAAGTTGAATGCGGCCACTCCGGACGACCTCGCCGCGCCCGGCGAGGAAGGCGAAGTCGTCGCGCTGCTGGCCGGCGATGAAGCTTTTGAAGGCTACTGGCAACGGCCCGACGCCGATGCTAAGGCGCTGCGGCAGGGGTGGTACTTCACGGGGGATACCGGCTACCTCGATCCCGACGGCGACCTGTTCGTGACTGGCCGCGTCGACGACATGATCATCACCGGCGGCGAGAACGTCTCACCCATCGAGATCGAGAGCTGCCTCTCGCTCCACGTTGCGGTCGCAGAGGTCGCCGTGGTCGGCCTGCCTGACCCGCGGTGGGGCAAGATCGTCGTGGCGTTCGTCAAACGGCGCGCACAGGTTGACTACGAGACGCTCGACGCCTTCTGCCGCACCTCCGGGCTCGCGAATTTCAAGCGACCGCGCAAGTACGTGTTCGTCGATGCCATTCCGAAGTCGCCCGTCGGCAAGCTCCTGCGCCGCAAGCTCGTGGCCGGAGAGTACGTGGCCGAAGGCTCGCTCACAAACCTCCATGAGAAAGGAAGCCAAGCATGAGCACGCCAATGACGTTCTCCGAACCGCGCCTAGCCAAACTCAACGGCTTCCGTGTCGAATTCGACGCTGCCAAGGAGCGCGCCGACATCATCCTTGACCGTCCACCGCTCAACGTCATCGAGATGCCCCAGCGCGATCAGTTGCGTCTGGTGTTCGAGACGCTCGACGAAGATGCACGCGTACGCGTCATTGTGCTGCGCGCCATCGGTCAGCACTTCTCGAGCGGCGGCAACATCAAAGGATTCATGGAGGCGACGCCTGAACATGTCTCCAAGCTGGCCTGGAACATCGCTGCGCCGGCCCGCTGCTCCAAGCCGGTAGTCGCCGCCAATCGCGGCTATTGCTTCGGCGTGGGTTTCGAAATCTCGCTCGCCTGCGACTTCCGTATCGTGTCTGAGACCTGCCAATACGCGCTGCCCGAACAGAAGCTCGGCCAGATCCCGGGCTCGGGCGGCTCTGCGCGCCTGCAGAAGATGGTCGGCATAACACGCACCAAGGACATCGTGATGCGGTCGAAGCGCATCCCGGGTCGCCAGGCCTACGAGTGGGGCGTGGCAACCGAATGCGTGCCCGACGACAAACTGGAGGCGGCGACGGACGCCCTTGTCGCAGAGCTGGGCAGCTTCTCACCAATTGCGCAGCGCACGGCCAAGAAGCTGCTGAACGACACAGAGGACTCAACGCTCGCTATCGCCATCGAGCTCGAAGGTCACTGCTACAGCCGTCTGAGGCAGTCCGACGACTTCAAGGAAGGTGTCGAGGCATTCCACGCCAAGAGACCCGCCGCATTCCGCGGCACCTAGCCGACTACCCAAAGTAAACGTCGCACAAGGAGGAAACCATGCTTCGCCTGAAATCCACACTCGCTGCTCTGTCGGTCAGCGCTATGCTGTCCGGCACAGCAATCGCCGCAGATCCAATCAAGATCGGCGTGGTCACGCCCCTGAGCGGCACCTATGCAGGCATTGGCCAGCAGGTGCGTTGGGGTCTCGAACTCGCGACCAAGGAACTCAACGCCACGGGCGGCATCATGGGCCGGCAGATCGAGCTGATTTTCGAGGACGAGGAAGCCAATCCCTCCGTGGCCGTGCAGAAGGCCGAGAAGCTGTTCCAGGTCAGCAAGGTCGACTTCCTGACCGGAACCGTCAACTCCGGATCCACCCTTGCAGTCGGCCAGCTTGCCGAACGCTCAGACAAGCTCATCGCCACCACCGTGTCATTCGCCGACTCGATCACGGGTGACAAGTGCTCGCCCAATGTGTTCCGCGTCAACGCCAAGGCCGGCCAGCAGTCGGCGGCGCTGGCCGCCTGGTTGGTGAAGGCAAAGCCACAGGCCAAGGTATATTACCTCGGCCCCGACTACGAGATGGGCCGCTCGACGGTCGCCGCGTTCAAATCCAACGTTGATCGCGTCGGCGGCCAGAGCCTCGGCGAGGTCTTCGCCCCGCTCGACAGCAAGGACTACACGCAATACTTCGGTCAACTGCGCGCTGCACGCCCGCAGGTGCTTTACACGTCGGTTGCTGGCAACGACACCGTCCGGCTGCTCACGCAGTTGCAGGAGTTCGGACTACTCGAGGGTCTGACCATCCTCGGCGCGTCTGGCACGGTGACGGCCCAGAACATCGCCGCCATCGGCAAGGCCGTAGAAGGCTTCGTCACAGGCGTCGGCTACACGGCCGAGATCGACACCCCCGAGAACAAGAAATTCGTCGCGGCTTTCCAGGCTGCGAACAAGGCTGACCCGGATTTGTATGGCGCCGATTCCTACGGGCTGATCTACGCCTATAAAGCCGCGGTCGACAAGGCCAACAGCACCGAAACAGCGAAGGTGCGCGACGCGCTGCGCGGGCTTGCTTGGGATACACCGCAAGGAAAGAAGACCATCCGCGCCGGCGACCATCAGGCCGAGCAGATCATGTACGTGGTGCAGGTGACCGGCGGCAAATTCAAGATCGTGGCACAGGTCGCAGCCGCCGATGCCATCGGCCCGGACGTGTGCACGCGCTTCTAGGAGAAGACCCGTAGCGGATTCGTGAGGCCGCACCCTGGGAAGATCATATGCTGGACTACCTGCAGTTTGTGCTCACACCCCAGATCGTCACGGGGCTTGCCCTCGGCGTGGCCGTCATCCTTGTCGCCCTTGGCCTCACGATCATCTTCGGACTGCTCGACGTCATCAACATGTCGCACGGCGAGTTCTACGCGCTAGGGGCGTTCATTGCCCTTGCGCTCGGCCAAGTGGGCCTGCCGTTCTGGGCCCTCCTGTTCGCAGTGCCGATCCTGATGCTGCCGATCGGCTATCTCGTCGAACGCGGGCTGATTCAGAGGGTGTTCCATAGCAAGGACCGCCACATCACCACGCTGCTGCTCACGTTCGGCTTCGCTTTGGTGCTGGAGGATGCGCTGCGACTGGTATTTGGACCCAATCCTTACAAGCCTGAGACACCCATCCGCGGCGCCGTGGAAGTGCTCGGCACATACTTGCCGCTCTACCGGCTGTTCATGGTGGCCATCGGGGGCCTCGTCATCGTCGGCACGGCACTGATTGTCTATCGCACGCGGCTCGGCGCGATGGTACGCGCGGCCGCCTTCGACCGCAACATGGCAGCATCCCTCGGCGTACCTGTGGAGCGGGTATACGCGGGCGCGTTCGCCTTCGGCGTCGCGCTTGCCGGCCTAGCGGGCGTGCTATTGGCGCCAATCTATTCCGTGTTCCCAACCATGGGGCGCGATTTCATCCTGCTGGCGTTCACGGTGATCATCGTCGGCGGCATGGGCTCGATCGGCGGCGCCGTTATCGCCGGCCTGTTCCTGACCCAGGTGCAGGCCATCTCCTCGCTCTACATCTCGCCCGTCTGGGCCGACCCGATCGTGTTCGGCATCATGGTGATCATGCTGGTGGTGCGGCCCCAGGGCCTGCGCGGAGGGCTCGGGCATGCGTGACGCGATCACGCTGCAGACTCGCGCCGGACACTGGCTGGTCGCCCTGCTCGTGTTGGGCGGCCTCGTATTTGCTGTGGTGGGCTTCGCCACCGGCGACACATTCTACCTGCGACTTGCAACCGAGGCGTTGATCTTCGGCGGACTGGCACTGTCCGTCGATATCCTGCTCGGCTACACCGGATTGCTGTCCCTGGGACAGGCGCTTTACTTCGGGCTTGGCGCCTATGTATCGGCGTTGGCGCTCATCGCCTGGCAATCGTTCTGGGCAGCCATCGGTGCCTCGCTTGCGGCTGCGTTGGTATGCGGGCTCGCCGGCGGGTTGATCGCCAATCGCGTCCGAGGCGTCTACTTCGCGCTCATCACCTTCGGTATGGCGCAGGTGCTGGCTAAGGCCGTCTACAACACGCGTGCGCTCGGCGCCTCCGACGGGTTAATCGGCGTGCCGGTACTCGACATCAACCTCGGCCTTTTCTCGGTTTCGAGCGCGTCGCCGGTGGGCTTTTTCCTGTTCGTGCTAGCCGTCACGGTTCTGTTCTATGTGCTGGCTGCGTATCTCCTCGACACACCGTTCGGGCGGCTGCTGATCGCACTCAAGGCCAACGAGAACCGGGTGCTATTCATCGGCTATCGTACGTCGACGTTGCGGCTAGGCTCTTACCTAGTCGCTGCGGTAATCGCCACCCTCTCCGGTGCCCTCTACCCGATGTTGCGTGGCTTCGCATCACCCGAGTTGCTGTTCTTTTCCACCTCCGGCAACGCCGTGATCACGGTGATCCTCGGCGGTGTCGGCACTCTGGTCGGCGCGCTTTACGGCAGCGTGCTGCTGACCATCGTCAAGTCTGTGGTCGGCAGCTGGACCGAGCACCATCTAATCGTCATCGGCTTGATATTCATGGCCGTCGTCGTGCTGCTGCCGAAGGGGCTGATGGGGCTCGTGCAGCCCGCACTTGTGTCTGTGCTTGGCCGCGGGAGCAGGCGATGACGGCCGTGCGTCCCGTGCTGGAGGTTGCCGACCTGTCGATTAGTTTCGGGGGGCTGAAAGCGGTAGACCAAGTGAGCTTCGCGGTAGAACGCAATCGCGTTACAACCGTGATCGGGCCCAACGGTGCCGGCAAATCAACCCTGTTCAACCTGATCTCGGGCGCACTCGCTCCGCACCGCGGGCATGTGCTGCTGGAAGGTCGCGATGTGACCGGCGCACCGCCCTATCGCATGCAGGCCGCCGGACTGGCTCGCTCGTTTCAGATCACATCACTCTTCTTCGAGCTCTCGGTCGCCGAAAACCTCAGGCTCGCCGCGCAGGTTCTTGAGCCACGAGTCAAACTCGGCCTGCCCGTCGGATCCAGTGCAAAGGCGCGGACGCGCGTGCAGGAGCTGCTCAGCCAATTCAAGCTTGACGAAAAGGCGGGCCAGATCGTCGGCGAGCTTTCCCATGGTGACCAACGCCGCCTCGAGATTGCAGTCGCACTGGCCAGCAAGCCGAAGATTCTACTGCTCGATGAACCGACCCAAGGCATGAGCCATGCCGACACAGCCGATACGGCGGCACTTGTTCGCTCTTTGTCAAATGATGTCACCATCCTGCTGATCGAGCATGACATCGGCCTGGTCATGGATTTGTCGGACACGATCGTGGTCATGCACCAGGGGCGGAAGATCGCCGAGGGTGCGCCGCATGCAGTGCGTGCCGACCAGGCGGTGCAGACAGCCTATTTCGGACACGCCTAGATATGCTCCAGATCCGCGACATTCACGTGCACTACGGAAGGAGCCATATCTTGCAGGGCTTGTCGCTGTCCGCTGCACCGGGCGAGGTGATCGGCATCTTCGGACGCAATGGCGTGGGCAAGACGACCTTGCTCAAGACCATCGCCGGATGGCTGCAGCCGACAAGCGGCACGATCACCATCGACGGCACGGCAATCCACCACTTGTCTTCCCATCGCATCGCCAGACTGGGTATCGGCTTCGTGCCAGAAGACCGGCGCATCTTCCCGCACCTCACCGTGCAGGAAAACCTGACGCTCGGCTTCCTGCAGGTCCCCGGCCGCTCCCGTGCCCAGAGTCGGATGGCCCTCGATGAGGTCTACGCCAAATTTCCGCGGCTCAAAGAGCGCCGCAGCCAACCCGGGATGACCCTTTCAGGCGGTGAGCAACAAATGCTGGCGATGGCACGGGTCATGATTGGCGATGCACGCCTACTACTCATTGATGAGCCCAGTGAGGGTTTGGCGCCGATCATCGTCGCCGAGCTCTACGCGATCATCCGAACCATGAAGGAGAATGGTCGGACCGTCCTTCTCGTCGAGCAAAATATCACCAACGCGCTCGCAGTAAGCGACCGCTTCGTGGCGATTGAACGGGGCCAGATCGTCCACGCAGGAACCGCGGCATCGGAGAGCGACAAACAACAGCTTATGGAAGCTATCGCCATCTAGGAGAGGAAACGAACATGCGCCGCACACACACGCTTCCGCGTATCAAAGCAACACGACCGGCGGCTGCCATGGATCGGCGCAACTTCTGCAAAGCGGCCGCGCACGCCGCAATCGCGTTCATGCTACCCCTGCCCGCGCGCGCGCAGGTCTACCCTGATCGTCCCATAAAAGTGGTCGTGCCGTTTGCAGCGGGCAGCGCCAGCGACATAGTTGCTCGCCTAGTTCTCGAGAAGATGAGCACCACCTTGGGACAACCATTTGTGTTCGAGAACCAGCCCGGTGCCGGCGGCAACTCTGGGACGATGGTCATCGCGCGAGCCGAGCCAGACGGCTACCGCCTTTTGGTCAGCTCGTCCGGCCCACTTGCGGTGAACCGCACCTTGACCAAGAACCTATCCTACGATCCCCAGAACGACTTCGAGCCGATATCGCTACTCGCGACGCTGCCAAATGTGGTCACTGTCAGCACAAGGCTGCCGGTGCAGTCACTCGCCGATCTCACTGCGTACGCCAGGGCCAAGCCAGGCGTGTTGAACTACTCTTCAGTAGGCCCGGGTAGTTCGCAACACCTTGCCGGATTGCTATTCCAACAGATCACGGACACGAAAATGACGCACGTGCCGTATCGGGTAACAGCGCAGCTCATCTCCGACCTCATTTCCGGCGAGGTGCCGCTCAGCTTTCAGCTCATCCCAAATATCATCAGTCAAGTGCAATCCGGCGGGATGCGAGCACTAGCCGTGACCGCCAAAACACGCTCCGAGGCCCTGCCAGATGTGCCGACTACCCAGGAAGCAGGATTGCCAGGGTACGAATGCGCGGGCTGGTTCGCTCTGCTGGCTCCTCGTGGCACACCAAAGCCCATCATTGATAAGCTCAACAACGGCGCCGTGAGTGCGTTACGAGATCCTCATCTGCGCAAGCGCCTAGTCGATATCGGCGCTGAACCGACATCGTCCGCACCAGACGAACTCCGCACCCTTATCTCCACGGAGATCGTCAAATGGCGCGAGGTCATTGCCAAGGCCGGCTTGGTCCCCGAGTGAGGCAACAGCAATTCTCGCCGCTCTGGAAGTGGCGTGCACCGCGCAATGCAGCCCGACGACCCGAGCTCTCGTCTCCACGGCCGCGCCAGCCGATCTGAGCTTCAACCAAACATTGCTTCCTTGGAGAATCGCAATGGCGCCTTTAGTTCATTGGATAGTTATATCCTTTTTGTGGACCACCCCGGTAAGCATCACCTTAACCAATTTGACGTGGCGACCAAGCATCGCCTGGCGCTGCGCTTCCGATTGCTGGGCGACCCCATATCTGCAGCCAACGTCGGAACCAAGGTGCGAGCCACCACTGCACGTCGTACCTCTGCCGGCTCAGCACAGGTTGAACCCGCGCCAATTAGAGGCAGACGAGGAGCTGACGCTCCTCGCCAAGCCCATCCCGGCCTCAGACGCCGAGCCGATCTGATGCCATGGCCGCACCCCTAATTCGGTTGCCGATCTTCTCGAAGGCGATATCGCGCGCCACGTCGGGTGAGGGGTGCTTCGGCTTCACATCGATGGAGAAGGGGGAGAAGCCGCAGTCGTCCGTCGCGCCGAGCTGGTCCACGGGTATGTACTTCGACGCCAGCATAATGTCGGCGCATACCTCCTCGGGCGTTTCCACTCGCGGGCTCTGCGGGTTGATCACGCCAATGAGGGCCACCTGCTTCACGCCCTTGGCATCCTTGCGAAGGTTCTCGCCGATCATCTTGTACACCCTCTCCTTGTCCTTCTCGCTGGCGAGCTGGATCAGGAAATAGCCGGCATTCATCTGGAACATGCTGGGCAGCAGCTCCTTGTAGTCTACGTCGGCGCTGTGGGTTGAATCGCAGTCGCCGCCCGGGCACGTGTGGATGCCGATGTTCTTGCGCTCCACGGCTGTGAACCTGTCGAGCACGCGGTTGTTGAGCGCGATGAAGCCCGGCAGCATCTTGCGGCCGGTCCAGGGGTTCTTCGGATCGTTGCGACAGGCGAGGCGCCCCTCAGTGAAGTCGATGGAGACACGCTTTGCTCCGGCCTTAAACGCCTGGCGGATGTCCTTCTCGCATTCGTTGACCAGATCTTCGTGGAAGGCTTCCCGCGTGTAGCCAGGTACCTCGCCGTCGAGCGGATAGAGTAGCGCCAGCATGGACGGCGCGATCACTGCCTGCTTCAACGGTTTCGTCGCCATCTTCATGGCCTTCTCGACATACTGCGATGCGTAGGTGCGGTAGCGGAACGGCCCGCCGGTGAGACGCGGCAGCTGGCGATGGTGCCCATCCGTGAAGATCGCGAAATATTGCCCATCGAGCGCCAGATGATCCGCCACGCCGGTGCCCGACAGCGTATCGGCCAGCGGGTAGGTGGCGAAGCTCGACACGCGCTGCTCGCCGTCCGAGACAATGGGAGAGCCGGTGGCCTCCATGCGCCTGATAGAGTCGAGGCAGGCCGCGTCCTGCTCGCGGACAAGGTCCTCATATTTGATCGTGCCTGCATCATAGGCGGCAAAGGCTTCCTGCAGCTTCCTGGGACGCGGTAACGATCCTACGGGCTCGGTATGTAGAGGCATGACATTTCCTCCGGATTTTTGCAGCCTTTCGCTCAGTCACATACAGACAGGGCTGTCTACTGGACGCGAATGGCACTCAGCCGTCAAATCAAAACTGCGTTGCAAGGCGCAATGTCGGACAGGCCCAGGAGTTCGGCTGGGATTGAGCAGTTGGCTCAGCGGCGCGGCCAGCCGTCGAGGATGAGCTCGGCGGCCCGCTTGGCGTCGAGCGCGGCGTCGCGATAGCCTTCGCCCGCTGAAACGATGGAGCCCTTCATCAGCATGTGCCAGGCCTGGGCGAATTTGGCCGCATCGCGCAAGCCTGCCTCCTGGGCCAGATCCTTCACGATGGTACGGATGTTTGCGAGATGCGCAGCGGCGGCGGCCCAGACCGGCGAGCCGCGATCGGCTTCCAGGAGGACATTGATGAACGAGCAACCCTCGAACGTCTTCTTACGGAACCATGTGTCGAACACGTCAAAAATGGCGAGCAGCCGCGCTTCCGGCTCCGTTGCGCGCTGCCTGATCTCCGCCTCTAGCCAATCCCGCGTCCAGACCTGTTCCCGGCGGTCGAGGAACGCGATGGCTAGGTCGACTTTGGAGCGGAAGTTGCTATAGAGGCTGGCCTTCGCCACATCCGATTGCTCAAGGATCGTATCAATACCGACGCGATTCACGCCCTTGGTCGCGAATAACTCGTAGGCCGCGTCGACGAGGCGTTCGCGCGGTGGTGGAAGGGCTTTGGCTTTGCGCTTCTGCACGTTCTTTTGTTTGATCACAGTAGACGAGTAACCCGCTGTATTCAATCGCGCAACCCTTGCCGCCGCGGCGGGGTAACTTGTGCCGTGGAGGTTCGCGATCGCTACGTACGGGCCACACGTTGGTCTGGATGTCCCCAATGCCTTTGTAGAGCGAACACCTGATCAAGAAGGCATATGCCTGCATCTGCCAACGGCAAAAAATGGTCCTGACCGACGTTTCGCGGCGTTGCACAATTGCGGTAAAGGGCCCCAACAAGCGGACCTCATGCCCAAGGCGGAGGCGGATGCAGTCGGGCTTGGCGTACCACCCGGCCATGAGCGAACGGATTGCGGCTCATAGCGCTCACAAGGGGCTGCGTCGCTCAGGGTTCGGCGCGACCATGATTTGCCACGGCCGCCGCTTCTCATCCTGATTGCCGCGCCGTTCTCATCCAGATTGTTGCGCTATAGGTACCTCTACGGATGTCGCTGGAACGGCGGTGTTCTTGTGCTCAGACGCCGCCTCCTACATCACCAGCCACGTGCTTGCTTGGTGGTGGGTTACTCGGCGCCGGAGTTATGAAGGGAGAGAGCGCCCCGCGGCGACTAGTCAGGTCCGCTCTCCCGCAGCAGCGGGTTCGTTCAGTGAGCCTCAAAGGCGTGGACACGGGTCTCGCACAATGTTTGGGAGCAGAAGTTTTGGCGTCGATCTCTCATAGCGTGTAGTGGCCGCGCAATCTCAGCGTCGCCGACCCACCCACCTTCACCTCAAGCACCTCTGTCTCACTAGCCTTGAGCTTACTGATGATGAGGCTGGGACGCCCCATTTCGAACCCTTGTTCCGCGGCAACCTCGATGCTTCCATCTGATTGCGGCCTGGCATAACCGTTCTTCCAAAGCAGGCAGGCTAGTGCGCCGTTTGTAGTGCCGGACGCGGCTTCCTCGGGATCTCCGACACCATGACAAAGGTCGCGTATTCGCACCCGGGCACCGCCATCTACTACGCTTTGCAAGCACCATACTCCCAGTGTGTCGACGGCTCTTGATTTTGCGAGCGCTCGAAGCGCCGAGTCGTCCGGTTGGATAGAGGCAAGCGCTCGGGTGTCTTGCAGCTCGACGAACAGATGGCTCAATGCCGTCGAGGCGGAAGCCACTGACTTGATCTCACCAGGGGCGACGCCAAGCATCGGCGCTATGTCCGCCGAAGTGGAGTGGATCAGGTCGAAGCGAGGCATCCCCTGCTTCATGGAGACCCTGGGACGGCCCTCGACGAATGTGACCTCAACAGGGATATCGCCCGCTGGGGTGACCTGGCAATACGATGCTTCCTGCTTCGCAATCCGCAGATCGTCGCATAACGCCATGAAAATCCCGACCGTGACGTGGCCGCACATCCCCATCTCGGAGCGGGTCGAGAAGAAGCGCACATGAAATCTGCCCTTGCCCTGCGACCTGACGAAGCCCGTCGTCGGCACACTGAGATCGGCAGCTATACGCTGCATCTCTGCAGCCTTCAGACCAGCATCGTCATAGACCACACCCGCAATGTTGCCCCCGAACGCCTCGGCTGCGAACGACGCGTAGAATCGAACGGGAAGGGAGCGCATGGAACTGTATTGCAACCGTATTGCCAGAGTTGATGCTGGTCGACTGCCACAGGGTACTGTCGATCTGATGGTGCAGGCAACATCAGCTCCCACCCGGAGAGCCGCTGTGCGAGAAGCGCTGGCGAATGTCTATGCGACGGCAGCACTTGGCCCTGTTGCAGCATGGATGAGCGTTTGGCGAACGGATGGGTCTGGGGCCGGATTGAGCAACAAGACCGCAGACGCTGCAGGGTCGAAGATCAGGCGACCAATATATCCGCGTGGGTATGACAATGCCCGCTGTTGGCCGCTGAAGTTGTGGCGGCCCTCCCGGAGATCCGATGGCAGAGATCGAACACAGGCCCGGCTTCCACAGCCTGTGGCCAACTCTGCTGGACCTCTATCGACTGTCGGGCATCTCAGACTTCAACACAGCCGCAAGTCGTCGTATGCGACAGGGTCACCGGCGACGATTCCTTTGTCGCCAAGGCCCATGTCGCATCGTCAAAGAGCTGGAAGCCCTGATCGACCGGATCATTTCCCACGGCAACGCGAACACGGCGATCATTCAGTCGTCACCCGTCAGTCGGCGGCTGCCGTCGGTTGTCGCACACGACTGACACCGGAAAATTGCTCTAGTGCCAGTACGGTCGGCCTGAATTGACAGCTTCAGTCTTGGCTTCCGCGGTGGAAGACATCAGCATCAGGTCTTCCCGCACCACGGTGAACGCGACCTCGAAACCGTCCGGCGTCTTCAAGGTCAGGATCAACGCCGCTTTCTTGCCTCCGCCGGTTTCCAACTTCCAATCCCCGAGCGGAAAGACAAGACGTAAAGAGTCGTCCCGGTACTTCGCCCTGATGGCCATCGACACCACAGCCGGCAGCGTCATCAAGAGTTGCTCTATGCATCCCATGGGCAGCGCAATCGAGATCGGCGAGCCTGAGGCAGACTCGAAGTTGAGTCGAACCTCGCTTCCGTCCTGCGCGACGTCACAGTGGACGAGTGATTTGCCAGCAATCTCGGTCATCTTGCAGCCATTAAGGGTTCCACGCGACACGATATATCAGATCGAATATAACGAGAATAGCGTTCATGTGACGTCACTCTAGTCGGTGCCAACTGGTCGGTGCGCGCATCAATACCGTGAGCGGTTCAGGCTTATCCGTGCAGGTTCGTTTGTTGGTTCTCGGCCTCCCGAGACTTCGAGATGCGCGCTGGGCAAAGGACGATGCTTCGGGAGGATATGTTTGGCGGGAGTGGCAATGCTGATGAAGCCAACCATCTCCTCGCTGTCCGCCAAATGCAGCAGCTCGCGCACGAGAGGGTGCCCGGAGCGGTTGTCGCTAAACATGATCGCGCCATAGCCGAGCGTATGTGCTGCAACCATGATACCTTGGATAGCGGCGCCAACGGACGTGTATTGCTGGTGTACGGTGCACTTTCGCGTAGTCGTTGACCAGCCGAGCCACTACTCCAACAAGCGTGGGAGCCCGCATGGTCTTGCGCCAACTCCGGGCCAGCTCCTGGTGGCTCACTCGCCCATGTGCCTTCTTCCTGATTTGCAGGAAAGCTCGCGCAAGCTCAAACCTTCCCTGGCCCTCGATCAGGACGAATCGCCCAAGCGCTGTCACCCTGACCGCTATCAGACTGAGGATTTCGTCTCGGCTGGGAGGGCGCGCACAAGGTCTTGGGGCAACGGAGGATTGTGTGAGAAATACTCTCATCACCTCGCCTCGGACGCTCGCGCTCATGTCTTGTGTGCGCTCGAAGAGCGAGTCCATCGCCTCCTCGAGATGCAAGTCACCCGTGCGGACCTCGTCTTCCTTCTGGTCGGCTGCGTGAGCTGCTCTACACTTGCCATCGTCAAGGGGATTTCGTGACAGGCCGGCAATCCGCTCATTGCACAGCGCACTCGCGATCCGACCTGATTTACACGAGCCTTCCGCTCCGGCAGCGGATTTCTCCCGACGGCTTGCCTGCGGTTGGAGCTCTGTGCCAGCCTCTCTTTGTGACCAGCGCATCGGACTAAGCGACATGCGGGGCTGGTCGTACCCCGACATCTATCAGGAGGCCGCCAACGGCCATTTCAACGATCTGCTCGCGGTCCACCGCGATCCCGGCCAAACAGCGCTCAAGCACCCAATCGAATCCATTGAGCTTCGGCGAGCTGGCGCAACTCGGAACTCCAATGACGGTGGCTTGGCCAAGACGACCGTAGAGAAGCAGGTTCCCAGGGTCGACCGGCATGCCCACGTGCACCACGCTTCCGCCTGCAGTCTCTATCGCGGCCGGCACAACATCAGCCCTGTCGACGATGGCCGATGCCCCGAAAACCAGCAGTGGATCGAGTTCCCGCCTCGCCAATTGCAAAAGTGCGTCACGAATACACTCAGTCTCATGCGCCACCGTCTCGGTTTCCACGAGATCGCAACCGAGACCTGTCAGGCGCGAACGCACTGCAAACAGCCGCTTCTCCAGCAGGCCCGGCTTCTCCGCTCCAGACCGCGTCAAAACCAGTCCGGCTCGATGCGGTGAGAAGGGCGCAACATCGACAAGGCCGCTCCTCTTGCTTGAGCAGGCTAGTTCTGCCGCGCTGACAACGCTTTCCGGTAGTGCAAACGGAATGATCTTGACAGTGGCAAGCATCTGACCTGCGTGCACGCGCGCAAACGGGGGAAGCGATGCAACCGTCAACCCCTCGTCCAGCCCGTTCACGGTTCGCAGTCCCGCGCGATCGATGACGGCAACGCCGCTTGCGTAAGCAAAGATGTTGGCTCGGCCGGTACAGGCGCGGCCAACGCTTGAACCCTTGCCGGCGATTCTGAGTGCAACGCGCGCCGCAGCATCGTCCTCACCGACGTCACCCGGCTCAAGCCGCGCAACCATGACCCTTTCAACGCCGCACGCCCTCAAGTCGGCCAAGTCATCCAGCGTCAGCGCGGTGCCTTTCCTCACCAGGCTTGTCGCGCCCCGCATCGTATGGGCGAGAATTGCTCCTTCCGCATCGCTGACACGAAGTGTGCCAAATTTCATAGCCGACTACCGGTGCCAATCCCATCGTAAGGGAGTCTGAGGTGACGAAAGCTACGCCGAAACCTCCTTTGGTCTTTTCCCGGACAATCTGGAGAACAACCTCTTTAGCCAGCCTGGCCTCTTGCCAGAAGATGCAGAAGCTTCCCCAACGACGGGTCCGACAATGGTCGTGAACCTCTCGAAGAACTCATCGGCGAGCTTCTTCGACGTCGAATCGATCAGCCGCGCACCGAGCTGGGCCAGCTTGCCACCTACATCAGCCCTGACCTCGTAGGTCATCGCCGTGCCGGAACCCTCGTCGGCAAGCTGGACCGTCGCACCACCTTTCGCGTATCCGGCCACGCCACCGCTTCCCTCACCCACAATCCTGTAGCCATTTGGCGGATCGAGCTCGGTGAGCTTCACCTTGCCTCCGAAGGTCGCCCTCACAGGCCCAATTTGCACCTTGATGCGCGCCGTCATATCGGTTGGAGACTGCATCTCCAGCGACTCGCAACCCGGAATGCATTGCTTGAGGATCTTGGGATCGTTCAGCGCTTTCCAAACCTTCTGTCGGCTTGCTGCGATGTGTCGGGTGCCGGTCATATCCATGGGGTGTATTCCTCCAACTTTGTAGCGGCCATAGTAGGATCGGGTCGCCTCACGCTCGCCGGCCGCGGCGACGGAGTTCGACAATCTCGCCAAGGATCGAAAGCGCGATTTCTTCCGGGGTCACTGCGCCGATGTCGAGCCCGGCCGGCGAATGCAGCGCCGCCAAGCGGTCCGAATCCACGCCCTTGGCCGCCAATGATGCGCGCAGAGCGGCGGCCTTGCGGTGCGAGCCGACAAAGGAGACGAGCCGAGCGGGCGCAGCAATCCCCGCCGACAACGCCGCCTCATCGCCGCGCCCCTGCGTCGCTATGACTATATAGCGCTCCGCCGCCATCAGACGCGAGAAATCGCAGCCCGGGATGGCGATATCGATCTCGCCGAACCTCGCATGATCCTCTGCCGGAGCGGCAATGACGACCAGGAATCCAAGCCGCCGCCCGAGATCAGCTAGCGCGACTGCCACGGGTGTTGCGCCGCAGATCAACAACTCGGGCTTCGGCAGCACCGGCTCGACGAACACATCCATGGTGCCCTGGCTCGGGCACATGTTGCGCGCGAACTCGATGCCATCCTTCATCTCGCCGGCCTCGACGCCATGCTCCTGCAGTGCATCACCAGGCTGCACCGAAACAAGACGCGGCTTGCCGTCGCCAAGAGCCTCGCGTGCCGCCTTCAATACGGCTGCGCGCGCGCAGCCGCCGCCGATCCACCCCGCCGACATCGAGCCGTCGCCGCGAATCACGGCCTTTGCGCCAGCCTTCGCAGCGGTCAGTGACACGGTGCGAACGACCGTCGCAATGGCAAAAGGCTCGCCGGTTTCCTTCAGCGTCCGCATCTCGTCGAGCAAATCAATGGGTTTGCTGGCGGTCATGACGATCATCTAGAGGCGCACCAGGTAGGGTTCGAGTGCCGCGAGCGACTTCAGATTGTGGGCGGTGGCGAACAGATCGATGTGCGGCAGGGCTGCCTGCATACCTCGCGCACTTGGCTCGTAGTCGTCCCAGCCGATCATTGGATTGAGCCAGACGATGCGCTTGCAGCGCTTGGCCAGCCGCTGCATCTCGACGGCCATGGCCTCGGGCGGACCCGTATCGTAGCCGTCTGAGATGATCATCACGCAGGTGCGGGAGTGAATAACGCTCTTGGCGTGCCAGCGGTTGAAGGTGGCAAGGCTCTCCCCGATGCGTGTGCCGCCGCCCACCCCCTGCGCCAGCAGCGACAGCCGCTCCAGGGCTCGTGCCGCATCCTTCTCGCGCATGGCATTCGAGACATGCACAAGGCGGGTGTGGAACAGGAAGGCTTCGGCCTCGCGGAAATTGTCGAGCACACCGTGGATGAAGCGCACGAACACCGCCGTGTAGAGGCTCATGGACCCCGAGGCATCGAGCAGCACCACGAGGCGCAGCGGCTTCCGCTTGCGCTTGCGCCAGACGAGCTCGATGGGCACGCCGCCGTGCGAGACGTTGCGGCGGATGGTGCGGCGCATGTCGATGCGGCGGCCCTTGGCTCGCACGCGCTCGCGGCGGCTCAGCCGCGTGCGCATGCGCCTGGCGAGGCGCGCAGCCAGCGCGTGCGCCTCGGCGATGGCCTTGGGGTCGTGGATCTTGCGGAAGTCGGTCTCGGCCAGGCGCTCGCGGCGCGAGGCGCCCTCCATGCGGGCGGGCGAGCTACCGCTGTCGTTTTGCTCTTCGCCGGACGCCGGTACCTGCTCGCCGAGGCCGGCTTCGGTCTTCTGTTCGACTTCAGGTCCGCTGAGCTGGCGCCGTTCGGTGCGCTTGCTGGACTGAGCGCGGCTCGTGAGCGGCACCACACGGCGCATGCCGCGGCCGAGCCAGAAAGCATCGAACACCTCGTCGAACTTGAGCCAGTCGGAGCGGCGGGCGCAGACGAGCGCCTTGAGCGCCGAGCGCAGCCCGGTTGGGCGTGCAACCAGCGGCGAGGCCAGCACGCGGGCGGCGTCCTCGCTCTCCTTGAGACCGACGGCAAAGGCGTTGTTGCGCAAGGTGCGCATGAAGGTCGTGAGCCGCTCGGCCAGGTAGGTGCCGGCGTCGCCGAAATCTCCAGCCTCTGGCGGCAGACAACACATCACGCGACCTTTCCGAGCAGGCGGGCCGAAACCTCAGTCGTAAAGCGCGCACGGTCCTCCTGGGTCTTGAGCAGGCATCGCAATGTCTCGTGCACGGTCTCGGGATCATCCTGCAGGTTCTTGACGTCGAGGCCGACCAGGGCTGCGGCCCAGTCCAGCGTCTCGGCGACGCCCGGCACTTTCTTGACCTCCTCCTTGCGCACGCCCTCCACCATGCGCGCGATCTGCAGGGCGAGCGCGGTGGCGGTGCCAGGCACGCGGGTGAGGATGATGCGCGTCTCGCGCTCCACGTCGGGGTAGTCGACGTAGTGATAGAGGCAACGGCGGCGCAACGCGTCGGACAATTCGCGCGTGCTGTTGGAGGTGAGCACCACGCGCGGGATGCTGCGGGCCTTGATGGTGCCGAGTTCGGGGATCGATACCTGGAAGTCCGACAGCAACTCCAGCAGGAAAGCCTCGAACTCCTCGTCCGCGCGGTCGATCTCGTCGATCAGGAGGACGGGGCGGTCGTCGCGCCGGATGGCGGCGAGCAGCGGCCGCTCCAGCAGGAAGCGTTCGGAGAAGATGTCCTGCTCGACCGTCCGCGGATCGGCGCCGCTCGACTCGCGGGCGCGGATGGCCAACAACTGGCGCTGGTAGTTCCACTCATAGAGCGCAGTCGACTGGTCGAGGCCCTCGTAGCATTGCAGCCGGATCAGGCCGGTTCCATGCACGGCGGCGAGCGCCTTGGCGACCTCCGTCTTGCCGACGCCGGCCTCGCCTTCCAGCAGCAGCGGCCGGCCCAGCATGTCCATCAGCTGCAGCGCAACCGGCAGCTCGCGGTCGGCGATGTAGCCGGCCGCGGCAAGCCGTTCACTGATCTGTTCGCGCGAGAGGGTCATGGCAATACGAAGATGCGCGCCCTGGGTCCCGGATATTGCGCCATGCTGGAAGCATGCCTTCGGCATGACGCGCAATTCCGGGACGGCAGGATCACTTGTGCAGTCCGAGCCCCTCGGCCACCACCCAGTTGCGCCAGTAGTCGTGCGGCATCTGGATGTGCTTGGTGCCGAGGAAGGAGAAGGCATCGTTCACCGCGTTGGAGAAGCACGGCACGCCGCCGACGTTGGGGCTCTCGCCCACGCCCTTGGCGCCGATCGGATGATGCGGCGAAGGCGTGACGGTGAAGTCCGTCTCCCAATTCGGCGTCTCCACGGCGGTCGGCACGAAGAAATCCATGAACGAGCCGGTGAGCACGTTGCCCATCTCGTCGTAGCGAATCTCCTGACCCATGGCGATGGCGAACGCTTCCGTCAGTCCGCCATGCACCTGGCCCTCGATGATCATCGGGTTGATGCGTGTGCCGCAGTCGTCCAGCGCATAGAAGCGCCGCACCTTGTACACGCCGGTATCGACGTCGATGTCCATCGCGCAGAAGTAGGCGCCGAACGGATAGGTCATGTTGGGCGGATCATAGTAGCTGACCGCCTCCAGGCCCGGCTCCAGCCCCGGCGGCGGCTTGTTGTAGGCCGCCCACGCAATCTCCGTCATGCTCTTGGACTTCTCCGGCAGGCCCTTCACGCGGAAGCCGTCGATGTCCCACTCCAGATCGTCCTCATGCACCTCCAGCATGTAGGCCGCGATCATCTGCGCCTTGGCCTTGATCTTGCGCGCGGCCATGGCGATGGCGGCACCGGCGACCGGCGTCGAGCGCGAGCCGTAGGTGCCGAGGCCGTAGGGCGCCGTATCGGTGTTGCCCTCCTCCACCATGATATTATCGGCGGCGATGCCGATCTCGGTGGCGATGATCTGCGCGTAGGTGGTCTCGTGGCCCTGGCCCTGCGATTTGGTTCCCATGCGGGCGATGGCGGCACCGGTCGGATGCACGCGGATCTCGCAAGAGTCGAACATGGCGACGCCGAGGATGTCGCAGTTGCGTGACGGACCCGCGCCGACGATCTCGGTGAAGAACGTGACGCCGATTCCCATGATCTCGCGCGTCTCGCCGCGCTTGAACGCCTCGCGCTTGGCGGCCTGTTCGGCACGCAGCCCCTTGTAGTTGATGGCCTCCATCGCCTTGTTCATGGCGGTGTGGTAGTCGCCCGAGTCGTACTCCCACCCGAGCGCCGAGTGATAGGGAAACTGCTCGCGCTTGATGAAGTTCTTGAGGCGGAACTCGGCCGGGTCCATGCCCAGCTTCTGGGCCATGATGTCCATGGCCCGCTCGATGCAGTAGGCCGCCTCCGTCACGCGGAACGAGCAGCGGTAGGCGACGCCGCCCGGCGCCTTGTTGGTGTAGATGCCATCAACCACGAGGTGCGCGACGGGAAAGTCGTAGGAGCCCGTGACGATGTTGAAGAAGCCGGCCGGCCACTTCGACGGGTCGGCGCAGGCATCGAACCCGCCGTGGTCAGCGAGCACGTGCACGCGCAAACCCGTGACCTTGCCGTCGCGGGTGGCGGCGATCTCGGTCGTCATGTGGTAGTCGCGCGCGAACGAGGTGGCAGTCAGGTTCTCGATGCGATCCTCGACCCACTTCACCGGCTTGCCGGTGACGATGGAGGCGACGATGGCGCAGATGTAGCCCGGGTAGGCGCCGACCTTGTTGCCGAAGCCGCCGCCGATATCGGGCGCGATCACGTGGATCTTGTGCTCGGGGATCTTTGATAAGAGTGACGCAACCGTGCGGATCACGTGCGGCGCCTGGAAGGTGCCCCACACCGTCAGCTCACCCTTGATCTTGTCGAAGGAGGCGACGCACTGACAGGTCTCCAGCGGGGTCGGGTGCGTGCGATGGTAGGAGATGATGTCCTTGGTGGTGACCTCGGCCTTGGCAAAGGCGGCGTCGGTCAAATCCTTGTCGCCCATCGACCACTCGAAAATGTGGTTGTGGTGCTTGCGGGGGCCGTGCGCGCCGGTCATCTTGTCCTTGAGGTCCTCGCGCAGCAGCGGGGCGTCGGGCGCGAGCGCCTTGAACGGATCGATCAGCGCCGGCAGGTCCTCGTACTCGACCTCGACGGCCTCCACGCCATCGGCCGCGGCATAGCGGTCGACGGCGACGACGAAGGCCACCTCCTGGTTCTGGAACAGCACCTTGCCGTCGGCGAGCACCATCTGCACGTCGCCCGCCAGCGTCGGCATCCAGGCGAGGTTGACGGTCTTCAGCGTCTCGGCGGTGATGACGGCGAGCACGCCCGGCACCTTCTCCGCCTTGGAGCCGTCGATCTTCTTCACGCGCGCGTGCGCATACGGCGAGCGCACGAAATCGCCGAACAGCATGCCGGGCAGCTTCAAGTCGTCGACGTAATTGCCCTTGCCTTGCGTGAAGCGGATGTCCTCCACGCGCTTCCTTTTGCAGCCCATGCCTTCGAGCTTGGCTTCGCGCTGTTCGCGCGTAAGGACTGGAGCGTTCATTCCGCTGCCTCCGCAAAGGTTTCGCCGCGCAACTTGGCCGCCGCGTACTGGATGGCCTTGACGATGTTCTGGTAGCCGGTGCAGCGGCACAGGTTGCCGGCGATGCCGAACCGGATCTGGTCCTCGCTCGGGTTCGGGATTTCCTGCAGCAGGCGGTGCGCCCGCATGATCATGCCGGGCGTACAGAAGCCGCACTGCAACCCGTGCATTATGCGGAAGCCTTCCTGCAAGGCGTGCAGGGAGCCGTCGGGATTGGCCATGCCCTCGATGGTGGTGATGCTGGCACCCTCGGCCTGCACGGTGAACACGGTGCAGCTCTTCACCGACTTGCCGTCCATGTCGATGGTGCAGGCGCCGCAATGCGTTGTATCGCAACCGATGTGCGGCCCGGTGAGGTTGAGGTGCTCTCTGAGATAGTGGATGAGCAGAGTGCGCGGCTCGACGAGGCTTTCCACCTCCTTGCCGTTCACCGTCATCTTGACGTGTGCCTTGGCCATGACGCTCCTTCCCCAGGGACTTGATTGGTGGCTTCGGATCAGCCCTTGGCGCGGCTGAAAGCTTTTTTCAGCGCCCGCTCGACCATGATGCCGCCGACATGGATGCGGTAGTCCGATGTGCCGCGCGTATCGGAGGCCGGTGACATGACCGCGCGTGCGGCTTTCATGGCGGCCTCGACAGCCGGTTTCTCCAATGCCGTCCCGATCACGGCCTTGGCGGCATCCGTGGCGAGCACCGCCGTGTCGGAGAGGTTCGACAGCGCGATGGTGCAGGTGGCGACTTTGCCCCGGCTCACGGTCAGAACGGCGCCGGCGGCCGCGGTGGCGTAGTCACCGATCTTGCGTTTCAGCTTCTCGTAGGCCCAGCCGTGGCCGGCGGGTGGAACGGGCATCTCGATGGCCGTCACGATCTCGCCGGGCTTGAGGGCGGTGACATAGGTGCCCTGGTAGAAGTCCCGCGCCTTCACGCTGCGGCTGCCGCCGCTGCCGGTGAGCCGGTAGGTCGCATCCAGGCACATCATGACGGCAGGCATATCGTTGCCGGGGTCGCCGTTGGCAACGTTGCCACCCAGCGTGCCGACGTAGCGAACCTGCGGGTCCGCGATCAGCAGCGAGGCCTCGAGCAAGATTGGCGCGGCGTCCGTTGCGACCTTGGACTGCTGTAGTTCATGTTGCGTGGTCGTAGCACCGATCACGAGCGTGCTACCCTTTCGCTGAACGCCCTTCAACTCAGCAATGGCGCCAATGTCGATTAGGTGCTCTGGCGCCGCCAGTCGCAGCTTCATCATTGGAATCAGGCTTTGTCCGCCGGCAAGCACGCGACTTTGCTCACCAAGATCGGCAAGCAGCCCGGTCGCTTCCGAGATGGACTTCGGACGGTGATAAGAGAATGGGCCCGGTATCAAAGCGCCCCTCCATTGTTTGAAGTCTTTTCATTTCCGGCCTGCAAACGCCGATCCGACGGTCACAGTCCGTAACGGGGGGTACTTAGGAATTGCTGCGCTGCCACCGCAACAGTTGATGCATGGAGAGCACGAACTGAGGCCAACTATCTAACGAGCGGCGGCGCGCTCGCACGAATTGCACCCACCAAGTGTCGCACTCTCGCACCCATGTGGTGCTCCGAGCCCTATGCGAAAGGGTCCAATTGCGAAGACCGCTCGCAACTTGGAGCCGAAGGGTGGCCAAGCTCTCGGTGCTCAGCCCGGAGTGCGGCGTCTTGCGGTCGCAACGGTACGTTGCCACAGAGTTGATTTGACCGACACCGTTTGCCGTCACACACAACCGGCTCGCGGCACAAACGCGATACGCCCCGAGGCCGGTGGCACCGGCTCCGGGGTGTAAGGCTCGCACAGCGTCCCCGCCGACGCTGCGACTGCGCCGCCGCCAGTTACTTCAGGGTGCCACGGGGACTGCGGAACAAATCTTCTAGATTGAAGCGATAGCCAATGTTGGCCGTGACGAACAACGGATCAATGTCGTGCTTGGCGACGATGGGGGCACCGGCGGTGGTCCAGGTGATCTTCGTGTCCTCGAACACCTTCTTTACGTCGAGGCCCAGCGACCACCCGCCACCGAGGTCATAGTCGAAACCCACTTGCAGGGCCGGGCCGAAGCTGTCCTGAAAGTCGACACTCGTCGCACCAAGGCCGTTGCTGCCGGTCCGCTCACGGAAATAGTGCACCCATTGCACGCCGGCGCCGACGTAGGGGCGGAACCGGCCAAATCCATCGAAGTGGTACTGCACGGTCAGAAGTGGCGGGAAAACCCAAGTGTTGGCTATTTCGCCAAGGCTTGCTAGGCCGCCGGTGCCTTTGACACTTACCCGGTCGGCACAGCACAAAAGCTCAACAGCCCAGTTCTTGGTGAAGTAGTAGGTCAGTGTTGCCGACGGAATATAAGTGTCATCAGTCGTTGCACCATTGCCAGGAAGGATATTGACACCCCCTTGGCTGAGCGACTTGGTATGGTCATCCGTATAGACACCCGTGACGCCGAGCTTGATCTGGAAATTGCCGTTGACGTCGCCCGCCGCTGCCGGCGTAGCGGCGCAGTAGCCGCACACGATGCCGATGCTGGCAACGGAAATGATTGAAGGCCTCTTTGGGTTCAACATGCGTTATTCCCTTTCCGGGGCGTTCCCATTCCTGGCGCGATGTGAACATCGGCCGTACGCCCACTATCGTTCAGGGATTCCTCCACCTCCTCAATTCGTTCTCCCTGACGAAGATCAGACAATGCTGACCTGCGTGTCAGTGTAGCTTTGATGACACCCTATCGCTGATTCAGATCAGCGCTGCGTTGACCCAGACAACCCTTCACGGCGCTGCCCAGCCATCTGCTGCAGCGCGCCGGCGATAGGTGTCATCGCGCACAGGCTCTGCCAATCCTTGATGATCGCGCGTCCCCTGGTTGCCGCCGCGAGCACGCCCTTGGCTTTTAGACGCGACATGATGCGGCTCAGGGTGTCGGCATTGAGCGCCAGATGATCAGCAATATCGCTGCGCGCCATCGCCAGGTCAAAGACCACACCGCAGGCCGTCAGGTGCCCGGTGCGCATTGCCACCTCGATAAGGAAAGAGGCGGTGCGCTCCTCGCCCGAAAGCGCCCCGACCGCGGCTACGTGCAGCATTTGCCGCGCCAGCAAATCTGTCGACCTGCGCGCTACGAAATGGCGGATCTTGGGCTCTCCCTCGATCAGTTGCTCGGCAGTCTTGCCGTCCAGGCGGCCAACCTCTGTCGTCGTTGCCACCGTCAGCGCGACGCCGGCCAGGGGCGGCGCATGGCCAGTGCGGAAAATGTCGCCCGGAAACAACAGGCTCAGCATGGTCCGGTGCCTAGCCGAGGCTGTGGCGCTGACCAGCAGCAGGCCCGAGCGCACGAGATAAAAGACCTCCGCCTCGCGGGTGATGACGAGACGCTGCCGGCGGCGCAGGCGCAGGGCAGCACAGGCATTTTGCAGGAGCGCAAGTCCAGGATCGGCTCCTCCCGCGGTCGCGCCCGTCAGTTCCGGCCGGAACAAAGCTGCCAGGTCGCTGCGAACCGTCATGTCACCCCGGGTCTCGCCGCCCTCCCGACCTCGCCGAGCGCGTTGACCCGCGCGGCGCTCGAGACACGGCAGCGAGCAGGCCGGACATCACACCCTCCTCCCTTGTTCCGTTCTTGGCTGCCGCCGGCTTTCTAGGTGCGGGTTGGACTCGCGGCCAGTACAAAGGCGTAAAAAAGGTTGCGCCGCGGGCGCAACACCAGCTGCACGGAAGTCAAGGAATGAGCCAGGCAAACTAACGAGCGGTGGCTTGCTTGCACGAGCCGCATTTTGTTTACACAGAATGCGGTTGATGGAACGAGCTTAGAACCGCCCCGACATTTTTCTTGCGCTGCAGCACACGACACCGTGCGAAGCCGCGCAGGGCTTGCGCCAACGGACGAATTGCGTCAGCTCAACCGCAAACTGAGGCCCTTTGTGCTAGCGCCCATCGAGGATGGCCTTGAGCACCGACAACTTGCGGCGACTGACGGGTAGGGAATAGGGGATGGAGGTGTCGAGCCGCGCGACAGCGCTGTCCCCGTCTCGACTCAGGGAGGCGATATGGTCCAGCGCCACGATATGGCTACGGTGGACGCGAATGAACTGCGATTGATCAAGCCGGTTCTCGACATCGGCGATTGAAAGGCCACAAAAGAACGTGTTGGTGCCATCGAACACGCTGGTGTAGTGGGCCTCGGCCTTCACAGCTTTTACCCTCCAAATGGGTAGATAGTGCGTAACGCCCTCCTTCTCCACCGGCAGCACGGAACTGCGACGGTGCTCCCCGGGCCCGGCAACTTGATCCGGATCTCCAGCGAGGATGCCCGCTTCCCCGAGAAGCTCAGGGTTCGACCCGACCGCCAAGAGCGGTCGAGAGACAATCGAATGCGTTTCCGGCGTGGGCGCCCCGTCCGGCACCAATGTCAAGAGGAATGACAGAGAGCAGCCGAAAGCTACGATGGCGACGATGTAGGCCAGCAGCTCACGTGACATCGCCGTGCCGATAACGGCAATGTTGCAGGGTGCCACCCCGCTCAACCCGCCGCCGCAAGTTGCCGGATTGAGCGTCATCCCCGCCATAGCCGTATAGTGCATGCCGGAAATGGCCAGGCCGAGCGCGATCGAGGAGGCAACCAACGGCAGCCTATTGGTACCGGAAAAGGCGAACCGGAAGGCGATGCCAGAGGCCACAACGCCGATTAGAAAACTGGCGACCACGTAGGCGGGATAGTGGTGCATGAGAGCGTTGGAATGCAACGCGGCCATGCCGATAAAGTGCATGACGACGATGCCTGTCCCCATGACCGTCGCCGACATTGCCAGAACAACAACCGAAGTAGGTGCGCTCGAGGCCAAAAAGATCGCAAAGCCGACGACGATGACGCACACGAGGAACGAGATCAGCGTGGGCAGCACGAGGAATTCGATCGGGACCGGCGACTGGATGGCCAGCATCCCAAGGAAGTGCATCGACCAGATCGCAACTCCCAGGGTTATCGCCGCGGCCGCCAACAGCAACCTGCGCCTCGGTCCAACACCCTTTGGCAAACCCAGGGTAAGACTCAATCCAGCGTAGGCTCCCTGGATTGCGACAACGATCGACAACGCGACGATCCAGCCCTCGTGACTGATGCCCATCGGCGTTTCCTCGCGACAGCGCAATTGCCCTGCTTTGTTCAAGCAGCAAGCATTTCAGGGCGCCCACATCACCAGACGCACCCGGCTTCTCGATACTGCCCAAATCCGGCTCAATACGCCACACCCCAAAATCCTGGCCGCGCTGTTCGCGCGATCCCCCCTCGGCCGTTACCTCTCGGTCCTTGGGCGCTGCCACGGCAATGACGCGCGCTCCTGAGTAGAGGACCAAAGTCCTTATTTGCCGCGAGGCAGCCTGCTCCCAAGCGCCGCTGCACAAGCCCGGGTCACAGCCTCCCCTATCTGTGCCATGTTCCGCCCGTACGCTTCCGGCTCCCCGCTACCGAACACGGCAGAGCCTGCAACGAATGCATTGGCACCTGCAATCCCTGCCAGCGCGGCACTCTCCGCCGTGATACCGCCGTCGACTTCGATGTCGATCGGCCTGGCGCCTACCATCTCCCTCACGCGGCGTATCTTCTCCAGCATTGCCGGGATGAACTGCTGCCCCCCGAAGCCGGGATTGACGGTCATCACGAGGATAAGATCGAGACGATCGAGCACATGCGCAAGCACCGTCTCGGGCGTTGCAGGGTTCAAGGACGCTCCAGCCTTCTTGCCGAGCGCACGGATGGTCTGCAGGGTGCGATCGAGATGCGGGCCCGCTTCCGCATGCACGGTAATGATGTCGGCACCGGCATCAGCGAAGGCTTGCAGATACGGTTCAGCCGGCGCGATCATGAGATGACAATCGAACACCTTGCGCGAGACGCCGCGGATGGCCTTTACGACAGGCGGGCCAAAGGTGATGTTCGACACGAAATGACCGTCCATCACGTCGAGATGAATCCAATCGGCGCCCGCGGCGTCGACGGCCCGGACTTCTTCGCCCAGGCGCGCAAAGTCAGCGGAGAGTATGGAGGGCGCGACTACGAGTGGACGCCGCACTACTGACCTCCCGATATACCCACGCCCTAGTGTGTAGCGGGGCCGGCCGAGCCGTTCCTGCGCAGCACGCGGCTGGCCAGGATGTCGGGTGCATCAATGGTCATCAGGTCTGCGACCGTGACCATGCGATCCGCCGCCATATGCCGGTTCGCCTGCCTAAGCCGCGCGCGATCGAGGGCATTGCGGATGGAACGCGCATTGGCGAACAACGGCTGGCGCATGCGCTCCGTGATATAGGCCCTCAGTGCATCGGCTGCGCATGAACTCAGCCGATAGTTCTGCTTGGCCAGCATCATTTCAGCGATACGGAACAACTCGTCATCCGAGAAATCCGGGAAATCGATGTGGTGGGCAACACGCGACCGGAAGCCCGGGTTAGACCTAAAGAATGTCTCCATGCGGGCGGTGTAGCCCGCGAGAATGACAACCAGGTCCTCGCGCTGATTTTCCATGACCTGCAGGAGGATCTCGATGGCCTCCTGCCCGTAGTCGCGCTCATTCTCTTGACGGTGAAGGTAGTAAGCCTCGTCGATGAACAACACGCCGCCCATGGCCTTCTTGAGGATCTCCTTCGTCTTTGGCGCGGTGTGACCGATGTACTGCCCGACCAGGTCGTCGCGCGTAACCGAAACCAGATGTCCGCGGCGCACATAGCCCAGCTTGTGCAGAAGCTCGGCCATCCTCAGAGCAACCGTTGTCTTTCCGGTGCCGGGATTGCCGGTGAAACTCATGTGCAGGGTTGGAGCTTCGGCCGAAAGGGCCATGCGCTTGCGCACCCGATCGACCAAGAGAAGTGCTGCAATTTCGCGGATGCGTTGCTTGACCGGAGCGAGGCCGACCAGATCGCGGTCGAGTTGCTCCAGGATCGAACCAAGTCCGGTCGCGGCGAACTCGGCGCGCAAGTCGACATCTTCGGATGCAATGGCACTCCGGGCTGCTCCATTCTTTTCACAATCTGCCATGGCGTCCTTCGGATAGGCTCCAAAAAGGAGGGGAGGCCGAAGCCTCCCCCAGTCTGGGGAGGACCTGCTCAGTTGCGATAGCGTTCGCCCTCGGTTCGATCGGTGGCGTAGGCGTGCGTCGTGTAGCTGACATTGCGGCCAACGCTCTCTTGCCGTTGCAAGCGGAACCCAGGCTCGTTCTTGGGTCTGTCGACAATGATGGAGAGCTTGACGGATTCGCAGCCGTGCGAAGCGTCGAATGCGCTCAAGCGAATATAGTGCCGTCCCCCGTAGACCTTGCGGCACTCCCTGAACTCCAGCATCACCGCCGAGGCATCCTTGGTGTCGAACATCGGCACCCCCCACATTTCCCAGTAGGTGTTGCGCGGATGGGGATCGTCCGTGAACTCAAGGTTCACGGCCCAGCCCTTGTCGATGCAGTACTGCACCTGCTTCTTGATCTGCTCATCGGTCAGGTCGGGCAGGAAGGAGAACGTGCCCTGGGTAATGCGCATCTCTTGTCTCCTATTCTGCTGCTGTTGCGGTCGGCACGAAGTCGGGCGTGTCGGTTGAGGCGTAGTCAAAGGTGACGTCGCCCCAGACATCGAGGGCCTGCTTGAGGGGTGCGCACCATTTACTGGCCTCGGCCAGGATCTGCGGGCCCTCCTTCAGCGTGTCGCGCCCCTCGTTGCGCGCAAGGATCATCGCTTCCAGGGCCACCCTGTTGGCGATCGCTCCAGCGGCGATGCCCATCGGATGGCCGATGGTGCCGCCGCCGAACTGCAGCACGACATCCTCGCCGAGGTAGTCGAGGAGCTGGTGCATCTGGCCCGCGTGGATGCCGCCGGAGGCGACCGGCATGACCTTCCGTAAGCTCGCCCAGGATTGGTCGAAGAACACGCCGTTCTCGAGCCGCATGGGATTGTGGTCCTCGCGGCAGATGTCGTAGTAGCCCCGCGTCGCCGCGGGATCACCCTCGAGCTTGCCCACCACGGTGCCGGCATGAATGTGGTCGACGCCGGCAAGGCGGGCCCACTTGGCGATGACGCGGAACGAAATGCCGTGCGCTTTCTGCCGGGTGTAGGTGCCATGACCGGCGCGGTGCAGGTGGAGGATCATATTGTTGCGGCGAGCCCACTTCGACATCGACTGCATCGCCGTCCAGCCGATCACGAGGTCGATCATGACGATGACGGAACCGAGCTCCTTGGCGAACTCCGCGCGCTCGTACATGTCCTCCATCGTGCCGGCCGTGACGTTCAGGTAGGTGCCCTTGATCTCGCCGGTGGCGGCTTGCGCCTTGTTGACGGCTTCCATGCAGTAGAGGAAGCGGTCGCGCCAGTGCATGAACGGTTGCGAATTGATGTTCTCGTCATCCTTTCCCGCTCTCCGAATAGAACCGGAAGACCGACTCCAACTCTTCCAGAAGGTTCGCCTCAGGACCGAAATGACTGAAATGGGAATCGCCGTTGCTGGCAGCTTCCGCCATGACCTTGCGCATGGCCGCGCGCTCGTAGCGATGGAAGGCGTCGCCTTCGATGAAGGCGGCGTTGATCTTCTCGCGCCGGAAGATTTGCCCGAACGTGTGCTTCACGGTCGAGGTTCCAGCGCCGGACGACCCAGTAACGGAGATGATCGGATGCTGCACCGACATTGCGCCGTGTCCCGCCTCGCTGCTCAGTTGCGAAACAGGCCGCGCTCGCCGAACAGCGGCGAGCGGTGACCGATGACGTGCGGCTCGCTCTTGTAGCGCGCGATGCGATCAACCTCCTCGCGCGAACCGAAAATCAGCGGCTTTCGCTGATGCAAGCCCGCGGGGATCAGGTCGAGAATCCGCTCCGTCCCATTCGTGGCCTTGCCTCCCGCCTGCTCGATGAGCCAGGCAATGGGATTGGCTTCGTAGACAAGGCGCAAGCGGCCTTGCTCATATCCCTTCCGGGCGTCGCGCGGATAGAGAAACACGCCGCCGCGGGAAAGAATGCGATGGCACTCCGCCACAAGGGAGGCGTTCCAGCGCATATTGTAGTCTTCGCCCCGGGGGCCGTCCCTGCCCGCGACGCAATCGGCGACATATGCCTTGACGGGAGGGCTCCAATGCCGCTCGTTCGAGGCGTTGATCGCGTATTCCCGTGTTGTGCTTGCGATCTGAACATTGGCGCCCGTCAGACGAAACGAACCCGACTTGCAATCGAGGGTGAAGATCAGGGCGCCCTTGCCGACCGTCAATGCCAACGCGCACTGAGGGCCGTAGATCACGTATCCTGCCGCCTTTTGCCGGCTGCCCGGCTGCAGAAACACTGATCCGCGGGCGCCGCTGTTGTCCGCACATGGCAGGATTGAGAAGATCGTGCCAATGGCCGTGTTGGCATCGATGTTAGATGAGCCATCGAGGGGATCGAGCGCGACCGCGATCTGTCCTGTACCCTGAAGTTCAACCGGCTCATCCAACTCCTCCGAAGCAACAATAGAAGCGGGCGATGCCCGCAATGCCTGCATCAGAAGGTCGTTGGCGCGCACATCCAGCGCCTTCTGCGCGTCGCCTTGGCTGTTGGCGCCCACAACGGCGCCGAGTTCACCTTCGAGCCGACCGAGAGCAACAAGCTCGGCGATCAATCGCGTACCTTCGGCGATGGCAAGGACGGTTTTCGCGACGGCAGCCCGTTCGGCGCTGATGCTTCCCCAACCGTCAAGATACGTCGCAAGTGAAATAGCCCGGCACATTGCACGTCCACCCTCCCATGACGGTGCATTCGCGCGCGGCAATCGAGTGCTACGCGTGTCGCCACCACGTTTGATGCGCGTACGCCGCGCATTCGTTGGCGAGAACTCTGGCTCAATAGATGGCTAAGTAAATTTGAAATATCTTGCATGCTGACAAAGAAAAACTAATCTCAAGATCATGAGCCAGATCACGTTGAAACAACTTCGGATCGTGTCTGCGATTGCGCGAACTGAAAAAATCATAAATGTTGCCAAAGAGTTAGGTGTGACGCCGCCGGCGGTAACACTGCAACTAAAACTGCTGGAGGATGCGGCCGGCTTGCCTCTCTTCGAGCGTGTTCGTGGCGGTATGCGGCTGACAGACGCAGGTCGGCTCTATGTCAATGCCGGACGCCGCGTGGACAACGTGCTCGCCGAATGCAGCGAGGCCATGCGCCAGCTGAAGGGGTTGAGCGCTGGTCGCGTTACCGTCGGTCTCGTCAGCACGGCCAAGTATTTCGCCCCGCGCGCACTTGCCAGCTTCGCTGCCCAACATCCGGGTGTTGAGATGCAACTTCAGATCGGCAATCGGGAGCGGACGATAGCTGCCCTCGCAGACTTGGAGCTTGATCTCGCGATCACTGGCTATCCACCCGACAACATGGCCTTCGAAAAGAAGGCCATCGGCGACCACCCGCACGTTATCATCGCGGCACCTTACCACCGCCTGGCTGCTCGTCGCCGCATAAAGCCCAGCGAACTTGCAAACGAAGTGTTCCTGACGCGCGAGCCTGGTTCCGGCACTCGCCGGCTGATGGAGCGGCTTTTCGCGAGTGCGGGCATCGCCCCGCGCATCGCCATGGAGATCGACTCCAACGAGACGATCAAGCAGTCCGTGATGGTCGGTCTTGGCATTGCCGTCATCTCGTCCCACACGGTTGCCGCTGAGATCGACGCAGGTCGATTGGCGCTTCTGGATGTGCGCGGCTTGCCGGTCGTCCGCAAATGGTATGTCGTTCGCCACGCGGCGAGACGCCAGCTTCCGGCGACGTCGGCCATGTGGGATTTTCTCGTGTCCGAGGGATCGCGATTTCTACCAACGCCCGGAGGCAAGGTACTGCGCTCATCTGGCGCAAAGCGGCTACGCGTTAGATAGTCCAGGCGCTCGTGCAACGCCGCCGCAACGCTAAGCCGGGTCGTTCGCGGACGAGCTATTGATGAGTAAGCATACTCAGCGACTGGTTCTTCGCCCTTGATTGATCCGCCCGTCTCTGCCGTGGTGGTAGTCGCGCCTTGAGCGTCTTCATGAAGCTCTCGGCGTAGGAGTTGCCGCGCCAGCCCATCGATCCCCTGAGGCCGTGCTTCTCGAGCTCGGCACGGTAGTCCTCAGCAGCATTATTGCGAGCCGCGATCGCGGAATGATGGATGCAGTCCTTGGGCGGTTGCCGGTTGGCGATGGCCGCTCTGAGAGCCGCGAGCGCCAGGCGAGCATCGACACGCCGGGTGATGGCGTAGCCGACCACGCGCCGCGACCAGGCATCGAGAATGGCTGCCAGATAGACGAAGCCGGCTGCGATGGCGATATAGGTGATATCGGCGACCCAGAGCTGGTTTGGTCCTGTCGGCACAACGTCTTTCGCCAGGTTCGGGAAGATCGGGCCGTCATGGTCGCTGTCGGTGGTGGCCACAAAACGCCTGCGCGGCCGCACGGATAGCCCGCTTTCCTGCATCAGCCGCATCACCTTCTTGTGGTTGACGAGGCAGCCGGTAGCGTGCAGTTCGGCAGTCACGCGCCGATAGCCGTACGACGGCCACTCGACGCAGATCCCTTGATGTGTTCGACAAGCCGGGCCTCGGCGATCGGTTGGCTTGCTGGCTCGTCATAGTAGGTCGACCGTGCGAGACCCATCAGTCGGCATCCTTCGGCGACCGAGAGACCATGGGCCCGGAAACGACGGACAAGTCGCGCTTGTCGGCTGGCGAGCGTGCCGCGAAGCCCCCTTTAGAAACTCGTTCTCGAGGACGAGCTTGCCGACCAGTCGCTCCAGCGCGCCGATACGCGCTTTCGTATTCCTGCAGGATGCTCGCCGCCGCCAGATCGTCGTCGAACTTCCCAGCTTCCGCCTTGGCGGGCCAGATGCGCACAAGGCTGCGGCTGATGCCATGGCGCTTGGCGAGCCCATGCAAGGTCTCGCCCGCCTGATACTCATGCACAACCTGTCGCTTGAACTCGATCGAATATCTGCGCTGTGTGGCCACGGGCTTTCTCCTCGAAAGCCCGGTCCAGATAGTCCGATTCTCAACTCCTCACCTGTCCACCCGCAGGGGTGCACTCCAGATCGGGGGTCAACGTTGCGCGCTGTTTGACACGTTGGTCGTACGAGGCAGCAAGAAAATCAATGAAGCTCCGGACGGAAGGGAGCAAGCCGCGCCGGGTGGGAAATACCGCATGGACAATGCCGGCTCGCGGTTTCCAGCCAGGCACGACGTCGACGAGCCGGCCGGATGCAACGTGTTCGTCGACGACCATGGTCGGCAATTTGACGATGCCGACGCCTGCGAGAGCGGCGTGCAACAGTTGCGCCATGTCGTCGGTGACCAGACGCGGCTTGTGCGCAACGCGCACTGACGCCCAGTCGGGACCGTTGAGCTCCCAGACGTGCTTGGCAAGCGCCGGCCCGAGATCGAGGCTTGGCAACGCCCCGAGGTCCGCCGGCACCAGCGGAAGACTTCTGCCTTTGACCAACTCAGGGCTCGCCACGATATGCTGCGCGCTCTCGCCGAGCGTGCGCATGACGAGATCGGTCGGCTCGAGCGGCGGGAAGCGGACACGCAATGCGACGTCGATGCCTTCGGCGATGAGGTCGACACGGCGAGATGTGGAGTCCAGTTCGACGGTGACGCGAGGATTGGCCGCCATATAGCGCGCGATCATCGGGCCAACCTCAAAGCAGACGAGCGCCGGCGGCGCGCTCACCCTGATCAAGCCCTGCGGCCCGGACCGTGAGCGCTCGACGGCTTCCTGTGCGGCACCCGCCTCGACGAGCATGGCGACGCAGTGGCGGTAGAATTCCTGGCCGATCTCCGTGACGGCCAGCTTGCGCGTGGACCGCTGCAGCAGCCGCACGCCAAGGCGCTCCTCAAGCGCGATGATGCGACGGCTGAGCTTGGACTTCGGCATGCCGGTGGCCCGCCCGGCAGCCGCGTAGCCGCCATGATCGACCACCTGCACAAAGTAATAGAGATCGTTGAGGTCTTGCATGGGTTATCGTCCCAAATTTGGGACGCACTAGTCAAGAACTGCCGACTTCTGGAGATGTCGTCCCGCAGCTAGGTTTATTGGCAAGATCAGCGACCTGGCTGACAAAAGAATGGAGACAATCCATGAGACAGATCCTCGGCATTTACAGCGCGCCCCGGCAGCATTGGGTCGGCGACGGCTTTCCCGTCCGCACGATGCTTTCGCACCACGACCAGGGCCCCCACATCAGCCCGTTCATCATGCTGGACTATGCAGGGCCGGCGAAGTTCACGCCGACCACCGAACGGCGTGGTGTCGGCCAGCATCCGCACAAGGGGTTCGAGACCGTCACCATCGTCTACGAGGGCGAGGTCGAGCACCGCGACTCGACGGGCGCAGGCGGCGTAATTGGGCCCGGCGACGTGCAGTGGATGACGGCGGCCTCGGGCATCCTGCACGAGGAATATCATTCGCCGGCCTTCGCGAAGTCGGGCGGCAACTTCGAGATGGTGCAGCTGTGGGTCAACCTGCCGGCCAAGGACAAGGCGGCGAGGCCCGGCTACCAGAGCCTGCTCGCGTCCGACATTCCCGCAGTCGATCTGCCGGACGGTGCCGGCAAGCTGCGCGTCATCGCGGGCAATTTCGGCGCCGCCAAGGGACCGGCACGCACCTTCACCCCGATCAACATCTGGGATGTCCGCCTGAGCCGCGCCAGGTCGGTGACGCTCGATGTGCCGGAGGGCCACACGCTCTCGGTCCTCGTTCTTTCGGGCGGCGTCGAGATCGACGGCCGCGAGAGCGTGCGCGAGGCGCAGACGGTGATCCTCGGGCGTGACGGCGGGGGTATCACGCTCAAGGCCGACGGCGACGCAAAGCTGCTCGTGCTCACCGGCGAGCCGATCAATGAGCCGGTCGTGGCGCACGGTCCGTTCGTCATGAACACCGCGGGCGAGATCAAGCAGGCCATGCTCGAATTCCAGAGCGGCAAGTTCGGTGCGATCCGCGAAACCCAAACGGCATGACTTAAGGTGGCTTCGGCCTGTTGGCTGGAGCCGCCCTTTATTAACGGCATTAACGGCGCCGGTCCGCCGCCGCGAACGCTGGCCATCACGTAAGCCCCCAGGAGAAGACCCATGACCAAACCCTATATCCGCCTCGATAAGAACAATGCCGCCGTGCTGCTCGTCGATCATCAGGCGGGACTGCTCTCGCTCGTGCGCGACATCGAGCCCGACAGGTTCAAGAACAACGTGCTGGCGCTTGCCGACCTCGCCGCCTACTTCCAGCTGCCGACCATCCTGACGACAAGCTTCGAGGACGGCCCCAACGGCCCGCTCGTGCCCGAACTCAAGGAGAAATTTCCCAAGGCGCCCTTCATCCCGCGCCCCGGGCAGATCAATGCCTGGGACAACGAAGATTTCGTCAAGGCGGTGAAGGCGACGGGCAAGAAGCAGCTCATCATCGCCGGCGTGGTGACGGAAGTATGCGTCGCGTTCCCGGCATTGTCGGCGCTTGCCGAAGGCTTTGATGTGTTCGTCGTCACCGATGCCTCGGGCACCTTCAACGAGATCACGCGTCACGCGGCCTGGGATCGCATGGCGGCTGCTGGCGCGCAGCTGATGACCTGGTTCGGCGTCGCCTGCGAGCTGCACCGCGACTGGCGTAACGATGTCGAGGGGTTGGGCACGCTCTTCTCCAACCACATCCCTGACTACCGGAACCTCATCACTGCCTACACGACGGTGAAGGGACGCAAATAGAGTGCTTCGGATAACAGGCACCGGGGGCACAATCCGTTCTCCTGTGACCCCGGCTGATGTGTTCGCAGAAAGAACTGCGCCTTAATTCCAGAGGCAATCCGCCGGTGATGGTGCGCCGCCGCTCTTGCGGGGGAGCGGCGGCGCACGATACACACCCTACGCTCGTCAAGGGAGACCTGCGCATGTCCATCCTCCAAGAGTTCAAAGACTTCGCCCTCAAAGGCAATGTGGTCGATATGGCCGTCGGCATCATCATCGGCGGCGCCTTCGGCACCATCGTGCAGTCGCTGGTCAAGGACGTGCTCATGCCGCCCATCGGCATGCTGCTCGGCGGCGTCGACTTCTCGGACATCAAGTTGACGCTCAAGGCGGCGGCAGACGGCAAGGACGCCGTGACCATGAACATCGGCGTTTTCCTCAACAACGTGATCAGCTTCCTGATCGTGGCGCTGGCCGTATTCGCGCTCATCAAGGCCATCAACGAGCTGCGCAAGCGCTTCGAGCGGGAGAAGCCCGCCGCATCGCCTGTTCCGCCGGCCTCCGAGGTCTATCTCAAGGAGATCCGCGACGCGCTGGTGAAGAAGGCGTGATCGCGCGGGCGGGGCGTTTGGTCTTCATGCGCGGCACAGCGGCTTAGCCACGGTCATGCATGAGGGCCGCCGCGGCGGTCCTTATGCGGACTTCGGCGCCTTGACGATCACCTCGATGTGGTGGCCGCGCTCGCCCAGATAGTTAGGCGTGTGCCTGATTTTCGAGCCTGGCGTGCCGTCAGTTCAGGGCGACCGGTCTTGTACGGCGAGGCGCCGACATTGAGGTCCTGGGTGAGCACGACCTCGAGCAGGTTCATGTGCCCCCGCTCGCCCCCTTGTACGTGCGAAACCAGACGCCGAACCTGCTCTTGGCCACGCACAGCGCCGCCAGGGCATCGCGCGCCGTCTCGCCGAAGCGGTCGGCGCTCCGCTGATGTTAAGACGCCGATGTCCCGGCCCCCGGCCGTTATCGACGCTCTTCCAGAACGCCTCGCTGCGCGCCCCAGATGGACCAGGGCGATGATGACCGGCGGGTTGCCCTCGTGCCAGTAGGCGACGTCTTCGCCGTCCATCAGATACTGGAATGTCTCGCCGTCGTCGGCAGTGTATGTGCCGTCGTCCGTTGTCTTGACCTGGACCGCGATCAGCCGACCGGACCGCGTGCCGGTCTGGGGGTCGCGCAACTCGAGAAGACCGTCGTAACCGGCCTCGGGTGGGCCGTAGGGGTGTAGAAGAAACCATGGCGTTAGCGCGGTCCTTGACGAACGCCTCACCCTGGCTTTCCACAATCTGCTGTCGTGTGACGGTCTTAGTCATGGTGCAGACCCTCATGATCGTCCGTAATATACGTGTTTTGTTCTGATTCGGCGATGCGCGGACGAGGGGTTCTGCACAACGTGGCCAGCATCTGGAATTCTCGCTCGCGCTGGCGGCGCAGCGGAGGGTGAGGAGCGCGCCTTCGTCGAAAGCTTCCCACGACTACTTCTTGTCGGGTTGCAGCAGCTCCAGGTAGTGCACACCTAGAGCCTGGGCGAGCTCGTAGAGCGATACCACTGTCGGATTCCTACAACCTCGCTCGAGATCGCTGATGTACTGTTGGCTGAAGCCAGAGCGCTCGGCGAGTTGCTCCTGCGTCAGGCCCTTGGCAAGCCTGATCTTCCTCGTGTTCCTGCCGACAAGCCTCCGCATATCCATGCGAGACGGCTTGGCCGAATACGCACGTGCGGTTTATCAACTATAGTATGTAATGACGTGCTGCCGGGGCTGACTGCGTCTGCTAAGTCCCACTCCGGAGAACGCGAATGTCAGACCGCTCACCCGCGCCAGTCACTGTTCCGGCAAACGGCGACACGCTTACCCCGTACGATCGGAGCCACTTCGTTACCTATCTGCAGTTGCTCGACGCCGACGCTATGAGCGCTGATTGGAGGGAAACGGTACGCACCGTCCTCTTCCTTGACCCCGACGCTGATCCGGACGCTGCACGACGCTCGTACGATGCCCATCTGGCGCGCGCTCGCTGGATGACGCAAGCTGGATATCGACAGCTCTTGAAATGACCTGAACCAGAACGGGTATTGCCTCGCCCGCCGCTTACAAAAAACGCGGTACACCCGCTGTCACGTGACAGTCACAAAGAGACGCTAACGGATCATTGATCGGTTCTCTTCAGCTCTTCTTCGCAAAACGTGAACCACCTCACCCCAATATCCCGCGCGCAGCTGCAGTCACGTTCTCATATTTGGGGGAGCACATATGAAACACCGACGCTTCAGCAATTCGCCTCTCTTGAGTCCGTCGGTCAGCATTCTGGTGGTCGTCTCGTCCGAAAGGCGTGAATTGATCGCACTCGATTCCAGAACGTACACCGTCCACGAGCAAACCATTGCCGCCATGTTGGCCGCGGCCCAAATTGCCAAGGTCCCAGCTTTTGTTCTTTCACGCGACGTACCGGAGCAAAAGCCTTGCTCACTGGCGGTGGAATCCGACACGTCGTTCCAAAGCAGATTCGTCTTCGAGGAGAGCACTTCTCCCTGGTCGCACAAGCCCTTTGTCGAGGCGCTCACTGCGCAAGATCGATCGATGCTCGTCCTTGCCGGCTTCTGGCTTGAGCACGAAGTCCTGACCACGGCCCTCCACGCCCTCGTCGACGGCTATGATATCTATGTGCTCCTCGACGCCACTCCTTCCAGATCGCGATGCGCATCCTTCGCTGCGCGCGAGCGTTTGAGCCAGGCGGGGGCGATGCCCGTGACCGCCTCGCAGGTTATCAACGAGTGGTCCTTCGAGACGCCGGACGCCTCGACGCGAGCCGGGCTCAAGTCGCTCCTGCCGATCTTGCTCGACCTTGGGTAGGCCGCCCGAGAACGTGGGTCCCGTCATTAATCCTGTGCACTGCCTCGGGTTGCCTAGCCCCAATGCGTTCAAATAGACGTATACATACTTTAAGTGCTGTTGTCGTTGTGTCATGCCCAGGTCCTATGTCGGTCCCCCCTGGCCGCCACAGATTACCGACTATGACTACATCCTCGCGCTGTGCCCGAGTGATCTTGCCTGGGAGTTTCTCCGGCGCAATCCCGACTATCAGCGAGCCTACCGCTTGAGCAGACGCGGATGGCACCGGTCCTGCCGCTTAAGAAGTGGGCACCTGCTCAGTCGCATCCGCCGCCATACGCCCCGCGCCATCGCCTGGGGCCTCCATCCCTTTCGTGGATCCGGCCCTGCCGGCTCCCAAAGCGCCCGTCTCCTGGCTGACGGCTTCCGCCGCTCCACTCCTCGCGGCAGTTTGCGACCGCCCAACTGCCGGCGCGTCAGCCAATCTGGCTTTGTCTCGTCTCCGATGCGAAGCAAGTCTCATAGTCGGGCCTGCCCAAGAAGAAAGCCTGATACTTCGCGACTCCGATAAGGCTCTGACGCTGCGGCTTAATGGCTCTCGCGCATGCCTCGCACCCGTCGCTACCACTTTCCTGATTGCAGGACTTCCAGTCCCATCAACGCTGGCAGCCGACTTCGGCATCCTCGATCAGCTACTCCTATCCCCCTGCTCCAGGCTACACCGCTCGCGTGATCGCCTGCTGTTTCGCGATGCCATCGTTACCCTCGATGGGCGCAATGCCGGCGCCAGCCACCGTGAGGCCGCCGAGGTGATTTTTGGCATCAAGCGCGTTCGTGCGGATTGGTCTGCCCGTGGGGGCTGGCTAAAGGAACGCATGCGGCGAGCCCTCGCCAAAGGCGAAGAGATGCGTGACGGCGGCTATCGCAGAGCCCTCGATGGGGCGTGTCGTTTCAATCGCTGACAATACGACATGCCCGCCTTCCGCACCTGCCCGCATTCTCCTCCGACTTCCTCTGCTCAGGGGTGTCGGCATGGCCCAGAAGAAGAGATCGCGCTTTTTCACGACCGACGAAGCTGCGGAGTTCCTCAGGCTCAAGAAGCATACCCTTGAGAACATGCGGTCGCTGAAAACCGGCCCGCCCGCTCGCAAGCACGGCGGCCGCGTCTTCTACCACGTCGACGACCTCATCGCCTGGTCCAAGAACACCCGGCGCAAAACATGAGCCGCGCAGGCATCCTGGCTGGCATTGCCACCGGCATTGTCCTGTTGATCGCCTCGTCGCTGCAGGACACCACGCCCAGCCTTATCAGGAATGCATCCGCCAGCGTGCCCCCTGGCCTCTACAGGATAACATCGGGTCCAGTACATCGTGGCGACGTCGTGCTCATTCGGCTGCCACCGCGTATCGCCGATCTCGCCGATCGGCGCGGATACCTGCCAAGTCGGCGTATCTGATCAAGTTCATCATTGGGGTCACCGGCGACCGCGTCTGCCGTTTCGGCGGCCGCGTCTTCGTGAATGGAGCCGTCCGCGCGCGAGCCTTCTCCCGCGACAGGCGGCATCGGCACATGCCTGTCTGGCAGGGCTGCTACCGGCTCGCGTCCGGCCAGGTCTTCGTGCTCGCGGAGGACCCAGACAGTTTCGACAGCAGATACTTCGGTCCTCTCAGCGATCACCACATCATCGGGCGCGGCGTACGCGTCTGGTGAAGTCAGGTGCGCCCGAACAGAGCGCCTGACGCTGACTATCTCTCTGAGCAAGATAAACTTCTGGCGACGGTGGCGGCAAAAGGAAAGGCTACACTTGTACTTCTCTGACGCCCTTATCCAAGCTCACATGTCCAAGTGCAGCAATGAAGTCTGGGCGGTCCCGCCCTCGAGAACCTCTCGGGCGGTCGGGCTCTATGGCGCGAAATGCGCCACCGAGCCGCCGTAGGCGTCTCGGCACATGCGTGTAACGATCCCTACCGCGGAGCCTGCCGCACGCTCACTGCGTCATCGTCAACCACAGCATCTGCAGCGCCCCGCAGAATGACCGCAAGGTCGACAGATCGCTGACCCGTCTCGGGACAAACGCTTTCCATCCTGGAACTACTGTCCTTCATGAGGTCGACCTGGCTTACATTCCGCGCCCGTTGACCGACGCCATGCCGCTCGGTCCTCCCGCCTGGCCGGACGCCCATTGCCCCGCCTATGCTTCTGCGAGCCTGTGGCAGGCGTCGCCTTAGAGGCAACCCGCGCGGCGCGCGGGTCCTCCACTGCGTTCCGGTCCCTGGCGCGACGCAAGCGTCGCTTGGGATGCCTCAGGCTCCAGCCCGCCACGATCTCGCGCGCGCCGGCGGGGGAATAGGCCTCCGCCGGACAAGCAAGAGGATTAACATCATGGCTACCATCGGAACCGTCACCAAGCACGACGACGGCCACTACGAGGGCGAGCTCAGGACCCTCTCCGTCCGTGCCGACATCGCCATCATGCCGGTCAGCGACAAGGCTACCCATAGTCAGCCCGACTTCCGGGTTCTGTCCAAGGGCGTCGAGATCGGTGCCGGCTGGCTCCGCATCGGCCAGATGTCGGGCAAGGAGTACGTGTCGCTGTCGATCTCAGCACCCGAGTTCGGCTCCAAGACGCTCTATGCGAACCTCGGCCGAGCCGCGGGCGAGACCGATCCGAACGTCTACGCCCTGATCTGGAATCCGCGAGAGTAACCCCTCGTCTTCGCCCTCGCGCCGGCAACGGCGCGGGGGCTCTTTTCCGTGCCTTTGCTCAGCCACCCCCCGGCCCCCACCCACCCCCCAGGGCCGATAGCACCCCAGCGGCCCGTTCCCCAGGTCCGGGGACCTGCGCTGTGTCCGTTCGCCGTGACGCCAAAGTGCTCACTGTGGATCCCGGGTCGCATCGCGGTGTGGCGTGTAGACCTCTGGTTCAGGCGGTCAGGTCCACACCTTCTCGGGCCCGATCATCATGGAGCTCCGCGTGACGATCGCCATCACCGATACACGCCGGCAGGAGAGCACATCGGTTTGTGCACCAGGTCTTCAGCTCGTTCCGGCCCCAAATTGACCAAGGAAGACGCGGGAAGTTGGAGGATGTTTCAGCGCCGGAATTTGGAGATCAGGATAAAGAGATGGCGTCAGCTCAACACCAAACGCAAGGAACACGCCGCTGTTGCTGACGCCATCCAAGTGATCAAAACGTCAGCGTTCGAAATTCGCATTCGGCATCAGGACATTCGTTGACGCCGTATTGAATTCCACGCCGCACGCCATACCTCGTCCGGCCATGACACCGGTTCGAGGTGCGTTTTATGGCCCAAGAGGATTTCGATGTGAAGCTCGGCCGCATCCGCGATGCGCGGCGCGCCCGTGCCGAGCGCCATGCGGCTCTTGTGTTTCGACAAGCCGGCAAGCAAGGCGCCCGTGCGCTGCGGCAGCGCGGCCACATCTCGCCGGCGACGCCGAAGCGCGGCATGGGCGCCGGCGTGCGTGCCGCGGCAGGGCTCATCGCGCCTGGCAGCCGGCGCGTCATCGTCAAGGCTCGGTACACGCGCATCGTCGGCGGCGATCTCGGCGCGGCACGGGCGCACCTCAAGTACATCGTCCGCGACGGCGTCACCCGCGAAGGCGCACCCGGCCATCTCTACGGGCCGGCAGACGATGCCGTGGATGCCGTGGCCTTCCTCGATCGGTCCGAGAAGGACCCGCACCAGTTCCGCTTCGTGGTCTCGGCCGACGAGGGTGCCCAGCTAGCGGATCTCAAGCCCTTCATTCGCGATCTCTTGGGTCAGATGGAGCGCGATCTCGATACCAAGCTCGATTGGGTGGCGGTGGATCACTTCAACACCGGACACCCTCACACGCACATCGTGATTCGCGGCCGCGACCAGAACGGCGACGACCTCGTGATGGCACGGGACTACATCGCCCATGGCGTGCGCGCCCGTGCCCAGTCCCTCATCACGCTCGAGCTCGGTCCCGAGACCGAGCTGGAAAGGCGTCAGAAGCTCTTCGACGAGATCGGGCAGGAGCGGCTCACCCGGCTCGACCGTACGCTCATGACGCGCGCCAAGGATGGGATCCTGGTGGTGTCCGGCGCCGAGGAACGCGACCCCGTCCAGCAGTCTCTACGTGTTGGCAGACTCAAGACCCTGGAGCGCCTTGGCTTAGCGCGGGAACGCCGGCAGGGCGTCTGGGAGCTCGATGCCGGGATGGACACCAAGCTGCGCCAGCTCGGCGAGCGTGCGGATAAGTTCAAGATGATGCAGCGAGCGCTGAGAGAGGCCGGCATCGAGCGCGGTGCCGCTGCCATGGCGCTGTTCGAGCGTGGCCCGCGCAAGGTGCCGCTCATCGGCAAAGTGGTCGGCGTCGGCCTGGTCGACGAGATCTCCGACCGGACCTGGGTCATCATCGATGCCGTCGACGGCCGTGTTCACTACGCTGATCTCGGACGGTTGAAGCCGGTAGACGTGCCCGCGCGGGGTGCCCTGGTGGCGCTCGCCGGCGACGGCCTCGATGGCAAGCCATCGCCCGTGCCGAAAGTGCAGGAGCTTTCACCCGTCGCGCTCGAGGACCAGGTCGCCTACGACGGTCCGACCTGGCTCGATCAGGGCATCGTCGCCCGCTGGCAGCCGGAGCCCGGCATGCCGGGCTTTGCCGCCGAGGTGCGAGCCGCCATCGCCGCTCGGGGACGGTGGCTGGCGGAACGCCAGCTCGCCAGCCACTCTCCCACAGGAGATATCCAGCCGGCACCAGACATGATGCGCACGCTGCGCCAGCGGGAGAGCGAACGTCTCGTGCGGCATCTGTCGCATCAGCTCAAGAGCAGCTACGTGCCTGCCGAACCGGGCACGCGGATCGCCGGCGTCTACGAGCACGCCATCACCACGCCCAGCGGCAGGATGGCTGTCATCCGACGTGAGGACACGTTCACGCTGGCGCCGTGGCGGCCCGCGCTCGAGCCGTTCCGAGGCCAGGCCGTCACGGGAATGATCGGCCCCAACCGTGTGAGCTGGACGATCGACCGCGGGCGCGGACTGCCGCCTCGTGCGTGAACAATTGTGCTGCTGAATGACTGAGGCGCCGGTCACAAGTCACCGACATGGCCTCGCAGCCGCTTGGCGAGCTGGGTCAGCTTTTGCTCACGCAGCACATCGAGAAACTCTTCGGCCGACAGACCTGACTTCGACAGGTTGCGCCGCGCATTGGCCAGCGAGGCCAAGAGAAGGTTAGGCACCTGGTCGTAGAGATCGGCCAGAAAGGTATCCGGTGTCTGGCTGACGAGGCCACGCGCCTTCAGGACACGAGCAGGGAAGTGACGCAGATTCCAGGTCAGGATATGCGTGGCCTTGGCCTCGATCGCCGCTGCCACCACATGGCGGTCACCGGGATCGGGCAGGCTGATGGTCTCAACGTGCTTCTCATATCCCGAAACTGTCGCGTCCGGCAGGGCGATCGTCATGAGCCGCTTTGTGGTGTTCAGGCGCTCGACCGAAAGGTCGGGGGCGTTGGCCACGAGATTGCGCATCCATTCGTCATGAATCTCGTCGGTCCAGCGCGCATGAACCAGGCGGTCGACTGCCGCCTGAACGATGACGTTCCTCAGGTGGAACGGGTAGAGGATGCAAGCGTCGAAGACGGCGACGACAGGACTAAATGCCATGGCGGCGATGGAGATCCTCGGCGTCGTCGACCAGGTCTTCCATCGCCTTGCGCTGGACGTCGAGCTTCGCCTTCAACGCCAGCACGTCCTTGAGCGAGGCACGACGATGCTTGCCGACATAGCGGAACGGTAGATCGCCGACGTCCATGCGATGGACGACGAGCGGGCGCGAGATGCCAAGGATGGCCGATGCCTCGGTCGGGCTCAGCTCCTGATCTTCCGTGAGGATCGCCACACGCTCGCCACTAAGCAAACCCGCCAACAGGGTTTCCAAAGCGCTGATCGCCGCCGGCGGCAGCACAAGGGTCTGGTCCTTGCCGCCGCGGCGCCGGACGTGCAGCTCGAGACGGTCGCCCTGGGCAAGCTTGGGCAAGGGCGACACCTTCTTGCGGTCCCGATCCGAAAGTCCGGCAAACTTGACGACTTGGCTGGCCATGGCCTGTTCTCCTTCGCCAACCAATATAGCGAGGAACTGGGCTAACTGCAATAACTGAAAGAGCCGTCAGACCTCGGCTAGGCAGCTTGTTTTTGGTTGGCCAAGGAAGGCGCGCTTCCAGCGACCGGTCTCGGAGCATCGCAGTCAACCCAGCGGTGCAGACGACGCGAGCGACCCGGAGCGGTTATCGAATGTCGCGATCCTCACTTCGTCGCCACTGTCGCGGAGCAGAGTAAAGCCGACATCGAGCATCCATCAAATCCTCTGCTATTGCCGATGCCAGAGGTAGTCCGGTGTGCTTCCCAAGCAGACACGCAACTTGGTCGACCTAGCGCGCCTCGGCGGTGCTTCCTTCATCATGTGCACGATGTATTTCCTAAGCTAATCAGGCGCTACTCTCGACGCATGATTCGGGACGAAGCAACGGATATTCGAGACACGGAGACACAATATGCTCGCCCAGGTTCTTGACGTGATCTGACTTACAATCGACGCGGCCACTTCAAGAAGTGACCCCGCGCCCATTCACGAAGATATTGCCGCGCTTCGGGGTTTCGGCGCAGCAGGACATCAATGCGATCCAGCATTTCGGCATAGTCGTTCGCGCGCTCGCGCAGTACCGCAAGAAGCACATGGGAGATGGCGGGATAGTCCTGAAGATCGAATGAATCCATGCTCCAGACGCGCTCGATAAACTCCGCCGCCACGCTGCAATGAGAGTCCGGGTCACATTGCGCGCCGCCAAGAGCACGCGCAGCCATCTTAAAGCGCTTCCCCGCACCCATCTCGTCGTTTTCCATGTCGAGCATGCGCGCCGCTAGCAACGTCGCCGCATCAACGGCAATCGACTGCTGCCCGAAATCGATCAGGTCGGTGATAGCCTTGGCGTAGTCGCTTGGGGACATAAGCCCGCGTTCCCGCGCGCGCATTAGGACCGGCTGCAGGGATACCGCCTTTACTCCAAGCTGTGACGCGATCTGCCGTGTGAACAGATCGTCGCTCAGCAGCAGACGGGACGATCCACTTGCGGCATAGATGTCATCAAAGAACCGTGCCCCTTCCACGGAAGAAAGCCTGCGAATGATCGGCGGCGGATCAGCAACCGGAGTTGCAGCAATTGTCTCGGTATTGTCCGTCAGCCAATTTCGGTCGCATTCGACGAGCGCGCGTGTTGCTGCCTGGTGCTCGGGCGTGTCTTCCACTATTGCGATGCGTCCGTTGCGCATCGTCATGGTCCCGGCTTTCTGACCGCCGAACGAATCGAGGGTTGCGACCCGGGCGTGATAGATGTCGGCGGTCGCCTGACTGATGCCGATCGGCCCGCAAACCGCCCTTACGACGCCTTCCAGATTCAGCCGACGTATACAGTGGTAAGTAGGAGCATCGACGATGCAGCCCTTCGCCTGGTTCCCGGTGATGGCGGCCGACGCCGCCCGGCGTTCCTCTCGTGAGCCAATCGATACGCGATATACCTTGCCGAGCTCGGCCAGACCCAGCATGCAATCGACGGGATCCACGCCGGTCAGATAGGCGAGCATCGACAGCGAAATCCGGCCTTCGGCATATAGAGCGGATTGCGTGGCGATGTGATCCGACCGCGCCTTCAGCATGTCCTCGATCGCGCTGAGATCAAACTTCTCCGGCGTGCCGATATTGACCTGCTTGAAGCCTTTCGCTGCCGGAAACCGCTCGTTGAACCTGCCAAGCGCCACATGAAATGCATCGAGATATTTGTGCTTTGCGCTTACGACGGTGGCCTTGCCGCCATTCCCGGGCCAATCAAACCGATCGCCAGGCTTGAGGTTCTGAACCAGCCGCGCGATCTCATGGTCCGGCGCAATGGCTTCCTGGGAAACGCGCCGGACCCCGGGGTCACTTTCGATCACGTAGCGCCGCACTTCATTCGAAGGCAGCTTCAGTTCAACGGTGTGCTCGGGTGTGATGGTCGTTGAGAGAATATGATCGCGGCCGGCATTCTCGCCGGTGAACATCGTGGACATGAACGCCATCCACGCGGCCGGATCGTCGCGGTTGAGCGCCAGAAGCCTGTAGCCAAATGCGCGGGCGCGGTCCCGTTGCCCGTATGCCATCAGCGCGGCAACCAGCCGACGCTTTGCCGATAGCGGCCCATCGGCTTTGGCTTCGACCTCGGTCGTCAGTATCTGCCGGACCTTATCCTCGGCATTGAGACGGATAAGTGCATCGATGTGCCAGAGAAGAAGGTCCAGTCGCTCAGGGGACGCTTCGCGCCATTGCTTGATAAACGGTTCAGCGGCTTTGGCATCTCCGGTGTTCCAGTGATAGGTCGCAGCCATGCGCTGATAGGCTGGAAGCTTGAGCAGGTCAGGCGGCAGCGACTCGAACACTTTCTTTGCGCGCGCAAACAACTGCGCGCCGATGCTCGCTGAAAGATAGGTGCGCAGCGCAACGGAATCCCGATCGGCCGATACCTGCCCATCGAGAAGGTTGGATGCGGTCTCATCAGCGTTGTGCCGCTCGAGGAACTGCGCCAGCTGAACACGATCAGCATAGGACATCGCGGCTTCATGGGCTGGCAATTCACGGATGATCGCCTCTATTGCCGGACTGACCTTCTCGTCGTCCTCCTCCTCACCGGCCTTCTCCGCATCGACCTTAATAAGCCCCTTCTCCTGCGCTCGCGCACGCAAGACAGCAATCGTGGCAAAGGGGGCGCCTTCCTCTTCAAGTGCCTTCAACGCTGCTTCAAGCCCCGGCTGATCCTTCAGCACGAGAGCAATCTCGCCCCGGATCTCCGGCACGATGCAGCGCATGCGCTCCGGCAAGCGGTTCACATCCAGCTTGTCGAGTCGCGATCGCGCACCCTCGGGATCTTTTGCTACGGCGAGCTGCGCTGCGAAGAGAAGCCCTTCCGGATCGTCTATCGTCTCCAGCAGGGCTGCTGCGCTCTGGTCCTCATCGGCTGCCAGGTGCAGGAGTGCCCGGCACCGCACGAGGTCCGGATCACGACCGATCTTCTCGATGGTGTCATCGAGTATGCGCGCAGCACGTTTTGCGTCGCCGATAAAGCGGAGCGCAGCTGCAGCGTTGTTTGCCAGCGGATAGGTCTCTTGCGGGTGCGGGTCTTCCGCATCCATCTCCTGCTTCCAAAGACGCTCCAACGTTTCGGCGCTCTTTCTCACTGCATCGTAAAGTTCTTTGGAAGCAGGCTTTCCGAGAACGATCTCGATGTCGGCAAGGGCTGGCTCCAGCACGGCTTCGGCTGCCAGGCGCTCAAGATGGCGATTGTCCGGATGTTCCTTTGCACCGCTTTGGGCAAGCGCTTCCCACTGCCTGTCGTCGTGGGCGCGCAGGAACATGATCCGCGCGACCTTCACCTCGACCGCGTTATGCGATGCTTCCGGGACAAGCGTCAGCGGATCGGTGATAGATGCGTCCTGCGCATGGGACTGGATGATCAAACTTGCGGCCGGTGCATGGTCCGGATGCTTCTCCAGCACAGCCCGCACACGCTTGCAGCCGCCCTCGACGTCACCGCTCACCACTTCAGCATAAGCAAGGTTGGTCTGCGCCTTGTGGTCGTCGGGACGAAGGGCCAACGCCTCGCCGGAATATTTGAGAGCCAGGTCGATCCGCCCCGCGTTGAAATGAACCGCGCCGATGTTCGCAATGACCCGGTAACGAGCGTATGGCGGCAGTGGCGGTTCCTGCGCCAGCAGCTTTTCAAACCCTTCGAGTGCCGTGCGCGTCCGACCCTTCCCGATCAACTCGCGCAGTGTCGAAATCCGGGTATGGAGACCGACAGGCTCTGTCTTCGCCTCGGGTGCGAGATCGCTGTCATACTCTTCGCTGATGATCTGCCGCGATTGCCTCTGCCCTTCCTGCATCTCACGCAAGACGGCCAATATCGCTTCGTTGCCCTCCTTCACCACCTCGATAACAGGCTGCTGCATAGCGGGGCCGGAAGGCCAGAACGCGCGCAGTGCAGGAGGATGCTGCGCGATTTCCTGTTGCAGGTCCTGCCAGGCCATGACCGTTACACGGCAATTCCAGCCGGAGGCGATCAGCTCTTGCGTCAGAGCGGCAGCGTCAAGCTGGACGGCCTTGTCGCGTTCGGCCGTGGTTGCGAAGATTAGTTCTGTGAGTGCTGGTTTGATCGCGCGCGCTTCTTCCGCATCCTCGCGCATCTCCTTGGAGGTGAGCGACTTTTTTCGACGGCATTGAACGCCGACGGGACGGCCGGTGTCGCCATCGCGCAATCCAAGAAGATCGATCCCGTGCTGTGTTTGGCCGTCGCGCCCGAACTCCTGAAGCTGCTCGTCGCGGAGAATGCAGCGGAACAGGATGACACTGGACCGTTGAAAGTCCTGCCAGTTAAGCGGCCTCGGTATCTCGACTGCACTAATGTCAGGCACGGCAATCACGTTTTTTGTGAAGATACTATGCTACCCGATTCGCCGAGCACCGAGGCGGTGCAGACCAGAGCGATCGCACGCGTGAGGCGCCCTCAATAGCTTAGAATTCCAACGCGGGGTTTGCGGCGAGAAGCGGACGTAGCCGACGGCGCACTTCGCATCGTCGACAGTGGTAGGCATGACGCCATGCTGGTGGGATAGTGCGCGCCCTAACCAGCGACGCTGGGCAGAGCAACGCGACATCGTGGCGAGAGTATCGTCCGCCTCATGATCATTAAACTCGCCCGGACGCTCAACATCCGACAACGGACACTTGCACGCTCGCCGCCTGGGTACGGGATGGCGGGCAGGCGTCAACAGCCAGCTCGCGCAGCCATAGCCTCTTCGGATCAAAACGGAATCGGTTCAGTCTTCACCCTGGCGATCAACTGCAGGCTACTCGCCGGTCCCAGCCTTACGATGCCGAATTTCACGTCTTCGTGCTTCTGATTGACTCGAGTCGACCAACAACCCTCGTCAATGTCGTAACGTGGCCTCTGGATGAAGTCGACGTACGATCCAACAAATACAGCGATACCGTGCTCCCGCAGCTGTTCCATCGACGCACTGAGCGTTGCCTCCAAGCGGATGCGGTCCTTCAGTTTCTTGGCCGGATCGTCGCTTGAGCCGTTGAAGTTTATGTCCTCTGGGCACAGTACCGGAAGGAAGGGTCCCAGGGCGTCACACAACTCGATCGCTGCGTCGATCGCGCCGGGTCCGATATCCACTTCGTGATCAAGCCGGCACTCGTCGCAAGCCGTCGCAACATCCAAGAGAGAGCGGGCGCTGCGAGCAGGGAGGAGTGTAACGCGAGTCAGATCTTTCTCGTCCGGTGCTTGGTCCCTTTGCAGCTCCTCGTCCATGCGGATAGCATCGGGCACCACGCCAAGAGCCGTCGCAATCTGCTGAGCTGTCTGCAGGTCAATCTGGTTTCCGGCTTCAGCTCGCTGAATTGTCCTGACGCTGACCTTGGCGCGACCAGCGAGATCTTCTTGGTTCATGGCGCACTTGGTACGGAGTTCAATGAGTGCCTTGGAGTTGGGTGTCATTTTCCGGCGACCTGTGTCTGATTGCGATGCCATGATATTGCCCTCCGACGCCCGTGGCGGACCACGCCGAATGCCCGCCATAAAGGCGCAAAGTAGGCGACAATTACCCGACAGTCACATGATGCTGGCCGACTGAGGGTCGCCTCGGGTCCTCCATCACTCCTACCAGCACGGTCAATCCCCGACGATCACCACATTTGACCGGTGGCGCCGACATCCACTCGACTTCCGCTTCTGGGGCGACGCGTCGAGTCAAGGCGGGTAGCGGGTCCCTCCATGCATGTCGGGAATCGGCCCATCGCGTCCCTGGCCGATCATCGGCTTTCGGGCCGGTGCGACAACAGGATTTGCGTGGGTGGGCGCAAGCCCGCTTAGGGTCCAGGGCCCTGGCGAATTTACGGCGGCGTGGCAAGCTTCCGGCGCCTTTCGCAACTTGTGCAACAGGCAGTTGCACAAATACTTTCCCTGACAGGCCCTGCCGCATCCGCATCAGAGCGGCGAGGCGCCCGCCGCCGAGGGCCCTCCGAGCAGTCTACGCGCTGGCCGCTACAGCAGACCGGCTGCTGCTACGCCGCGGCTTTCGGGACCTGCTCTCAGTTCGGATCGCGCCAATACGGGCAGTCGCACGCGATCGACGGCGGTCTTTGCGTCTTTCTTGGCGCCCCGCGGCCGAAGTGGCCGCGGCCGGGTCCTACCGCGCGGCCCAAAGGCCGCGCGCCCGAGCCCCGCTTACGGGTCTCGGCCCATCCGGGTGACATGGGGTGATGGCGGCTGGTCGCGTCAAGGGCACTCCGGACTGCTCACCTGACCGCTCCATTGATTCGGCCAGGAGGGGCACCCCATGACGAAGAGCACGGCCAGCGCCGGAGGCAAGACTTATGCCGGCCTCGATGTGTCGTTGAAGGAGACCGCAGTCTGCATCGTCGATGACGCCGGCAGGATCTTATACGAGCGCATGCTGCCGACTGATCCGCAAGTGATCGCCAATCACTTGGGCAAGCACGCGCCGACCCTCGAGCGTTTCGGTCTTGAGAGTGGCGCCACATCGGCCTGGCTGTGGCGCGAGTTCCGCGCACTTGGCCTACCCGTCGTCTGCCTCGACAGCCGCCACGCCCATCGCGTGCTATCGATGAAGCGCAACAAGAACGACCGCAACGACGCACGCGGCCTGGCCGACCTCGTCCGCATGGGCTGGTATCGCGAGGCCCGGGTCCGCTCGCTCGATGCGCAGCTGATCCGTTCCCTACTGCTGTCCCGCCAGCAGCTGCTGCAGTCGCGGCGAGCCATCGAGAACCAGATGCGTGGCGCCTTGAAGACGCTGGGTGTGATGACCGGGCCGACCAAAGGACGTGGGTTCATGCCGCGTGTCGCCGAGCTCAGAGCTGATAACGATTGGCTGGGCCTCGTCCTCGATCCGCTGCTCGCCGCCCATGCCTCCATCGCGAAGCAGCTGAGGGCCGTGTCGGCCAGTGTCCTCGACACGGCGCGCAGGGACGGCGATGTGCGCCGAATGATGACCGTACCGGGCGTCGGACCCATGACCGCGCTCGCCTTCAAGGCAGCCATCGACGATCCGCAGCGCTTCACCTCATCGACGAAGGTCGGTCCATATCTCGGCCTGACGCCGCGGCAGTATCAGTCCGGTGAGAGCGAGTGGATCGGCGGCATCGGCAAGTCCAATGATCCGCTGCTGCGCAGCTATCTCTACGAGGCTGCCGGCGTACTGATGACGAGGCTGCGCCGATCCTGCCCCCTACAGCAATGGGCTTTGCGCCTTGCCAAGCGTATCGGCTGGAAGCGCGCTTCCATCGGCGTTGCGCGCAAGCTCGCCGTCATTCTTCACGCCATCTGGCGCGACGGCACCGTGTTCGAGTGGAGCGCGGCCGAGCCGGCTGTGGCGTAATCGAAGAGCTTCCGCACCAGCGGAAGGCGTCCCTGCCGGGACGACGGGCAGATTGACCTCGTAGCGACCGTGGCGGGCCCAGACGCACCGCGTGGGTGACAAGTGAGGCATCTTCTCGACGAAGCCCATCCTTGAGGCGGAGAATCCGACCTCGTAAAGAACCTTGCGCCCGGCATTGGTCGTCGTCAGTTAAGCGTATACCTGCAAAGAACGCCGCGAAGGAGAAGGATTAGGGCGGCTCCCTCCCTTCGGTCGGGCCACGCTCTCCTGCGCGGCGCAGCTGGCCGCGCAGCCGAGCCGCCTGCCCGGAAGGCGGCGTCTCGGCCCGTTCGGGGTGCGATCGTTGCCGCGTACGACTACGATTTGGCGATGACATCTGTCAGAACCGTCTGCCATGCGGACGGCGACCAAAGAGACATCGTCTTGTTGGTGTCCGTGCCCTTGACACGACCACCCACCATCAAAGAACGGCCCCTTCTGTAATTCGATCCCGGGCGTCAAGCTGCAATTTGCAGATGCACCCAAGCATGGTGCTATCTCTTGGTGGGCCACAGCGGCTTGCTGGCCGCTGCAATCAGCACGGAGCCCAGCACGATCTTGAGGCTGGCGGTCGGTAGAAACCCGACAAGCAGACCGCCGATGACCGCTCCCACGATGGAGCCGAGGCCCATCGGCGCGGCGACGGTTTGCAGTGATCGCTTGTCCGGCAATGCGGCAAGCCGCCCGTAGCGCACCAAGCCGCTCAAGACCGTGACGATCGAGATCATGAGGCTTGCGGTCCCGGCGCTGCGGATGTCGGCGCCATAGACGAGCATCAGCGTCGGGATCAGCAGCTCCCCTCCGGCCACGCCGAGCAACGCAGCCACGGCGCCGATGATGAGACCGAATGCCAGCCCCGAGACGAGGAGGGCCACGCCATCATCAGCCAGCAGCGCCGTTCGTTGCCCTGGGAGGAGCGCTTCGACAATCAACAGTGCACCGATGCCGCCAAGCAGCCAGGCGATGGTGTGCTCCAGGCGATGGTCGGACAACCGTGTGAGAAGCTGGGCGGACCAGCGCGCGCCTAGAATGCCACCAAGTCCCAGTGCCGCGACTTCAATGGCGTGCGGTGTGACCGCCGCAAGCGAGAGGGTTTGTGCGCGGACGGCGAGAGCTGCGACCAGGGTGATGAGACTGATCACCAGGTTGAGGGGTACCGCTTCCCGAGCCGCGTACCCGAACAGCGATGTCAGGATCGGCAGCCGGAACTCGCCGCCGCCCAGTCCGATCAGGCCGCCAAGTACGCCCACGGCCGTTCCACTGCCGAAGCCAAGAAGCGTGCGTCTCATGCCTAGCGCTTTCTCGGCGCGGCGGCCGGCATGATGTGAATGGCCTGCGCCAGCAACGACAGAGCTACCTGCTCGCCGATCCCGAGCTTGTTGCGCTCGGCAACGTAGGTCCGCACCTGCAAAGTGAGGGTGCGCGTCTCGTTGCCATCGAGCTTGACGGTCGAGATCGTGGTGTCGCCGAGGGCCACATGCGCGACGATCGAGCCCATCACAGGGTTCTCGGCTTCGCCGCGCGAAGGTCGATCACGCCGGTGCAGAACAACCTTCGACGGCGGTATCAGCCAGGCGATGTCGGTACCCGGCGCCCATTGCGGCTGCGGTGCGACCTCGAGCTGACGGCCCCGCCAATCCAGGATGGTCAGCTCCGCTCGCTGCTCCAGAACACGCCCCGGAAAGATGTTGCGCTGACCCACCAGTCGTGCCGCTTCGACCGTGGCCGGTCTCTGTAGCAGCTCGAGCGGCTTGCCGTGCTGCAGGATGCGCCCCCGCTGGAGTAGGCACATGCTGTCAGCCAGCATGAGCGCCTCGTCGAGATCGTGCGTGACCAGCACGATCGGCATGGCCAGGCGCTGTCGCATGCCGGCCAGCTGCTGGTACAGCCTGCCTCTCGTCACCTTGTCGACGGCAGAGAACGGCTCATCGAGCAAAAGGACCTTGGGCTCCCGAGCCAGCGCGCGCGCCACGGCCACCCGTTGCTGCTGGCCACCCGAGAGCTCTGCCGGCCGTCGATCCTCGAGGCCCGACAGATGGACGAGCGCCAGCAGCTCGCGCGCCTTGTCTCGGCGCTGCGACTGGGGCAGATGGCCAAGGGCCGCTTCGATGTTGCCTATCGCCGTCATGTGCGGAAAGAGCGCGTAGCTCTGCACAACGATGCCAACGCCGCGCCGGTGCGTGGCGACGTCGATGCCGCGCGAGCGGTCGAGCCAGGCCTCGCCGTCAACCACGACGGAACCGCGCTCGGGCCGGTGCAGGCCGGCGATGCAGCGCAGGATGGTCGACTTGCCGCTGCCCGAGGGACCGACCAGGGCCAGCATCTCGCCGGCTGCGCATCCGAACGCCGCTTCGAGCGGGATCGGCGTCTCCTGGCACAGCTGCACCGCGAGGCCCTGCATGCGCTAACCCCGCCGTCGGCCGATACGGCCGGACAGGGCAAACGTCACGGCAATGGCGACAAGCGAGATCGCGAGCAGAAGCGCTGACATCTTCGCGGCGGCGGCGTCGTCGAACGCCTGCACCCGGTCGTAGATGGCAATGGCGACGGTTTTGGTCTCACCGGGAATGCTTCCCCCCACCATCAGCACGATGCCGAACTCGCCCAGCGTGTGTGCGAAGCTGAGCACCAGCGCCGTGAGGATACCCGGCCAGGCCAGCGGCAGCTCGACGCGCCGCAAGGCTTCGAACGGCGTCATGCCGCAGCAGGCCGCAGCATCACGCACCTCGGCGGGGATGGCCTCGAAGCTGCGCTGCATCGGCTGGATGGCGAATGGGATGTTGAAGATCACCGACGCAAGCAGCAGGCCCTGGAAGGTGAACACCAGCGGTTGCCCGGTGAGCGCAGTCCACGCCTGGCCAAGCGGCGATGCCGCCCCGAACGCGACGAGCAGGTAGTAGCCGAACACCGTCGGCGGCAAAACGAGCGGCAACGCCACCGCCGCTTCGACGATGGCCTTGCCACGGAACTGCCGATAGGCCAGCCATCTGCCCGTCAGAATGCCGAACGGCAGCAGGATCAGGACCGTCAGCAGTCCGAGCCGCAAGGATAGCCATAAGGCCGACGTGTCCATGACCGCATGCTCGCGTCAGGAACCCTCTCCCGGCAGCACGAACCCGTACTTGCGCAGGATCGCCCGCGCCGTGCGCTGCTGCACAAAGGCGTAGAAGCGCTCAGCCGCAGGCGTGGCGTTCTTCAAAAGCGCCATGCGCTGCCGCAACGGCTGATGCCAGTCATCCGCGATCAGGTCGAACGAGCCGGTCGCCGATACATTGGATGAGAGTGCAAGCGAATAGGCGATGATGCCGCCTTGGGCATTGCCCGACGTTGCAAACTGCGCGGCTTGCGAGACGTTCTCACCCAGCACGAGCTTGTCCTTGACGGCATCCCACAGCCCGGCGTGACGCAACGCTTCCTCGGCGCGCCGGCCGTAAGGCGCGTGCTCGGGATTGGCGATGGCGAACTTCTTCACGCGCCCATCGCCAAGAGCCGCCTTGAGATCAGCCAGCGTGCCGTCAGCCTTGAGCGGCGATCCCTTCGGCACGATGATGACGATGCGCCCGATCGCATACAGCGCACCTTCGTCACGAGCAAAACCATCCTTGGCCAGGTCGGTCACGAAGCTCTCGTCCGCCGAGAAGAAGATGTGGAACGGCGCACCCTGGCGGATCTGCCGGGCGAAGTTGCCCGACGAGCCGAACGTCAGCTTCACGTCCTGGCCGGTCTCCTGCTTATAGGCCTCAACGACTTCCGTCAGCGCGAACTGCAGGTCGGAGGCGGCCGCCACAACCGGCACCTCGCCAACCGTTTGTGCCCGGGCACCTGCCAAGCCCAGTAGACCCAGGGTGAGGGCTACGACGTGCCATATGCCAGGCCGCATGCTGAACCTCGCGATGTAGCTGCTTGGCTATATCGATAGGCGAGAGCCGTCATCATGTCGAGCGAGAAGATCAGCTGCCCTTCGCCGGCCCTGCCTTCCGACGCAATCGCCGCAGGATCGGGGCGACGGCTCTTGCGGCTGCCTCCTCCATCTCGCGATAGGCCGCGAGCACCTCGCTGCCAAGAGGGGTCAGCTTCGCACCGCCGCCCGTCCTTCCGCCTTTGCTTGCCTCGACCATCGGCGCATCGAAGTGTCCGTTGAGGGCTTCGACGAGGTACCATGCCCGCTTGTAGCTCATGCCCATGCGCCGGCCTGCCGCCGAGATTGAGCCCGTGTCCTTGATGCCCTGCAGGAGTTGCGCCTTGCCGGGCCCGAGGGGGATCTCTGCTGCGAGCATGACCCGCAAGCGGATGTCGTTACTGGTGTTCGGCGTTCGCATGCTGTTGCCTTTGCTGATGCGGACATTGATAGGTGAGGCAGGTTGCCTGCTGCAATAAGGTTGGGCGGCCCCCTTCCTTCGGTCGGGTCGCGCTCTAGTCGCCGGCATGAGTCTGCCGGCGACCGGAGCCGCCGTGCCCGGGAGGCCGGCGTCTCCGCCCGTTCGGGTTGCGATCGCTGCCGCAAGACCAACGATCCCCGCTGCGGCTCAATGTTGACGACGCTACGCACTCTCTCGGACGCACCAAATGGACTGCTGAGCCGGGTCCACGCTTCTGTCCGGAGTCGATGTGCTATCGCTCCATGATGGGCGTCCGGTGAGGTGAGGTCGTCCAAGCTGGCGGCACGTGCTTGGCTTGCAAGGACACAGGGACCGTGACGGACTGACCTTGCCCCACGTCCTCGGCAGAGCAGCAGGCGCTTCCGGGACGATCCTAAGCGGCTTGCGCTTCTGTCGGCGCCGCGCCGAAGCGGAACTCCGTGCCGTCGATCCACATGCGATGCATGATGATGGCAAGCTTGCGGGCAACCGCGACGAGGGCCTTCTTCATGCCTACGCGCTTCGCGAGCTTCAACCCCCACACTTTGAGGCTCGACCACTTCCGGCTGATCCGCAGGTGCGAGTTGGCAGCTTCGTACAGAGCGTGCCGGAGCAACCTGTCGCCGCATTTGCTGATGTGGCCTGAGTGATCCATCTCGCCTGATTGGTAGACCCGCGGCGTCAACCCCAAATGGGCCGCTACCGTCTTCGACTGGGAGAAGCGCAAAGGATCATCGATCGTTGCCTTGAAGGCCAAGCTCACCATCGGCCCGATCCCGGGGATTGTCATCAGCCGTTTGCACAAGGCATCGCGCCGCGCCATTTTTGCCAGTTGCTTGTCCAGGACCAGCTTCTGCCTGCGCATCAGATTGCGCGCCTCCAGCAGCGGCTCGATGGCCATCCGCAGCTCGGGGTTCTTTGCCAACAGCTCATCGATGCGCGCCGGAAATGCGCAGCGATGAACGCTGCCGACCTTCAAGCCGTGCACTTTGAGGACGCCCCGAATGGTCTGCTCGATCGCCAGCATGTGATCGACGAACTTCTTGCGCGCAATGAGCGTCGTGCGCAGCAGTAACGACGCCTTGCTCTTGACGTGCACGGGCTTGTAGTGACCGACGCGCATCATCTCAGCGATGCCGCGCGCGTCGTTGCGGTCCGTCTTGTTCAACCGGGTCGACAAGAAGCGATGTGCGTGCCGCACTTCGATGCACACCATCGGAAAACCGTTCGCGGACAGCTCGCCGTAGAGCCACTCGGACAGTGGACAGGCTTCCAGCCCGGCCAGCTTGATGCGATCACGGTAAGGCTCCATCGCTCTGATCAATGCTGGCGGCTCGCTCAACGCCTTGCCTTGCCACACCAAGGTCCCGTCAGCTTGAAGAATGCAAACCGAGACCGAGTTGAGCGATACGTCCAATCCGACGAACAGATCCATGAGCCTCTCCCTCTGTGGCTGGGCCGAATCAATCCCAACTCCAACGGTAGCGGGAGGCCGGGATCGAATTACCCCAGCTGGCGCGGACCACGATGACGAAGCGTACGGTCACCGAGCTACGCGCCAGACAAAGACGACTACCAGCCCCGACGGAGCCACGGAGCAGTTAGCCGGCCGATGGCGCGCGGAAGAGGCAGAGGTAGGCGGCTGTCGCCGTGACGGGTTGCCCAAGGTGAGAGAGAGGCTCTTGCCGGCCCGTCGCGGAGACCCGCGATGCCCAGATCCACCTCCCATGCTGGTGCCAGTGGCGACCGGACGAACTTCTACGACGACATCACCGGCAAGATCATCGCCGAGCTGCAACAGGGCCGCGTCCCGTGGGTGCAACCCTGGGGCACAGCGACGACGAAGGCGCAGCCCGCACTGCCGAAGAACGCATCGACCGGCCGCGCCTACTCAGGGATCAACGTGCTGATCCTGTGGGGCGCCGTCATCCAGCATGGCTTCTCCGGCCAGAGCTGGCTCACCTTCCGCCAGGCCCAGGCGCTCGGCGGTCATGTCCGCAAGGGCGAGCGGGGCACCACCGTCGTCTATGCCGACCGCTTCGTACCGGACGACGCGAAGCAACGCGCGGCAGAGACGGGTGACGCGCCGCACGGAATTCCCTTCCTGAAGCGCTTCACCGTTTTCAACACTGGCCAGTGCGACGATCTGCCGGAGGAGATCGCGACGGTCGCACCTCCTCCGCCGCCCGGCACGATCGAGCCGCGCGTGGGGGCGCTGATCAAGGCCACCGGCATCGAGGTTCGCATCGGCGGCAACCGGGCCTTCTACGACGCGTCGGCGGACTACGTGCAGGTGCCGCCGCCGGCGGCATTCTTCGAGCCAATCAACTGGCACCGCACGGCCCTGCACGAGCTCGGCCACGCCTCGGGCCACTCGTCCCGGCTCAACCGTGACCTCTCAGGATCGTTCGGCTCGCGCAAGTATGCGTTCGAGGAGCTGGTAGCGGAGATCAACGCCGCCTTCTGCTGCGCCGCGCTCGGCATCGTGCCGACCGTCCGCCACGCGGACTACATCGGCTCCTGGCTCGAGTAATGGCGAGCTCGCCATTAGTCCAGTAATCAGCAGCAGATCATAATGTGAAGGAGCACCGCGTTTCCGGTGTT
>JAIEQJ010000035.1 GCA_019747815.1 Hyphomonadaceae bacterium
CCGGCGCCGGCTGCGGGGGGGCCTCGGCCTCCATGTCCAGCGGTGCCAGGCGCGAGGGCGCGAGCGGCAGGGTGAGCATGGGCTCGCGTGGCGCCTGCGTCCGTGCCCATGCCGGCAGCGGCGCCAGCGCCTGGGGCAGGCCGGCCCGTCCCTTGGCGGGCTCTGGCTTGATCATCTGTTCGCTGCTGAGCCGCCACACGACGCGCCCGTCGGCGGTCTCAACCTCCTGCAGATGCCCCTCAAGTCCATCCTTGATCAGATGGTACCAGCAGGTGGCGGGCGGCGCCCGCAGGCCCTCGAAGCCCGCCACATACAGCCGGTCGCGGGCACGCGTCAGCGCCACATAGAGCAGGCGGTTGCGCTCCTCGGTCTCCGCGTCGGCGATGCGCGCCTTGGCCTGTTGCACCGCGCGCACTTTGCTGGTGCCCTTCACCGGCCACAGGAACGGCGGCGGCACGCTGCTCGGGCGTTGCGCATCCTCCAGCACCAGCAGGCCGTTGGCAGCGCGCGCCGAGCGCGTCGAGCAGGTGTCGGGCAGAAAGACGATGGGCGCCTCGAGGCCCTTGGCGCCGTGCACGGTCATCACGCGCACCTCGTTGCGGCCCTGCTCCATGTCGCGCTTGACCTCGCGCTGCTCTTCGCGCAACGCGGCGAGGAAGCCCTGCAGCGACGGCGGCGCCGCCTCGTCGTAGGCCAGGGCGAGGTTGAGGAACTCATCGATGGCATCGGCCGCCTCCGGGCCCAGCCGCGCCAGCATGCGCCTGCGTCCGCCCTCGCCGTCCAGGATCGAGGCATAGAACTCGAACGGCGGCTGCCGCTCCGACCGCGTGCGCCAGCGCTGCAGGGTCTCGGCCACGGGCGCGAAGCGGTCGTTGTGCGGCGCGCTGGCGCGCACTGCGTCCCACAGCGATCCCTTGCGGCCGTGCGCCAGCGCCATGAGGTCGCTATCGTCGAGGCCGAACAGCGGCGATTTCAGCACCGACGCCAGGGCGAGATCATCATCGGGCAGGTTCAGGGCATCGCCCAGCGCGATCAGGTCCTGCACGGCGATCTGCTCGGTCAGCATGAGCCGGTCGGCGCCGGCAACGCCGATGTCGCGCGCCTTCAGCGCCGACACCATGACCGGTGCGAACGGCGCACGCTTGCGCACCAGGATGAGGATGTCGCCCGCCCGGATGGGGCGCCCGAGCGAGGGCAGCATCTCGCGGCTGTCGAGCCAGCCGCGGATGGTTGCGGCAATGCGCGCGGCCAGACGCACGACGGAGGGCGATGCGCCCGTCTCCGCCAGCGGCGACCAGGGCTCTGCCGGGGTTGCGGCCTGATAGGGCTCCAGCGGCCAGATCTCGACGAGACCCGCATGTCCCGCCCGGTTGGCGACGTGGCGCACGGGGGCCAGCGTCGCGGTCAGGCCCGGCGTGCGCTCGGGCTTGGCAAAGATGCGATCGACCGCCGCCAGCAGCGGCTCCACCGACCGGAACGAAAGCGTGAGCGGCACCCGCCGCCAGCGCATGCCCGCCCGCGCGGCGCGCTCGGCGAAGGCCTCGCCCGCCGCCGCGAACATGGCCGGCGCCGCACCCTGGAAGCTGTAGATCGACTGCTTCTCGTCGCCGACCGCAAACAGCGTGCGCGGCTTGTCGCTGGCGCCGTGCCCGGCGAAGAACTCCTCGGCCAGCGCGCGGATGACCTGCCACTGGATCGCGCTCGTATCCTGCGCCTCGTCCACCAGGATGTGATCGAGGCCGCCGTCCAGCTTGTAGAGCACCCATTCGACGGCGCCCGACGATCTGAGCAGGCTCGCGGCCTTGCCGACCAGATCGTCGAAATCGAGCGCGGCCTGCCGCGCCTTGGCGGCGCCGTAGCGCTGCATCACGGCATCGCCCAGCCGCACCAGCGCCAGCGTGGCATCGAGAAGCTGCAGCCGGCAGCGCGCCGCGTTGAGGTCGACGACACGCTGCTGCGTGCGCACCAGCAGCGCCTCGACATCGGGGTGGGCCGCGGCCAGGCTCTTGGTCATCAGCGACTTGCGTGGATCGCCGCTGCCGGTGAGGAAGACCTCGCACAGGGCCGCGATGCGCCCCGCGGCGCCGCCGGCAGCCAGCGCGGCGGCGATTTTCTGGGATGCCTTGACGTCGCCGTTGGAGCCGGACGCCAGCACGTCGCGGATGCGCATCAGCTCGGACTTGGGGAGAACGCCGGCCAGCGCCGCCGTCGTGGCCTCCAGCGTCAGGTCCGGCTCCAGCCCCAGGGCCAGGCGGTAGATTTTCTCCGCTTCGGCCAGCCGGCCGTCGGCGTCGAGATCGAGGCGCACGGCCGCCTCGATCCAGGCGTGCTGGCGCAAGGCATCGGCCAGGAGCGCATCGAAATTGCCTTCCGCCGCGAAGCCGACCGCCGAGCCCAAGGCCCGCGCCAGCGGTGCGTCGGGGCTGGCGGATGTCGCCTCGGTCAGCGTCGCATCGATGGCCTCCTCCAGCAGGGCCGAACGCTGCTGGTCGTCGAGAATCTCAAAGCCCGGCGGCACGCCGGCCTCCAGCGGGAAGCGCTGCAGCAGCCGCTCGCAGAAGGCATGGATGGTCTGCACCTTGAGGCCGCCCGGCGTCTCGATGGCCCTGGCGAACAGCCGGCGCGCATGCACCATCTCGTCGGGCGACGGTGCGCGGTCGAGGAGCTGGGCGAGCTTCGCCTTGAGCTCGGCGTCGCCCGCCGTCACCCATGCGGCCAGGCGGTCGAACACGCGCGTCGACATCTCCGCCGCCGCCGCCTTGGTATAGGTGAGCGCCAGAATGCGCTCCGGGCTGACGCCGTCGAGCAGCAGGCGCAGCACGCGCATGGTGAGCACATGCGTCTTGCCGGTGCCGGCGTTGGCGCTGACCCAGGCGGAGGCGGCGGGATCGGCGGCGGCCGCCTGGTCGCGGCGCGTCCTCTCGCGCACGGCGACGAGCCCGTCGGGGGAGCCGAACAGGCCCATGCTCAGTCCTCCTCGCCGTTGTCGACCAGCCACTCGGCAACACGGGCCAGGTGCGCGTAGTCGTCGTAGTCGTATTTGAAGCGGGCGCGGCGCACGGCCCGATAGGGCGTCGTCTCGCGGTCGAACTCGGCGATCAGGCGCATGAGCCCGTCCTGCGCCGCGCGCGCGAGCGCGAGCACATCGTCCACCTTGAGCGCAAGGTCCTGGCCCGGCGGCTCGCCGCCCGAGGTGGAGATGTAGCGCAGCAGGCTCACGCGCCCGGGCGGCACGCCGGCAAAGCCGTCGGCCGCGGCGATGGCCGCTTCGAGCGGAAGTTGCGGCGCTTCGCCCGCTGCCGCACGGCTTGCCAGGTTTTGCAGGTTCTGCCCGCTCTTGTAGTCGGTGATGACGAGCGCCGCGCCGCCGGCGTCGATGCGGTCGGCGCGCGCCGTCAGAGTGAACGGTCCGGCCGGGCCTGCCAGCACCAGCTTGCCGGCAACCTCCGGCGCCGTCCGGGCGATGCCGGCGCGCCGGGCCGCCTCGGTCTCGGCAAACCATGCCGCAAAGCGCGCCAGGCGCGAGGCCCAGAAGGCCGCCACCCGCGGGTTGCCGGTGTAGTCCGCCAGGACGTCTTTCGAGATCGCCGTCAATTCCCTGGCAATGTCCTTGGGCAGGGTCTCGGGAAAGCGATGGGCAAACTGATTGAGCGCCTCGTGCACGATCTGGCCGCGCAGCGCCGGCCCCGGCCGCGCGCCGAGCAGCGGCAGGGGCTCCAGGCGCAGGATGCGCCGGGCAAACACCCAGTAGGGATTGGCGATCCAGGTTTCGACGGCGGTGACGCTCAGCTCGCGCGGGCGAAGGGCGACGGGCGGCCGCGGCTCGGGCGCGCGCACGGGCGCGACGGCGCCGCTGATCGCGCTGCGCATCTGCGCCCACGCCAGCCACGGCTGCTCCGCCGTGAGCTCCAGCCCGAGGCCGTCAACCAGCGCCTGCAGCCGCAGCAGCCAGCGCGAGGGGACCGTGGGCGCCCCGTCGACCTTGGCGGCGCGCGTCAGCACCACCCGCTGCGCGCCGAGCTGCGACACGAAATCGTGCGCCGCCGCGCCGATGCGCTCCTCGGGCGTGGCCAACCCCAGCGCCACCCGCATCGGCCGGCTGAGCCAGGGTCCCGGATCGGCCGCCTCGGGCCACGTGCCTTCATTGAGGGCGCCCAGGATGACCACATCGGCCTGCTGCAGGCGCGCCTCCAGCGGATCGCAGATCGCAATGCGCGGATGCAAGGGCCGGCGCGAGCGGATGGCCTTCTCGGCCACCAGCGTGCGATAGAAGTCGGGATAGTCGGCCGCCGCCATGTCGGGTGCCGGCATGGCCGTGTCGATGAGGCTCGTAAAGAACTGCGCCGCCCATTCGCCGGCCTCGCCCTGGCGCAGCGCCTGGCCGTCATCCGCGTCGCTGGTCCTGGCGAGGGCCTCAGCGGTTGCGAAGTGCATGCGGGCGAGATCGTGCATGCCGACAGGCGTCGCCGAGGCGAAGAGTTTTGCCATCGGCGTGAAGACGGCGGCCAGTCGCTGCAGCAGATCGCGCGCAGCCTGCCAGTCGGCATCCTTGAGACGGCGGACCGCAGCAGGGCGCCAGGACTTCGTCTCGGCCCCTTCCAGGGCGGCCTCCACGCCCTTGAGCCCCTTGCCGAAGTAGGGTGAGCGGAACGCAGCCAGCTCCAGCGTGCTGACGGCGCGCCGCATGATGTCGGCCGGCAGCCCCAGGCGGCACAGTGGATGCTTGAGCAGGGTCATCAGCGCAACGGGCTCGAATTGCTTCTCCACCGCCGCGGCAATGAGATCGAGCAGCACGCCGGGCAGTGTTCGGCTGAACGGCAGGCCCGCCGCGTCCTCGACGCTCAGCCCCCACACCTCGAGACGCGCCGCCACCCGCCGCGCCAGAGCGCGATCGGGGGTGATCAGCCTGGCGGTTCTGCCAGGCGTCTCCACCGCCTCGCGCAGCATGAGCGCGACGGCCTCGGCCTCCTCGTCGGCGGTGGCGGCTTCGATGGCGCACATGCCGGTCAGCGCGGCGGCCATCTCCCTCTTGTCGGCGGCGGCCGTGAAGCGATGCCAGCGCTCGGTGGTGGCTGCCGGCCGCATCGCCTCGCAGGCGAGCGACCAGCGGGCACGCTCGGCCGGTGTCTGCTCGGGCTCACCCAGCAGCTGAACTTCCGCCCGCGACAGGCCCAGCGCGTCGATCAGCTTCTTCAGGCCGAACTGGGGGTGCTCGGGATGCGCGTCAATGAGCGCCCAGCTTGCGTCATCGAGTGCATGATCGAGCGCCGGCAGCACCAGCGCCCCGTTCGGCAGGGAGCTCACCGTCCGCATCAATTCGGTGGCGATCGGGTCCGTGGCGGTGACGCCCGCCACGATCACCGGCGCCTGGGGCGGTTGGGCCTGCAGCCGCTCCACCTCCGCCCGCATCAGGCGCTGGCGCCGTGCCACCGGCGACACCAGATCGTGCTCCGCCAGGTGCAACGGCCAGAACTCGGTGACGATCTGCAGGAAGGTGAGCGTGCGCGACCAGTGCTCGGAATATTCCTCCGGCACCAGCTCGCCGAGCCTGGCCGCATCGATGCTGTCGCGCTCCAGCGCATCGATCAGGTGCGCCAGCTCCTTGGCGAGCTTGGCCGCCTGCGCGGGCGTGCGGGCGCCGGTCGAGTGGATGAGATCGAGATCGCGGTGCGCGCCGCGCCGCTCGGCGGCCGCCCAGCGCAGCACCAGCGACGTCAATACCAGTCGGCGCTGCAGTTCGCTGATCACCCGCGGCACGCCGGCCGCACCGCCCGTGCCGTAGTCCTCCACGCTCGCGATCAGGTCGAGGTCTTCGCTGCCCTCCGTGATCGGCTTGATCCGCGGCAGCAGCAGCGCGCCGCCGCCGGAGACCTTCAGGAACGCCTCCTGCAGCGCACGCGTCGCCCGTCGCGTCGGCAGATACAGGGTGGTGTCGGCGAGCTGCAATGGATCGGGCCGGTGCCCGCCCGCCACCGGCAGGTGGCCACCGGTCAGCGCCTCCGCGAGGAGCGTGAGAAACGGCCGCCCCGCCGGCACGCAATAGACGCGCGGCCGCGCGGACACCGCCGGCGCAGCGGGCTCGACCCGCTTTCTAGCTAAGAATCTCACGCGCGAGCTGCTGTTCGGCTTGCGCTAACGCGTCGGGACTGCCTACATGCATCCACGTGCCCTCCATGCGCAGGCCGTAGGCGCGTCCTGCCGCAATCGCCGTGTTCCACACGGCGTTGAGCGAGAAGGCGTCCTCCGGGCTTCCATCGAACAGGCGCGGATGCGCCAGCGACACGCCGGTGAACGCGAACGGCACCATCTCCTGCTCCACGCGGCGCCGGCGGATGCGTCCATCCGGCTCGAAGGCGAAATCGCCGCGGCCTTGATATCCCAGGCTGTGCGAGGCCAGCGCCAGCAGCATCAGGCAATCCATGCGCTCCTCGTCCCAGGCCTGCATCAGCCGGGCAAGGTTCGACCCCACGCCTTCAATCCACACCGAGTCGGCGTTGTGAATCAAGAAGGCGCCGCCTCCCAGGCGTGGAAGGGCCTTCTTCACGCCGCCGCCGGTGTCGAGCAGCCTGCCCCGCTCATCAGAAATCTCGATCGCCGGGCGCTGCCGCCCCTTGAGGTGCGCTTCGATCATGTCCGCCTTGTAGTGCACGTTGACGATCGCGCGCGTGATGCCCGCCGCGACATGGCGGCCCAGGACATGATCGATCAGCGCCATGCCGTTGAGGCGCACGAGCGGCTTGGGCACATCGTTGTTGGCGGGCGCCATACGTGTGCCGAGGCCAGCGCTCAGCACCATGGCGGTTGTCACGCTTGCTGGCATTGTCCCTCGTCTCTCCCCCAACGGCTGCGCCTATTGCGGCAGCTTCCCGTCCCGTACGGAAGCCGGAAAGTACCTGTCGTACCATGCGGCAAGTGGCGCAAGCGTGACGTGGCGCAGATTGCGCTCGAGATACCCCCAGATTCGCGGCAGATGCGCGAGATACTGCCGCTTGCCGTCGCGGTGCGCCAGCCGCACGAAGATGCCCAGGATCTTGGTGCTGCGCTGGGCACCCAGCGCGTGGTAGGCGAACGTGAACTCGGCATCATCGAAATTTGGCCGCGTGCGGGCTGCCGCCCGGCGATAGTGCGCGAGCAGGGACTGCTCCAGCCCTTCCGCCACGTCCACCCGTGCGTCCTGCAGCAGCGAGACGAGGTCATAGGCGGCCGCGCCGCGCTGGGCATCCTGAAAGTCGAGCAAGCCGACGCGCTTGATGCCGCTGCGCTCGGGCAGCCAGATGAGATTGGGAGAATGGAAATCGCGCAGCACCCAGTGCTGCGGCTGCCGCTCGAGCCGATCGAAGAGCCGCGCCCAGAGCGACAGAAACTCGGCCCGTGCCGGCTCCGGCACGGGCGCACCGCGCAGGGCCGGCCAGTACCAGTCGAGCAGCAGCTCGGCCTCGATCTGCAATGCGTCCCGGTCGTAGGTTTGCAGGACGTGCCGGCCGCCGCCGTTGAGCGGAAGCTGCCGAGGCGCCTCGGACCGCTGCAGGTCGATCAGGGCATCGACCGCGGTTCGCCAAAGCTCGTCCTGCGGCAGGCCCCCCCGCGCCACCTCGGCTGCGAACACGCGATCGCCGAGATCCTCAACGAGCAGGAGGCCCTTGGCCAAATCCTGCGCCAGAACCTGCGGCACGCTCAGGCCCGCCGCGCGCAGGGGTGGGGCAATGGCGGCGAACGCCGGCACCATGTCCTCGGCCAGATGCGCGATCTGGCTGTAGGGCTTGCCGTGGCGGATCGGCGGTCCATCCGGCTGGCGCGGCGCGTCCATCAGCAGGACGGTGCGCCCCTCGCGCGTCAGCCGGGCGTAGCTGCGCGTCGAGGCGTCGCCCTGCAGGTAGGTGAGGTGCGCGCCGAGCCAGTCGGCCTGTCGGCCGAGAAAGGCCATGATGTCGGCGATGCGGGCGATGCGCTCCCCCGCTTCTCCCAATCCGCGCAGCGTGACGCGGCGCACATGAGGATCACCGGCCTCGGCCAGCGCGATCTCGATGCGCGTCGGCGGCAGCAGGGCGGCCGCGCGTTCCGGCCATTCGACGATGACGGCTCCGTCCTGCGCGGCCTCCTCAAAGCCCAGCTCCGCCGCCTCGTGCGCGCCCGACAGGCGATAGAAATCGAAATGCGCGATGGTCACGCGCCGCGAGGCGTAGGATTGATGCAGCGAGAATGTCGGGCTCGGAACCTCGGCGCTGCCGTCGCGCAGCACCGCGCCGATCAGCGCGCGCGCCAGCGTGGTCTTGCCGGCACCCAGATCGCCGCTGAGGGCAACGACGTCGCCGGGGCGAATCTTGAAGGCCAGCAGCTCGGCCAGCCGCACGACGCCGGCTTCATCCAGATCGCGCGTCCACTCCATCGTCATGCACGAATCGGCCCGGGAATGGGGCCCGCGGCCTCGGCATCGGTCTCGCGCACGCCGTCCTCGGGAAAGCGCACCGTGACCCGGGTGCCGCGGCCGGGCTCGGATTGCAGCGACATGGCGCCGCCATGCAGCTCAACTAGGCTCTTGACGACCGACAGGCCGAGACCCGCGCCGCGGTGCTTGGACCCTTGGCTGCGGCTTTCGAACCGCTCGAACATGCGCGCCTGCTCCTCCTTGGGAATGCCGACGCCCTGGTCTTCCACCGCGAACGCCATCATGCCGGCCTCCCGCCAGACGTCGATCCTGATGGCGTCGCCGGGCTTGGAGAAGCCGATCGCATTGGAAAGAAGGTTATACAGCACCTGCCGCACCCGCGCCTCATCGGCGATGAATTCCTGGGCATCGTCCGCAATGTGAATGTCGATATTGAGGCGCGCGCGGGCGGCCCGGTCGCGGACGCCGAGCACGGCCGCATCGACCAGGCTTCTGACCGTCACGGGCGTGAGCTTCAGCTCCAAGGCGCCGGCGTCGATGGTGGTCAGGTCCAGGATATCGTTGATGATGGCCAGCAGGGTGCGCGAGGAGGCGGAAATATCGTTGAGATACTCGCGTTGCTTGTCGTTGAGCTCGCCGGTGCGGGGGCTGGTGAGCAGTTCGCTGAAGCCGATGATGTTGGTGAGCGGCGTTCTCAGCTCATAGGACACGTGGCTGATGAACTGGCTCTTCAGGCGGTCGCCCACCACCAGCGCCTCGTTGCGCTCGATCAGCGCACGCTCGTAGCGCTTGGAATCGGTCACGTCGGCGAAGGTGATGAGCGTTGCGCCGTCGGGCAGCGGGGCGACGGCGAAATCGACGACCGTCTGGTCGGCCCGCGTCATCTGGCCCTCGATCGGCTGGCGCCGGTCCGAGATGCCGGTGACCGAGCGGCTGATGCGGGCCCAGGTGCCGAGATCGTCATAGAGGCTGACGCACTGGCTGATGATCTCGTCGATATGCGGCCCTTCCTGCAGCTGGCTGCGCGGCAGCCGCCAGATCTGGGCCAGGGCGGAGTTGTGCAGCTTGAGCCGCCCGTCGGTGGCGAACACCGCCACGCCCTCCTTCAGGCCGTCGAGCGTCTCGCGCTGCGCATTGATGAGGGCATTGTAGCTGCTCTCGAGGGCAAAGCGCTCGGTCACGTCGGCATAGAGATAGGTGAGACCGCCGTCCGGACGCTGCGAGGAGGACACGTGGATGGTGCGGCCATCGAGCAGATGCCACCAGTCCTCGTACTCGGTGCCGGTCTTGTAGCTGGAGAGAATCTTGGCCTTCCAGTCGCGGTAGTTGACGACCTCGGGAAGGCGCGACAGCTCGCGCAGCCGGTCGAGCAGTTGCGCATCCGTCGGCTTGGTCGCCAGCCAGGCGGTGTCGAACCGCCACAGCTTGCGATAGGCCTCGTTGAAGAACGCCAGACGCTGGTCGGGGCCGAAAATGGCGACCGCCGTGGCGACGCGGTCCAGCGTGCGCTCATAAGCGGCGACGTGGCGGCTGAGCTCGCCCTGCGCCGTTTCCAGCGCGGCGACGTCGATGGCGGCACCGGCCGCGGCGCCGTCGAGCGGCAGCACCACCACGTCGTGCGCCTTGCGCGCGCCGCCGCTGATGATGTGGATGCGCTCGCGATAGGCGCCGCCCTTGTCCAGCACGGCTTTGACCGCCTCGCGCTGGCGCGTCTCCAGGAGCTCGATCTGGCGCTCGCGCACTTCCGTCTCGCCGCTGGCCTCCACCGCCTTGACGTAGGCATCGTTGACCCATTCGATGCGGCCGTCGTCGCGCCTGAACCACACCGGCATGGGCAACGAATTGAGCAGCGCCCGTCCGGACTGCGTGTTGCGCACCAGCAGGCGGTGCTGGTCGAGGATCCGCGACAGGTCGCGCTTGCGCCCGGTGACCTCGCGCAGGCGCAGGATCGCCCGCCCGCCGGAGGCCCGTCCATCGGCCTCCACGTATCCGCCTTCCGCGGTCTTCAGGAGCTGGCTGAACGGCCGGCCGTCGGCAAACAGCGCATCGAGCCCCCGCTTCAGCTCGCGCGAGGATGCGGCGTCGAGCCACGCCCCGAACTTCAGCAGCTCGGAGTGCCGCACCGGCAGCCCGGCCACGCCGGCCAGGGTATGCACCATCACGCGCACGCCCTGGCCCTGCTCCCAGAACACCAGAACCTGGGGCTCGGCCTTGATGATGGATTCGGCCGTCAGCAGGCTCTTGCGCAGCTCGGCCACCTCCGCGCGCGACGGGCGGCCCTGGCCGCCATCGCGCAGCATGGCCGCCACGGCCATGGCCGCGGCGAGCACGGTGCCGCCTGCGGCCACGCTCAAGGCGAGAATGAAGGTTGTGCGCCAGCCTGACAACGCCGCCGCCGGCCCGACCACCACGGCAATGATCAGCGTCAGCACAACGAACAGGCTGGCGAGCAGGAGCAAAGCCACCCCCGCGCGCGGCCTGCCAAGGCTGCCGTTAGCGCCTGCCAACCCCATGAATGCCGAACGACCCGGTGTCGGCCGACACGCAACCGGTCCAGACGCGAAACATCCGATGAGCGCGACGACCCTGCTGCCCAGTTTTACGAATCAGCAATCATTATGTGGGCCTTCGCCGGGCCTGGCCAGAGCACCGAGAGCACAGCCGGCGCCGCGCTCTCGCGCCTGCTGCCCGATCAGTAGCGGTACTGGTCGGACTTGTAGGGGCCTTGTATCGCCACCCCGATGTACTCCGCCTGATCGGGACGCAGCGTGGAGAGCTTGGCGCCGATCTTGTCGAGGTGCAGGCGCGCAACCTTCTCGTCGAGGTGCTTGGGCAGCGTGTAGACCTTCTTCTCGTACTTGCCGGGATTGGTGAAAAGCTCGATCTGCGCCAGCGTCTGGTTGGTGAAGGAGGCCGACATCACGAACGAGGGGTGGCCCATGGCGTTGCCGAGGTTCACCAGGCGCCCCTCCGACAGCAGGATCATGCGCTTCCCGTCCGGGAAGGTGATCTCGTCGACCTGCGGCTTGATGTTGGTCCACTTGAAGTTGCGCAGGCCGGACACCTGGATCTCGTTGTCGAAATGGCCGATGTTGCACACGATCGCCCGATCCTTCATGGCGCGCATGTGGTCGATCGTGATCACGTCCTTGTTGCCGGTGGCGGTGACGAAGATGTCGGCGCGCGGCGCGGCATCCTCCATGGTCGTCACCTCATAGCCCTCCATCGCCGCCTGCAGGGCGCAGATGGGGTCGACCTCCGACACCAGCACGCGGCAGCCGGCCTGCCGCAGCGAGGCGGCCGATCCCTTGCCGACGTCGCCGTAGCCCGCGACCATGGCCACCTTGCCGGCCATCATCACGTCGGTGCCGCGGCGAATGCCGTCGACCAGCGATTCGCGGCAGCCGTAGAGATTGTCGAACTTCGACTTGGTGACGCTGTCGTTGACGTTGATCGCCGGCCACAGCAGCGTGCCCTTCTTCTGCATCTCGTAGAGGCGGTGCACGCCCGTCGTCGTCTCCTCGGAGACGCCCTTGATCGACCGCGCCAGCTCGCCGAACCAGCCCTTGGGCTTCTCCTTCAGCGTCTTCTTCAGAAGCGCAAACAGGATCTCCTCTTCCTCGGAGCCCGCCTGGTCCAGAAACTTGGTGTCGCCGCCCTCGGCCCGCACGCCCAGGTGCACGAACAGCGTGGCATCGCCGCCGTCGTCCAGGATCATGTTCGGCATGCCGCCATCGCCCCACTCGAACAGCTTGCGGGTATAGTCCCAGTAGTCGGCGAGGCTCTCGCCCTTGATGGCGAACACCGGGATGCCGGCCGCGGCGATGGCGGCCGCAGCGTGGTCCTGGGTGGAGTAGATGTTGCACGACACCCAGCGGATGTCGGCGCCCAGCGCCTTCAGCGTCTCGATCAGAACGGCGGTCTGGATCGTCATGTGCAGCGAGCCGGCGATGCGGGCACCCTTGAGCGGCTGCGCCTTGGCGAACTCTTCGCGCACCGCCATCAGGCCCGGCATCTCCGTCTCGGCGATCGAGATCTCCTTGCGGCCCCAGTCGGCCAGGGCGATGTCCTTAACGATGTAATCGTCGCGACGCGTCATGAGCGGGTGTCCTGCTGATCTCGTGTGGGAGGCAGTCGGCAGCAGCCCCCTGCGCCCAGGGTCGGGCGGACATGGTGTCCATTGGCGTCCATCCACTAGGTCCAGGAAGCGCGAGGCAGCTATCCGCCCTCTCTTAGCGGCCCCCGGCCCGCAAAGCAATAAGGACATAAAGAAGTCGTTATGTCTGTCCGGCCGAGCCCGGCTCGGTGCGCCCGATGGGCGACGCGCGGCCAGCAAATCGAAGCAAAGAAGCTGCCGAGAAAAACTCGGCGACAGGTGGGATGTTATGGCTCAGGAAGTGTTGAATACATCCAAGCAATTTTATGAAAATAGTCACGCACCCTGCATATACTTGTAAAGATTGATCGACATTTTCATTCAAATTCTTCACGTCTGAGAAAGCATTGCAGCCTTAGGCTTGACCGAAGCGCGTTTGTCCTTCGGGGAGCCTCGTATGTTTGCGTCTTTCCTGTTCAAAATCGGGCGGGCGGCCGCCGTCGGCCGGGGGATCATGCCCCGCCTGCGCCGCGACCGGTCCGGCAACGTGGGCATGATGTTCACCCTTCTGGTGGTGCCCCTGACCGGTGCCATCGGCCTGGCCGTCGACATGGGGCGCGTCTACAGCATCGCCATGCACACCCAGTCGGCGCTGGACGCCGCGGCCCTGGCGGCTGGCCGTGTGGCGCAAGTCGAAAAGACCGACACGCTTCCCAAGGCGAACAAGGCGGCGTCGGCGTATTTCGACCAGGCCAAGCCGGCCGATGTCGTCGAATCCAACCTCGCCTTCTCGCCCAATGCGCAGCAGACCGCGTTCACGGTGACCGCCACGTCGTGGGTGAAAACGCCGTTTCTCAGCGTGCTCAATGTGATCAGCTATAAGAACTCGGCCGAGGACGCGCCCAACGCGTGCAAGGGCAACTATTACGCCTGCACCAAGGTCTCCACGACCGCCACCGCCCAGATCTGCCTCAACTGCAGCGACACGGGCGTCGGCAACGCCGATGAGGGGACAAATCTCGAGATCGCCTTGATGCTCGACGTCACGGGCTCCATGGCGGGCCAGAAGATTCAGGACCTCAAGGCCGCAGCCAAGGACCTGGTCGACATCGTCGTCTGGGGCGATCAGAGCAAGTACTATTCCAAGGTGGCGATCGTGCCGTACGCCAACGCCGTCAACTTGGGCGGCTACGCGGACAAGGCGCGCGGCCCCGTCAAGGGCCCCAAGACGATCACGGGCGCCACACGGGCCAGTCCGGTGGTCATCACCGCCAAGGACCACGGCCTCGCCAATGGCGAGACCGTGTACATCACCGGCGTCAATGGCATGACGCAGATCAACAACAAAGAATTCACGGTCGCCAACGCGACAGCCAATACGTTTGCGCTGTCGGGCATCAACGGCAAAAACTACTCGAGCTACACGTCCGGCGGCTCAGCCTACTGCACGCTGCTCGGCTGCACCTACTTCAAGTTCAAGAACCCTTCGGGTCAGAACAGGCTCTTTCAGGTCAGCACCTGCGTGAGCGAGCGGCCGGGCGCCAATGCCTTCAACGACACGGCACCCAGTTCCACCCTGCTCGGCTACAACTATCCGGCCCCGAGCAATCCGTGCCTGGCCAACACCGTCGTCCCGCTCAACAAGGACCGGACCGCGCTGAAGGCCGAGATCGACGCGCTGCAAGCCTCCGGCTCGACCGGGGGGCATCTTGGCGTCGCGTGGGGGTGGTACCTGCTGTCGCCGAACTTCGGCTCTCTCTGGCCCACCGAGAGCCAGCCGGCAGCCTACGGCGCAGCGAGGGTCAAGAAGATTGCGGTGCTGATGACGGACGGCGAGTACAACAGCGCCTACTGCAGCGGGGTCATCAGCCAGGATTCCACGCAAGGAAGCGGCTCGGCCTCCGACCATATCAACTGCAACGCCCCGAACGGGCACGCGTTCAGCCAGGCCTTGAGCCTCTGCGCGAATACCAAGGCGGCCGGGGTCACCGTCTACACGGTCGGTTTCAACGTCGTCGATGACCAGCGGGCCAAGGACTTGATGACCCAGTGCGCGACCAGCGCCACACACGTCTATCTGGTCTCCGGCGGCGACGCCCTGAAGGCTGCCTTCCGCGACATCGCCTTGAAGATCTCGAACCTGCGGCTGACGAACTGAGGCGAAGAGTTATTGGGGGGAGCGGTTGGGGCGCCTGAGAGGGCGCCCCTTTTTTGGGTGTGGCCGCAGCCGACACGGGCTGAGGCCACACCGTGAGGGTCGGGCAGCGCGTCGCCATCCCCGGCGCATGAGGAACGGCCGACAGCGCCAGTTGCGCCCAGACCGCACGCAGGATACGCCCGATCCGGGCCATTGATTCGGCAGGTCAAACATGAAAATCAACCGCCGCAGGCAGGCGCTCGGCGCCAGCCTTCTTGCCCTTGCGACCCATGCCCTTGCGACGCAGGCGCACGCCGCCGGCGGCGCCTATGCCGTCGACAACGCCGCCATCGGCAATCCGGGTGATTGCCAGGTCGAGTCCTGGGTCGCCGCCGGCAGCAGCGGCCACGTGATCGGCGTGACGCAGCCGGCCTGTGTGGTCAATCTTGGCGTGCCGGTCGAATTCACCACGACGCTTCAGGGCGTGCGCCTCGACGGCGTGTCGTCGACCCTCATCGGGTTGCGCGGAAAGTTCATCCTGCTGCCCATGGGCGATGTGGCGGTGGCGCTGACCGCAGGCACGTTCCTCGACGCGAGGCACGGCGAGAGCGCCACCCTCGTCAATGTGCCCGTCACCATCAAGCTGCGCGACGATTTCCGCCTCAACCTGAACGGCGGATGGCTGTACGACACCGTCGAAAACACCAGCCACGTCACCTGGGGCGGGGGCTTCGAATGGGACTTTCAGCCCCAGTGGACCCTGATCGGCGAGGTCTACGGCCAGACCGGTGCGCGCAACGATCCCCGTGCGCAAGTCGGCCTGCGCTTTGCCCCGACCAAGACCATCGACCTGGACCTCATCTACGGCCACGACATCATCGGCGACGGCTCCGCGAGCTGGGTCACCGCGGGGCTGACGGTGCGCTTCCCGCACTGACCTTCCGCCGGGTGGAAAGCTCCGCTTGGGCGATAGTAGAGGTTGGGCGCGCGGCGATCAGTGCTCTTCGCCGAACCCAGCCTCCACCAGCGCCACCAGCGCCTCGATGGCTTCCGGGCCTTCCGGGCCTTCCGCTTCCAGAAGAATCTCCGTTCCCGGGCCGGCCGCCAGCGCCATCAGGCTCATGATCGACGTGCCGCCGGCCGTGCGGTCCTCGCGCGTCACGCGCACGGTGGCATTGAAGCCCTCGGCGCACTTGACGAACTTGGCCGATGCACGCGCGTGAAGCCCCTTGCGGTTGCGGATCGTCACCCGCGCGCATGGTTTCCGTTCGCCTTCGAGCATGAGGTCTCCGCCCGCGATCACGCTTCGCCGGACAGCAGTTGGCTGGCAACGCTGATGTACTTGCGGCCGGCCTCCTTGGCGGCGGTGGTGGCTTCGCGCAGCGATGCGTCCCCGCGCACGCTCGCCAGCTTGATCAGCATCGGCAGATTGATGCCGGCGAGCACCTCGGCGCCGGTTTCCTCCATCACGGATATGGCCAGGTTGGACGGCGTGCCGCCGAACATGTCGGTCAGCACCACCACGCCCCGTCCGGCATCGACCCGGCGAACGGCTTCGATCAACTCCATGCGCCGCGCCTCCACATCGTCATCCGGTCCGATGGAGAAGGGCTCCAGGTGCTCCTGCGGCCCCACCACGTGCTCCAATGCAGCGCGAAACTCTCCGGCCAAGCCGCCGTGAGCGACGATAACGACGCCGATCATGTGAAATTTTGCTTCCTCTTCCGCGGGCGTGCCGGCCAGCGATTTTCCTCGCGACGGCAGCGGCTCGCCCAAGGGTGCGCATGATGGTTCAGGGCCCTTGCGTGGGCAAGGGGAAAGACGCCAGCAAGGGTGTGGACGGTGTCACGTGCGACCTGCGCGGGCCAGCGCCAAAGCCAGCTTGATCGGGGCGGAGGCTTCAAACGGCGTCAGCCGCAGCAAAGGCAGGTCGACGCCGGCAAGCGCAGCCGTCAGGTCGTCCGCAGGGAATCGCTCCACGGCGTCGGCAGCCACCAGATCGACGATGAGCACCAACTCGGCCTCGGCAACGGGCTTGACGCCGACGATGCCAAGGCCCCTCGCCTCGATCTGGCCCGCTATGGTCTGAGGCGCAGATGCAAGTAGGCGCTCGCCGTCGCGGCGGAGGGCGACCTGATCGTCGGCAACCAGCGTGGGCGGATCGAGCGCCGCCGGCCCCCGTCGCGCCAGGAACAGGAAGCGCAGCGCCAGGTCGGACTTGCCCGCGCCCGACGGCCCGCGCAGCAGCGCGGCGCGCCGGCCGAGCGCCACGCAGGTGCCGTGCACAAGCTCAGGCGCGGCGGGCATGCTGCTGGGCTCCTTTGGCTGTCGTCGCATTGGCTGCCGGCAGCCGCACCGTGAACCGGGTTCCAACGACCCCCGGGGCGCGGCGGCCCTTCAGCGCCGGGTGCTCGTCCAGCGCCTTCGATGCCGCACCGGCGGTGGCCTGGCGGTTGGCCGCCTCGATGCGCCCGCCGTAGGCGTCGACGATGTCGCGCGAGATGCTCAGGCCGAGACCCGAGTTCTTGCCGAGCGTGCTGTCGGATTGCGGGCGATCCGAGTAGAACCGATTGAAGATGGTCTCCAGCCTGTCGAGGGGGATGCCCGGGCCCTCGTCATCCACGACGACGACGATCTCCGGGCCGGTCCGGCGCGCGCTCACCGTGATCGTTCCGCCCTCCGGCGAGAACGACAGCGCATTGTCGAGCAGGTTGGTGATGACCCGCCCCAGGCGGGCCTCGTGGGCCCTGACAATGAACGCCTCCGGGTCGTGCGGTGTGTCCTGGATATCGAGCACCAGCCTGCGGGTGTCGGTGCTGAAGCGGTCCTGGAATATGTCCATCACCCCATGCAGCACCTCTCGGATATCAACAAGCTCGGTCTCGCCGTAGGCCAGCTCCGCATCGAGCCTCGACACGTTCGACACGTCGGTGATGAGCTTGTTGAGGCGGGAAAGCTCGCCCTGGATCTGGCGCACCAGCTCTTCGCGCATCTCGGGCGTCTTGGCGTAGGCGAGCGATTCGGCGGTGGAGCGCGCGGCGGTCAGGGGGTTCTTGAGCTCGTGTGCGACCTCGCGGGCAAAGCGCTCGCTCGCCTCGATGCGCTGATAGAGCGATGTCGTCATGGCGCGGAAGGCGCTCGCCATCTGGCCCACTTCGTCGGTGCGCCCGGCAAGCTCGGGCAGCTTGACGCCGGCACCGATGCTGCGGCTGACGCTGTGGGCGGCTTCCGACAGCCTGCGCATGGGGCCGGCGATGGTGCGATAGAGCAGGACGGAGGCAATCAGCGTCGCCGCCAGCGCCGTCAGGGCCAGGCCCAGCACGAGCGTGCGCTCCTCCTGCAGGATATCGTCGATCACGCCCGGGCGGGTGGACAACAGCAGCGCGCCCTGCACCACGTTCCGGTAGTGGATCGGCGTGGCGACCGAGACGATCTGCTCGCCCTTGTCGGTGACCAGCACCATCGCCGTGCCGTGCCCGCCGGTCAGGGCGACGCGCACCTCCGGATAGGCCATGCCGTTGCCCATGCCGATCTCGCGATAGACCGGCAGTTGCCGCCGCACCAGCCACGACAGGAACCGCGTCCAGGCCGTCTTGATGCCCTTCGAGCGATCCTGCTGAGCGTCTGCGTCCCTGGGATCGGAGCCGGACAGCTGGCCGCGGGCGAGCAACTGGTCCGAATCGACGATCAGTACGCCGTCCGCGGCGTAGACGCGCGCGCGGATGTCGGCCGGCAGCAGCCCGCCCTTGAACAGCGGCGCCACGCGGTCGGGCGGAATCGAGAGCTGCATGGCGGCGATGTTCTCGTCCCGCAGCAGGCTGCGCTCGCCCTCGATCTCGGGCAGCATGTCCGGATTGAGCACGATGCGCCCGGTGTCCTTTTCGCGCGTCGCGTTGGCGGCAATGGCTGCCGCGATCACCTCGCCCTGGGCGCGCAGGCTGTCGCGCTTGGCCTCGATCAGCCACGCATGATACTGGCTCAGATAGACGATGCCGCTGAGCAGGACCACGAGGCCGATCATGTTGGCGAAGATGATCCGGCGCAGCAGCGTCTTGGCGACCAGGCGGATGAGCGGGCCGTAGGTCAGAAACTCGTAAAGCCCGATGCGCCGCGTGAAATGACGCACGTGGCCGGCGGCCTGCCTGGCGAACGCCCAAAGCCCTCCGGCGAGGCCTGCGGGGCTCGGGAGCGCGCGGGGCATCACCCCCGATCTGGCGTCGGCAGGTCGTGACCTGTCGGTCTGGATTGCCATCCCCTATCCGGGCCTTGTCCTGGCTTAGGCTTCCTTGAAGCGGTAGCCCACCCCATAGAGCGTTTCGATCACATCGAAGTTGTCGTCGACCTGCTTGAACTTCTTGCGCAGCCGCTTGATGTGGCTGTCGATGGTGCGATCGTCCACATACACCTGATCGTCGTAGGCCGCGTCCATCAGGGCATCGCGCGTCTTCACGACGCCCGGCCGCGTGGCCAGCGCCTGCAGGATGAGAAACTCCGTCACCGTCAGCATGACCGGGTTGTTGTCCCAGTGGCAGGTATGGCGCTCCGGGTCGAGCTTGAGCTTGCCTCGCTCCAGCACGCGCGCCGCCTCGGTCACGACGCTGGCGGGGTCCTTCGGCTGGAAGCGGCGCAGCACGGCCTTCACCCGCTCCACCACCAGGCGCTGAGAGAACGGCTTGGTGATGTAGTCGTCGGCCCCCATCTTGAGGCCGAACAGCTCATCGATCTCCTCGTCCTTGGAGGTCAGAAAGATCACCGGCATGTCGGTTTGCTGGCGCAGGCGGCGCAGGAGCTCCATGCCGTCCATGCGCGGCATCTTGATATCGAGGATGGCCAGATCGGCCGCATCCTCCCCCAGCGCCTCGAGCGCTGCAGCACCGTCGCTGTAGGTGCGTACCTTGTAGCCCTCGGCCTCGAGCGCCATGCCGAGCGAGGTGAGGATGTTTCGCTCGTCATCGACGAGAACGATCGTGCTTTTCTCTTTCATAATCTGGCATCCTAAGCCGTTTGGGGCGGAAACGCGCTTTATGGCGTCCCGGTGCGTAAATTGTGGCAGCTATGACGGGTCCAGAGATATACTAACTGAACGCTTCAGCCACGTCCTCAGGGCGCGATCGGGCGGCCCATCCGGTGGAGGGCCGGCGTTCTGCCGCCTGCTCCTCTCCACCGATGAAGCATTTCAGGTTAGCCCACACATCTGAGGTCGTCGTGCAGCACGATGCCGCTCCTGCCCCCTGGCGGTGGATGCCGGGAAGCGCGTAACGTTCCCAGTCTATGCATGCGAGGCTCGAAAACCGCCATCGGAGCATACATGTCCGCCCGTGAAACTGCACCTGTGCCTCCACAGCCTGCCGCGCCTGCCGTGCGTCGCCTGCTACGCACCGCCCTCAAGGCATCCCTTGCCACGCTCGACCGCAGCAGCGGGCATCCGTACGCATCTCTCGTCCTCACGGCCACCGAGCCCGATGGCACGCCGCTCCTGCTCATTTCGCGCCTGGCGCTGCACACGCAAAACCTCGTCCATGACGGGCGGGCGAGCCTGCTGATCGACGGCACGGCGGGGCTGGGCGATCCCATGACCGGCGGGCGCCTCACGCTGACCGGCCGGGCGCAGCCGACCGCGAGTGCCACGGCCAAGGCCCGCTTTCTCGGGCGGCACGCGTCTGCCCGGACCTACGCGGACTTTCCCGATTTTGCCATGTACGCCTTGGAGATCGCCGGTGGCCACTACATTGGTGGATTCGGCAGGATCGTCGATCTGGCGCCGGCCGAGCTTGTGTCCGACGTCGCCGATGCGGCGTCATTGATGGCAGCCGAAGGCGATATTGTCAGTCACATGAACGCAGACCACGCCGACGCCGTGGCGCTCTACGCCACCGTGCTGGCCAGGTGCGCCCCCGGGGCCTGGCGCATGACCGGCATCGATCCCGGCGGGTTCGACCTGCTGCATTGCAGCAACGCGGTCCGCATCGAATTTTCGACCCCGGTACGAACCCCGCAGGACGCGCGCTTGGCCTTGGTAGCGCTTGCTAAACAGGCGCGTGCGCAGCGCGATGCTGCACCGCAATAGATCCGTCGACGCATGGTTTTGGGCCCGGCCGCCGTCTCGGCCTCTGCCCTGCCGCGTTTGCATGGCGTCTGAACCATGCGGCGTTTGGGAAGTTGTGGGCGGGCGCCATGTCTGCCTAAACAGGTGGTTTCGTTGGGGGACCCTGAAGCTGTCCGTCGGACTGTTCACATGCTTCCCGTCCGGCCTGTGCACATTTCCGCGCCCGCTTCTCCCTCCGTGGCCTGAGGTCTATGCTGTGCCGATCTCACGCCAGACTGATCGCGCATGGCGCCCCACATCGAGCAACGGCTGAAACATGACCATGGATAGTCTCTCCTTGAGCCTCCCCGCCAAAGTTAACCACAACACCGGCGATGCGGAGCTGATCGAGCTGGCTATTGCCCGTGGCGAAGGCCATTTCGCCTCGACCGGCGCCTTGGCCGTGGAAACGGGCGTGCACACGGGCCGGTCGGTGCAGGACAAGTACACAGTGCGCGATGCCTCCACCGAAAAGGCCGTCTGGTGGGACAACAACAAGTCCATGACGCCGGAGCAGTTCGGGCTGCTGTGGGCGGATTTCCGCGAGCATGCCACGTCGCGCGAGCTGTTCGTTCAGGACCTGTACGCCGGGGCCGATCCGCAGCATCGGCTGAGCGCCCGCATCTTCACCGAGTATGCCTGGCATGCCGCGTTTATTCGCAACCTGCTGCGCAAGCCGCGGCCCGACGAGCTCGCCGGCTTCAAGCCCGAGTTCACCGTCATCAATCTGCCGAGCTTCCGGGCCGACCCCAAGCGTCACGGCGTGCGCTCCGAGACGGTGATCGCCTGCAACTTCGCCAAGCGCCTCGTGCTGATCGGCGGCACGTCCTATGCCGGGGAGACCAAGAAATCGGTTTTCACCTATCTCAACTATGTCATGCCGGACAAAGGCGTCATGCCGATGCACTGCTCGGCCAATGCCGACGCCAACGGCAGGTCCGCCGTTTTCTTCGGCCTCTCGGGCACCGGCAAGACGACGCTGTCTGCCGATCCCAAACGCACGCTGCTCGGCGACGACGAGCATGGGTGGTCGAGCAGCGGCATCTACAATTTCGAGGGCGGCTGCTACGCCAAGACCATCCGCCTGTCGCACGAAGCCGAGCCCGAGATCTGGGCGGCGACCAATCGCTTCGGCACGGTACTCGAGAACGTCATCCTCAAGCCCGGCACCCGCAGCCCCGACTACGACGACGGGCGTCTCACCGAAAACACCCGCTCCGCCTACCCGCTCGAATTCATCGCCAACGCCAGCAAGACCGGAACGGCCGGGCACCCCGCGAACGTGGTCATGCTCACGGCCGATGCATTCGGCGTCATGCCGCCCATCGCCAAGCTCACGCCGAGCCAGGCCATGTATCATTTCCTCTCCGGCTATACGGCCAAGGTCGCCGGCACCGAGAAGGGCCTGGGCAATGAGCCGCAGGCGACGTTCTCCACCTGCTTCGGCGCCCCGTTCATGCCGCGCCACCCCAGTGCCTACGGCAACATGCTGCGCGACCTGATCGCCAAGCACAATGTCGACTGCTGGCTGGTCAATACCGGCTGGACCGGCGGCAAGTTCGGGGTGGGCAAGCGCATGCCCATCAAGGCCACGCGCGCGCTGCTCGACGCGGCATTGGCGGGAAGTCTCAAATCGCAGCCCATGCGCACCGACCCGCTGTTCGGCTTCCAGGTGCCCGTCGCCCTGCCGGGCGTAGATCCTGCCGTTCTCAATCCGCGCGAGACCTGGGCGGACAAGGCCGCCTACGATGCGCAGGCGCGTGCGCTCGTCGACATGTTCCAAAAGAACTTCCAGAAGTTCGAGGGCCACGTCGACGCGGACGTCAAGGCCGCGGCTCCGGCATTGCGGCAGGCCGCTGAATAGTTCGAGGTTCGACAGCCATGGCAGGGGCCCGACCGACCGGTCCGGTCAGGGCCTGAACGCGATGCGCAGGGCGGCGGCGGCCAGCACCGCCGCCAGGAAGCCCCACATCAGTCCGCCCGATGTGAGGCTCTGCCCATCCGGCGTGATGCAGCTCGATGCGGCATCGCGGATGCAGTCACGCCATTGCCAATAGCGGGTGTAGAACAACCAGCCGCAAACGGCGGCGAGCACCGAGAGGCCCAGAATCTGAATGGTGCGCCAGGACATCCGCTCGACTAGTGTGATGATCGAGAAATTCGCCCTTCCTCGCAGCCCGCCTGCTGAGCGAATTTCTCGATCTGAATCACACTAGCACCATGAGCTTGCGAGTGTCCTTTCGATCGCGAAGTTCGTTCAGCGCCTGCTGCAAGATCGGCGAACTTCGCGATCGGGACACTAGCGGAAATCGGTGGCCGTCAGCAGCGCAAAGAACGGTATGCCCTTGGCCTTGAACGCTTCCGTCGCGCCTTCGAGACGGTCCACGACGGTGATGACCCTGTCGATGATGGCACCCTCCGCTTGCAGCGCCTCGATGGCTTTCATGGCGGAGCCGCCCGTGGTCGTCACATCCTCCAGCACGACGACGCGCTTGCCCTTAAGGCTCTCTTCCGGCGCCAGCCCTTCGATGAGCTTCCTCGTGCCGTGCTCCTTGGCCTGCTTGCGCACGAAGAAGGCCCGCAGCGGCCAGCCCCTGATCTGGCTCGCCACCGCCACCGCCACCGCCAGCGGCACGGCGCCCATCTCCAGCCCGCCGACCCATTCCACATCCGACCCTTCGAGGGCGTCGAGAATGAGGGTGGCGATCAGATACCCGCCCTCCGCGTCGAGGATGGTGGGCTTCATGTTGAAGTAGTAGTTCGTCGACCGCCCGGAGACCAGCATGGTCTCGCCGCCGGTTGAGAACGACCGGCAGTGGACGATTTCAATGAGACGGCTGCGGGCGGCAGTGGTATCGGCCATGGATCGCGAACTCTCCCGTGCAAGGCTGGCAACCCTTCTCCCGCCGCCCCGAGCTGTGTCAAGGTGCCGGCCGCGGGCCAGCCACGTTTTCTCACAAGCAGCACGCCGTCAATGAATTCAGACGCTTCGGCCAAGCGCAGGGGCGGCAATATCCCCGTTCGGCCAATCCGTCGCGCTTGCCCTCGGTCCCCCGGCATGAAATATCCGCCGTGCTCGAGCGGACGGCCCTGAACACCGGTGCGCCGCTCGTTCTGGAGAGGGTGGGCAATGGGAACGATCTGGAGCGCCTTCGGTCGATTTTTCGGTCCATCGCAGAACGACCGGTTCGCCGAGCTCTTGCTGCAGCTCGCCGATGCGGCCCTGGCGTGCGCGGCCCATTTCCGCAAGACCGGCGGCCAGGACCTCGCGGGCATCATCGATCATGAGCACCGCGGCGATGCCATCGTCGACGACATCCACGAGCTGCTCGACAACGCCTTCATCATGCGCTTCGACATCGCCGATTGCATGCGCCTGACCGACGATCTCGACAACGTCATCGACGGGATGCGCAAGGTCGCGATCCACATCGACATCTACAAGCCCGTCATCGGCGAGCTGCAGCCCGATGCCCTGGCGCTGTTTGCCATCGGCGAGCGCATGATGCTTGGCGTGCGCGAGCTTGTGACCATGCTCTCCGAGCCCAGGCTGTCGCTGGCACGTGTGCGCGAAACCGCGCGTGCCATCGACGAGGCGGAAGCGGAAGCCGACACGCTGGTGGCGGCCGCGGAGCGCCGGCTGGTCGCGCAATACCGGCCGCAGAGCGCCAACCGGCTCGAGTTCATCGCCTGGGACAAGCTCTACCAGCTCCTCGAGCAGATGACGGACGAGGCCAACCATTGCGGCAAGCTCATTCTCTCGCTCGCCCGCAAGGAGGCCTGAATGGGCGTGCTGACGGTCGCGCTGCTGGTCGCCCTTGCCACCGTGCTCATCGCCGAGTTCATCAATGGCTGGACGGATGCGCCCAACGTCATCGCCACGGTGGTGTCGACGGGTGTCATGACGCCGCGCACGGCGATCATCATGGCCGTGATCCTCAACACCATCGGCGCCATGGCCGGCACGGCCGTGGCCGCCACCGTCGGCAAGGGCATCGTCGAGCCGTCGGCCATGACCCTGCCCGCCATCACCGCGGCGATGCTGAGCATCATTGCCTGGGGCGGCCTGGCGGCGCGCTTCGGCATCCCGGTCAGCAAATCGCATGCGCTGCTGGCAGGCCTCGCGGGGGCGGCGCTGGCGGGCGGGGGCTGGGCCGCGCTGCAGTGGACCGGCTGGCAGAAGGTCGGCATCGGGCTCGTCCTGTCCCTGGGCCTCGGCTTCTCCGGGGCGATGCTCATCGGCCGGCTGGTCATTTTGCTGGCAGGCAATACGCGGCCGACCCGCTCCAAGCGGGTGTTCGACCAGCTTCAGATTCTTTCGGCCGCCTTCATGGCCTTCAATCACGGCCTCAACGACGGACAGAAGTTCATGGGCGTCTTCGCGCTGACCATGCTGGCGGGCGGGGCGACCCAGGTGTTCGAGATTCCCTTCTGGGTCGTGGTGGTGTGCGCGCTGACGATGGGCATAGGCACCAGCTTCGGCGGCTGGCGCATCATCGAGACCGTCGGCATGAAGATGGCCCGCATAACCTCCTGGCAAGGTTTTGCGGCCCAGACGTCGGCTGCTTTCACCATCTTCGGCGCCTCGAGCTTCGGCATTCCGCTGAGCACGACCCACACGATCACGACGGCTGTCGTCGGCGCCAGCGCCTCGCGGCGCACCTACGACGTGCGCTGGGGCGTATTGCGCCGCATCATTCTGGCGTGGTGCGTGACCTTTCCATTCTGTGCACTGATCGCATTCCTGGCGGCCCTGGTTGCCAACCGGCTGAGCGGCTGAGCGGCGAACGATTTTTCCCTCGGGGATTGCCACAGGCGCTTGTCAGAGCGCGGCGACGCAGCCAAATAATGAGGCCATGAACGCTGGATTGGAATTTGCCCGGCAGGTGGGTGCGCTGCCCGTGCGCCGCGCGCCGGACGGCACGCTGCTCGTCCTGCTCGTCACCACGCTGCAGACCCAGCGCTGGATCATTCCCAAGGGCTGGCCGTGGCCCGGCGAGCACGACTACACCGCCGCGGCCGAGGAGGCCCGCGAGGAGGCCGGCGTGCTGGGCGAGGCGCAGGCGGCCAGCATCGGCTCCTTCACCTACGAGAAGCGCCGCGCCTCGGGGCTGGTGCCCGTGCGCGTGACCGTCTACCTGCTGGAGGTGCGCGAGGAGCTGGACACATGGCCCGAAAGCGGGCGGCGCCAGCGCGCGTGGTTCACCGTGAGCGAAGCGGCCGCGGCCGTTCAGGAGCCGGAGCTGCGCGCCCTCCTGCTGCAACTCCAAGACGACGCCGGCGCCGCCATCTGAGCGCCGAGAGGGCCCAGGCTTCAGCAGGCTCACTGTTCCGGCAGCACCAGAACGCTGGGTTCCGGCAGCACCAGAACGCTGGGCGTTGCGGGCAGGGTCGCCTGCGACACGACGATCATGGGTTCGCTGGCCCGCTCGACCGGAAAGTCGTTGCCGATGCGGGCCAGGAAGCGATTGAGCGTATACGGGTTGAAATAGTGCATGGGCAGAATGAGGCGCGCCCGCAGCGTTCGCAGCGTCTCCACCACGCCCTCCACGTCCATGGTGTAGCTGCCGTCGACCGCCACCATCACCACGTCGAGCTGGCCGATATGGGCAAGCTGCTGCTCGGTCAGCGTGTGGTGCAGATGGCCGAGATGGCCGATGCACAGGCCGGCGACCTCGAAAATGAAGATGGAATTGCCGTGGGCGATCGTGCCGCCGGACCAGTCGCGGATGTTGGTCGCCACGTTGCGCACACGCACGTCCGCGAGCGTCAGATCGTGCTTGGCCGGCCCGCCCTCAGGGTTCCAGCCGCGCAACACATGCTTGATGCCGGGATGGGGGGAGAGCGAGTAGTGCGTGGTGTGCGCCCGGTTCATGGTGGCGACGTCCGGAACCAGCAGCGGACGGATGTAGTCGTTGTAGTCGGTTGCAATCCTCACCCCGCCCGCGCTCTCGATCAGCCAGGTGGCGTGGCCGACGAAGGTGAGGCGCACCTCGGCGGGGCTGAAGGAGGCAGGGCGCATCGAGGCCCGCTGCAGCAGCGATGGCGCCTGCGAGACGGCAAAGCAGCGATCCGCGCCCTGCGCCAGGGCCGATGCCTGCCAAGCCATCATCATCAGGACGGCCGTGACGGCCCGCAACGCACGCGCACAACCCATCCCAGTCTCCCGCTCGAGCCTCGGGTGCGGGCATGATAGTGGTTTGCGCGGCCACGGGCCACCTGCCCATGGTGGGCCATCCGCGGATCGAGCCGGGGGCCCGTTGCCCCCTTGCCTCCTGCATGGGCGTGGAAATCGTGCCGGCAGCGCTCTCAATTCGACCATCTCCATGACATACTTGCCGGCAATTTGGTGACTATGGCCAAGGACCTAGACCCGGGGTGCCGGTGATGCGCCGTCCGCTTGTTCCGATCGCAGCGGGACCCATCGCAGCAGGACCATGACTGATCGTCCCTCACATGACCTGAGCGACATTTGGCACGACGCTCCGGCCGCGCCACGGCCGGCGGAGCCGTCTTTGCGCCGAAGTGCAAGGCCTGGACCGCAGCGGCCGCGCGGGCGGTCTCGCCGGCGGCGGTGGACCTCCGTCGTCGGCTACGGCGGACTGGCCGTTGCCTCAATCGGTGCGGCCGCAGCAGCATTTCTCCTTGTTGCACCCCCCCTGGACCTGGTGCGCGACCGGCTCATCGATGAGGTGAAGGCGCGCACAGGCCGCACGCTCGCCGTCGCGGGCCCCGCCGCGCTGTCGGTTTTCCCCCGCCCCGCGGTGTCGCTGGGCGATGTTTCACTGTCTGCGCCCGCAGGCATCAACGCGCCGCCGGTGCTGAGCGTAGCCAGGATCGATGCCGAACTGCGTTGGTGGTCCCTGTTGACCTTGCAGCCGGTGGTGGAGCGCATCACCCTGCATCGGCCGACGATTGCGCTCAGCGTCGACGCTGAGGGCCGCAGGAGCTGGGAGGCTGCCGGATTGCGGCCGCGGCGGTCGGCGCCTGCCGGCGGGGATGATCGGGATGCCCGGCAGGCCTCGGCTGAGCCGCGGCCTGCCGGTGAAGCAAAGCAGGCGGCCTTGTCCCGGCTCGGCGCCGGCGGCATCCGCATCATCGATGGCACGCTGCGCTATAGCGACCAGGTCGCGCTGAGCCATGCCGAAATCGAATCGCTCAACCTCGTCCTGGCGGCGGATGATCCAGCCGGCCCGCTGAAGGTTAACGGCACGCTGACCCTGCGCGGGGCGCCGCTCGCCATCGCCGGCACGGTCGCGCCCCTGCAGGCGCTGCTCGCCAATCAGCCGGCGCAGCTGGCGCTCACGATCTCAGGTCAGCCGTTCGAGGCGGCCTACGCAGGCACCCTCGGCCTCGCGCCCGACGTCTCGCTCGATGGCACGCTCAGGCTCCAGGTGGCATCCGCGCGCGTCCTCGGCGACTGGCTCGGCCGCTCTCTGCCGGGGACCCGGGATGGGGATGCGGTCTCCCTCTCGGCTGGGCTCAAGGTGGCGCAAGGCCAGGTGGCGCTCGCCGATCTCCAGGCCAGCGTCGGTGCGGCCCTGCTGGCGGGGACGCTGGCGCTCGACACGCGGGTTGAGCGGCGCCGCGTATCCGGCAGCCTGCAGGTCTCGGAGCTGGATCTGGGCAAGCTGCTGGTCAAGCCCGGCAGCGGTCACGCTGCCGCCCCATCGCCCGCTCCGGCATCGGCCCCTGCGCCGGACAAGCAGGGTCGCCACCGCGGGTGGAGCGAGGATCCCATTAACCTTTCCGTGCTCGGCTTGCTGGATGCCGAGCTCGCCCTGTCCGCCGGCCGTCTGATCTACAAGGACGTCAGAACCGGTCCCGGCCGGCTTGTGCTGGCCCTGGACGGCGGCATCGGCAAAATCAGGCTGGAGGACATCGAGCTTTATGGCGGGCGCGGGCGGGGCCTCCTGACGCTCGACGGCACGGGTGAGGTGCTGATCGCCGGCGCCAACCTCAAGCTTGAGGGCATCAGCCTGCAACCGCTGCTGGCCGACGCGCTTGATCTGCCGTGGCTCGAAGGCCGCGCCAATGTGGCCCTGGCGCTGGCCGGCCAGGGGCTTTCCGAGCGCCAGATCGTCGAAGCGCTCAACGGCCGAGTGGAGATGGCCGCCGCCGACGGCGCCATCGTCGGCCTCGACGTCGGCAAGATCCTGCGCAGCCTGCAGCGGGCGCGCCTGCCGAGCCTGACGCCGTCACCCGACGAGAAGACGCCCTTCAGCGAGCTCGCCGGCACCTTCACCGTCACCAACGGCGTCGCCAGGAACCGGGATCTGAGGCTCATCGGCCCGCACCTGCAGCTCGGCGGGGAGGGCACGTTCGAGCTCGGCCCGCGCCGGATCGACTACACCATGCGCACGAAGGTGGGCGGCGGCCAGCCGGAGGCGGATGCCACCATCAAGGTCGGCACGCTGGAGGTTCCAGTCAGCATCGTCGGCCCGTGGGACAAGCCCAGCTTCGGTATCAAGGGGCAGGAGCAGTTGATTGGGGCGGTGAAGCAGATCGGCAAGAATCTCAAATCCCAGGAGGTTCAAGATGCCATCAAGGGCCTGCTGCAGGGCGACGGCGAGAAGCGCGTGCGGCCGCGCGATCTGCTCGACAAGCTCCTTAAGAAAAACTGACGCGCCGCTGGCGCCGCTTCGCACTCTCTTCCGGTGCAGCGGGCATGAGAATATTTCGCCGCAAGGTCCTATTTTCCCTTGCACCTGGCGACCATTGGCCTCATATGACCCCTCTCCGTTTGTCCCGCGTGTCAATTCGGATTCGCGGGGCAGCGGGTTGGCTGTCTACTGGTTGGGGAGGGGTCCCATGGCTTATACCGACGCCCTCTTCCAATTGGGGATGGACTTGACCCGTTCAAGCACCGCCCAAAAGGAAGATCATGGTCAAACCGCGCAGCTAGCGCACGACTTGGGGAAGGACTTTTTTATAGAACGCGATGGGGTTCGATGTGCGGGCACCCATCTCATCGTGGATCTGTACGGCGCTAGGCGGCTTGACGATCTCAAGCACATCAAAGAGACGCTGAGGCGGTGTGTGGACGTGGCGGGCGCAAATGCGCTCCACATCCATTTGCATCGGTTCACGCAGGACGGCGGTGTTTCCGGCGTTGCGGTGCTGGCCGAGGGCCACATCAGCATCCGTAGCTGGCCGGAGGTCGGCTATGTGGCGCTCGATACCTTCATGGGTCGGGGTGCCAACCCGCAGGTGGCGGTCGACGTTGTCAAGCAGGCCTTCAAGCCTGCCAAGGTCGTCGTCAAGGAGCATCTGCGCGCCGACACCGCGCCGCCCGAGCGCGTCTTGAAGGCGGTGCCCAAGAGGGCGCCCGCCCGAGAGAAGGCTCAGGCTGCGGCCTAAGGCGGTATTTCCGCTTGGTGGACCTCAAGAGGCCGGCGATACCGCCGGCCTCGCTGGCTGCCTCGTCAACGGGCGCATGACATGGCGCTCAACCGCTCACCCCAGCCGGTCGCGGAACGCCTCGTAGCCGAACGAGCGCAGCACGCGGTAGCGGCCGTCCTCCTCCAGCATGGCGATGTCGGGCAGCGGCGTGCCGTTGAAGGTGGTGTTCTTCACGAAGCTGTACTGCATCATGTCGCCGAAGATCAGCCGGTCCCCCACGGCGACCGGCTGAGGAAACGAGTACTCGCCGATGATGTCGCCGGTCATGCACGTCTTGCCGCCGATGATGTAGCTGTGCGGGTGCTCGCCGGGCGCGCCGGCGCCCAGGATCGGCGGCCGGTAGGGCACCTCGAGCACGTCCGGCATGTGGCAGCTCGCCGAAGCGTCGAGGATCAGGATGTCCTTCTCGTTGCGATGGATGCCGATCACACTGGCCACCAGATAGCCGGCATCGACCACCAGCCCGGCGCCCGGCTCCAGGATCACCTCGATGTTGAACTCGGCGCGGAACGTCTTGATGGCACCGATCAGCGCCGCCACGTCGTAGCCCGGCTTGTTGATGAAATGCCCGCCGCCGAAGTTCACGGCCTTCACGCGCTTCAAGTAGGGCGCGAACTCGCGCGCCACATGCCGGATCAGGCCGACCGACCCGTCGTGCAGCGACTCGCACAGCGCGTGCACGTGGAAGATGTCGATCGCCTCCCACGGCAGCTTGTCGAGCTCGCCCTTGACGGTGCCGAAGCGTGAGTAGGGTGCGCACGGGTCGTAGAGCGCGCCGCCGAGCGTGGCGTTCGAGTAACCGGGATTGACGCGGATGCCGACATGAATGCCGGGCGTGCGCTTGACGATGGGCAGGAAGCGGGCGATCTGCTCCGGCGAGTTGAAGTAGATGTGGTCGGCAAGTCCGGTGAGGTTCTCGACCTCGGCCGGCGTGTAGGCCGGCGCATAGACGTGCACCTCCTTGCCGAACGCCTCGCGTCCCAGCCGTGCCTCGTACTCGCCGCTGGCGGTGGTGCCGTCGAGCACGTCGCGCATGAGGGGGAAAGCCGCGGGCATGGCCCACGCCTTGGTGGCGAGCAGCATTTTGGCGCCCGACTCGCGCTTGATGCGCGCGGCCGTAGCGAGGTTGCGCTTCAAAACAGCCACGTCCAGCACATACGCCGGGGTGCGGATGTCGGGCGGGATGTTGGGTTTCATCGAGGCACAACCTTCTCCCTCTCCCCAGTCTTCATGGGAAAGGGTCGGGGTGAGGGGCAGCCACGAGCGTCGGCGCCAGCTTCTGCCCCTCACCCTAACCCTCTCCCCGCAAGCGGCGAGAGGGACCGCAGTTGCTAAGTCTTCACCGCGAACAGGCTGCCCTGCTCGTCGGCCTTCAGCTCGCGCACGTGCCAGGGCAGGCCCTGCGGGCCCAGCTCCTTCAGGAACGGCTCCGGCGGGAGCTGCTCGACGTTGAACACGCCTTGGCCCTTCCAGTGGCCCTTGAACATCATCATGGCGCCGACCACCGGCGGCACACCCGTGGTGTAGGACACCGCCTGCGCGCCCACCTCGCGGAACGTTTCTGCGTGGTCGCACACGTTCCAGATGATGTGGCGCTGCTTCTTGCCGTTCTTCACGCCGGTGAAAATGACGCCGATCGAGGTCTTGCCGGTGTAGGTCTCGGCCAGCGACGAGGGCTCGGGCAGCAGGTGCTTCAGGAACTCCATCGGGATCACCGGGGTACCCTTGTACATGACGGGGTCGATGCGCGTCATGCCGACGTTGGAGAGCACCTCCAGATGCTTGATGTAGTTGTCGGAGAACGTCATCCAGAAGCGGATCTGCTTCAGGCCCTTGATGTTCTCGACCAGGCTCTCCTCCTCCTCGTGATAGATGAGGTAGGACTTTACCGGGCCGACGTCAGGATAGTCGATCATGGCCGAGATCGACAGCGGGTCGATCTCGATCCACTTGCCGTCCTTCCAGTACTTGCCGCGCTGGGTGACCTCGCGCAGGTTGATCTCGGGATTGAAGTTGGTGGCGAACGCCTTGCCGTGGCTGCCGGCGTTGCAGTCGATGATGTCGATGGTGTGGATCTCGTCGTACAGCTTCGCCTGCGCATAGGCGCAGAAGATGTTGGTGACGCCCGGATCGAAGCCGCAGCCCAAGACCGCCATCAGGCCCTTGGCCTTGTACGTGTCGTGATAGGGCCACTGCCACTTGTAGGTGAACTTGGCTTCCTCGCGCGGCTCGTAGTTGGCCGTGTCCATGTAGTGCACGCCTGCTTCCAGGCAGGCGTCCATGATGGGCAGGTCCTGGTAGGGCAGCGCCATGTTGATGACGAGGTCAGGCTTGACCTTCTGGATCAGCGCCACCGTCTCGGCGACGTTGTCGGCGTCGACCTGGGAGATGTCGATCGGGGTCTTGGCCGCCGCCTGGACGCGCCTGCAACTTTCCAGCCGTCGGGAGGCGAGGTGGATCTTCTTGAACACATCGCGGTTCATCGCGCACTTCTTGGCGACGACTGAACCCGCAGCGCCGGCGCCAATGATGAGAACGTTGTCCATCCCACTCCTCTTTGTCAGGATGAGGCGTTGACGTGCCGTTGTCGTCCGGCGGCAGCAAGCTCGGGCAGCGATCCGTCCGAGCCGCCCAAGTAATGCATGGCGGCCCCAACTTCAATACTTTCGGAGGGCGCAGCCGCCACGGCCATTGTCATGCGCCCGTCATGGGCTTGCGGGCGGATGCGTGCGCCGCTCGGGAAGCGGGACTGCCGTCGTGTGCGAAGGCCAGCCAGATCTAAGCTGTGGATCGGCGCATCCCGCTCCTGCAGTGCCAAATCGGCAGCGTGCCTGTGGATGTGACGCCCAGGGCGGATGACGTGCAGCGCCCGGCGCTCGCCCTTCAGCCGCGGCTCAGGCCCTTCACGGCCAGGGCCGAAAGGTATTCCGCCCAGCGCTTCTCCCGCTCCCGGTCCAGCGTCTGCAGATACGACCAGGCGTAGAGTCCCGTGTCGTGGCCGTCGTCGAACACGATGCGCACCGCATAGTTGCCCACCGGACGCAGCTCCTTGATCTTGACGTTGCGCTTGCGGCCGACCGTGACCCGCTGGTCGGGCGAATGGCCCTGCACCTCGGCCGACGGGCTCATCACGCGCAGCATCTCGGCGGACAGGGTGAAGGCCGCTTGCCCCGGAAAAGCCACCTGCAGCTCGCCCTTGTCCGGACTGATGGCGAGCGTCGGCGGCTGGATGCGGCTCTCCGAGCTTCCCTTCAGCTCCGCCCAGGCCTTGGTGGCGATATCCCGGTAGATCTGCGCATGTGCGCCGTTCGGGCTGGTGGCGACGATCGGCCGTCCGTCATCGGAGGTGAGGCGGATCTCCATGTCGAGCGGCACGCCGCCGAGGAAGGGGATGCCGAGCTTCTCGGCCTCCAGCCTGGCTCCGCCGTGGCCGAAGATGTCGGAGCGCTCTCCGCACTTGGGGCACACGAAGAAGCTCATGTTCTCGACGATGCCGAGCACCGGCACGTCCACCTTGCGGAACATGTTGAGGCCCTTGCGGGCGTCGATCAGCGCCAGGTCCTGCGGCGTCGAGACGATGATGGCGCCGGAGAGCGGCACCTGCTGGGCCATGGTGAGCTGCACGTCGCCGGTACCGGGCGGCATGTCGATGACGAGCGTGTCGAGCTCGCCCCAGTCGACGTCGCGCAGCATCTGGGTGAGCGCGGAGACCACCATGGGGCCGCGCCAGATGATCGGCGTGCCCTCGTCCACCAGAAAGCCCATCGACATGGCCTTGAGGCCATAGGCCTCCATGGGCCGCAGCGTATTGCCGCGCACGACCTGCGGCCGGCCGCTCAAGCCCAGCAGGCGCGGCTGTGACGGGCCGTAGATATCGGCATCCAGAATGCCGGCCTTCAAGCCGATGGCCTGGAAGGCCAACGCAAGGTTAACAGCCGTGGTGGACTTGCCGACGCCGCCTTTGCCCGAGGCCACGGCGATCATGTGCTTGATGCCGGCAATCTGCTGCATCTGGCGCCGTCCGCCCGGCGCCGTGGCGGCCTGCGCCGGGGCCGGTTGAGGAGGCTGTCCGCCGCCGCTCTTGGCGCGCGCCTGCTGCACCCTGGAGCTTTCCGGAGCCTGGCCGGCACGCGCCGCCGCCCCATTTCCACCGCTCCTGGCGGCGCTCGGCCGTTCCGCGGTCAGCACCGCGATGACGCTGTCCACCCCCGCCATGTCCTTGACGACCTTCTCGGCCGCGCGGCGCATGGGATCGAGCTCGGCAGCCCGCTCCGCCGGCACCGTGATCGAAAAGGACACGCGGCCGTCTTTCAGCAGAATTTCCGACACCATACCGAGATCTACGATGTTGCCTTTCAGATCCGGCCCTTTGACTTGGCGCAGTCGATCGAGGACCTGTTCTTTGCTGAGGCTCATGGCAATGGTTCTTTTTTGTGGGCTTGTGTGTGCGGGCGCTTGCAGCAACAGCGGGTCTGGGCAGACAAACCGCTGTCCTGGCTGCTACTTTAGCACATAGTGGCAGACGCTTTGCAGTATGTCACGGTCGCCAGACGCGATAAGCTGAGGCAAAAGAGACAAGTGGTGTCGGAGGCTGCCGCGTCACCCCAGCAAACCTAAGATCGGGAGGAGTGCTTGAAGACGCTTCTGGGGCTCAGCCGGGCCATTGATCGCTTCAACACCAGGCTGGGCATGGTGGTCGCCTGGGCCATTCTCATTGCCGTGCTCGTCAGCGCCGTCAATGCCATCGTCAGAAAAGTTTTCAATACCTCCTCCAACTCCTGGCTCGAGCTGCAGTGGGTCCTGTTCGGTGTCGTCTTCCTGCTGTGCGCGCCATGGACCCTGCTGTCGAACGAGCACATTCGCATCGACATCGTGAACACTTTTTTTCCCAAGCGCGTCCGGGATTGGATCGACGTCTTCGGACACATCTTCTTCCTCATCCCGGTGGCCGCGCTGATCACCTATCTCGGGTGGCCGTATTTCTGGCTTTCATTTCTGCAGGACGAGCAGTCCACCAATGCCGGCGGCCTGCCGGTGTATCCCTCCAAGCTCCTGATACCCCTGGGCTTCACCCTGCTCCTGGTGCAAGGCTTCTCGGAGCTCATCAAGCGCATCGCCATCATCAAGGGGGATCTTCAGGACACCGTCAGCGGCGGAGGCCATCACGCCGCCGCCGAGGCCGAGGCCGAGCGCGTCATCCAGGCCGCCAAGGAGGAAGCCGACCAGCGTGGCCGTGCCTAGCGCGGCCGATCCGCAAACCACCCGCAAATTCCTTGAGACACAGCCGCCGGAGCATTCGAGATGGCCGATTTCGTAGCGCAAAACATGGCTCCGATCATGTTTGCGTCCCTCGTGGTCTTTTTGCTGATCGGCTATCCGGTCGCATTCTCGCTTGCGGCGGTCGGCATCGTCTATTTCATCATCGGGGTGGAAGTGGCCCCGCTGTCCCACGGCACGATCACGCTGTCATGGCCGCTGCTGGGGTCCCTGCCGCATCGGCTCTACGCCATCGTCAACAACGACGTGCTGCTGGCCATCCCGTTCTTTACGCTCATGGGCCTCATCCTCGAACGGTCGGGGATGGCCGAGGACCTGCTGGACACCATCGGCCAGTTGTTCGGCACGATCCGCGGCGGCTTGGCCTATGCGGTGATCTTTGTCGGCGCGCTTTTGGCCGCGACCACGGGCGTCGTCGCCGCCTCGGTGATTTCCATGGGGCTGATCTCGCTGCCGATCATGCTGCGCTACGGCTATGATAGGCGCGTCGCCAGCGGCGTGATCGCGGCATCCGGCACGCTGGCCCAGATCATCCCGCCATCGCTGGTGTTGATCGTGATGGCCGACCAGCTCGGCCGGTCGGTCGGCGACATGTACGAAGGCGCCTTCATCCCGGGGCTCGTGCTGTCGGCGCTCTATGCGAGCTATATCTTTCTCGTCACCAAGATCTCCCCCGACGCCGCGCCGGGACTGCCGGAGGACGCCGTCGGCTTCCGCGAGGCGAACGGCAGTCGGGGCCTCACCTCCTTGGCCATCCTCACCGTCGTCTCGGGGCTGGTCGGCTACTTCGTCATTCGCACGCAATCCTATCGCGGCGCCGATTTCGTCGTCCTGACGATGGCGGTTTCGATCCTGTTTGCTTTTGCGGTTGCGGTGCTGAACTGGATCGTCGGCAAGATCACCGGCCTACGCTTCCTGTCGCATCTGGCGCAGCAGGTCACCTTCGTGATGGTGCCGCCCCTGTTCCTCATCTTCCTGGTGCTCGGCACCATATTCATTGGTGTTGCCACCCCCACCGAGGGCGGCGCCATGGGCGCGACGGGGGCGATCCTGCTCGCCATCTTCAAGCGCTGGCTCGACGGCAACCCCAACCGGTTCAATCTGACCCTGCTCAGGTCGGCGGTGGAAGCCACGGCCAAGCTTTCTGCCTTTGTCGTGTTCATCCTGGTCGGCGCGCGCATCTTCTCGCTGACGTTCTACGGCGTGAATGGCCACGTGTGGGTGGAGCACCTCCTGACGTCGCTGCCCGGCGGGCAGATCGGCTTCCTGGTCTTCATCAATATTCTGGTGTTCCTGCTCGCGTTCTTTCTCGACTTCTTCGAGATCGCCTTCATCGTCATTCCCCTCATCGGGCCGGCGGCGGAGAAGATTGGCATCGACCTCATCTGGCTCGGCGTCATGCTCGGCGTGAACATGCAGACGAGCTTCATGCATCCGCCCTTTGGCTTTGCCCTGTTCTACCTTCGCTCGGTTGCGGCCAAGGAGCCTTACAAGGACAGGGTCACCGGGGCGACGATGGAGCCGGTGACCACGGGACAGATCTACTGGGGCGCCGTGCCGTTTGTGGTGATCCAGTGCATCATGGTGGGCCTAGTGATCGCCTTCCCGCAAATGGTCATGCACTACAAGAGCAGCGTGCCCACGGTGGATCCGAGCCAGATCGAAATTCGCATTCCCTCGTTCGGCTTGCCCCCCGGCGCCCCTGGTGGGCTGAACCTGCCGGCCCCGCCCGGCCTTACGCCGCCGCCCGATCTTGTTGCACCGTCCCAATCGAGTGCGCCAGCGGCTGCGCCAGCCCTGCCGCCCGGGCCGCCGCCCGGTCTCGGCCAGCTCTCGCCCGATCTGACCCCGCCACCTCAACCCGCCGCGCCTCCAGCATCGCCGCGGGTGCACTCGGATGTGCCGCAGCCGCTGCCGCCAGGGCTTGCGCCTGCGCCTGACAGTGTTCCTCCCGGGGAGGCGAAGCCGCCTCCAGGTCCAAGGAGCTGAGCAGGGCTGCACCCGGCACAGCATGGTGGCCCCTTCGGCGTATAGGCCCAGGGCGGATGCTCAGCAGGGTCGCTCGCGCCTGTCGTTGCACAAGGTCTATGCACGCGTGCGGACAGGCTGTTCGCCCCAAATTTGGTCGGGCCGCTAGGCCTTTGGCGCTCCCCGGGGTGGCGTCGCGGAGCTTTGCACCGGAGCGGGCATTCACCATGGCCCAGGCGGCCCCGCTTAACGTGGCAGTTCGCCTATAGTATGTGTTCACGCTATCAAGGGACCGCCGTATCGGTGTGCCGTCTTCGATGCCCGTTGTGTCGGCATCGCGCGAGCCGGTTGCGGAAAGGGTCGAAGAGCCGGCTTGAACGGCCTCGAGGAAGAAGGGGAGGGATGCTTGCAGGCGCTTTTGGCGTTCAGCCGAGCTGTCGATGAATTCGGTCGATGGCTCAGTCGCATTGCGGTGTGGCTCGTCTTGCTCGCTGCCTTGCTCAGCGCGTTCAACGCCTTCTTCCGATACTTCATCAACGAGATCATCATCCTGGCGCGCAGGTACGAGCAGCTCGGCATGCTGCAGAGCCTGCTCGATTGGTACGGCAGGAACTCCAACGCCTTCCTCGAGGCGCAGTGGTACATGTTCGGCGTCATGGCCATGTTCGGCGCGGCCTATACGCTCAAGGTCAACGAGCATGTCAGAGTGGACCTCGTCTACGGCTGGGTGTCGGAACGCACGCGGACGTGGATCGACTTGATCGGCGGCATCGTCTGCCTGCTGCCGATGTGCGCGGTGCTCGCCTATCTCACCTGGCCATGGTTCGTCGACTCCTGGCACAGCGGGGAAATTTCCACCAATGCCGGCGGTCTCGTGCGCTGGCCCGCCAAGCTCATTCTGCCGGTGGGTTTCGCGCTGGTTTTCCTGCAGGGCGTTTCCGAGATCATCAAGTGCGTTGCCGCCCTCAAGACTGATTATGTGCGCGAGCACGCCTACGAGAAGCCGCTGCAATGATCCAGTTCATTTCCCACAACATGGCCCCGCTGATGTTCGGGGGGCTCGTCATCGGCATGATCATGGGCTACCCGGCCGCCTTCTCGATCGGCGCCGTCGGCCTGTTCTTCGGGCTCATCGGCATCGAGCTGGGGCTCATCAGTCCGATCTTTCTCGGCAACCTTACCTTTCAGATGTTTTCGGTGATCTCCAACGATCTGCTGCTGGCGATCCCGTTCTTCACCCTGATGGGCGCCATTCTTGAGCGATGCGGCCTGGCGGAGGACTTGCTCGAAGGCTTCGGCCAGCTGTTCGGCGGCCTGCGTGGCGGGCTCTCCTACGCGGTGATCCTCGTCGGGGCGGTGCTCGGCGCCATCACCGGCACGGTGGCCGCATCGGTGATCGCCATGGGTCTCATCTCGCTGCCGATCATGTTGAAGTACGGCTACTCGGTGCGCCACACGACCGGCGTCATCGCCGCATCCGGCACCATCACCCAGCTCGTTCCCCCATCGCTGGTGCTGGTCGTTCTTGCCGACCAGCTCGGCAAATCCGTGGGCGACATGTATCTGGGCGCCATCGGACCAAGCCTCATCCAGATCGCGCTGTTCTGCGGCTGGGTCTTCCTTCTCAGCATCTTCCGCCCGCACGAGGTTCCGGCCCTGCCGCCTGAAGCCCGCACCCTGCGGGGCTGGCCGCTGCTGTGGAAATGCACGAGGGGTATGGTGCCCTCGCTGATCCTGATCTTTCTTGTGCTCGGCACCATCTTCATGGGGCTGGCGACGCCGACCGAGGCCGGCGCGATGGGCGTGGTCGGCGCATTGGTGCTTGCCGCCTTGAATCGACGCCTGAGCTGGCCGCTGCTCTGGCAGGGCATGGAAACCACCATGCGCATCACGGCCTTTGTGGTCTTCATCCTGCTTGGCGCCCGTACGTTCAGCCTCGTCTTCCAGGGCGTCGGCGGCAAGGAATGGATCGAGGGCCTGCTGACCAATCTGCCCGGCGGGCAGGCGGGCTTCCTGATCTTCGTCAACATCTTCGTGTTCATTCTGGCGTTCTTCCTCGATTTCTTCGAGATCGCCTTCATCGTCATCCCGCTGCTGGCCCCTGCCGCCGAGAAGCTCGGCATCGATCTGATCTGGTTCGGCGTGCTGCTCGGCGCGAATATGCAGACGAGCTTCATGCACCCGCCGTTCGGCTTCGCGCTGTTTTATCTGCGCGGCATCGCTCCACGCGATATTGTGCCGAGCAGCGACATCTATTGGGGCGCCATCCCTTGGGTGGTCCTGCAGCTCATGCTGGTCGCCATCGTCATCTACTGGCCCCAATCGGTAACCTACTGGATCGACAGTGGTCCGAAGGTCGATCCCGACAAGATCGAGATCCGCATCCCCTCCCTCGGTCTCCCGGGTACGCCCAACTTCGGCCTGCCGCCCGGCATCGGTGCACCGGATTTCACCCCGCCCTCGGGCAACCCGAGCCTGCAGGCGCCGCCCGTGATCCCCGCACCGCCCCCGTCGGCGGCGCCCACTCCGGAGCCCGCATCGGGCACCCAGCCGCACCACCCTGCGCCCGGCAACGAGCCGCGGGCCGCTGTCGTCCCACTGGCCGGCACAGGCCCGCCAGCGAGCGATGTACGGCCCAGACCCGACTAGACGAGACCCGGCTAGACCGGGCTCGACCGGACCCGAGGCGCGCGGCTAGGCATGAAAAAAGCCCCGGACGGCGTCGCCGTCCGGGGCTTTGCTGTCAGCTCGCGAAGATTGCCGCTCAGAGCGCCTGCTTGCGGTGCTGGGTCATCATGTAGTTGTCGTAGGTGCCGTCCGCCACCTGCAGCCACAGATACTGGTCGAGGCGGAACGCCTTGATGGAGTCCCAGATCTTCTTGAAGTCCTCGTTCTTGCCGCTGATCTCGGCATACACCTCGTTGGCCGCCTTGTGGCAGACGTCCAAGGTCGCCTCCGAGAACGGCCTGAGCTGCGTGCCGGCAGCGACAAGCCTCTTGATGGCCGGCGGATTTCCGGCGTCGTAGCGGGCGATGGTGTAGTTGTGCGCCTCGGTCGCCGCACACCGCAGGATCTGCTGATAGGTCTTCGGCAGCGATTCCCACTTGGCCTTGTTGACGTGGAGGTGGACCATGGTGCCGCCCTCCCACCAGCCCGGATAGTAGTAGTACTTGGCCACCTTGTAGAAGCCGAGCTTCTCGTCATCGTAGGGCCCGACCCACTCGGTCGCATCGATCGTCCCCTTCTCCAGCGCGGGGTAGATGTCGCCGCCGGCGAGCTGCTGGGGAACCACTCCAACCTTGGCCATCACGGCGCCGGCAAAACCGGCGATGCGCATCTTCAGCCCCTTGAGGTCGTCGGGGGTGTTGATTTCCTTGCGGAACCAGCCGCCCATCTGCGCGGTGGTGTTGCCGGCCAGAAGACCGTGGATGTTGTGCTTGGCATAGAAGGCATTGGCGAGCGCCTCGCCGCCGGCCTCCCGCCACCAGGCATTCTGCATGCGTGTGTTGAGCCCGAACGGCACCGCACAGAGCAAAGCAAACGTGGGGTCCTTGCCCCACATGTAGTACGGCGCCGTATGCGCCATCTCGACCGTGCCGCTGGAGACCGCATCGGTCGCCTGCAGCCCCGGCACGATCTCGCCGGCCGCGAACGGTTGGATGATGAACTTGTTGTCGGTCGCTTCGGCAACGATCTTGGAGTAGTACTCGGCCGCGCCATAGAGCGCATCGAGCGACTTGGGCCAGCTCGCGGTCAGGCGCCACCTGATCTCGGGCGAAGATTGTGCAAGGGCTGGGGCAGCAATGGTTGCTGCCGCGGTTCCAGCGCCGGTTGCGCCGGCGGCCTTCAGGAACCTGCGCCGGGAAATGCGTGCCATGTTGGCGTTTCTCCTCACGTGTTGGCAACAGTATTCAGGGCTGTGAGACGGGGGGTAAAGGGCACGACGGCCGCCACTGCGGCGCCGTCTCCGACGAGCCTTGGCAGGGGAGGATTAGCACCCTTTGCCCTCCCGCGCCGAGGCAGCCGTTGGTCGCAGTCGCGGCCCGGACCCAAGTCTTTTGATGGTTGTCGCATGCCGTCGGTACCCAGGAGCGGCCTCTACCCACCGGTCCCTTAGGCAAGGTAAGCATCCTGCCATACTATCCGCCGTGGCCGTCCCGATGTCTTGCGGCCTCTCGCGCCAGGGTCTACATGCGCTTAATGGCCTTGTTTCGACAGGCGGTGGAGCTGATCGCATGAAGGAGTTCGAAGTCCGCCCCGATCCGGACGACCCCCGGCTGTCGGTCGCCGTTGCCGGCATCGACCAGGACGGGAAGGCCGTAGCGACAGCGGTTGTCACCGAGCGCCCTCTGACCCTGTTTCTGAACGCCCGCGAAATCGTCACCATGATGACCATTGGCGACCGGCCGGACCTGCTGGCGGTGGGCTATCTCCTCAACCAGAACATGCTGAAGGCCGACGACGAGATCACGGCCGTGGACTACGAGGAGGACATTGCCACCGTCGTGGTCCGTACCCGGCGCCAGACCAGCTTCGAGGACAAGCTGAGGAAGAAGACCCAGACCTCGGGCTGCGCCCAGGGCACGGTGTTCGGCGACCTCATGGAGGAGTTCGACAGCATCGTCCTGGACCCGCATGCCCGGGTGAAGACGTCGTGGCTCTACCAGCTCACGAAGAAGATCAACACCGCGCCCAGCCTGTACCTGAAGGCCGGCGCCATTCACGGCTGTGTGCTCGCCAAGGAGGACAGGCCGCTGCTCTACATGGAGGACGTCGGACGTCACAATGCGGTCGACAAGATTGCCGGCTACATGTTCCTGAACGGCGTCAGCCCACACGACAAGATCTTCTACACCACCGGTCGGCTGACATCGGAAATGGTCATCAAGACCGTGAAGATGCGCATCCCGATCCTGGTCTCGCGCTCGGGCTTCACGGCCTGGGGCGTGGAGCTGGCGCGCAAGTCTGGCCTGACCCTGATCGGCCGCGCCCGGGGAAAACGCTTCGTGGCGCTTTCGGGCATGGAGCGGCTTGTGTTCGACGCCGACCCCAGGCAGGCCGAGGACGAGGACCGCAGGCATGTCCGCAAGAGCAGCCATGCGGAGGCGATCGACTAGGGCGATGACCGACGGCACTGCCACCTCCGCCACCATGGGCGTCGTCCTGGCCGGCGGCCAGTCGCGCCGCATGGGCGGAGGCGACAAGGGCCTGCTGGACCTCGCCGGCAAGCCGATGCTGGGTCATGTCATCGATCGGCTGAAACCGCAGGTCGACCGCGTCATCATCAACGCCAATGGCGATCCGCAGCGCTTCGCCTGGCTCGGCCTTCCCGTGGCGCCCGATACCGTCACGGGCTTTGTGGGTCCGCTCGCCGGCGTCCTGGCCGGCATGCGCTGGGCGGCGGCCCATGCACCTGCGGCGCACTGGATCGCCACGGCCGCGGGCGACGCCCCGATGCTGCCTCTAGACCTGGTGTCCCGGATGATCGCCGCAGTGGAAGCCCGCACCAATGCCATTGCGCTGGCCCGCTCCGCCGGCGGGCTGCATCCCGTCATCGGCCTGTGGCCGGTCGCGCTTGCCGACGACCTGGAGGCTGCGCTCGCACAGGGGGTGCGCAAGGTGCTGCACTGGACGGACCGGCATGGTACCGTCCCCGTCGATTTTCCGATGGCGCGGCTCGGCGGCACCGAGATCGATCCGTTCTTCAACGCCAATACTCCCCAAGACCTCGACACATTGCGCGCCATGCTGGCAAGGGCAGCGACATGAAACCGGCTGGCCGTCTCAAGACCCCCGTCATTGGCATTGCGGGATGGAAGAAGTCCGGCAAGACGACGCTGGTGACGCGCCTGATTGCCGAGTTCACGCAGCGCGGGCTCAGGGTCGCGACCGTCAAGCACGCGCATCACGACTTCCAGATCGACGAGCAGGAGACCGACAGCGCGCGCCATCGCCGCGCCGGTGCCGGACAGGTGGCCATCGTGTCGGCCAAACGCTGGGCGCTCATCAATGAGCTGGGGAGTGCGCCGGAGCCCCCGCTGGAGGAGGTCGTTTCCTGGCTCGATCCTTGCGATCTCATCATTGTGGAAGGCTACAAGGCCGCGCCGATCCCCAAGATCGAGGTGCGTCGCAGCGCCGCCCTGTCGCATGTGCCGCTCGCCGACAACGATCCATCGGTCTGCGCCATTGCAGCCGACTATGCCGTTGACGGCGGTCGGCTGCCGGCCTTTGCCCTTGATGACGTCGCCGCAATCGCAAATTTCATCGCCGAGACGGCAGGCTTGAAAGGGGTACGGCCGGTCGCGGCCACGACGCCTGGCCAATAGCCGGACCGGCCTGCTGCTTGCGCGCCGCGGCGAGCCGCGGCCGCACGCGCGGTCAGCCGAGGTCGATCTCCTGCTCCACCACATGGTTGAGAGGGGTGCCCGCCGCCGTCAGCACCATTTTGACCTTGAGCGGGCCTCGGCCGGGATTTCCTTCCCGGACGATTCGCTCGATCTCGCGCTGGGAGGTCACGCCCACGTGCTTCAGGAACTTGCGCAGCGATATGTTGAACTTGTCTTCGTCCATCTCATTTCTCCTCATATCCATGCCGTCGTCGCCCCTGCCGATCATTCGGCAGGCGCCGCCGTGGGTACCTTGCCGCCGTCCGGCGCGGCCGCCTCGGTGCCCATGCGTTTCAGTTCCCGCTCGGCCCACAGGCTGTGGTGCTGCCGGGCCCAATTCGCATCGACACGGCCCGATCCCATGGCCGCAAACGCGCCCTGAACGCCGACGGTGCGAATGATGGCATGGGCGAGGGTCACGCCGATCAGCACCCACGCTAGAGCGCCATGCCAGACGGCTGCAAGCTGCATGTCTTTGTCTGCTGTGGGCACCGGCAGGCCCAAGGTGCTGAGACCGGCGAGCGTTTTTGCCAACAGGTCCGTCCAGGGCAGAAGGAGTGCAAGACCCGTGATCGAGAGCAGGACACCGACTAGGATCGTCAACCAGAACAGCAGCTTCTGGCCGAGATTCAGCTTCCACGCCGCAGGGTTCACCCCGCGCACGACCATGCCCCCGCCCTTGAGCAGCCAAATTGGATCGCGCCAATGCGGGAGGCTGTGGCGCACCCACAGCACGAAGGCCAGGACCAGGCCGAGCATGAATGCAAACGCAACCTTGCCGTGCAGCGCCTTGCTCACGCGCAAAACCTCGGTAAAGCTAGAGTGGCCAAGCAGGGGCAGCAGCAGTCCGCGGCCGTAGCGCACGGTAAGGCCGGTGAGCGCCAGGGCGATGAAAGATGTGGCCAGCAGCCAGTGGGCAAAACGCTCGATGGCGGAAAAGCGCACGACCGCAAACCCGGCCCATCCCTTCTCGATGCGGATGCGCCCGCGCAGGAGGAAGAAAAGCGCCAGCAGGACGACCGCTCCGCCCACCATCCGGGGACCATGCGACAAGAGCGCCCCTCCAAACTCCATGGGTCATTCCTCCGAACACGCCGGCCGGGCTCAAGACACCAGGCATCTTAAGACCACAGGCATCCTGTCCGCGGCATTGTGCTATGCAAACCCGCCGCCCCTCTACCGGCGCGCGGCGCTAGAGCTTGGCCCGTGTTCGTGGCATTATAAATGCCGACGCATTGGGCAGGGCAACACCGAAATTGCCGAATGCGTCGGCAAGTCCTTGCCTAGCGACGACAAGAACCAAGCCAGCCCGCCCCCGAGAGCTGAATGACCGAATACGCCAGACCCATCGCGCTGCGACCGGCCCTGATCGATCCGTTCGGCCGGCATGTCTCCTATTTGCGGGTGTCGGTCACGGATCGCTGCGACTTTCGCTGCACCTACTGCATGTCGGAGCACATGACCTTCCTTCCCAAGCGGGATCTGCTCACGCTGGAGGAGCTGGACCGCCTGTGCACGGCATTCATCGCCAAGGGCGTACGCAAGCTCAGGATCACCGGTGGCGAGCCGCTGGTGCGCAAGAACATCCTTTGGCTGTTCCAGGCGCTCTCACGCCACCTCGGCGGCGGCCTCGACGAGCTGACGTTGACCACCAACGGCAGCCAGCTTCCCAGATTTGCGGCTGAGCTCAAGCATGCCGGGGTCCGGCGCATCAACATCTCGCTCGACACGCTCAAGCCGGACCGCTTCAAGGCGATCACGCGCTGGGGCGATTTCGGCCAGGTGATGGCGGGCATCGACGCCGCCGAGAAAGCGGGTCTCGCCGTCAAGCTGAATGCGGTGGCCTTGAAGGGCCTCAACGAGGACGAGTTCGACGATCTCATCGCCTTCGCGCACGGCCGCGGCTTCGACCTGACGCTGATCGAGACCATGCCCATGGGCGACATCGAGGGCGACCGTACGGACCAATACCTGCCGCTGTCGATTGTGCGCGCCCGCCTCATGGACCGCTGGACGCTCGAGGATATCCCGTTCCGCACCGGTGGCCCGGCGCGCTATGTGCGGATCAAGGAAACCGGCGGCCGGCTCGGCTTCATCACGCCCATGACGCACAACTTCTGCGAAAGCTGCAACCGCGTCCGGCTGACCTGCACGGGCACGCTCTACATGTGCCTCGGCCAGGACGATGCCGCCGATCTGCGCCTGCCGCTCCGCGCCAGCCCCGACGATGTCCTCCTGATGTCGGCCATCGACGAGGCCATATCCCGCAAGCCCAAGGGCCACGATTTCGTCATCGACCGCCGCACCAAGCAGCCGGCCGTCTCCCGCCACATGAGCGTGACCGGCGGCTGATGTGAGCATCGCCGTTCCTGCGCAGGCGCCGTCCGACAATCTGCGCGGCATCGCGGCGATGCTTGCCGCCATGGCAGCCTACGTCGTCAACGATGCGATGATGAAGCTTGCGGCCGCCGAGCTGCCGACGGGAGAGATCATATTTCTGCGCGGGCTGATCGTGATGCCCGCCCTTGGTGTGTTCCTGATCCTGACCGCAGCGCCAGGCACCCTGCGCACCTTTGGCCGACCGGCCGTTCTGGCCCGTTGCGTTGCCGAGGTGGGCGCGGCGCTCCTCTACCTTACGGCGCTGTTTCACATGCCGATCGCGGACTGCACCGCCATTCTGCAATTCACGCCGCTGGCGCTGACCGCAGGGGCGGCAATATTTCTCGCGGCACACGTCGGCTGGCGGCGCTGGCTCGCCACGCTGGTCGGGTTGATCGGCGTATTGATCATCATTCGGCCGGGCGCTGCCGCCTTCAATCCCTACGCGGCGCTGGCATTGTTGTCGATCCTGTTCATCACCGCCCGGGATCTCATCACCCGCACGCTTGGCGCAGAGGTGCCGACGGCGGTGATTGCCTTCTCGGCCACGGCGGCTGTTTCAGTGTCCGGCATCGGGCTCATGCCGTTCGAGACCTGGCATTGGCCGTCGCCGGCAACGGCTCTCGCCCTGGTCGGCGCCGGCGTTGCCCTGCTCGGTGCGCAATACTGGATCATTCTGGCCATGCGCACCGGCGATGTCGCAGTGGTGGCTCCGTTTCGCTATTCGGTCATCCTGTGGGCCATCGTCGCGGGCGTGCTGGTGTGGCGCGAGGTGCCCGACCTCGCCACCTGGATCGGCATTGCGATTGTGACGGCCGCCGGTCTCTACACGTTTTTGCGGGAACACCGGCTGGCAAGGGCGGCGCGCACGTGACCGACAATCTGCGCGGCATCCTGGCGGTATTGATCGGCTCGACGGCGTTCGCCTTCAACGACGCCATCGTCAAGCTGGTCTCCGCGGAGCTGCCGTCCGGGGAGATCATCGTCATACGGGGTGCCATCGCCACAGTCATGCTGGCCACTGTCTCGATCGCCATCGGCGCGGTGCGGCCTTTGAGCAGCCTCATGACGCCGATCATGCTCCTGCGCATCGTGAGCGCGGCGGCGGCCACCACGTGCATCGTTCTTTCGCTCCGCTACATGCCGCTGCCGACCGTGACCACGGCAATGCAGGTCACGCCGCTCGCGGTAACGGCTGGAGCCGCCATCGTCTTCGGGGAAAAGGTGGGCTGGCGCCGCTGGCTGGCGACGCTTGCGGGCTTCTTGGGCGTGGTTCTGATCGTGAAGCCGGGTACCCAGGCATTCGGTGCCGCCGCCTATCTGGCGCTGACGGCTTTGCTGTTCACGACCATGCGCGACCTGGCGACACGCGGGCTCGATCGGGACATGCCTTCGATCTTCGTGGCGGCAGCCACCGCTGCGGCCATCACGCTGTCGGGCTTCGTCGTCGCGCCCTTCGATGCGCCATGGACCGTTCCATCCTGGTGGGCGCTCGGCTGGTTGACCGTGTGTGGCGTGTGCCTGTTCGTTGCCAACATTTTCATGGTCGTGGCGCTCCGCACCGGCGAAATTGCTGTCGTCGCGCCGTTCCGGTATGCGCCCGTTCCGCTCACGGTGTGGCTCGGCTATTGGTGGTGGGGCGATGTGCTGGACAGCACGGCCTTTCTTGGCATCGGCTTGGTGGTTGCGGCCGGCCTCTACACCTTGCATCGTGAGCGTTCGACGCTGAGGAACCGCGCTCAGGGCGTTGCCAAGCGGAGTCCCGCGCAATGAGGCCCAACCGCCTGAAGGAGAAGATCGCCCGCGGCGAGGCGGCGCTGGGCTGCTCGATGATGTTTCCCTCTCCGCAGGTGGTCGAGATGCTGGGCTATGCCGGCTTCGACTGGGTGCTCATCGATTGTGAGCACGGCTCGATCGGCTTGGGCGATGTCGAGGTGATGGCCATGGCCTGCGATGCCGTCGGCATCACGCCGATCGCCCGCCCGAGGAGCAACAGCGCCAGCGATACCCAGAGCGTGATGGACCGCGGCGTCATGGGCGTGCAAGTGCCGCACGTCAACTCTGCCGAGGATGCACGACGGGCCGTTGCCGCCGTCAAGTTCGGCCCTGGTGCCGCCCGCGGGCTTGCCGCGGGCACGCGGCCCGACAGTTGGGGTCTGGGCGGCCGCATGCCGGACTTTGCGGCGCGGGCCAACGCCCAATCTCTGGTGTGCGTCCAGATCGAGGACGCACAAGCCGTGCGGAATATTGACGCCATCCTGGCGGTCGACGGCATCGACGTGGTCTTCATCGGCCCCTCCGATCTTTCCCAGTCCATGGGCTTTCCGGGCGATCCCAAGGCGCCGGCAGTTGCCGCGGCGATCGATGGCACGCTCGCCAGGATCGCTGCGGCCGGCCGCTCGTCGGGCATGCCGGCAACGGCTGAAACCTTGGCGGACGTGATGGGCAAGGGGTGCCGGTACATCTACACGCACCTGCCGCGCCTCATCGGCACCGGCGCGACGGCCTTTCTGGGGGCCCGCCCATAGCGAGGCCGAGCAAGCGGCCCAGTCTCAAACGGGGCAATCGTGTCAGCGCACGAGCCGCGGGGCGACCTCCGCCGAGCGCGAGGTGGCGAGACCGTCCCTCAGAGCGCGCTCGAGCACCTCGGGGCCGGCCGTCGCGGCCAATCGCTCGGGGATGATCCACAGGACATAGTCCTCCGCATGGATGCCCCGATTGCACGCGAGGCGTCCGGCGACCAGACGGCAATCCGAATCGGCGGTGATGATCTGCGGCCGTTTGCGGTCGTGTTTGAAGATGTGCAGATCGACCGGCTGCAGCGCGCCGGGAAGCTCGAGTGCCACATCGCGAAAGATGCAGCGCAGCGACTGCCGGCAGGCGCCGGCGCGCCCGCCCAACGTGTTGCCGACCCCCAGCGCCTTGCGCCGCGGAAAGAAGATCGCTGCGCTGTCGGACCCGGCGCTGACGTAGCAACCGTCGAGAGTGCACAGGATGGGATCGGCGATGGTGGCGCCGCGGCGAATGCCATAGGTGCCCGGTGTCATGATCATGAGAACCGTGACGCTCGGAGCACCGCCGAGCCCGGCATGCCCGGTGACGGGCGCCGGAGCGGAGGGTTCGGCCGGCGGCCGTGCTTCGGCCAGTCGGCGGTCCAGCTCGTTGGCTGCGGCCGCATTGCCTCTCTCGGCCTCCTCGTGACGCGTTGCTACTGCGAGCCGTGTCACTTCAGTGGCTCGCGCAGCGGCCTCTTGCTCCAGGCGCTGGGCCTGCCGGGCTGCAAGCCTTGCGCCGCGCAGCTCACGCACCCGTGCCAGATGCTTGACCAGCCGGCGGTTTTCCGCCGCGTGCTGGAGTGCTAGCTGCGCCGCTTCCTGCGCCTGCGCCATCTGCCGGCCCTGCGCGGCACGCCTCGCCTCGCGCACCTGCCGCACCCGCCCGAGCTTGGCGAGCCGCTCACGGCTCTCGGCGGCACGAGGCGCGGCCGGCCGTGCCTGTTCGGTCATCTCTGCAGCCTCGGCCGTGACCTTGCGCGTCGGGTCCTCCGCATCCCGGCGCAGGCCCTCGTCGACACCGGGGCGCGAGGGTTGGACGGCCTTCATGCGCGCCTGCTCGGCCTCCTGCGCCAGCATCTCCTCGGCCCGCTTCCTGGCGGCCTCGGCCTGCTCGATCAGGCGGCGAATGTCCTCGGTCGCCTTCCCGTCCTCGGCCTCGCGGCGGGCGCGCGCCAGCATCTCCTCCTCCTCGGCAGCCCGCGTCTCCTCCGCCCGGCGGCGCGCCTCCGCCGCGGTCCGCTGCGCCTCGGCGTTCCTGCGGACCTCGAGAGCCTTGCTGGCCTGTGCCGCCTTGCGCTCGGCATCCTTCCTCGCCTTGGCCTCAGCCGCGGCCTTGCGTGCGGCTTCCGCCTTTCTGGCCTGCGCGCGGTCGGCCTCGTGCGCAAACTTCTCCACCATGTGATCCGCTTGGGATTGTGCCTGCGCCGGGATGACGAACAGCAACGCCGCGGCGATCGGCACGACCGCGCGGCGCACGACGGCACCAGCGAACATGGTTTCCTCCAGGGCGGGATCCGCTCGCGCTCCACGCGCAATGTCGTTCTCGGTCCGGGTACAGACAATGGGCGCATCCCGAACCGTTGGCGGCGCCAATGTGTTCGAGATTTGCGGCGAAAAGCGGGAGCTTGGCTGAACGCGTGATGAAAAAGCTCAGTTGGCTGCCAGCGCGCGCAGGCCTTCGCGGTATGTCGGGTAGAGCAGCTCCACGCCCAGATCCTGCCGGATGCGCACGTTCCTTACACGCTTGCTCTCCGCCCAGAAGCTGGCGGCCATGCCGCCGAGCCCCGCCGTCTCGATGGGCAGCGCCGGCGGAACCGGCACGCCGAGGAGCTCGGCGGCATAGGCCACCACATCTTCGGGCGGCGCCGGCTCGTCATCGGAGACGTTGTAGATGCGATGCCCCGCATTGCTGTCGATGGCCGCCGCCAGTACCCGCGCGATGTCGTCGACATGGATGCGATTGAACACCTGGCCCGGCTTGACGATGCGGCGCGCGGTGCCAGCCTTGAGATTGTCGATGACGCTGCGGCCCGGCCCATAGATGCCCGACAGCCTGAAAATCTCAACCCGCCGCCCGGTGTCGCGGCAGAAGTCGAGCCAGGCCCGCTCGGCCTGCAGGCGCCGCAGGCTGCGCTCGGAGGTTGGCCGCGTTGGGCTTGCCTCGTCGACCCAGGCGCCCTTGTGATCGCCGTACACGCCCACGGTCGACAGGTAGCCGATCCAGGCGAGGTCGGTGAGGGCCGCGAGATCGTCGCGGTAGTGGCGCAGCACGACATCGCCCTCGAGATCGGGCGGAATGCTCACCAGCACGTGAGTGGTGTCCGCCAGCAGCTCGCGGACGCGCGGGGACGGCGTGTCGCCCTTGTAGGCGACCAGCTCGACGCCCGGCGTGGGCATCTCGCCCAGGCCCGTGCGGGTGCCGGCGACGGCGATGTCGCGCGCACTGAGCCGCCGCGCCAGGCTTTCCGCCGAATAGCCATAGCCGAAGCAGAAGAGCCGCATCAGCGGGCCTCCGCACCCCATTCGGCCAGAACGGCAGCGTCTGTTTCATGTGAAACATGCCGCGCCCTGGCGCCCTCCCATGCATCGGCCTGGACGAGGCGCTGCAATGCCCACACCGCCATCGCCCGCACCAGGGGCGAGGCATCGCCGAGCAGGCGCTCCACCGCCGGGATGAGCCCGCGGTTGCGGGAGTTGCCGGCGGCAATCAGGGCATTGCGCATCACGCGGTCGCGGCCTGTGCGTTTCACCGGCGTGCCCGCAAACCGCTGGCGAAACGCCGGGTCGTCCAGTGCAAGCAGATCTTCAAGCGGCGGGGCGCTCGCCCCCTCCAGCGCCTGCAGTCTGGTCTCGCGTGCCGCGGCGGCAAACTTGTTCCAGGGGCACACGGCCAGGCAGTCGTCGCACCCGAACACGCGATTGCCGATCGCCTCGCGGAATTCTGCAGGAATATGGCCCTTGTGCTCGATGGTGAGGTAGGCAATGCAGCGGCGCGCGTCGAGCTGATACGGTGCCGGAAACGCGTTCGTCGGGCAGATGTCGATGCATCGCTGGCACGTGCCGCAGTGGTCGGCCTCCGGCGCATCGGGCTCCAGCTCGGCGGAGGTCAGGATTGCGCCCAGAAACAGCCACGAGCCGAACTCGCGTGAGACCAGATTGGTATGCTTGCCCTGCCAGCCGAGGCCTGCGGCCTCGCCGAGCGGCTTTTCCATGAGCGGCGCGGTGTCGACAAACACCTTCACCTCGGCACCGCTTTCGCGCGCCAGCGCCCCGGCCACCCGCTTGAGCCCGGATTTGACGACGTCGTGGTAGTCCTTGCATTGGGCATAGCAGGAGATGGCTCCGCGGCTCGGCTCCGTCAGCGCCACCAAAGGGTCCTCCTTCGGCGCATAGTTCAGCCCGAGCATGACGATGGAGCGCGCCTGCGGCCACATGCCCAGCGGATGCCGGCGGCGCTCGGCCGTCGTCGCCAGCCAGGCCATGTCGCCATGCCGGCCCTCCTGCAGAAAATGCGAGAGGCGCTCGGCCACCGCGCTGCCGACAGCCGCAGGCGTCGTCACGCGGGCCGCGTCAAACCCCGCAGCACGCGCCTCGGCCAGCACCAGCTCTTTGAGACTTTCGGTCATGGATGATTGTGAACCCGACGTGCGTACAATAGCGGTGCAGGCCAGCCACAACCAGCGGGAAATCCCGGTGCTGGGCGGTCGTGCGCTTGAGGACGGGGCCACGCACGCCTACTGGAGCCGAGCTATCCGCCATCCGGACGCCAACGGGCACGCGAGGGAACGCCGATGCAAACCTGGCAAGTGATCCTGCTCGGCCTGATCGAGGGCCTGACCGAATTCATCCCGGTGTCATCCACCGGGCACCTGCTGCTGGTCGGTCATTTCCTCGGCTTCAAGTCGCCGGGCAAGGCGTTCGAGGTCCTCATTCAGCTTGGTGCCATTCTGGCCATTCTCTCCGTCTATATGGCCAAGCTGCTGCAATTGCTGTTCAACCTGCCGCATGATGCGCCTACCCGCCGCTTCGTGCTGGCCGTGCTCGTTGCCTTCCTGCCGGCGGCTGTCATCGGCGCCGTCGCGCACAAGTTCATCAAGACCATCCTGTTCGAATCGCCGTTGCTCGTGTGCACGACGTTGATCATCGGCGGCATCATCCTGCTCGCCGTCGACAAGATGCGGCTGCAGCCGCGCTATCACGATGTCATGGATCTGCCGATCACGACGGCGTTTGCCATCGGGCTCTTTCAGTGCCTGGCCATGATTCCCGGCGTGTCGCGCTCCGGCTCGAGCATCGTCGGTGCGTTGCTGCTGGGTGCTGACAAGCGTGCGGCAACAGAGTTCTCGTTTTTCCTCGCCATGCCGACCATGGCTGGTGCCTTCAGTTGGGACCTTTACAAGAACTATGCGGAACTCAGCCTGCAGGACGTCCAGAGCATAGCGCTCGGTTTCGTCGTGGCATTCATCGCCGGCGTGCTGGTCGTGCGCTATCTGCTGGATTTCGTCAGCCGGCACGGCTTCGCGCCGTTCGCTTGGTGGCGCATTCTAGTTGGCGGCATGGGGCTTGGCGCGCTCGCAGTGCTTGGCTGAAGGTCGGTCGCGTTCGTCAGGCCGCGTGTACGGCAGCGGGTTGCGTCAGGACCGAAAAGAGCGCGGCACGATCGTGCGATGCTTTGAGCCTCTCGATAGTTTGCGGCTCACGCAGCAGGCGCGAGATCCTGGCCAGCGCCTTGAGGTGGTCGGCGCCTGCGTGCTCCGGCGCAAGCAGCAGAAAGATGAGGTCGACCGGTTCCTCGTCGACCGCATCGAACTCGATCGGCTGCTCCAGACGCGCGAACACGCTGAAGATGGCCTTCAGTGCCGGCAGACGCCCGTGCGGAATGGCAATGCCCCGGCCGACAGCCGTTGATCCCAGGCGTTCACGTTGCAGCAGCGTTTCGTAGATGTCGCGCGCACTGAGCCCGGTCAAACTCGCGGCCTTCTCGGACAGCTCCTGCAGCACCTGCTTCTTGTTCTTGGCCTTCAAAGCCGGAATGACGGCCTCGGGCGTTATCAGATCACCGAGTTCCATGTGTTTTTCTCTTTACCATCGGGTCCGACGCTACAACGCTCCAGCACGCAGTCGTGCTGCTTGCACTATCTGTGCCAAACCGATTCCCCCGCGGATCGGTGCCGCCACCTTTTGGCGGTCCTCTTGGGCCGCTTCATGTCCAAGCTGATATCCCCCGAGGATATCACCGCCCGTATCTTGCGGGGCGCGCGCGTGCCGTAAACCGGCTATGCGTATCTTGCCATCTCAAGCAGCATTCGATCCAGCCCGGTCTTTCGGAAGCATTCTCAACACGCTGCTCTTAGGCCAACAGCGGGAGCTGCCGCTTGGCGGCCCTCGACCACATCCAAGCGGTTGCGACGCGCGCGGAAGCTAGATCACGCGACTGGCGGTGTCAAATGGCCGCAGTTTCCTCAGGAGTTGTGCGCCTTTCAGCATTTTGGAGCCCTGCCAGGCGAGCGCGGCCGCTGGTTTGAGCTAGGCTCCGGGACCAATGCGCGCCGCCATCTGCTTCTCGCGGCGGCGATGCACGGAGGAGGGAATGCGCAAGGCCTCGCGATACTTGGCGACCGTGCGGCGGGCGATGTCTATGCCATCGCGCTTCAAATACTCAACCAGCTTGTCGTCCGAGAGCACCGATTGCGGCACTTCCGCCTCGATGAGCTGGCGGATGCGATGCCGCACGCTCTCCGAGGAGTGGGCTTCGCCGACGCTGCTGGCGGAGGAGATGGCGGAGGTGAAGAAATACTTCAACTCGAACATGCCGCGCGGCGTGGACATGTATTTGTTGGAGGTGACACGGCTGACGGTCGACTCGTGCATGGAGATCGCCTCCGCGACGGTTCGCAGGTTGAGCGGCTTCAGATGTTCGATGCCGTAGGTCAAAAAACCGTCCTGCTGGCGCACGATCTCTTCGGCCACTCGCAGAATCGTGCGCGCTCGCTGGTCGAGGCTCTTGACCAGCCAGTTGGCGTTCTGCAGGCAGTCCAACAGATATCCCCTGTCGGTGTCGGAGCGAGCCGTCTTGGTCACGTCACTGTAGTAGCTGCGGTTGACAAGGACACGCGGCAGCGTGTCGTTGTTGAGTTCCACCGACCAGCCACCGTTGCGTCCAGGCCGGACGATCACATCGGGCAGCACCGGTTGAATCTGAACCGATCCGAAGCGCAGGCCAGGTTTCGGGTTGAGCCGCTTGATCTCGGCGATCATCTCCACCAGCTCGTCGGCGTCCACGCCCACCGCGCGTTTGAGGGCCACAAGATTGTGGCTTCCGAGAAGGGCCAGATTGTCGAGCAGCTTGGCAATCTGCGGATCGTACCGGTTGAGTTCCTTGAGCTGGAGTGCCAGGCATTCGGCCAAGTCCCGCGCGAAAACACCGGGTGGATCGAAACCCTGCAGGGTTGTGAGCGTTTTGGTGACGAGGGCCTCTGACGCGCCGAGCTTTTCGGCCAGCTCATCGACGCTGCCCTGCAGATAGCCGGCCTCATCAACCATATGGATCAGGTGCGCGCCGATCAGCCGCTCCGCGGGGTCGGCCACAGCCAGGTTCAGTTGCTCGGTCAGGTGGTCGGTGAGCGATGCGCCGGCGGCAACGAACTCTTCCAGATTGGGAGCTTCGCCGGCGCCGCGATTATGCGTGCTCGGCCGGATTGATGCCCATCCGGATTGTTCCGCCAGCCGGCGATCGGCGTCGCTGCCGTTGACGTCGCTGTCATTCGCCGGGGGTGCATCCCGGCCTGCGCCGTCGAGTGCAGGTGAAGGCTCATCGACCTCCCAGCCTCCCTCCCCGTCTCCGTCATCATCCGCCGTCGTCTCTTCGCGGCGTGGCGTGTCCTCGGCCGGCTCGGGCGCGGCCTCGTCGCGCTCAAGCAGGGGATTGCGCTCAAGCTCGGTCTCGACGAACTGGCCGAGCTCGATGTTGGAGAGTTGGAGCAGGCGAATAGCCTGCTGCAACTGGGGTGTCATCACCAGCTGCTGGCCCTGCCGCAACTCCAACTTAGGCGTAAGCACCATAACGGCCCCGATCGTCGCCAGGACGTATCATGGGGTCAAGGTATAACGACGCCGCATTAACCGAATGTCTTCCCCAGATATAGTCGCCTGACGTCCTTGTTCTCGATTATCTCCTGGGGCTTGCCGTGAACTAGGACCTGTCCGTCGTAGATGATGTAGGCTCGGTTTACGAGATTTAAGGTTTCGCGGACGTTATGGTCGGTGATGATGACACCGATGCCCCGCTGGGTCAGGTGCCGCACCGTATTCTGGATCTCTTCGACAGCCCTTGGATCGACACCGGCGAACGGTTCGTCCAGCAACATGAACGATGGTCCGGTCGCCAGCGCCCGCGCAATCTCGCACCGGCGCCTCTCGCCGCCGGACAGCGCGATGGAGGGGGCCTTGCGCTTGTGGGTTATGCCGAACTCTTCCAGGAGGGCGTCCAGCCGCTCCTTGCGGCGCCGACGGTTGGGCTCGACCAGCTCGAGCACCGCCATGATGTTTTGCTCCGTGCTCAGGCCTCGGAAGATCGACTGCTCTTGCGGCAGGTAGCCGATGCCAAGACGCGCCCGCCGATACATCGGCAAACGTGTCACGTCGCGCCCATCCAGCATGACGCGCCCGGAATCCGCCGCCACGAGCCCCATGATCATATAGAACAACGTGGTCTTGCCAGCACCGTTGGGTCCCAGCAAGCCAACCGCCTCGCCACGGCTGGCAGCCAGGGAGATGCCCTTGACCACCATCTGGCGGCGATAGCTTTTCTTGACCTCGTGCGTGCTCAGCCAGCCGTCGCTGCCGGCCGGTGCTTCATCTTCGAAGGCCGCGCTGTGATCGTCTTGGGGGTGCGCATGACCGTTCGCCGCGGCGTTGCCTCTCCGGAGCCGAAAGGGAAACAGCCTCATCCTGGCTTCCTTCCATGCCAGGGATGCGGGCTCCCTGCCGGCAGACGGCATGCCCGGACTCGGCATCGATCCTTGCCCTGGCTAGCGCGCATCGGGCAAAGGCCCCTTCTGCAAGAGGTCCTTGGCCTTGTCCTTGACCTCCTTCGGATAGAACAGCATGCATTGCTTTCCAGGCGGGCACGTGCGTGCGTCGGGCGCCTCGGGCAGGCTGGACGACGTAGCGGGGGCTGACGGCGCGACACCTGGTTGCCGTCCTGGGGCTGCGGCGGCATCGCCTTCCAGCTCGAAGCGGTACATGCCGGTGGTGAGATCGATTTTCAGCCGTGGGCCCTCCGCCATGTCCTTGCCGCGCATGACCACCACGCTGCCGCCGAGCAGCGCGGTATTGGCCTTGACATCGAAATTCGCCCAGTCCGCGCTGGCGCTCTCACCATCCTTGGAGGTGATCAGCACTTTGCGCTTGGCTTCCACACGCACGATCTGCGCCGATCCTGCTTTGGGCCCTCTCTCGTCGCCGCTGCCCGTGAGGCTGAGCCCGCTTTGTCCAGTATAGACGGCCGTGAGCTCCTCGGCGCGGATCACCATGCCGCCTTGCCGGGCCCAGACGTCGCCATTGAAGATCGCCCGCTTGCTTGCATCGTTCACGTCGAGGGTGTCGGCCTCGATTTCCATGGGTGCGTTGGGATCCGATTTGAAGGATCCGAACATGGCGGCGGACGCGGTCTCGGTGGCCGTCTTGGCCTTGGGCTGCGCCACCTTGGACTCGCCCTGATGGAAAGATGCCGCGATGCGGCCGGCGGCTTGGCCGCCTTCCGCCGGCGACTCCAGCCGGCTCTTGCCGGTCTTCCGGTCCACGAACAGCCGCCCGCCGTCGAGCCTATTCCTGTCCTGGGTAATGTGGACATTGCCCACGAACAGCGCTGTCTCGGCGGTCGCATCGAAATCGGCCAGGTCGCTCGTGATGCGCCGGTCGCTGCCTGCCGTGACGTCAACCCCGTTGCGGGCCCACAAGAAGGTCACGCGTGTGCCGCCCTGCTCGCCCTCGCCTGGCTGGCGCACCGCAGAGGGCAGGCCGGCCGCAGCCTTGCCTTCGTATTTCACGAATAGGTACGGCGTCTTGAGTGTCGTATCGCCCTGGGTCGCCGCCACCCTGTCTCTGAAATGCGCGGTCTTCTGCGCATCGTCGATGTCGAGTTCCTCGGCGTAGATGTCGACGGGCTGGCGCGGGTCTCTTCCCAGCGCGACGGGACCTTGCGCGCCGGGCAGCAGGCGCACCGCAACCGCACCACGAAACGCGACCGCCTTGGTCTTGGTGTTCATTATCATGGAGGACGCCTGCACCGATCCGGTCGGCGTATTTGCAACCACGGGATGCTTCGAGACGACCCTGCTTTCCTTGGAGTAGACCATTGCCCGCGACAGGCGAGCCGTCAGCCCGTTGGCGCCGTCGATCTCGATGCCGTCGAAAAGTTCGAGTTCGCCCTTGGCGTTGTCGAACAGACCATGCTTGGCTTTGAGCGTGGTGACGGCGTTGCCGGTCTGCATGAGCTCGCCGCCGATATCGATCAGCTTGATCGGCGCGCTCTGGTTCAATCCCACGACAGCGCGCTTGGCCTGCACCCGGTAGCGGCCGCCATCCTTGTTGACGCCGAAATAGGTTGGATCCTTCATCGTCAGGTCGTCGGCCGTGACTTGAATGCCGGACACCTGGATGCGCCCTTTGCCTTGATGCCAGCTGACTGTCAGCAGCAACGCATAGGCAGCGAGGATGCCCCCAGCGGCAAGGGGCAGCGCTACGCGCAACAGCCGCACCAGGCGGCTGTGACGGCGTGCGATCGCAAAGGCCCGTGCGCGGTCGGCAACACGTGCGCTTGCCCGAACGCCAGTGTGCCCCGCGTCGCGGGCATCGCGCGTGTCGAAAGTGATGGCCATATCCGAAGAGCCGCTCTAGCGCGGTTCAGAGCCCCCCCGAGGGATTCGATAAAACCGCCCGCAAACTGACGGGCAATTTGGGTAATATTGGGACCTGTGGCAAGGCGCCAGAGGATTGTTTATCGAGGGAAATCTTCAAAAGCCGCCGTGGCCGGACCAAGGGCAGGCGCGGGCCTAGTGGGCGAAGATATCGTCATCGAAGCCGGCCAAGTCGAGCCTGGCGCGCACCGGCAGGAAGCGGAAGCAGCTTTCGGCCAGTGCCGTTCGGCCCTCCCGCTGCAGCATTGCCGCCAGCTTGGCCTTCAAAGCGTGCAGATGCAGCACGTCGGAGGCGGCATAGTGTTTTTGCTGGTCGGAAAGCTGGTCTGCGGCCCAGTCGGAGCTTTGCTGCTGCTTCGACAGCTCGACGCCCAGCAACTCGCTGCACAAATCCTTGAGGCCGTGGTGTTGGGTGTAGGTCCTGACAAGCTTGGAGGCGATCTTGGTGCAATAAAGCGGCTCGGGCACGACGCCCAGATAATGGGCAATCACTGCCACATCGAAGCGCGCGAAGTGAAAAATCTTCAGGATCGACGGATCGGTCAGCAGAGCCGTCAACCGGGGCGCCGACCAATCCGTGCCGTCGAATTGAACGAGATGGGCGGTGCCGTCCCCGGCGGATAGCTGCACCACGCAAAGTCGGTCGCGCCGCGGCTGCAAGCCTTGTGTTTCGGTGTCGACGGCCACAGCGTCCCCGAAGACCAGGCCGGCTGGGAGGTCGTTCTTGTGCAGCGTAATGGTCGGGCTCACGATGGCTTGGTCCAGCATGCCTTATTGGTCATCAGACGCTTTGCTCCTAACAGGATCGGTGTTTGATCGCCACTGCAAAGCAAGCCTTTCAACGACTTGGTCGCTCGCGCCGTACCGAGGCGGCCAGCCGCGCCAGGCGATGCCGGACACCACCACTCCATCTACAGGTGCTGCACGAAGAAGGGATGCCGGCGTGCCGGTGCGGGCTCAGGGCGCCGGCAGCCTACTTGCGCTTGCCCAATTGCCCCGTCATGATCTTTGCTGCGCCTGCGAACTTTGGGGAGCGCCTGACATGGCCGTCGATACCGCCACGGGGCCTATGCAGGGCAAGCTCGTCGTGCGCAACATCGGCCTGCTGCTCTCGGGCGATCTCGGCCGGCCCATCCTCGATGCTGATACCATCGTTGCCGTCGATGGCCGCATCACCGCCATCGGCAAGGCCAAGGCGATCGATGCCGACAAGCCGGATGTCGTCATTGACGCGAAGGGCTGCACCATGGCCCCTGGCCTGATCGACAGCCATTGTCACCCGGTATTCGGCGATTGGACGCCGCGGCAGAACCAGCTCGGTTGGATCGACTCGTGCGTGAACGGCGGCGTCACCACGTTCGTCTCGGCCGGCGAGGTGCACCTGCCGGGCCGGCCCAAGGACCCGCTGGGCGTGAAGGCCTTGGCCATCACCGCCCAGCGCACGTTCGCCAACTTCCGTCCCTCCGGTGCCAAGATCATTGCCGGTGCGCCGGTGCCCGAGAAGACCATGGGCGAGGAGGACTATGCCGAGCTGGCGCGTGCCGGCGTCGCCATGATCGGCGAGATCGGGCTCGGCACCGTCAACACCGGGCCGGAGGCGAGGAAGCACGTCGCCTGGTGCCGCAAGCATGGCATCCAGACCATCATTCACACTGGCGGACCGTCCATCCCGGGGTCCAACCTGATCAGCCACGAGGTGGTGCTGGAAGCCGACCCGGATGTCATCAGTCACATCAATGGCGGCCACACGGCGCTGGCTTCGGGCCACATCTGCCAGCTCTGCGAGCAGGCCAAGGGTGCCATCGAAATCGTGCACAACGGCAACGAGAAGGCCGCAATTGTGGCCTTGAGGACGGCCATCGAGCTCAAGCGCACGCATGAGGTCATCATCGGCACGGATGCGCCGGCGGGCTCGGGCGTGCAGCCGCTCGGCATCCTGCGCACCATCGCATTCCTGGCGAGCTTCGGCGGCGTAGCGCCCGAGACCGTGCTCTGCATGGCGACCGGCAATACGGCGCGCGTGCGCAAGCTCGATGCCGGCCTGATCGAGGCGGGGAAGCCGGCCGATTTCGTGTTCCTGGACCGGGCCCAGCACACGTCGGGCAAAACCCTGCTTGATTCGATGGCACTCGGTGATTTGCCGGGCATCGGCATGGTGGTGATCGACGGCATGGTCCGCTGCGGCCGCTCGCGCAACACGCCGCCGGCCGAGCGCATCCCCGAAGTGGTCGAGCATTGAGGGCAGGGCCGCCATGCATGCCAAGGTCCGCAAGATCGTGACGGTCGTCGACGAGACCAGCCTGGAGATGGGGCAGCCGGTGTCGCCGCCGGTGCGCCGCGCCGTGGCCTGTGCCGTGATCGACAATCCGTTTGCAGGACGCTATGTCGAGGATCTCACACCGCTGATCGAGATCGGCGAGGAGCTGGGCGAGCTGCTGACGCGGCGCTGTGTGGCCGCGCTGGGCATCCCCGGCGGCAAGGCGGAGAGCTACGGCAAGGCGGCCATTGTTGGCGAGGCGGGTGAGCTGGAGCATGCCGCCGCCCTGTTGCATCCCAAAATGGGCACTCCCGTGCGCAAGGTTCTGGAAAAGGGTGCAGCCCTCATTCCCTCGGCCAAGAAGAGCGGCGGCCCGGGCACGGCCATCGACGTGCCACTTGGCCACAAGGACGCTGCATATGTACGTTCGCATTTCGACGCTATAGAGGTGCGCGTGCCGGATGCGCCGCGCGCCAACGAGATCGTGGTGTGTGTCGCCGTAACGGACGGTGGCCGGCCGTTGCCGCGGGTTGGCGGCTTGAGGAAGAGCGAAATCAAGGGAGCGGACGGTTTGAGATGAGCCCGTCCGGTCCGGGAAGCGGATGCCAAGGTAACTGTTTTGTCGCGGAGAATTGTCATGACGCTCGATCGCCGAAACTTTCTCGCCGGGTCGGCCGCCGCCACGGCGGCTGCCGTAGCAGCTCCAGCCGTGCTGCGCGCACAAGGGGGCGCGATCAGGATCGGTGAGATCAACAGCTACACGGCGCAGCCCGCGTTCCTGATCCCCTACCGCAACGGCTGGACGCTGGCGCTGGAGCAGATCAACGCCAAGGGCGGTGTGCTTGGGCGCAAGATCGAGACCATCCATCGCGACGACGGCGGCAAGCCGGAGGACTCGGTGCGGCACGCCGGCGAGCTCGTCAACGCCGAGAAGGTGGATCTGTTGGCCGGCGGGTTCCTGTCGAACGTCGGTCTCGCCATCTCCGACTTCGCCAACCAGAACAAGCGGCTCTATGTCGCCTCCGAACCGCTGACCGATGCGCTCGTCTGGGCCAGGGGCAACCGCTACACCTTCCGGTTGCGGCCATCGACCTACATGCAAGTTGCCATGCTGGTGGAAGAGGCTGCCAAGCTCCAGACCAAGACCTGGGCCTGCGTGGCGCCCAACTATGAGTACGGCCAGTCATGCGTGAAGTGGTTCAAGGAGCTGCTCACCAAGGCCAAGCCGGACGTGTCGTTCGTGGCCGAGCAGTTCCCCGCGCTCGGCAAGATCGACGCCGGTGCCACGGTGCAGGCGCTGGAGGCCGCCAAGCCCCAGGGCATTTTCAATGTCACGTTCGCCGGCGATCTCATCAACTTCGTGCGCCAGGGCAACACGCGCGGCCTGTTTGAGGGCCGCGAGGTGGTGAGCGTGCTGACCGGGGAGCCCGAGTATCTCGACCCGCTGGGTGCGGAGGCGCCGAAGGGTTGGATCGTCACGGGTTATCCGCACTCGGATATCAAGACGCCCGAGCACACGGCGTTCTATGACGCCTACAAGGCCAAATTCAACGACTACCCACGGTTGGGCTCGGTCGTGGGCTTTGACACTATGAACTCGATTGCTGCCGCCCTGGCCAAGGCCGGTACCACCGACAATGAAAAGCTCATCGCGGCCATGCGCGGATTGAAGTTCACGAGCGCGTTCGGTCCGGTCGAATACCGCGCCATCGACCATCAATCGACCTTGGGTGCCTACGTCGGTCGGCTCGACGTCAAGGACGGCAAGGGCGTCATGACGGGCTGGAGCTATCGCGACGGTGCCAAGTATCTGCCCTCCGATGATGTGGTGAGGACCCTGCGCCCCGCGACTGCTTGAAGGTTGGAGGTGTCATCCCGGACGGCTGCAGGCCGATCCGGGACCCAGGGGCCGTAGGCCGTAAAGCGCCGGTGCCCTTGTCGCCCTGGGTCCGGCTCTCGGGCTGGCGCCCTCCGCCGGGATGACCGTTTGCTGCGCATGGACCTGATCCTCATCCAGACCTTGAACGGCCTCGCCAGCGCGTCCTCGCTGTTTCTCGTGGCCTCGGGTCTGTCCATCATCTTCGGCGTCACGCGCGTCGTGAATTTCGCCCACGGCTCCTTCTACATGCTGGGCGCCTATATCGCTTGGTCTCTGGTGAGCCGTTTCGGCTCCGCCAGTGCGCTCGGTTTCTGGGGGGGCGTGCTGCTGGCGGCGCTGCTCGTCGGCCTCGTTGGTTTGCTGATCGAGATCGCGCTGCTGCGTCGTATCTATCAGGCCCCGGAGCTGTTCCAGTTGCTGGCGACGTTCGGCGTCGTGCTGATGGTGCAGGATGTGGCGTTGGCGAGCTGGGGGCCGCAGGATCTGCTGGGCCCCCGCGCGCCGGGCTTGCGCAGCTTCGTTTCCATCTTTGGCAACCGGTTCCCGACCTACGAGCTGTTCCTGATCGTGCTGGGGCCGATCGTGCTGGGCGCCTTGTGGCTGCTCTTCAATAAGACACGCTGGGGCACGCTGGTGCGTGCGGCAACGCTCGACCGCGAGATGGTGGGGGCGTTGGGCGTCAACCAGCGCCTGCTGTTCACGTCGGTGTTCTTCCTGGGCTCGTGCCTGGCCGGCCTTGGCGGCGCGCTGCAGCTTCCCAGGGAAGCCGTCAACCTGCACATGGATCTGTCGATCATCGCCGAGGCCTTCGTGGTGGTGGTCGTCGGCGGCCTCGGCAGCGTGACGGGCGCCTATCTGGCGGCTGTGCTGATCGGCGTGATGCACGCCTTCGGCATTCTGATTTTTCCCAAGATCACGCTGGTGCTGGTGTTCCTGATCATGGCCGTCGTGTTGATCGTGCGGCCGCACGGCCTGATGGGCCGCAAGCCCTCGCTCGTGCAGCAAGGCGCCACCATGCGGGAGCCGCTGCTGTCGCCCGCCACCCGCGAGATCAAGCTGCTCGGCGCCGCGGCGCTGGCGGTCCTCGCCATCGCGCCGCTGCTATTGGGCAACTATGGCGTCAGCCTGCTGACCGAGCTTGTCATCCTGACGCTGTTCGCGGCCAGCCTGCATTTCATGATGGGTCCGGGCGGGCTCGCCTCGTTCGGGCACGCCGCCTACTTCGGGCTCGGCGCCTATGGCGCGGCGCTGGCCGCCAAGTGGCTTGCGGCGCCGATGGCGGCGGGATTGCTGTTCGCACCGTTTCTGGCCGGGTTGGCGGGCGTCGTGTTCGGTTGGTTCTGTGTGCGTTTGTCGGGCGTCTATCTCGCCATGCTGACGCTCGCCTTTGCGCAGATCGCCTGGTCGGTGGCGTTCCAATGGGTGGAACTGACTGGTGGCGACAACGGCATCCTGGGCGTGTGGCCTGCGCCGTGGGCTGCGGGTAAGACCACCTACTACTACCTCGCCCTCGTCCTCTGCACGGCGCTGGTGCTGGCGCTGCGCGTGGCGATCTTCTCGCCGTTCGGCTATGCGCTGCGGGCGGGACGCGACAGCCCGGTCAGGGCCGAGGCCATCGGTCTCAACGTCACGCGCATCAACTGGCTGGCCTTCATCATTGCCGCCATTGCCGCTGGCATCGCCGGCGGGCTCTATGCCTACTTCAAGGGCAGCGTGTTCCCGACCTACATGGCCATCTCCAAGTCCGTCGATGCGCTGCTGATGGTGCTGCTCGGCGGTGTGCAGACCGTGAGCGGACCGATCGTCGGCGCCTTCGCCTTCGCCTGGCTGCAGGACTGGCTGGTGCGCGGCATCGCCGAGTATTGGCGCCTCGTGCTCGGCAGCGCCATCGTCGTGCTGGTGCTCGCCTTCCCGCAAGGGCTCGTCGGCACCGCATTGAGATGGCGCGGGCGCTCCCAGGATGATGATGTCCCAGCCGAGGCCGTACGATGAGCGGGCCGGTGTTGGAGGCGCGGGGGCTCGCCAAGGCGTTCGGCGGCGTCAAGGCGGTGGACGGCGTGAGCTTCACGGTGGAGGCTGGGCGGCTGCTGGCGCTGATCGGGCCGAATGGCGCCGGCAAGACCACCTGCTTCAACCTGCTCAACGGGCAATTGCAGCCCGATGCCGGCAGCGTCTTTCTCGGTGGCCGCAACATCACCGGGCTGGCGCCGCGCATGGTGTGGGCCTTGGGCGTCGGCCGCACGTTTCAGATCACGGCCACGTTCTCCTCCATGACCGTGCGCGAGAACGTGCAGATGGCGCTGCTCTCGCATCACGGGAAGGTGTGGAACCTCTTCAGCCGTGCGCGCGAGGCCTTCGTTGCCAAGGCTGATGCGCTGCTGGAGCAGGTGGGTATGGCGGCGCAGGCCGAGCGCGCCTGTGGCATCCTCGCCTACGGCGATCTCAAGCGGGTCGAGCTGGCGGTGGCGCTGGCCAATGCGCCGAAGCTTCTGCTGATGGACGAGCCGACGGCCGGCATGTCCCCGAGCGAGCGCATCGCGCTGATGGAGCTGACGGCCCGCATTGCGCGCGAGCGAGGCATCGCCGTGCTGTTCACGGAGCATGACATGGATGTGGTGTTCGCCCACGCCGACCGCATCATCGTGCTGGACCGGGGGCGGCTGATCGCCGACGGCAGCGCCGAGGCGGTGCGCGCCAATCCGGATGTGCAGGCCGTCTATCTCGGCAGTGGCTCGACGTTCGGAGGGCGCTGATGCTCAAGGTCGAGGGCCTCCACACCTACTATGGACGTGCGCACATCCTGGCCGATGTGGGACTAGAGGTGGCGCAGGGTGAAGTGGTCGTGCTGCTGGGCCGCAACGGTGCGGGCAAATCAACCACGCTCAAGTCGATCATCGGTCTGGTGCCGCCGGCCGAAGGCCGCATCTCCTTCCGGGGGACCAGCATAGCGGGGCGGCAACCGTACGAGATCGCGCGCCTGGGCTTGGGCTACGTGCCGGAAGAGCGGCGCATCTTCACCGAGCTGACAGTGGACGAGAATCTCGAGGTGGGTCGCCGGTCAGCGAACGGGACAACGCCGGTCTGGACGCCCGACAGGCTGTTTGTGCTGTTCCCAAACCTCGCGCGGATGCGCGAGCGGGCCGGTAGCCAGATGTCGGGCGGCGAGCAGCAGATGCTCACGATCGCGCGCACGCTCATGGGCAATCCGGCATGTCTGCTTCTGGACGAGCCGTCGGAAGGCCTGGCGCCCGTTATTGTCGAGCAGATGGCCGACACGATCCTCGAGCTGAAGCGCGAAGGGATGACCGTGCTGCTCTCCGAGCAGAATCTGCGCTTTGCTCACGCCGTGGCCGACCGTGCGCTCATTATCGAGAAGGGCCGCATCCGCTTTGCCGGCACGATGGCGGAGTTGATGGCGAACGAGGCCGTGCGCACCCAGTATTTGCGCTTGTGAGGCGGCTGTGGCCGGCCGCCAGGGTGGGCACCTCGGCGTGGCAGGGCCGGCATGAGCCCATTTTGGGGGCCGATGCGTCTTGGGGCGCAAGCTTAGCCTCTGTTCGAGCAATGTGAGATTGGCAACGCGATCCAATCACGAGCGTCAATGTCCAAATACTCATGCAAGATATTGCAAAATATATAGAAAATAGAATGGACATGCATCTGTTAAAATGGAATTCGTTTCCGAAATCATTTGGCATATGGTATGCCAACAGAGTCGCAAGCAGCCTTGCCGTATGAGGAGGGACGATGTTGCACGCAGTCCAGTCGAATGGGGTCACCTCGGCAGGGTTTTTCCGCGCCGGCCTGGCAGAGGCTGATCCAAAATTGGCCGGCGCGGTTGACCGAGAGCTCCGGCGCCAGCAGTCGGAGATCGAGCTCATTGCCTCCGAGAACATCGTCAGCGAGGCCGTGCTGCAGGCCCTGGGCTCGGTGCTGACCAACAAGTATGCCGAGGGCTATCCGGGTCGCCGCTACTACGGCGGTTGTGAATTCGTGGACGAGGCGGAGACGCTCGCCATCGAGCGGGCGAAGGAGCTGTTTGGCTGTGGCTTTGCCAATGTGCAGCCAAGCTCCGGGAGCCAAGCCAACCAATCCGTGCTGCTGGCGCTGGCGAAGCCGGGCGATACCATTCTGGGTCTCTCGCTCGCCGCGGGCGGGCATCTGACGCACGGCGCGCCGCCGAATCTGTCAGGCAAATGGTTCAAGGCCGTCCACTATGGTGTCGCGCCGGACGATCAACGCATCGACTATGGTGAGGTCGGCAAGCTTGCACGCGAGCATCGCCCGCGCATCATCATTGCAGGCGGTTCCGCCTATCCCCGCATCATCGACTTCGCGCGCATGCGCGCGATCGCGGACGAGGTGGGCGCCGTGCTGATGGTCGATATGGCACATTTTGCGGGGCTGGTTGCCGGAGGGGTGCATCCGAGCCCGATGCCGTTTGCGCACGTGGTGACGACGACCACGCACAAGACCTTGCGGGGGCCGCGCGGCGGCATGGTGCTGACGAACGACGAGGAGATCGCGCGCAAAATCAACTCGGCGGTGTTCCCGGGGCTGCAGGGCGGGCCGCTCATGCACGTCGTTGCCGCCAAGGCCGTGGCGTTCGGTGAGGCGTTGCGGCCTGAGTTCAAGGCCTATGCGCAATGTGTCGTGGACAATTGCGCGGCCATGGGGCAGGTGCTGCGGGACGGCGGCTATGATCTCGTGACCGGCGGTACCGATACGCACCTTATCCTCGTCGACCTGCGTCCCAAGACATTGACCGGTGACGTCGCCGAGAAGGCGCTTGGCCGCGCGCACATTATCTGCAACAAGAACGGCGTTCCGTTCGATCCGCAAAAGCCAACGGTGACCTCGGGTCTGCGCCTTGGGTCGCCGGCCGGCACGACGCGGGGCCTGGGCGTGGCCGAGTTCCGGGAGGTGGGCAAGCTCGTTGTCGAGGTCCTCGATGGTCTCGCCGCGCATGGCGAGGCGGGCAATGGGGCAACCGAGGCACGCGTGAAGGCGCGCGCCGTGGAGCTGTGCAAGCAGTTTCCCATCTATCCCGAGCGCTGAACGTCCCTTCCCGGGTGCCGGGTTAGTCAGAGCCGGCGGCGTCGGCGCACCTCGCTGCAGTCGAGGTCCCGGCGATCGCTGGAAGATCAACGAAGGTCCAGCCGTGCAGTCTGGGACCGTGCCGTCGGAGCCCGGACGTCAAAACCGGCGCGCCGACGAACTGAGTGTTGGAGGAGATGAAATGGCATCGCGTTCGAGCGCACCCGCCGGGGTCCGCGTCGTCGTTCTTGACCGTGGCACGATTGGCCCGACAGTTGAGTTGACGCGCCCGGGCTTTCCGCACGAGTGGACCGAGTACGGCAAGACGGCGCACGCGGATGTGGTCGAGCGCCTTGCCGGTGCTCAGATCGCCGTGACCAACAAGGTGCCGATCCGGCGCCAGGATCTCGACAAGCTTCCCGATCTGAAGATGATCGCCGTTGCCGCCACGGGCTACGATGTGATCGATGTGGCGGCCTGTCGGGAACGCGGGATCATCGTCTCCAACGTGCGCGCCTACGCCGTCAACACCGTGCCGGAGCACACGTTCGCGCTGATTCTGGCGCTCAGGCGCGGCATCGTCGGCTACCGTCAGGCGGTGATCGACGGAGAGTGGCAGAAATCCGGCCAGTTCTGCTTCTTCACCCATCCCGTACGCGATCTGGCGGGCTCGACGCTGGGTATCATCGGTGAGGGCGCCATCGGGCAGTCGGTGGCGCGGCTCGGCCAGGCGTTCGGCATGCGCACGCTGTTTGCCGCCCACAAGGGCGTGAGCGGGCTGGGGCCGCTCTACACGCCGTTCGACGAGGTGCTCGAGACGAGCGACATCATCACGCTGCACAGCCCCCTTCTGCCGGCGACGCGCAACATGATCGCCATGGCCGAGTTCCGTAAAATGAAGAAAAAGCCGCTGCTCATCAATACGGCACGAGGCGGGCTCGTTGTGGAGCATGATTTGGTCCGGGCGCTCGACGAGGGCCTCATCTCGGGGGTCGGGTTCGATTGCCTCACAACCGAGCCGCCAGTGTCCGATCATCCGTTCAACGCAATCCTGAGCCGTCCTAACGTCATTGTCACGCCGCATATCGGCTGGGCCAGCCAGGAGGCGATGCAGACGCTGTGGCAGCAGGTGATCAGCCACATTGAGAACTTCCACGCCGGGCGGCCGACGAACGTCGTGGCCTGATTCAATCCGGCAGGCTGGCCTGCCCCGTCATCCCGGAATTCGCGGGAACGCGAATATCCGGGACTCTGGCGCCACCAGGCAACCGCGGTCAATCCTCGGCCCTCGGTCTCGGCGCTGCGCACAGCCCGCCTCGGGCCCCCGAGCCGGGGCGCTCCGTCCATATATGGCAGGTGGAAATTTTGGCTCGCAGGTCGCTTCTCGCGAACACCTAGCTCGGGAGCTTGCGTCGCATAGTGCGGGGCGGCAGGCGTGAGGCGGCGCACGTCAACAAGAGGCCGGCAAGATAGCCGCATTGAAGCGCAGTTAGTCCGCCGAACGCGGCGGCAAGCGCCTGCAGGATCGACCACTCATAGAGTGTCGCCACGATGAAGCTGCCCACCGTGGTCAGTCCGGATGCGACGATCAAAGCCGGCGCCCGATAGCGCAAGCCGACCAGCAGTCCTACGCCACCAAGCGCGGCATATGCCCAAAGCATGGCGCCTCTCCCGAGGATGGTGCAAGGAAGCTCGGCCCGATGCTTCCAACAAGCAGGCCGAAGGGGATTTGCACAGGTAACAGAGGCGGTCGTTCGGCAAGGAGGCCCTACGGGCTGCAAGAAGCCAAGCCTGGCGCTGCGCAAAGGTTTCCTCCTACGAAAGCATGATTCGTCCAATTTTTCGCTATTTCTGCGAGATTTGATAGTTTGCCGCTGTCCGCACTGGATTCTCCATGGTCCAAGCAAATCTCTGTTCAACGACGGCGCCGCGGGCCGTGCGCACAGGTGGCTTTGTCAGGCACTGGATATGGCGAGACGATGGGCCATCAACGGTCGTTTCCTCACGCAGCCCGTTACCGGGGTACAGCGCTATGCGCGAGAGATTGTGTCGGCGCTCGACGATCTCGTGGCCTGCAACCATCCTCTCGCGAGAGAACTCGATGTCGAGCTGATTGTTCCCTGCGACAGCTCCGCACCTCCTGCTCTGCGCGCGATCCAAATCCACGCCGCGGGCGCCGGTGGTGGTCACGCCTGGGAGCAGGCCGTGCTGCCTGCCCATGTCGGGGGCGGGTTGCTTAGTCTCTGCAACACGGGGCCACTTGTGCTGCGCAAGCACATCGTGTGCATCCACGATGCCAATACGCGGGTTCATCCCGCCAGCTATTCAATCGCATTCCGCACCCTCTACCGGGCCCTCTTGCCGGCTTTGGGAACCGTTGCATCCCGGGTTGCTACCGTTTCGCACCATTCGGCAGATCAGCTCGTCGCGTTCGGCATCAGTGCACGGGAGAAGATTCTCGTGGCACCCGATGGCCACGAGCATGCTCTGCGCTGGAGCCCGGCCCATTCGCCGGCAACGCGCCAGGCGGCCGGCCCCGACACGGTGGTCATCATCGGCAGCCGAGCGCCACACAAGAACATCGGGCTGATTGTGGGCATGGCGCAGAAGCTCAACGCGCAGGGTCTGCGGGTGGCGGTTGCCGGCATGAGCGACGCCCGTGTCTTTGCTGCTAGCCAGGCCGATGCCGAATGGCCGAACGTCTTATGGCTCGGCCGGCTGGCGGATGGCGAGCTTGCTGCATTGCTTCAGGAGTCCCTGTGTCTGGCTTTCCCCTCTTTTGCCGAGGGGTTCGGCTTGCCGGCGCTCGAAGCCATGACTTTGGGATGCCCCGTCGTCGTATCCGACCAGTCAAGCCTGCCCGAAGTTTGCGGTGACGCGGCGCTTTACGCCTCGCCGTTTGACAGTGATGCCTGGCTCGCTTGCTTCTTGCGCCTGCGCAGTGATGTGAGGCTGCGCGAAGAGCTCATTGCTCGGGGCAGATCGCGGGCAGCGCTCTATAGCTGGAGAAAATCTGCCGAAACCTATTTGGAGGCCATGTCGCAAGTTGATGCGGCGGCCCGTGAGCGGGCATAGCACACGTTGTCCACGAAAGCGCCCAGCGGGGAGGTCAGCCACGCGCTTTATGCATTCGAAGGACATCGTCAAAGGCCTGCGTGACCTCGCGCTGAAACCGCTCGCCGGAGAAGCGCTGCGCATTGTCATGGCACGCCGAGGGAGCGATGGTCCCGCGGTGAGCTTCGAATTGCTCCACCGCATCGCGTATGGCGGCAGCGGTCTGGCGCTCGAAGAGGATGCCGGTCGGTGCGTGACTATGTCCAAGCGGGCGAACAATATCGCGGGCGCCACCTCGTCCAAAGGCAATCAGTGGTGTGCCGCAGGCCTGCGCCTCCGCCAGAGCTATGCCGAAATCCTCGCATCCTGCAAACACCAGCGCCTGCGCTCCGGCAATTCTGCGCACATAGTCCTGCCGAGGTAGGTAGCCCGTGAATTCCACGTTCGGTCCCGCCAGTGTCCTCAGCGCCTTCGACTGCTGGCCTTCGCCGACGACCATCAGGCGGCGCGTGGGCATGGCGTTGAAGGCGGCAATCACCAGATCGGTGCGCTTATAGGGAGCGAGGAAGGATGCCGTAATGTAGTAGTCGTCCTTCTGCTCGACGCAATCCAGCTCCTCAATCGCCACGGGTGGAAAGACGACACGCGCGTCGCGACCGTAGATGCGCCTGATGCGGGACTGCACATAGCTCGAGTTGGCCAGCATGAGGTCCGGGCCGTGTGCGGTGCGTGTATCCCAGGTTCGCAGCCTGTGCAGGAAGTATCTGAACAGGAACCCCTTGGGGCCGTAGCCGAGCCGCCCCTGGTCCAGGTAGGAGAATTGCTCATCCCAGGCGTACCGGATTGGGCTGTGCACGTAGCACAGATGGGGTTGATCCGGCCGCGTGATCACACCGCGCGCGAATGCTGCCGACGATGATATGACGGCATCGTAGCCGGTCACGTCGAATTGCTCGATGAGAAACGGGCAGAAGGGGAACAGGGCCCGATAGTACTTTTCAACGAGCGGCAGCCGGTTTGCAATTGAGGTGTGGAATGTGACGCCGCGAAAGTGCTCGTCTTTGACGTTGGCATCGAGGAAGTCGAACAGCGTGTAGACGTCGGCGCTCTGAAGCGTCTGGCAAAGGGCGGCGAGCACACGTTCCCCGCCGCGAAACGCGGGACACCAGTCGTGGACGACGGCAACGGTACGTCCCGGTGCGGGCATCGCTGTGTGGGCAGCGGTCGCATCGGTCTTTTGTACCCGATCGTCGAGAGTGGAACGCGGCATCGGTGTTCCTAGTGGCAGCCGGCAGGCTGACCCGGTTTCAGACGGTTCAGAAGCCAAGCGGGCCAAACACTATGCTCCCGGATGGCCAAGGGGCTGGAAGGCGTCATGGCGCGATTGAGGCGAAGTTCTGTCCATCAGGTCTCTACTGATCCGATCTGGATTGGGACGCCCTCTTCTCGACGGCATACGCAATGGCCGCCTGGCGGTCTTTGTCCAGCCTAGCAAACGCGTCCTGCAGGATGGCTCGTGAGGGCTCACGACTGCGCGCATAAAGATCGGCGATCTCGGAAATCTGCCCATAACGCGCAAAAACCGCGCTGTCGGCCTGCAACACGGCCTCTGCGCCTGGCAGCCGAGCAGCGAGGAGCTCTGATGTGAATTCGATGCGGGGCACGATGACCCAAGCCTCGCTCGGAGCGGTGGCGAGGGAGTGTTGCACCATGGCCGCCACACGGCTCGACGCCCCTGATGAGGCGAACTCCACCATGGCCAGGCGGAGCCAGAAATTGCCATCGCGGGGAAAGCAGCGCAGACCCTGCACCAGCGCATCACGCGCATGCGCCAGTGCCGCGCGTTGCGAACCGGGCGTATCCCGCCGATAGGACGCATCGACAATTGCGAGCCTGATGCTCACGGCACTGCGAACCATCTCGCGTGGGCAAAGGGACAGATCATTGCTGCCGGGCAATGCCTGCTCGATGCGTGCGATGCGCTGCGTATCGTTCAGGTCGTCCGATTTCGCCTCCAGCCGCTCGGCAAGTGCGCGGTAGGGAGCGGCGGAGGCGCCCATGATGATCGCGGCGAGCGACCAGGCCGCTAGCACCGACGCCAGCAGGAGCGTGGTGAGCGTGCGCAGAGAATGGAAAGTCGGACGCAAAGGGGTTACGCCCCCTGGCGGTAGTAGCTCGAATACTCGCCGCTGTAGTAGGCCTTCGAGCCGTAGGCTTGGTACAGCTTGAGCTGCTTCATGTTGACTTTGTTGAACACGACACCAAGGCATTTGTCGCGAAGCTGACGATCTGCTTCCAGCGTCGTGCGCACGAGCTTGCGCGTCGTCCTGCCCCATTCCACGACAAGGACGAAGGCGTCGATTTGAGACGCCAGGGCGCGCACATCGACCACAGGGCCCAGGGGCGGCAGGTCGAGCACGATCCACTCGAACTCCTGCTCGGCTTGCTTCAGGACCGATCGCATGCCGGGCGAGGCAAGAAACTCCGAGGTGTGCGACAGGCGCCGGTGGATCACGGCAGGAAGAACGGCAAGCTTCGTCTCCTGCTCATACAGAAGCAAATCCTTGATCGGCTTGCCGTCGAGCACGGCCTGCACCAATCCGGCATCGGCATTCGGAGCGATGCTGCGCGTTAGGCCGGGGTTTCTGAGATCGGTGTCGATGAGTACCGTTCTGGCGCCGAGATGGGCGAGCAGCGAGGCAAAGTTCTTGGCAACGGTCGACTTCCCCTCCTCGGGGAGGACGGACACCATGCCAATGACCCTTGGCGTCCGCCCGGCGAGCGTCAGATCGGCGGCGATCTTGACGGCCCGCAGGGTCTCCGAAAAATTCGACAGCGGATGCTCGATGGCGTAGCGCATCGCATTCGGCAACACCTGCAGTCGCGGCTCCGTTGCAGCGTCCGTCGGTGATATGGCCTTCGTGCGGGGCGTCTTGGCCTTCGTGAGCGGGATCAGGGGCAGCATGCCCAGGAACTCGAGCCCCAGCTCCTCGCGTATTTGCTCCTCGGTCCGATAGGCACGGTCGCGGAGTTCCCGCAGGGCACCAAGCCCCGCGCCGATCAGGCCTCCAATCAGCAGCGACAGCGCCAGAATGATGCCCTTCTTCGGATGACTGGGCGCTGTAGGCGTCTGGGCGCTGCTGATGACGCGCGCCTCGGTGATGGGAAATGACTGCTGTTGAACCGCTTCCTGGTAGCGCTGCAGGAACGTTTGATACAGCGTGCGATAGGTTTCGGCCTCTCGTTCCAGCTCGCGCAGAGCAACCGCCGTTTCGTTGGCCGAGGCGTGGATGCCCACGAGTCCCTCAAGGCTGGTTCGCAGCGATTTCTCTCGGCTTTGTGCGATGACAAGGTCGCTGAGGTAGCTCTCGGCAATGCGATTGAGCTCCTCGAACATCAACCGCTCGTATTCACGCATCTCCATGCGCAGCCCCGCCACGGCGCCATGCGTTGGGCCCAGCCTCGTTGCCAGCTCGGATTCCCGCTTGGCCGCGCTCAGGAATTTCGTGCGCAGTTGCTCGATCGCATTGTTGCCGATCGCTTCGGTGACCACGGCATCGGTCTGGCGGCTGTCGATGATGGCCTTGATGCGTGCGTAGCGCGCCTCCGCCTTTGCCGTCTCTGCCCGGGCGCTGACGAGCTGGCTGTTGACCTCGCCGAGCTGCTGATCGTTGAGAAGCTTGCCCCCGGCCGCGACCAGATCGTTGTCAGCCTTGAACTTCTGGATCGCCAGGTCTGAGGTGAGCACCTTTTGCTTGAGTTCCGCCATGCGATCGAGCAGCCATGAGCTGGCGCGGCGTGTGGCGTCGTACTTGGCATCCAGTTGATCGACGAGGTAGGCGTCGGCATAGGCGTTCGCAATCGTTCCCGCCTTGAGCGGGCTGTTCGATCTGTAGCGGATCTCCAGAACCAGCGTGCGTTGCACGCGACGCACGTCCAGGTTGGATTGCAGGCGATAGAGGGCGTTGAGTTTCGCCCGCTCGCCGGCTTCCTCGTCGCTGACCGGGGGCAAGTGCGAGCGTGAAAACAGTCGGGAAAGCAGCCGGGAAATGAGACCAGGGTGATCCTGCGCGAATTCCGGATCGCGATTGAGTTGCAGCTTGTCGATGACGGCAAATGCGATCTTGTCCGACTTGAGCAGCTCCACCTGGCTGTCGACGGCAGAGCCGGCCATGTCCATGCCCTGCGCCGTCACGTCGTAGGCATCCTGCACGGCGCGCACGCGGCGGTGATCGATCAGCACCACGGAGCTCGCCGTGAACTGAGGGGCGGCGGTGACGATATAGGCAACACCCGCCACGATGGACAGCAGGCACGCCGCGATCACGACGCGCATCTGCCGGCGTGCGGCTCCCAACAGGCGATCCAGCTCCGAAAATTCTTCGTGATGGCTGGCGTCGGCAGCCGGAAACGGCTTGAAACTGTCGTCGTGTCGCTCAGCAGGCTTGAGCATGAGTGGAACCGCGCACCGCTCTTCCCGAAACCCGTCGTGGCTCAGGTTGCACTATGGTCGTGTCGGGCTGACCGTAGATCCGTATGTCGATTGGATGCCCTTGCCGGCAAAGGAAACGGGCCCCCGCCCGGCGGCACTGAAGACCATAGGCTCGCCGCCGCTTGTTGGCGTGGCGCCGCCCACGGCGGTCGTGCCGGTTTGTCCACCGCTCAGTGCCGTCGTGCGTGTGCTGCCGGCAAGGGGCGCAGCACCCGATCCTGTATCGCCGCCGCCGGCTGCGGCTTGCGCGGCCGCCTCCAGGGAGCCCAAGCCTGCGGCGAAGGCTGCCGAGAGTTCAGCAATTCCAGCCGCCGCAACGGCGTGTCTGACAGTCTGTTCCACCCCCGGCAGGCCTTGCCCACACGTGACGATGACTTTGGCCAAGCCGATACCGATGGCTACCCGCTGTGCGGGATTGCCGTCCTTCGCCATTTGCACGAGGAGACCCAGCACCGAGGCGTCGCTGCCGATATGGCGCGCCACCTCCGCGCTCAGAGCGGGCCCCCCCGTAGGATGCCGCACAAGAAGATCGGATGGCCGCTCCTTGAACGACCGCATTGCGGCGTCGGACAGCTTTGCAGGCGCAACCAGACAACCGGCTCCAGCGACCTCGATCCCCAAAAGCAGCGCAAACGATCCGACAGCCAGGGTCTGAAGCGCCTGTCTAAGGCGTGGCGGCATTCTACGCGTTACCAACCTTCAGCTCAACGAACGAGCCGGAAGCCTATACGCCCTCCGGGCCCAATTCAAGCAAATGGGCCCATTTCAGCCCAAATGGTCCAAGTGATGGTTATTGGCCGGCTAGAAGCCGGGACAGCCGTCGAAGGCTCAATCCTCAGTCGCGCAAGGCGCGTATGGAATTGCGCGTCACAACGATATCGTCCGAGACCCCGGCAATGGTGGATGTGATCGAGCGCAGGTAGACAAGAAACTTAACCACTTCGACCGAATCCGCGTTGCTGACGTAGATGACATCCTTGTGCCGCATCGGGAAGCCTTGAGCGAAGAAGAAGCTCGATGGGTCGCGGAAGTTCGCCCGATAGATGGTCGGTATCAGCCGTAGATCGGCTGGGAACTTGCTAAGATTGGCGCCAAGCGCTTCCAGGGTCTCTCGGAACTCCATGCGGTACAGGAAGACCTGTCCGGGGTTGGCGCGATTGTCCAGGAGGCCGCCGGCCTTGGCGACGGCTTCGTTCAGCGACAGTCGCTCTTGCTCGAAGGCGAACAGGCCCGTCAGGCCGCTGGTCTGACCGACGCTGCTCAGCGCGCCGACAGCGACAAACTTCTGCTGCTCGCGATAGACGTAGAGGGTGTCGCCAGGGGCTACGTAAATATTTTCGTTTGGCTTGTTGACGAGTGACGGGAGATAGACCGTCGCGCGCTGCTTCCCGCGCTGCAAGGTTACGAACAATTCGTAGCCCGGGTATTTGAGCCCGCCGGCCTTGGAGATGATGTCGAGGACGCGATCACCGCTGGGCCGGATCCTGAATTTGTTTGCTGCCACCACGACATCGCCAACCACCGCCACCTCCGTGGCGTTCTGCTCCGCGAGCGCAACGATGACCTGAGGCTCAATAGCGCGATTGGCCAGCCGGGTTTCGACATCGCGCTGGATCTCGGGAAGCGAGCGGCCGGCAGCCTTGACCAGACCAGCATAGGGCACGCTGATGGTGCCGGTGCGATCTACGGTCTGGGGCGGAAGCGTCACGAAATTGCCCGGCCTCACGCCTGCTTCGGCGGGGATGAACAATCCGCCGGCGCTCGACTCGAAAATCGAGACTTGAACGACATCTCCGACGCCGACCCGGATGACGGGGGCGGGGCCATGTCCTGCGCCGAAGGTTTTGAAGAATGAGCCAGGGCCGATGTCGGTCACCTGCTCCACGACAACGCGGTTGATGTCCAGCAGGACATAGTCAAAGACGACGGTGTCGCGATGATTGGTAAGGGATGCAGCCGCGCTGTCCGAAATATCGTACGGATTTGGCCCGCTGGTCGGCAAGGCATTGCAGCCGGCCAGCAGCACGCCAAAAAGCGCGCAGAAGATGTCCCCTCGCATTCTCATCCGCGCCCAGATTTTGGATACAAACTGCCAACCGGCCAGGGGCTACATCGAAACGTGCCGAGCCAAGATGCTGCCTTGCTACAACGCGACCCAACAACCGTCGCTACGCAACAGCTCGACTGCGAGGCGCCTCAGCCTGCGAAGCCTTTGAAGCGCTTGCCATTCCCGTCAGCGGCAACCACCCATGCGTAAGCGTATCGCCTGCTTCTACCAGCCGATACGCAACTCGGCTCACTGTCGTTGTATCACCACAGCAAGCGCTATGACGGCAAGTTAGCGTGATTCTTATATCCGATTCACCAGGGTCCAGGCCGCTACGCTGTGCGGTAAAGCACAATTAATGCCCCTTGGTGCCGACGGACAACAATGGGCGCCTACCGTCGATCAGGGAACCTCCGTGCGCCGCTTGCGCGCCGCTACACCCGCCCCGGCGCCCAGTATGGCCGCCGCAGAAAGTGCAAACCCGAGCACCTGCAATGAGAAATCGACCAGCGAATGGAGTGTCAGTACAAAGAGCAGGCTCAGGCAACACAGGGGCACGAAGCGAAACCGTCTACGGTCCCTGACGCCTCGGCCATAGGTTCTTAGAAGGTGATAGTAGGTGACTGCCACGCAGGCGAGGAAGACAACGCCGAGCGACAGCCAGCCCTCCAGGAAGACGCTGTGTGCCATTTCCCAGTGCCCATAGAGGCCGCATGCGGGCGAGCGGAAGCTGGGAAAGACGTCTTGGAACGTGCCGAGGCCAGTTCCCCACCAAGGGCCATCCTTGATGGCATTCCAAGTCGAGGTGTAGGTGCAAAGCCTGCCTTGCTCGATCAGGCCCAGGGTCTCTACCCTCAGCAGAACCCGCTCCCCAAACATCGCAAACATCGCCACAGTTGCCAGTGTGGCAAGAGCGCTTGCTCCGAGTGCTTGTGTGGTCGATGACTTGTGTCGTGCGGTGAAATACGTGAATGCCGCAACAAAGGCCGCCACGCCTGCGAACGACGAGAGGACGCCGGCCCGAGACTTGGTCAGAACCAAAGCGATGCCGAACACGAGGGCCGCTGCGGCGTAAGCCAGCAGCGCCCCAAGGATGCGGCGATCACGCGCGCTTGGCTTGCTTGTCGGTAGGAGCAGTCTGCTCGGGGTGGCGCGCTCGACCTGTCTCAGTGCGAGCGAGAGGGCAACCAGGAGAAGAAAGCCGAAATGCGTAGCTGCCGTGTTCGGATTGACGAACGTGCCGGTGAACGAGTCGACATAGTGATGCTTGTGGGTCCACAGCAAGGAGCGTGGCGAGAGCGTGTACTGGACGAGGCACACCATGGTGATGACGGCATTGGCCGCCAGCACGACTTGAATGAACCGCATATAGCGCCCGTCATTGGAAATGTAGATCAGTGCGCACATGAACCCGACGAGTGGAATGAGAACGTAGCCTGCGGAATGCAACGGCTGATAGCGTGAGGCGGGAAGCGAGCTCACACCTGCGATCGGCGCATTGGGGTCATTCCATGCATGGGGCACCATCGATAGCATTCCCCATGGTCTGGCGTGGGCCAAGGCGCTGACGACCACGACGGCCGACAGGGCGGCTGTGGTCCACAGCAGAAGGCGTGTTTGCTCATTCAGCATGTTGGCCGAGATTAATCCCAGCAGGCACAGCGCCAATACGAGGCCGACAACTCCCGCGCTGATCGTGCTGCTGGAGCCAAAGGGAATAGGCGCAGCAACGACGATGGTCGTCAGAAGGAAGTATCCGATCTTGTCTATGGTGGAGGAGAGCTGCATGGTGACAAGCGCGGGTGCTGGATGTGCCGGGTCAGTGATCGAGCACGCGCGCTCCGTCCTCACCTATCCTCAGGCACGTCAAGCGATTGGTTGCGAACGCCCCCGTATCGATGTTGATGCGATTGTGGCGCAGATCGGGGGCGGTCACGGGCGTGTGCCCGTGCACAACAATCACGCCGAGGTCGCCGTCATATTGGAGGAAGTCACCGCGGATGCTCAGCAGATCGACCATCCTCTGATCCGCGAGCTTGACCCCGGGCTTGATGCCCGCGTGCACGGCCAGATACGGGCCCAAGGCAAAATGGGATGTGGTCCGCCTCAAGAACTCCAGATGATCAAGCGGCAGCTTCTCAAGGACACGACGCCGGATCACATCTGCCGTCGCTTGGCGGAGCAGGACGCTCGGCGCAATGCCGTAGGACAGCATCGTGGACGTGCCTCCGACCGCCTGCCATTGCGGCAAGCTGTCCCCACCATCGAGAAAATCCAGAAACAGCTGCTCGTGATTGCCGCGGAGGAAGACGGCATGAAGGTGCCGGCTGCGGCCGATCAACTGCGCAATCACGCCGGCCGCGTCAGGCCCGCGATCGATATAGTCTCCAAGATAGACCTCCACGGTGCGTTCGGGATGCAACTTGGACTTGTCTTCGTCGATGCGTTGCTGAACGCCGACCAAGAGGTCCAAGCGCCCATGGATGTCTCCAACAACATAGGCGGTGAGCCCCTCGGGACCCGGCGGATAACCCTTGTTCATCGTGCGGATCGTATTGCGGTCCAATGCGCTCATGCTGCCGTGACTCCGGACGATATCATCAATAATATCGGCGGCTTAGCGCTCTTATGCGCGGTCCTTGTCATGGGGCATTGCGGCTTGAGTTGGGTCGGACGGACGGCTTGGTCGGAGAGGAGTAAGGTCTCATGGGAAAGCGCCGGGAAGGGCCAACATGGGCTTGTCTGGCTTTGCTTTTCGTGATGCTGACGGTGACGCACAGTGCCGCGCAGGAGGCTAGGCCCGACTTGATGTGGGGTGTCAACGGACATCCACTCGTATCGTATCCGGGTGTCACGATCGAGCAGCAACTCGATTACATCAAAGATCTGGGAATGACGTCCTACCGCGTCGATGTGGGTGGTGTCGGCGGTGCACCGGGGCTGGCCAATCTTGTCAAAGCCGCGAAGGCTCGAGGCATACAAATCCTCCCCGTCATAGTCCCCGGACTGAACCTCGACAAAGAGACAGCAGCCGATCTCTACACAAAGGCTTACGAATTGGCCTTTGGGCTGGTCTCCCGCTTCGGCGGCGACATTCGCGTTTGGGAGCTCGGCAACGAGCTTGAGAACTACGCCATCATCAAGCCGTGCGAGATGCAGGACGACGGTGTCCAGTACAACTGTGCATGGGGACCCGCAGGCGGTGTGGGCCCGCTGGAATACTACGGCCCTCGATGGGCCAAGGTGAGTGCCGTCCTAAAAGGTCTCTCCGACGGCACGACGGCTGCGGACCCGACGATCCGCAAGGCGATGGGAACGGCGGGCTGGGGCCATACCGGTGCGTTCACGCGTATGCAGCAGGACGGGATCAAGTGGGACATATCGGTTTGGCACATGTACGGCCAGGACCCGGAATGGGCCTTCAAGATATTGGCCAGGTTTGACCGCCCGATCTGGATAACGGAGTTCAACAACCCCTATGGAAGTCAAGCCGGACTTCAGCAGCAGGCGCTCGGTCTGACTTTAGCCGTGACGCGCCTGAGGCAGCTCCGGGCCGCCTACAACATCGAGGCTGCGCATATCTATGAGCTGATGGATGAGACCTATTGGGCGCCGAGCTTTGAAGCCGTCATGGGGCTGGTGCATTTGCAGAAGGATGACAAGGGGCGGTGGACGCCTGCCGGACCGAAACCCGCCTACATCGCCGTCAAGGAACTGATCGGCGATGCGAACTCGTTGCCGGGTGCTTCGCTGCCCTGCCATCTGAACGAATACAACCGGCTCGATTCGCGCACGAGCATGCAGCTATCGTACGTCTATTGCCTGATACTTGGGCGCTCTGCAGATGGGGCTGGCTACAAGACGTGGATAGCCGGATTGGACAACGGCATCCCTGTTGCAGATGTGGTTCTTGCCATGCTGGGTTCTGACGAGTTCGGCAGCAGGCACTCGGTCTCGAGCCAGAAGGATTCCGAGTTCGTTGCCTTGCTCTACCGGCGGCTGCTCAATCGCGAGCCGGACGGCGGAGGCTATGCAAGCTACCTGTCGCAACTTGCGGCCGGCACTCTCACGCGTGCGTCCCTGGCAAAGCTGCTCGTCAATTCCGACGAGTTCCGCAGGAGGCACCCCGTTCTTGCATTGGCCCCCGGGGGCTGACACCTCCGATGCCGGACGACGTATGCCCGGCAACCGCATGGTACGATGTATCGCTCCGGGGGGTGTGCCGCGGGGTCGCCATGGGCCGCAGCGGTTGTAAACCGCAATATCGGTTGGAAAGCGGAGTGATGGCAACACGTGCTAAGACGGGTTGCCTGACCTGGAGGGTGCCAGGGGTGCGGGCGTCGCAGCGTGCGATGATGCTGGTGGACATTGGCGCATGGAACCGTCGGTCGTTGGTTTCCTGGTTCTGGTCGGACTGATGCTGGTTGGTGCTCTACTTGGGGCACCGATCATCGTCGGCCTGCTCGCCTCGCTGCCCTTCGGCTCGACCGCGATCGCAACCCTGAGCGCGCTGGGAGGATCATCGCCCCTTGTCTATTCCGCGTTTGTCGCGCTTCTCATAGCCTTCGTGTCGCTGCGGCGGGACTTTGTCGACCAGCTGGCGATGATCCTGACAGATCGGTGGGTCCCCTGGCTCGTCGGCGTGCTGATCGTCTACAGTTGCGCAAGCGCTGTCTTTCTTCCCCGGCTGTTTGCCGGAACGACCACGGCGTTCGTTGTGACGTCCGTGGGGTTCATTCAAGAGGTGCCTCTCGCTCCGGTCTCCGGCAACATCACCCAGACCGCCTATTTCGCCTTTGGCGCCCTTGCCTACTATGCGTTTGCAGTCCTGCTGATCGAGAAGAAAAATCAGGAACTGGTGCGGCGCGGCTTTCTCGTATTCGTCACCATAACGGCCGTCCTCGGCTTGGTGGATGTCGCTGCCAAGCTTTCAGGGCTCGGCGATATCCTGCTGCCGATACGAACCGCCAACTACGGGCTTCTCATCGATGTGATGGAAGGGGGGTTCTGGCGGATCACGGGTGCGCATGCCGAGGCCTCGGCCTACGCCGGCGCTGCGCTGTCGTGCCTGGCTTTCAGTTTCGCCTATTGGCGGACCAGCAGGTCGCTGCCGGTGTTCATGCTGATGGTCGTCTTGCTCGCGCTTGTGGTGTTCTCCACGTCGAGCACGGCGTATGGCAGCCTTGCAGTCCTGGTTCCCATCGCCGCCATCAGCGTTGTGCTGTCAGGCCTGCAAGGCCGTTCGTCGGTGCAGGACATCACTTTGGTTTTGATCGTTTGGATGTCGGCGATCGCGGCATTGTCCATCTATCTTTGGAACGAGAGGTTCTTCGATCCCCTTGTGCAACTGTTCGAGACGATGGTGCTCAGCAAGTTTGCGACGGTTTCAGGCATTGAGCGCAGCTACTGGAATGCTCAAAGCCTGCAGGCGCTGTACGACACCAGTGGCGTGGGTATCGGCATGGGCAGCTCGCGCTCCTCCAGCTGGATTGTTTCCGTCTTCTCGCAGCTTGGTGTCTTGGGCGGGTTGCTGATGATGGGGCTCGTAGGCTATTTGGTCTGGGACATGGTCGCGCGCAAACCGGTGCATGCGGATGTAAAATTCGCCGCACTGGCAGCCGGTGCACGTGCAGCCGCGCTCGCCTCGCTCGTCGCGGGGAGCATAGGTGGCAGCTCCGCAGACCCGGGGATCCTCTTCTTCATAAGTCTGGCGGTCGTGGAAAGCTACCGCAGGCCGATTTCCATGGGTGCCAGAGAGCCCGTAGGTCGCGTCGGGCGTTTCAGTCCGCAATCAGCCTAGGTGTGTCCATGACCTGCGTTGGGTTGAGTTCCGTCGCCGAAATCTTAAGGAAACGGCAATCTGTGGCGGCCTCGAGAGGCTGACTTCTGCTTGAAGACTTTGCTGTCGTTTACGTGGAGACAGAAACATGCGCGTGCGGGCGGGTGATCGAGTGAGGGTCCGAAGCAAGGAGGAGATCCTTGGGACGCTTGACAAGAATGGCCGTTTGGACGGTTTGCCGTTCATGCCGCAGATGTTTCAGTACTGCGGCCAGGAGTTCGAGGTTTACATGCGGGCGCATAAGACCTGTGACACCGTCTCGGGAAACTACGTCAACCGAAAGCTGCCGGACGGTGTGCATCTGAACCTTCGGTGTGATGGCAAAGCCTATGATGGCTGCCAGGCCGGCTGCCTGCTGTTTTGGAAGGAAGCATGGCTGGAGCCTTTGGCCGCGGTTGGCAAGGGGAAAGCTCCCTCCCCTGGCGCGGCACCGTCGGGGCCTCGGCCACGCAGCCAAGTGTCCTGCACCGAGGAGGACGTGTTGGCGGCCACGCGCGCTCCGAAGACCGAAGCAGCCGAAGAGACGCGCTATATCTGCCAAGCCACGGCGTTGTTGGACTTCACGTCTCCGCTCAAGTGGTGGGACGCCAGGCAGTACGTCGAAGACTACACCTCCGGCAATGCCTCGCTTGGCCGCCTCTTCCGCGGTTTTGTCTATACCACCTTGTTGTACGGGACCTTGGCGCACAGGTACCGACTTGGCCGTCCCGCGCGCTGGCTGCATGAGAAGATGCGGTTCCTCTGGCGCGGCAAGCCTCTGCCTCGGGCGCTGGGCAAGATTCCCCTCGGTCAAGCCAAAGCGACCAGCGACCTGCACCTGCACCCTGGAGAGCTCGTCCGGGTAAAATCCCACGAGGCCATATTGGCGACGATCGATATGCTGAATCGCAACCGGGGGATGTCTTTCGACCAGGAAATGGCCCCCTATTGCGGTCGAACTTTTCGCGTTCGAACGCGAGTTGAGAACTTCGTTGACGAAAAGACCGGAAAGATGAAGCAATTGAAGACACCGGCCGTCATTCTGGAGGGGGCCGTCTGTGGGTCCCGTTACAGCGATCACAGGATGTTCTGTCCAAGAAGCATCTATTCGTGGTGGCGTGAAATTTGGCTGGAGAGGGTGCCGGACAAGCCAAAGCCCTGACGCGGGCCGGGTGCTGCTCCCCATGATTGCGGTCGGGCTTCGACTGCAGGATGGTGCCCGTCGCTCGGGGCAGGCCACAGTCCGCGCAGAGCCGAGCTTCAAGGCGCGTGCTTGCCGATGGAGAACCTGAAGGAGCGCGCAGTTCGCGGCGGCTTGGCCAAGCTGATCGGCCAGGGCGTGGGCGTGTTGCTGCGTGTCAGCACGCTTGCCGTGCTTGCCCGCCTGCTGAGCCCGAGCGACTTCGGCATCGCGGCGATGGTGATCATCGTTGCGGGCTTCTTCGAGCTCCTGGCTTCAGCCGGTTTGCAGTGGGCCGCAATCCAGGCGCCGACAATCACGGATCAGCAAAGGTCGAAACTGTTCTGGTTCAACCTGTCTCTCGGCGCTGCCTTTGGTTTCATGTTTGTCGCGGCAGCTCCACTCCTCGCCCAGTTCTATGGGGAGCCTCGCCTGTTCTGGGTGGCACCGGCGTACGCGCTCAGTTTCCTGTTGACCAGTGCAGGCGTGCAGCACCTGGCGCTTCTTGAGCGGCAGCTCAGATATGTCGTGGTCACCTACATCGACCTGGGCGCTCAGATTGTCTATGCGGCCAGCGCGATCCTGCTCGCGGTAGCGGGCGTTGGCTATTGGGCCCTCGTCTTCGCCTCGCTCTTGCAGGCGGCAACGCTGACCTCGAGTGCATGGCTTGCCACCCGCTGGGTCCCGGGATTGCCTCGGCGGGACACGGAAATCGGGTCGCTCTTGCGGTTTGGTGCCACGCTCACACTCAACAATCTGGTCGTATGGCTGGCCTACAATACGGAGAAGATCTTGCTCGGCAGGTATTGGGGAGCCGATGCTCTGGGCATCTATGGGCGCGCCTATCAGCTCATCAATTTTCCCGTCGCCAGCATCAATGCCGCAACAGGGGGTGTTGCTATTTCCTCCCTGTCGCGCCTGCATGACGACCCTGTTCGTCACCGCGCCTATTTTCTCAAGGGCTATTCGCTGCTGCTGTCCTTGTCCATGCCGCTCACCGCCTTTTGTGCCGTGTTCGGTGACGACATCGTCCTTGTGTTTCTAGGATCGCAATGGACGGAGGCTGTGCCTGTGTTTCGCCTGCTGACCCCTACGGTCCTCTTCTTCGGAATGATCAATCCGCTGCAGGCGTTGCTGCTGTCGCTGGGGCTGCAGCGGCGCAGCTTGTACCTGGCGATGGTGATCGCACCGCTGGTCATCGGCGCGGTCGCTCTCGGTATCCCATATGGTCCTACGGGTGTTGCCTTTGCCTTTTCGGCGGCAACGAGCTTGTGGCTCGTTCCACACATTCTTTGGTGTTTGCACGGGACGAATATCTCTCCGCGCGACATGGCCGTTGCCGCGGGCAAGCCATTCCTGGCCGCCGTCGTGGCCGGAGTGGCCGGATTTGCCGCGCATTACTATTTAGGAGGACTGGGTCAGCCCTTGTTGAGGCTTTGCTTGGGAGGAATCGTAACATTTGGAGTGTATTTCGGCATGCTCCTGTTCGCACTTGGGCAGCGCACGGTGTATCTCGACTTGCTGCAGGGATTCCGTGCTGCGGGGCGCGCCGGAGGCTCATAGGGCGTCATGGCGGATACCAACGATCATCAGCCTTTGGTCGCGGTTGTAACGCCCGTGTACAACGGGCAGCCCTATCTTGCGCGAACGTTGGCCTGCGTTCAGGCGCAGACCTATGCCAATCTCGTTCATGTCGTGCTGGACAACGCCAGCACTGACGATACGCCCAGTGCCATCGCTGCGACCGTCGGCGGCCGTGTTCCGATCATCACGCAATGCAATGCATCGCTCCTGCCACAAGTCGAGAATTGGAATGCTGCCGTTGCGATGACCCCGCCACAGGCGCGCTACGTCAAGCTGTTGCCCGCTGACGATCTGATGCGCGCCGACTGCATCGAGCGCCTTGTGGCTGTGGCGGAAGCCAACCCCTCTGTTCACTGTGTGACGGCCGTCGACGTGTTTGAGGATCGCGTGAAACCGCACGGCCTGGACCCGAGACGAAGCGTGTTTGAGGGTCGCGAGATCGTGCAGCGGATACTGCGCGGCCAACTCCATTGGCTGCCGAACCACCATGTCTTCTTCAGGACGACGCCGGAGCGGCTCGTCCGGCCATTTGATCCCGCGGTCAATCCGGGGTTCGACAGTGATTTCATCCTGCGGCTGCTGCTGCAGGGAGAGATGGGTTTCGTGAACGCGCCCCTCCTCTATACGCGCTATCACAAATCCACGGTCACGGCTGACTACGCGGCGCATGGCGCATTGCTCTACACGCTGATCGCAGCGATACGGCGCTACGGCGGCGATCTGCTGTCGCCGAGCGAATACAAGCGACAGTGCGATGCTCAGCTGCGCCTGATCTTGCGGCACGTTCTCATTTGGCAGCTCACGGGGAAAACCCAGATTGCAGCCAGGAATCTGCAGCATCTGGCAGAGCTGGGCTTCAAGCCCTCGGCGCTCGATTATCTAGCGTGCATCCTGACCTGGCCACCCCACAAGTTGCGCAAGACGATACGCGAGATTGCAGACCGGGCAGTGTCGCCGCGTCGGAGGATGACGGAAGCGGACTTCCTGCAACCCATTAGCCGCTAGGCTGGGCGAGCGGGACCTTGCGGTCGCCGCCAAGCCGTGGGACAGCAAGGAATGCCCTCAGCGGCGAAAGGCTGCTCCCAACTTTGCCAATGGGCTTTCGACTTTCGCCAGATAGGCAAAGGGCGGAAAGAACATCGATCGCGGCGACAGGCGCCGGGCCATGCGCCATAAGTCCAGGCTGTCGCCGGTGCGGCCGCTGACCAGGCGCGATAGCGCCCGCCAATAGGCGCAGCTTCCGATATTGTGAAAAACCATCCTGCGGAGTTGCTGAGCATCAGGCAGGGCCGCGCCCTCGTTGGAGAAATAGGACTGGAACGCGCGCTCGATTTCCAGCAGCGGTCCCGCGCCATTCTTCAGATTGCTCGACAGGGTGTCTTGATGCACCCGGCGCACGCCCTGGATCGCCTGCAGGTCTGCGACTCGGCCAAGCATCGCCAACCGCATCAGCATCTCCAGGTCGCAAGTGAAGCGCAGCTGGTCTCGGTAGAGACCGGCCCGCTTTTGGGCCGCGGTCCGTACCAGCACGGCGCCGGCTCCGATGGACCCGGACGGCGGACACACCTCCATGATGAATTCACTCGGCTCCAGCAAGCGCCAGGTCGCGTGCGCCGCAGCCTGCTCCGCCACCTGCACCGGATTGCGGTCAAGCATGACGATCTCGCGGCCGTAGACGAAGGTGATTTCGGGGTTCTGCTCCATGATGGCGAGAGCGCGGGAAAAACAGCCTGGAGCGAGCAGATCGTCGGCAGACACCACCATGAAATAGGTCGCCGACGCCCATTCGATCCCTTCATTGATCGACGCGACAAGCCCGCGATTGACCTCGCGGACACGCGTCTCCACCCTCGAATTCTCTCTTGCGAGGCGCAGCGCTACATCGCCGCTGCCGTCTGTGGAGGCGTTGTCGATGATCAGCACGCGCACGTCGGCGCCGGCCTGATCCAAAATGCTTTCAATGCACTCGGGCAGATAGTGTCCGTACCGATAGCAAGGAACGACGACATCGATGCTCGCCATCAAAGCCTCCCAAGCCCGCCACCGGCGCGCCGACAGGCCCGATGCGCCGCATCAATTCCGCGCTTTGTGACGACTATCAATGCCTTGCACTCGCCCTGCCGGATGCTACGGAACGCAAGCATCACGCAGGAGCAAGCAGCAGGTCCTCCAGCCATGCCTCGCCCCGGAAGTGGCGGTACTGCTCGGCGCGCAATCGGTCGGCCAGGCGGTTTGGCGGCAATAGAACGTCGTCGTAGGTAATGACGGCGTCCTTGCCGATGTCGGCCTTGAGCTTGCAGCCTTCGACCAGGCCTTCGGGCAGGTAGCGGCGGGCGCTCATCTCCTCGACATTCACCGCTTCGCCGTAGGTCATGTACATGCCGGAGTTGTCGAGCACCTCCCCGGCCTTGAGGTCCCGCTTGGCAACGGCGCACACCTCCACCACGGGGCCGCCCAGGGGCGGAGCGATCTCGTCCCGGAACAGGACCACGCGCGCGATCGCGTTGGGCACCTCGAAGTGCACCAGATGGTAGGGCGTGAAGAACGAGTAGAGAGGGCCTTCGCCCATCTTGTAGAGATTGAGATAGTGGCGCTGCTTGGGGTCGGAGTGCTCGGCGAGGACATACACCTTGGTCAGCGGCGTGCCCACCACGTAGTCGACGATGCCGCCGAGCTCACGCAGCCGGTCTATGTCGTAGAGCTCGCCGATCTTCGTGACGTCGCCGCGGTACTCGAGCCCGCGCGACATGCCTCTCGATTGCACCTTGAAGCCGGTCGCGTTGGCCACGATGGCTTGCTCGAAACTGATCTTCGAGCCGTCCGCAAAGCTCGTCACCATCGCCGGGTTCTGTCCCCAACGCTCGGCAAATCCCTTTTGTGTCGTTGGATTTCGGTAGGGGTCCTGCAGGCCCTTGATGTTGCCGATGACGCGCGGGATGAGGCCCAAGCCCTTGACCCAGCGGTAGAGGTTCATCTGCACGCCCGGCTCGTCGCCTTCGCAGGCGGAGAGGATGACCCCGTATTTGCGGGCGTAGACTTGGAGCATCGGGCCGATCGTCGCGTCGATCTCGGCATTCAGCAGCACCACGTCCTTGCCGTGCTTGAAGGCCTCCATCGCCGCGTGCGCGCCGAACTCCACCGAGCCGGTCGCGTCCACGACCACATCCACAAAGTCGGAGCGCGCCAGCAGCATGGCATCCGCCGTAGCTGCCGGTCGTCCTACCGCAACCTCGCCGTCGAGCTTCGCCTGGGTGTCCACGATCCTGGCGTCCTCGAACCCTGCGTAGCGCAGGACGTCCAGGGCCCGCTCCGGCCCCCGATTGGACACCGCAACCACCCGCATGGCCGGCGTGCTGTGCGTGATCTGGTTGGTCAACCCCTGGCTCATAAACCCCGCACCGACGATGCCGACACGGATGGGCCTGCCTTGCGCCTCCCTCTCCCGCAACGCGCGATCGACAAGCAACATGTGGAAATCCTCTCAACCTTCGCAGCGCAGGCGGACGGCATTGCCCGGCGCTTACGCGCGCATGCGTCGCTTAAGTTCGGCCTCCATCTGATCCAGCGGCGGGAACTTCTGGTCCTTCTCAGAAACGACCGTCACTGGCAGGGGCCACTGCAGACCCAGGCGCGGCTCGTTATACATAATGCCGCCCTCGGCATTCGGCGTATAAAATTCACCAACATGGTAAGAGGTATCGGTGTTGTCGCGCAGCGCCTGATAGCCGTGGGCAAAGCGCTCGGGCACATACAGCGCGCGCTGGTTGTCCTCGTTCAGCTCGACCGAGATATGCTGGAGGAATGTCGGGCTCTCGGGGCGGAGATCGACGATGATGTCGAGGATCGCTCCGCGGGTGCAGCGTACCAGCTTGGTCTCGGCGGCTGGCAGATACTGAAAATGCATGCCACGGATCGTGCCCTGCCGGCGGTTGTGCGCCATATTCGCCTGCGCGATAACGGGCTTCAATCCGTGCGCCTTGAACTCGTCCTGACAGAACGCCCGCGCGAAAAAGCCTCGTGGGTCTTCCCGGCGCTCAAGATCGATAACGAACGCACCCTTAAGCTTGGTCTCGGTGAAGATCACTTTCAGGCCCGTGCTGTTGTTTGCGAGGTTGCATCCTAGCCGCTCCGATGCTCTTGAACGAGAGGTTTCGGCGATATCATTACTCGCCCCATGTCGTGGCCCCGTGAGCCCGTTGATGGAGCAACTATTAGGTGAATTGCAGCAATATTTTCCAGGATCTTAAGGAGGCCTGTTCCGCCGCACCGGTCTTGGCTACGATGGAGGAGACGGGATCCACTCTTTGTTGGACCTGAACTCAGTACCCCAAAGTGAGCCATCGCTTATGAAGGTTGTTTTGTTCTGTGGCGGCCTCGGGACGCGAATCCGAGACTATGCGGAGAATATTCCCAAACCGATGATACCGGTCGGTCAGCAGCCGATCTTGTGGCATATCATGCAGTATTACAGTCAATATGGGCACCGCGATTTCGTGCTCTGCCTCGGCTACAAGGCGACGGTCATCAAGGAGTACTTTCTCAACTTCAACCCATCGGCCTACAACGACTGCATCATCACGGACTTCGGCAAGAAGGTGGAGATCCTCGGCGATCGGCCGCCGGATTGGCGCATTACCTTGGTGGACACGGGTATCTGGCGCAACATCGGCGAGCGCCTGATGGCCGTCAAACACCTGGTGCAGGACGAGGAGTACTTTCTGGCCAACTACAGCGATGGCCTGACGGATGCTCCGCTGCCCGACATGATCGAGCGTCTGCGCGCGAGCGGAAAGGCCGGCTCCTTTGTTGCTGTGCGTCCCCCATTCAACTTTCATCTGGCCGAGTTTGACGGAGGCGGTGCCGTTCGCCGCCTGCGCTCGAGTCAGGAATCCGAAATCTGGATCAACGGTGGATATTTTGTTTTCAGCCGCAGAATTTTCGATTTCATCCGCGACGGCGAGGAGCTGGTGCTGGAGCCGTTCAACCGCATGATCGAGAAGGGCGAGCTTCTGGCTTACAAGTACGAGGGGTTCTGGCGCGCCATGGATACATTGCGCGACAAGCAGGTGCTCGAGGATATGGTTGAAAAAGGCAAGACGCCCTGGCGCATGCAGGACACCGACGGCAAGGCGACGTCATGAAGGCGCTGCAGCTTGCGAAGGCCGGTGACAAACTGACGGTGCTTTGTCTGGGGGCGCATTCCGACGACATCGAGATCGGTGCCGGCGGGACGTTGATCCAATGGATCGCCAATGGCCTGAGGCTTGATGTGCGGTGGTGTGTGCTGAGCGCGTCCGAGCAGCGCGAGAACGAGGCGCGCGCCTCCGCCGGGGACTTCCTGCGCGGCGCCGCGCACCATCAGATCGATGTCCTCCGGTTCGAGGACGGCCGCTTCCCGGCGCAAGTCAACGCCATCAAGGCTTGGTTCGAAACGCTGAAGACGAGCGAGCCCGATGTCATCCTCACGCATCGTCACGATGATGCCCACCAGGACCATCGCGAAGTGTGCCGCCATACCTGGAATACGTTTCGTGACCATATGATCCTGGAATACGAGATTCCGAAATGGGACGGCGATCTCGGGCAGCCGAACTTCTATCTGCCAATGAGCGCGCAGACATTGCGGCGTAAGATCGATCTGCTCATGACGCATTTCGGAACGCAGCGCTCGAAGCATTGGTTCGACGAGGAAATATTTCAAGGTCTGGCGCGCCTGCGGGGCATGGAAAGCCGTGCGCCGGATCGCTATGCGGAAGGCTTCGTCGCTCGGAAACTGATCGCTTCTTAACGGGCGCCCTGGAACGCGCGTTTCCCCAAGTGCACTCTCGACGTAGAAATTCGTTCAACGGCACCCGGGTCGGGTGTTGGGGCATGTAGAACTCGCAATGAGACTTGCGGTCATCATTCCAACGATCGGCCGCAAGGCTGTTGCGGCGCAGCTCCTGCGGCATCTCGAGCAGCAGACGCGTCTGCCGGACGAGGTGATCGTTTCGGCTCCTGACGAGAGCCACGTGGAACGCCAGCTGTCGCAGGCGTTCCCGACATCCTACCTGCTGGGCCGGAAGGGGCTCTGTGCCCAGCGCAACTACGCGCTTGAAAGCGCGTTGGGCCGGTTCGACGTCATCACGTTCTTCGATGATGATTTCGTCCCTGGGGACGACTATTTGCGCATCGTTGCAACCGGGTTTGAAGAGCATCCAGATTGGGCCGTCATTCACGGCAAAGTCCTACGCGATGGCGTGCAGGGCCCCGGCCTGGATTTCACCGAAGGCATGGCTGTGCTGCGATCGGCTGGTGCAAGGCATTCAATTGACCGACATGTGACGAATGACTTGGCGGCGTACGGTTGCAATATGTCGATGCGGGCAAATCAGATCGGCAGTCTCCGGTTTGACGAGCGGTTGCCTCTGTACGGTTGGCAGGAGGATTTCGATTTTACCAGCCAGCTGCGCCGGCATGGCCGTATCGTACGCCTGAGCGCGCTCGTCGGCGTGCATCTCGGCGTGAAGAGCGGTCGCACGTCGGGCCTGCGTTTTGGCTATTCGCAAATTTCTAATCCTATCTACCTCGTCAAGAAGCGAACGATGCCGGCATGGTTTGCCGCTCGGCTGATGGGGCGCAATATTGCGGCCAATCTCGTCAAAAGCGTCCGGCCGGAGCCGTACATAGATCGACGTGGGCGCTTGAAGGGAAATTTGCTCGCAGCCTTCCATGTAATGCAGGGTCGGATCGAGCCCGAGCACGTTCTGAAACTTTGATCGCGGATCAACGTGCCGCCTTTGCAGACATGACCTCGACGAGCGCCGCATATAGAGCCTCTGCCGGCACGCTGCGGATGCACGTCATTGCGGCGCAGCCGTGCGTCAGATGGCAGGGCGCGCAGGGAACCGAATGCGTGACAGGTGCCACGTACGGCTGGTTGGGACGCCAGAGGTTCGGCGGCGTGATGCCGGGTTGCACGATGACCGTTGGCACCTCGAAGCAGGCGGCAAGATGCGCCGCTACCGTGTCGATGGTCGCCAAGCCGCGCGCCCGGCGCAGAAGCGTGGCAAACCCGCGCAGGCTCAGGCGCCCTAGCAGGTTCGTGCCGCCCAGGGATTGTCGTACACCTTCTCCATGCGCGGACTCGCCTGCCGCGCCCGTGAACACGAGATGAAAGCCGTCGGCGCGTAGGCGGTGACCTAGGGCGATCCATTGCGCTGCGGGCCAATCCTTGTGTGTCGCGCCCGGCCCGATGTGAAGCACGACGCAGGCCCCCAGCGTGTCGGCCAGTCGCTCGACCTCGGGATCGGGTTGAAAACCGGGCAGGCCGGCGGCTTGAGCGTCCCATGTCGACGGCGCGCCGAGCATCGGCTCGAGAAGCCGGCTTTGGTTGCCCGACATGGACAGGCGCGGATCGAACGACAGGCGGTGCGTGTAGAGCGTGCCGGCACCGCCGCTCGTAAAGCCAATGCGCATCGGTGCGCCGACGCTCCACAGAAGATCGGCGGAGTTGCCGAAGTAGGCGTACGTATCGATGGCAACGTCATAGACCTGGCGGCGCATTTCGGGCACCGCTGCAGCGCGCGTGCCGGCGTGACGCCGGATTTTTGTTGTCAGGCTGGCCTCGCCGCGGTTGAGGCGCCAGTGGTCTACGACATGCACGACATCGGCAAAATCGCCCAACTCGAGAGCGGCGCGACCCCAACTGCCGATGAGCAGCCCGAGTTGGGCCGTCCGCTTGGACGCACGCAGGCGGGCCAGGAGTGGCAGCAGGATGATCAGGTCGCCGAGATGTGCGAGGTTCGCGACCAGTATGTTGAGTGGGCGGTCAGTTGGCAGTGGCGCGGCGCGGCGCGGTGCCATCATGCCGACCAGGTCGCTCATGGCCATGGCACCGACGATGATTGGGCTTCGTGCGAGATACGGCCCGGTCATCAAGCGCCTGGGGTGTGGCAGCGGTGCACGGCGTTGGTGTGCGATGGTGCGAAGGGACGGCAATACACGATCTCTCGTTACCGATGCCCGGGTGCCGAAAACCCGAAAGACCAGCTGTCATCCATTGGCGTTAAGGTTGAGCTCGATCGGGCAAATGCCGAGCTATTCGGCCCAACTATTTGTGAAGAAACTATAGTCATAGAGAAATGCCGCACAAAGTGAGGTTCGTCCGATAGTATCGGGAGCACAATAACAGGACCGATAGCGCGATCCGTTGGGTAGCGGGGAGGGCAGCCGTGGGCGCTGCGCTTTGGCGTGCCGGTGGCCGCTGTCCGGATGATGTCGAAGGTAGTCATACTCGTGCAGATTTCCGCTAAGACATTTGCTGGTTGCCGCATATTGGTCATTGGAGACCTGGTTCTCGATCGCTTCACCTATGGGGACGTGGATCGGATTTCGCCGGAAGCGCCCGTCCCAGTCCTTCGCGTTCATTCAACCAAGGTATCACCGGGCTGTGCCGCCAATGTCGCTACCAACGTCACGGCCCTCGGCGCACGCGCGATCCTGATCGGTGTTGTGGGCGCGGACCAGGAAGCTCGGGCGTTAACCTCAACCATTGCGGCAGACTTTGAAGGTATCACCTTCATTCCCGTGACGGACACCGGGCGCCAGACTGCGACAAAGACCCGCTATATCGCGGCGGGTCAGCAGGTGTTGCGCGCCGACCGGGAAGTGACCCATGCCGTTGACGAGGCCACCGAGAACCGGGTTCTTGAGGCGTTCAGGGCTGCGCTGAAGAACTGCGATGTCATCGTCATCTCCGACTACAACAAGGGACTGCTGACCGATCGCGTCCTGCGCGCTGTCATTGACGAGGCTCGCCAGGCCAACCGGCCGGTTCTGGTCGATCCCAAGCGGGTGCGCTTGGCCGAGTATCGCGGGGCAACCCTCATCAAGCCGAACCGCAAGGAGCTTGTGGCGGCAACCGGCTTGCCCTGCAGCAGCAACCAGGAAGCGGCGGAGGCGGCCAGGCAGGTTGTCCAGGCCACTGGCGCCATGATCCTGCTCACACGGTCGGAGCAGGGGATGTCGCTCTTCAGGGCGGGCACCCCGCCTCTCCACGTGCGTGGAGAAGCCCGCGAGGTGTTTGATGTCTCCGGAGCCGGCGATACGACCATTGCCACGCTGGCCGTAGCCCTGGCGGCCGGGCTGCCGATCGAGGGCGGGGTCAATCTTGCCAACACGGCAGCCGGCATAGTGGTCGGCAAGGTCGGGACCGCAACCGTCCGGATCGCAGAGCTCACACGCGCACTAGGGGCGACGGCACATGGATTTCATGGCCGCATCGTCGATCTTGAAACCGCCTTGCGGCGGAGGGAGGAATGGCGTCAGCAAGGCCTGGTCTGCGGCTTCACCAACGGGTGCTTCGACCTCATCCATCCCGGGCACATTTCGCTCCTGGCACAGGCCAAGCGCCTCTGTGATCGCCTGATCGTCGCTCTCAATTCGGACCAGTCCGTGCGCAGGCTCAAGGGGCCGGACCGGCCCTTGCAGGTCGAGCAGGCGCGTGCCTACGTGATGGCGTCGATCGAACACCCTGACCTGGTGGTGATCTTCGAGGAGGATACGCCGCTTGCGCTCATCGAGGCGCTGCGACCCGACCTTCTGGTGAAGGGGGCAGACTATCGCGAGGATCAAGTCGTCGGCGCGGAGCTGGTTCGCTCGTGGGGCGGCAAGGTGGCGCTAGCCGATATCGTGCCGGATCACTCGACGACGGGTCTGGTGCAGCGCAGCCGCGGTAAGGCAACGGCAACGTGAAATTGGGCGAGCGGATGTATCTGATTACAGGAGGTGCGGGCTTAATAGGGTCGAACGTGGCGGCAGATCTGGCGCAGCGCGGCGAGGATGTCGTCATCTGCGACTGGCTGGGCTCAGCCGACAAATGGCACAACCTGAACGGTGTGCGTCTCAGCGACATTGTCTTTCCCGAGGACCTCAAGGGCTGGCTTGGGGCCAAGGGTTCCAGGTTGGCTGCCATCGTGCACATGGGCGCCATCAGCTCGACGACCGAGCCGGACCTTGACAAGATCGTGCGCAACAATATTCAGCTTTCGTTGTCGCTGTGGGAGTGGAGCGCGGAGCATCGCGTCCCGTTCATCTATGCATCGTCGGCGGCAACATATGGCTCCGGCGCGCAAGGCTTTGACGATAACGAAACGCCGGAGGCGCTTTCCAGGCTGGTGCCGCTCAATGCCTATGGATGGAGCAAGCACGTCATCGATCGCCGCTTCATCGCCGACATCAACGCCAATCGTCCGCGTCCACCGCAATGGGCGGGCCTCAAGTTCTTCAACGTGTACGGTCCCAACGAGGCGCACAAGAACGATATGCGCTCGGTGGTTCACAAGATCTATCCCAAGGTGGCGTTGGGGGAGGACATCGAGTTGTTCAAATCGCACGACCCGCGGTATGCCGATGGCGGGCAGCTCCGGGATTTCATCTATGTGAGGGACTGCGTCAAAATCGTGCGGTGGCTATTGGAGACGCCACGCGTTTCGGGCCTGTTCAACGTCGGCACCGGGGAGGCACGGTCGTTCCACGACCTGGCGCTGGCTGTAGGTGCTGCCGTCGGTCGGCAGCCCAGAATTCGCTATGTCGACATGCCGCCGACGATCCGCGACAAGTATCAATACTTCACGCAAGCCAATATGCGGAAGCTGCGCGAGTGCGGATATGCGGATGCGCTCGCGCCGTTGGAGGAGGGCGTGAGCGACTATGTAGTGGGCTATCTCCAACCGAAATCCGGCTGACTAAGGCCATGACCGTGACCATAAATGGACATCTGCGAGAGACCGCCGAGGCTATCGAGCGAAGCCTGGCTCATCCGGGCGTGGCCAATGTCGACAAGGCGTGTGCCGCAATCATCGGCCTGCTCAGCCAGCACAAGCCATTGATGGTTTGCGGCAACGGCGGCTCGGCGAGCGATGCGATGCACATCGCCGGCGAGCTTGTGGGCCGATTTCAGAGGGAGAGAAGGGCCATCAATTGCATCTGCCTGACGTCCAATGCGGCGGTCTTGACCGCTTGGGCGAACGACTACTCGTATGAAACCGTCTTTGCGCGCCAGGTTGAAGCCTATGGCAGGAACGGTGGCGTGCTGCTCGGCATCAGCACGTCGGGCAATTCCGCCAACGTGGTCGAGGCCTTCAAGACGGCGCGCGCGCTTTCGGTCGTGACCGTCGGATTGACGGGGGAAGGGGGCGGCAAATTGGCCCCCTTGAGCGACATCCTGATCGACGTGCCGTCCCGCCGCACGCCGATCATTCAGCAGCTCCATATCTGCATCTATCACTATCTGTGTGAGAGGATCGAAGCTGCCCTGGCGACAAGCTGAAGCGCCTACTTCGCCGGCGCCACGTTCGCCGCCGCATCAGCATGCCGCATCTCTTGCAGCCTCAGTTCCGGCGTGAGAATGCCTTCGGCCTTCAGCTTGCGAATATGCGCGATGCGTTGATAGCGTGGGCCCTCGAACTCATCGAGCGTGACGCCCGACGCACGATAGGCGGCATGGAGCTGCTCGGCCCCCTTGCGCGCGTCCCACTCGGGTTTGAACGCGGGCAGGGCGCGCTTGATCTTCTCAAAGCTCACGCGATAGGAGCGTTTGTCGGGTCCAGCATCGGGTGCAAACCCAAGGTCGCAACCGGGAACGACGGAAGCAACGATCTCGGCGAGGTCACGGATACGATAGTTGTGCGCCGTCTGGCCCACGTTGAAGGCCTGATTGAACACCTGATCCTCGGGCGCTTCGACCGCGGCAATGAATGCGCGCGAGATGTCCTCGATATGCACAATGGGTCGCCATGGTGAGCCGTCGGACTTGAGATAGATGCGTCCCGTCGTGACGGCGTGCGCCACGAGATTGTTGAGCACGATGTCGAACCGCAGTCGGGGCGAGACGCCGTAGGCGGTGGCCGGGCGCAGGAAGACCGGGCAGAAGCCGTGACCCGCCAGACGCCCGATGTCTCTCTCGGAGAGGACCTTGGATTCACCGTAAGCCGTGACGGGATTGAGCGCGCCGGTCTCGTCGATCATCTCCTCACCGGCACGGCCGTAGTTGCTGCATGAGGAGGCAAAGACGAAACGTTTGACGCCGGCCTGCTTCGCAAGCGTTGCAATGCGCACACTTGCGCGATGATTGACGGCGTAGGTGGTCTCGGGGTCGAGATCGCTCAGCGGGTCATTCGAGAGAGCGGCGAGATGGATTACAGCATCTATACCGTCGAAATCGGAGACAACGGCGTCACGCACATCCTTGTCAATGGCGGGGACCGGGACGATCGCGCTCGCTCCCGGATATGTGCAGCGCCGATACAAGTCACTGTCATAGCCCACGACGTTGTGACCGGCACGCAGGACCATCGGCGTCATGACGGTGCCGATGTAGCCGAGATGCCCCGTTATCAAGATACGCATAACAACAACTCCTTGTGGTGCTCGAAATCGCCCGCGACCACTCTCAACTGCCCCCATGGGTCTTGCGTCGGGGCACCCGCGTGCTGCGCATTGATTGGGGGCAAAAGCCGCCGTGCCTGCATGCTACCGGGTGAGCCAGATGCGTCCATGACAAAAGCAATTTACCATTTGCTGGCCAGTCTGGACTTTGGCCACGACGATCCTGCCGCCATGGTCCCGGCAGAGTAGGACCGGTGCCCTTCAGTTCCGGGTTTGAACCCGCAGAGCACACCGGCAGCGTCAGGGTCCCGCGTACGGCCGGGATACTGGGAATGGTGGGCGCGACAGGGATCGAACCTGTGACCCCTACCATGTCAAGGTAGTGCTCTACCGCTGAGCTACGCGCCCACTTCGCAGCCTGTGCCGACGAGGGATTGGTGAGCCTATATCGGCAATCCTAGCGGGTGACAAGCGAGGTTGGGCCGCATGCCCGCTCAAACGGCCAGCAACCGGTCGATTTCCCTCACTAAGTCCTTCAGATGAAAAGGCTTGGAAAGAACGCGGGCATCCTTCACGGCCTTGGAATCGGTGTTCAAGGTCACGGCCGCAAACCCCGTGATGAACATGATCTTCAGGTCCGGGTCGAGCTCGCTTGCGCGTCGGGCCAGCTCGATTCCGTCCATCTGCGGCATCACGATATCGGTCAGAAGCAGGGTGAACGATTCTTCCTTGAGACGCTCGTGCGCCTCCTTGCCGTTGGCAAAGCTGATGACCTCATAACCGGCCTTGATGAGCGCCCGTTCGATGAACAGGCGCATGGATTCATCGTCTTCCGCCAGCAGGATACGTCGTGCTGGCAGGTGTGATGGTTTAGCAGTCATGACGGTCGCGGGCCCGGTTTGATAGCGGCATTCGATGGCGCCGCCACACTAACGGAAGCGGCGATGCCAGGAAAATCTGGCGCCAATTTGGTAAAGAGGCAATGAAGCTGGGGATGGACCGCTGCGCTGTGTGGGTTCACCAGCCACAAGATGCAGCCGTAAGGCGCATAGACACTTACCCTACTGCTTGGCAGAGTAGGGGGTGTTGCAGTACTCCTTGCTGCAGCGCACATACGGGGTCGGCCACGCCATCACGGAAAGCCAAGTCATTCACATGCCCGACAGCGAAGGCGCCTCGATTCTGGCCGAGCTTACGCCGCCCTATACCCTGCACAAGCCGGTTGAGCAGCTCGCGCCCGTGGTGTTTTGCTCGCCGCACTCCGGACGTATCTATCCGAAGGCCTTCCTGCAGGCGTCCAGGCTTGATCCCCACACGCTGCGCAAGTCGGAGGATTGTTACGTCGACGAGCTGTTCGAGCCCGTGGTGCCCCTTGGTGCGCCCCTTATTGCCGCTCGTTTTCCGCGCGCCTATCTCGACGTCAATCGCGAGCCCTACGAGCTTGATCCCGAATTGTTCCACGGACGGCTGCCGGCCTTTGCCAATACGCAATCCGCCAGAGTGGTTGGGGGCCTTGGCACCATCGCCCGCATTGTGGCCGATACCGAGGAGATTTATCGCGAGCGCCTGCCCATAGGGGCCGCTTTTCAACGGATCGAGAAACTGTACCGGCCATTCCACGGGGCGCTGGCCGAGGCCCTGGAGGCGACGCGCAAGCGCTTCGGCCTGGCCGTACTCATCGACTGCCACTCCATGCCGTCGGCCTCCATGGGGCAGCCGCAGGGCGGCAGGCCGCATTTTGTCCTGGGCGACCGGTTCGGGGCCTCGTGCGACGCCAAGCTGACCCGGTTTATCCGCGATGTGCTGCAGCGTTCGGGGTTCGACGTCCAGGTCAATCGACCCTACGCGGGCGGCTTCATCACGGAGCACTATGGCAGTCCCGGCCGTGGCGTTCACGCCCTGCAGCTCGAGATCAACCGTGCGCTCTATCTCGACGAGGCAACGCTCTCAAAGAGCAAGGACTTCCCCAAGTTGATGCGCACCCTGGCCGAAATGGCAGCGCGTGTCTTCGATGCCTTGCCCGTGCTGCTAGAACGGCGGGCAGCGGCCGAGTAGAGATTATATTGCATCGCAATATAATCTCGCCTGTGCCTTATGGCGCATTCCGCACTGTTGCAGCCGCAGGACAGCTCTTGGTTTTTGCCAGCTCCCTGCAACTGGATTGTCACAGCGTCCTAGGCGAAGGAGCTTGAGAAATTGTTTGGAAATCACTGTTTCTCAGTATGAAAAGAAAAGGGGCCGCTCGGTGAACCGAACGGCCCAAGTCTAGGGAGGAAACGCCCAAGGAGGGCAACGAAGCCAGCGATGCGATCGCCAGCCTCGTGTGAGTTATTTAACTGTGCGGCGCACAATATGCAAGGGTTTCTTTTTGCATTGCAGAAGCTTCATAGCCGCATAGGTCAAGGATGCTGACCTAGTTTGTTTGGGTGTTTGGTGGATTGAAAGCGCGGCCCATCAGCTACGCAAAGAAGGGGCCGCCCGAGAACGAACGGCCCAAGTCTAGGGAGGAAACGCCCAAGGTGGGCAGCGACACCGCAAGACACGCTCGCCATGTCACTGAGCCTACAGATGGGCTTATTCGGTGTGCTTCGCAATGGTCGAGCAACCATTGCGGGTAGCTTTCAACCGCCGTGTGGCGCCTCAGCCACGGACAAGCTCTGTACGCGAGAGTTGAACAAAGCAAACAACTAGATCGGTATTGCGGGTTGTACTTTTCTCAGAACGTCGGAACCCATCCAACCAGATAGACTTGGGACGTTGCTGTGACGCGCACACCTAAGCTGCCAGCCGTTGACTACATCAACTTCGCCCATATTTTGGCCGACCTTTCCGGTGCGGCGATACTTCCATATTTTCGGCGCGCGCTCACCGTGAAGAACAAGGCGCAGGGTGCAGGGTTCGACCCGGTAACTGCCGCGGACAAGACCGCGGAGAGGGTCATTCGTGCGGCGATCGCGAAAAGTTTTCCGGATCATGGGATCGTCGGCGAGGAATTGGCTGCCACCAAGCGTGCCGGCCGCCACCAGTGGATCGTGGATCCGATTGATGGAACCAGGGCCTTTATCATGGGCAGCCCCCTCTGGGGGACGCTGATTGGCCTGGTCGACGACGGCAAGCCCGTGCTCGGCCTCATGGATCAGCCTTTCACGCGCGAGCGGTTCTGGGCGTATCGCGGCACCGCGCATATGCGCGCGGGGGAGGGCAAGGCGCGCCGTTTGAAGACACGTAGCTGCCGCGGCTTGGCCGAGGCCGTGCTCACCAGCACGCACCCCGACTTGTTCGCCCGATCTGATGAACAGGCAGCATTCGGCCGTCTCAAGACCCGGGCGCGCCTGACACGCTACGGCGGCGACTGCTACGGGTATTGCCTGTTGGCGGCCGGGTTTGTCGACATCGTCGTCGAGGCTGGGCTGAAGCCGCACGATGTGGCGGCGCTGATTCCGATCATCGAGGGTGCCGGCGGCCGCATCACGACCTGGGACAACAAGCCGGCGCTGCAAGGCGGCCGGATCCTCGCAACCGGTGATGCACGGGTGCACAAGGAAGCGCTGGAGCTGATCCGAGGCTAGCCGACGGCTGCATCGACGCCCGTGTAGGCGTCAAACGCCGCCCAGAAGTCCTTTCGCACCTCGGCCGTCTCCTGGAGGATCTCATGCCGAGCCTGGGGCAGGAGCACGTGCGTGCCAACCTTCAGCCGCAGTCCGAACTCCTCGATTGCAGTCGTCGAGACGATGCTGTCCATGCCCGCTGCGAACAGCAGCATGGGCACCTGAACCCTCAAGGGATAGTCAGGTGCAGCAAGCCTGGCGATCGACCGCAACGCCGCCCTCAGCCAGCCGATGGTGGGGGAGCCGAGCCCGAGCCGAGGTGCCGCCTCGAGGATCGCGCGGTTGCGCAGATGGCGTTCCCGATCGGTGGTGAGCGGATTGTCCTCAAAGGCACCCAACTCGATCGGTTCGTCGTTTCCGCCGGCCGCATAAAATGAGCCAAATCCCAGCGCGCCGAGCAGCTCCGCATAGGCGCGCGACAATGGAGCCGCCTTGCCCAGTCTTGCCTCGGCGATTTCGATCATCGGCGCCGAAAGCACCATGCGCGAGAACCACGAGCTCGGCAGGATGGCATTGCGCAGAAGGATGTGGCCACCCATGGAATGCGCCATGGCGATGTACGGCGGTTGACAGTCCGGCAGCACAATCTCCTTCATGAAGGCGGCGAGATCGCGATCGTAGTCGCTGAACGCCTGCACGTGCCCCTTCCAGGGATTGGCGAGCAGCCGATCCGAGCTGCCTTGGCCGCGCCAATCCATGGTCGCAACTGCAAATCCACGGCGGCGCAGGTCGGCGATCACCTCGAAGTACTTTTCGATGAATTCTCCCCGGCCTTGGAACAGGCAGATGGTGCCGCGGGAAGGGCCGCGCGTCGCGTCCCAGCGCGCAAAGCGCAGGTTCAGCTTGCCGCTTGCGAATGCGCCGACAACGGCTCCGCTGGGAACCGGGTTCTTGGCCAACGCGACCAGTTCCATGTCCACCTCCGCCGTTCGCGTGCGATCTTGATGCTGTAGCCGGCGCTATATAGCAAGCACCGGGCAGCAAGGCAGCCACGCTGTCCATCTCGAACCGGAAAGATGCAAAACCCCGGCGTGTCGGCCGGGGTCGTGTTGGTGCTGCATGGTGGCGACGTGTCAGTGTCCGCGATACCACCAGTGTCGGTCGCGGTGAATATAAGCGTCGTCGTTCCAACGATCGTTATAGCGTGGACGATCATCATAGTAGTCGGGTGGCGGGCGGTTGAAGGCATATGGCCCGAAGGGACGGGGCTCGAGCGGACGCGCCTCGATGATCTCGCCCGTGCAGCGGTGCAACGTCAGCTCGAACAGCCGACCGCTCGGGCGCCGAGCCCTCAGTGTTACGACATCGCCCTGCGGTTGGCCGCCGTGAAAATCCCGCCAGCCCCTATCCGTCAGCCATTCCTGCACCTGCTCGCTGCGGGCGCAGGTTCGCCCATAGGGTGGGCCGGAGTATCTTCTGGCCGCTGGAGGCGGCGGTCCATAGTCGTCGTCACGATCGTTGAAAGCAGGCGGAGCGTTGTAGCTTCCGCTCTCGTCGTCGCCCATATCAGCGGCGTGGGCCGCGGGCACAAACGCGGCGGCGAGCAGGCCGACCGCCAACACCCAGCTCTTCATCCGTGCTCTCCTTGTTGCAGCTCTCGCCCTGCGAACCGCAGTATCAGGGTGACGGCGGCCACATGAACCCGGGATGAAGGCGAAGTGTTGGCCAGCCATGGGCCGCCAGTGTTAAGCGTTCTGCGGTATGAACAATTTGCACCGGGTGAGCACGCCTGGGCGGTGGAAGGCCCCTTGAATGTGTGCCGGGGCCTCCCAAATAATGGATGCGCATGCCGCAATCACGGGTGCGCATGAGAGCTGCCTGGCCCTAAGGGCAGGTGAGTTTCTTGCCTTCGGGCAGGCAGATGACACACGTCGCTTCTAAAGGAGGACCTGTGATGCGACACATCGATTTTACTCCCCTCTATCGCTCCACTGTCGGTTTCGACCGCCTGTTCAATCTGCTGGACTCCGTGTCCGGCCTGGATCAGGGGCCGACGGCCTACCCGCCCTACAACATCGAGCGACTCGGCGACAACGAGTACCAGATCACTATGGCGGTCGCCGGTTTCGGCCAGGATGAAGTACGGGTCGACGTCAAGGAGCAGACGCTGACGGTTGCCGGCGAGAAGAAGGCCGAGGAGAAGGAGCGCGCGTTCCTCCATCGCGGCATCGCCGCCCGGTCGTTCGAGCGTCGCTTCCAGCTCGCGGACCATGTGGAGGTGAAAGGCGCCAACCTCAAGGATGGCTTGCTGCACATTGATCTCGTACGCAATGTGCCCGAGCGCCTGAAGCCGCGCACGATTGCCATCGGCAACGGAGCAAAGCAGGTTGCAGCGGCTGCCTAATGGCCGCTTGTTCACCTGAGCGCATGAACGATGCGGGCGCTGCTTGCTGCGGCGCCCGCTGTCGTTGCGCTCAGCCCCTGCCGATCAGCTGCAGCCACTCGTCCTCGGTGAGCACCGTGACGCCGGCCTCGCGGGCCTTGGCGAGCTTCGAGCCGGCGTCGCTGCCGGCGACCACGTAGTCGGTCTTCTTCGACACCGAGCCTGCAACCTTGGCGCCAAGCCGCTCGGCCAGCGCCTTGGCCTCATTGCGCGTCATGCGCTCCAGCGAGCCGGTGAAGACGACGGTCTTGTCCGTGACCGGCGAGGTCGCAGTGGCGGCCCTGACGAAGCGTTCCACCTCGATCTGCTCCAGCAGATCCTCAAGCGCCTTGAGGTTATGCGGCTCGCTGAAGAAGGCGACCAGGGCATCGACGACCGTCTCGCCGATGCCCTCGATGTTGTCGAGCTCCTGGTAGGCTTCGCTGCCCCTGCCGCCTTTGACGGCAGCAGCGGTGGCCGCGCGAAACGCGGCAAGCGTGCCCAATGCCTTGGCGAGGTCGCGAGCCGTCGTTTCGCCCACGTGCCGGATGCCGAGCGCGTAGATGAAGCGGTCAAGCGGGATTGTGCGGCGGGCTTCGATGGACTTGAACAGGTTCTCGACCGATTTCGCCCCGAAGCCCTTCCTTTCCGCCAGTTGCTTGTCCGGCGGCAGGCGCGCATCGCGGGCCTGCAGGGTGAAGATGTCGACCGGCTGCGTGATGATGCCCTCGTCGTAGAAGAGCTCGATCTGCTTGTCGCCGAGCCCTTCGATGTCGAAGGCATTGCGCGAGACGAAATGCTTCAGGCGCTCCTTCGCCTGAGCGGGGCAGATCAGCCCGCCGGTACAGCGCCGGATCACATCCGCGCGTCCGGTGCGCTCGTCCGTCTCGCGCACGGCCTTGCTGCCGCAGGCCGGACAAACCTCGGGCATCCGGTAGCGCCCGGCCCCCTTCGGTCGCTTCTCCAGCAGCACGCCCATCACCTGCGGAATGACGTCTCCCGCGCGGCGGACGATGACGGTATCGCCGATGCGGATGTCCTTGCGGGCGATCTCGTCCTCATTGTGCAGCGTGGCGTTGGATACAACCACGCCGCCGACGGTCACCGGTCGGAGCTTGGCAGCCGGGGTCAGCGCTCCCGTGCGGCCGACCTGGATCTCGATATCGAGCAGCTCGGTGGTCACTTCCTCTGCCGCGAACTTGTGGGCGATGGCCCAGCGCGGCGCGCGCGACACGAAGCCGAGGCGTTCCTGCCAGTCGAGGCTGTTGACCTTGTAGACGACACCGTCGATGTCGTAGCCCAGCGTGGCGCGCTTGGCCCCGATCTCGCGGTAGTAGGCCAGCATCTCCTCCACGCTCCGGCAAACGCGCATGAGCGGGTTGGTCGGCAGGCCCCAGCGGTGGAAGGCCTCGACAACGCCGGACTGGGTCTTGGCCGGCAGGGTGCTGGCCAGGCCCCAGGTATAAGCAAAAAAGCGCAAGGGCCGGCGCGCGGTGATGGACGAATCGAGCTGACGCAGTGAGCCGGCGGCAGCATTTCTCGGATTGGCGAAGACCTTCCCCCCTGCTGCCGCCTGCTCGGCGTTGAGGGTCTGGAAGTCGGCATGGGCAAGGTAGATCTCACCCCGCACCTCGATGCGGTCGGGGACGTTGCGACCGCCGAGGCGCGCAGGAATCTGCGCGATCGTCATCACGTTGTTGGTGACGTTCTCGCCCTCCACGCTATCGCCGCGCGTCGCGCCCTGGACGAGGCGGCCGTCTTCGTAGGTCAGCGAGATGGACAGCCCGTCGATCTTGGGCTCTGCGACCACCTCGATGGAGGCCTCCGGCTCCAGGCCCAGGAAGCGGCGGACGCGGGCGGCAAAATCCACCACCTCCTCGTCGTCGAACGCATTGCCGAGCGAAAGCATCGGTACGGCGTGGCGGATTTTGCCGAACGCCTCCACGGGCTTGGAGCCGACCCGCTGTGCAGGGCTGTCGGGCCGCTGCAATGCCGGAAAGCGCGCTTCGATGGCCGCATTGCGGGCGCGCAGCCCGTCATACTCGGCGTCGCTGATCTCGGGGGCGTCGTGACGGTAGTACAGCGCATCATGGCGGGCGATCTCGGCGGCCAAGTGCTGCAATTCGGCCTTTGCTTCAGTCGCGGTCAGCGCATCGACCGATTTTTTGGATGAACTCTCTTTCATGCCGGCAGACTGCCTCCGTGGAGGCCAGAATACCATCCCTCGCAAGGTCTAGGTGGCTACTGCTGGCTTTGCGCAAAGCCCAGTGGAGGCCTGGTGCCGGGCGTGTTCGCCGTCGGCACGTCCCGCCGGGTTGGCGCCGGCATGTCCTCAGGCGAGGGCTGGCCAGGTGCAGGGGCTTGCGGCTGCACGGCCGGCTCCTGCTTCTGCTTGCTCGCCGGGGTAAGCGACTTCAGCGTCTTGGTGAACCAGGAATCGCCGCCCATCTGGGGGTTCACCCCGCCCGACTTCAACAGCGCATAGGCGCGCTTGTACCATTCCGAGTTCGGAAAGTTATGTCCCAGCACCGCCGCCGATGACTGGGCCTCCGGAACGATGCCGAGCGTCATGTTGGCCTCGGAAATGCGGTACAGAGCCTCTTCGACATGCACCGTCGTCTGGTAATCGGTCACCACCGTCTTGAAGCGGTTGATGGCGCCAACGTAGTTCTGACGGTTGAGATAGTAGCGTCCGACATTCATCTCCGAGGCTGCCAGGATGTCCTCGGCGATGCGGATCCGGTTGACTGCCTGCTTCGAGTACGGGCTGTCCGGATAGCGTTGCACCAGCAGCTTGAGCTCCACCAGAGCCTTGCGGGTTGCGGTCTGATCACGCTGAGGATCTTTGATCTCATCGAAGTTCGATGAGGCAAGGATATAGTGCGCCAGCGATGCATCCTTGGTGCCCGGATGCATCGTCGTGTAGCGTCTGGCGGCGGCCTGCGCCTCGGGGTACTTGCCAGCCTTGTAGTAGGCATAGGCCGCCATCACCATGGCGCGGCGGGCCTCCGGCGCGTAAGGGTGGTCGCGATCGAGGTCTTCGAATTTCTTGGCCGCCTGGGTGAAGGAGCCGCTGTTGAGATACTTCTCGGCGGCGGCGTACATCTTGTCCGGCGGATCGGGGTTGAGCGCTCGCTTTGCGGCGTCGCTCGTGGAGGAGCACCCCGCTGCGGCAAGACCAGCAGCTATGACGAGTCCCTGCGCAAACGCCCGCATGCTCGTCGCGTGCCTGCTCACCCAACCTGCCATACGCCCGTATCCCTGCCTCGTGCCGGTTCTCGTGCCGGTCGTATCTCGCTTCTGTGCCGGGACGCCTTCATTCGCCCCCGTCGGCTATACAAGCCCTACCACACGAGTCGGTATGCCACCAATCACCGCTCAGTCTCAGCCGCACGCACGGTCGACCCACTTTGCCGCGAAATTATGGTGGAGCAGGGCCTGTGCAGGCAAATCTAGTCGGGCAGACCGACGCGGGCCCTTAGGTCCGGTCGGCCGCATAGTTGACGGCCGCTACGCCCGCAGACACATCCACCGCGCCAGCCTCGCGCACCCAAGGCGCACGCACCATGGTCCATGCATCTACATCGGCGAACAGCTTCTGCAGCACGTAGGCATTCAGCCGGTGACCGCCCTTGACGGAGCGGTAGGAGCCAAGGATCGGTGCGCCCGCAAGTGCCAGGTCACCCACGGCGTCGAGCATCTTGTGCCGCACGAACTCCTGCGGATAGCGCAGACCTTCCGGATTCATCACCCGGTCCTCGGCCAGCGCGACAGTGTTGTCGAGCGAGGCGCCGAGGGCAAGCCCGGCCTTCCAGAGGTTCTCCACATCACGCATGAAGCCGAACGTGCGAGCGCGGGAAATCTCGTTGCGGAAGGCGCCGGAATTCATCTCCAGCGCGTAGCGCTGCCGGCCGATGAGCGGCGTCGGGAAATCGATCTCGACATCCAGATGGAAGCTGGAATGCGGCTTTAGCTCGCCCCAGCAGCCGCCTTCGTCCACACGGACCGGCTTCAGAACCTTGATGAATTTGCGCGGCTGGTGCAACTCGCGGATGCCGACGCCGTCGATGGCAGCGACGAAGGCGGCGGAGCTGCCGTCCATGATCGGAACTTCACGTGCGTCGACCTCAATGTAGCAGTTGTCGATGCTCAAGCCCCGCAGCGCCGCCAGCAGGTGCTCAACCGTGCCGATCGTCACGCCAGATTCGTCGCCCAAAACGGTGCAGAGCGTGAGATTCTTCACGAAATCGATGTGGGCGGGGATCTCGGCGACGATGCGGCCGCGCTTGCTCACCAGGAAGCGGTAGCCGACATCGGCCTCCGCCGGGTGGAGAACCATCGACACACTCGCGCCGCTATGGACGCCTGTCCCGGATAGTTCGATTTCGCGGCCAATCGTCGTCTGTCGCGAGCCAATGAATCGCTTCGACATCGTGCGACGTCCCTCGATCCCCTATCGGCTGGGACGCCGGCCCGTCACCGACACCCCCTGCCCCCGTACACCGTCTGGAAGTCAACCGTTCTTATTGATTCGCCTAAGCTAGCGGCTTCTGCCCGGTTCGGTCCCAACGACTGTGTGAATCAAACGATACTGTGCCGTCCCGAATGGGGACAAATCACGGTTTCTTACACTGTGTTACCGTTTCGCCGCAGTTGCGCCACCGTCTCGCCATCACGAGCGTTTGTTGCGCCCGAAAAAGACCGGCAGATCAACCCGTTCCTCAACGGCGCGAGGAGTCGTGCCGTTAGCTGCGTGGGCTGAGCTTCTGTCGGCGCGATGTGCCTCGGCGTGCCGCTCGCGGCCACCACCTGTCAGCCGCTGCAGGAGGCCCGGCCGGCGCGCCGGCGCGCTGGCGTGTTGCGGATACATGGGCGAGAGCTTGTCCACAGGCCTGCCTGCATCGCCGGCCTTGGCCCAGTACTCGCGTTGGGCATGCGGAGGAAAGTCTTCCACAGCAGGCATCGATCCGCGACTGCTGGTGTGCACGCGCTCCTCGGCTTGGTGGGCATAAGCGCTGTCGTTGGCGCCAGCCCTTCCCTCCCTTATGACCACATCGCCGGGCGCCTGCCAAATGTCGCGCCGCGGGTGGCTTTGTGCGGCCGGAGCGTCCGGATGGCTGTAATCGATCGCCTCTGAAAGGCGGTCGCGAAAATCCCGGCCGGCGTGCGCGTCAGCGGCCGGGGCGGGCCGGCCCTGGGCCGCGAGTGCGTCAGGCTGGGCGCGGGCCATGCCGGAGGCGACGATCGACATGCGGATGCGGCCCACCAGGCCCTCGTCCAGCGTGGCGCCGAATATGATGTTGGCTTCGGAATCGAGCTGCTCGCGCACGTAGTCGACGGCATCGTGCACCTCAAAGAGCGTCAGGTCGCTGCCGCCGCTGATGGACAGCAGCAAGCTCTTGGCGCCTCTGAGCGTGACATCGTCGAGCAGCGGATTGACGACCGCCGCCCGCGCAGCATCCACCGCGCGCTGTTCGCCGGACGCCTCGCCGGTCCCCATCATGGCCGTGCCCATCCCGCTCAAGACCGATTTCACGTCGGCCAGATCGAGGTTGATGAGACCCTCCTTGACCACCAGATCGACGATGCAGGCAACGCCCGAATAGAGCACCCGGTCGGCCAGCACGAAGGCCTCGGTGAAGGGCGTCCGGTCGTTGGCGACCTTGAAGAGGTTCTGATTGGGAATGACGAGCAGCGTATCGACATGCCGCTTGAGCTCGGAAATGCCGGCCTCCGCCACGCGCATGCGGCGCTTGCCTTCGAACGTGAACGGCTTGGTGACAACCGCAACGGTGAGAATGCCGAACTCCTTGGCCACGCGCGCGATCACGGAGGCGGCGCCGGTGCCCGTGCCGCCGCCCATCCCCGCAGCGATGAACACCATGTGCGCACCCGCAAGGGCGGCGCGTATTTCCTCCAGCGCCTCTTCCGCCGCGGCCTCGCCGATCTCGGGCTTGGCGCCGGCCCCGATGCCTTCCGTGAGGCGGGCGCCGAGCTGGATGCGGTGCTCTGCCCCGGACACCGAAAGCGCCTGGGCGTCGGTGTTGGCGACGATGAACGTGACGCCCGTGAGGCCGGTGGCCAGCATGTTGTTCACGGCGTTGCCGCCACCCCCGCCCACGCCGATGACGACGATGCGCGGCTTCAGGTCCGCATACTTAGACGCTTGCATCTTCGTATCCATGACTGGTCCTCAGAAGCCCTTCCGCAGCCACTGTCCGACGCGTTCCAGATAGCTTGGCCCTTCGACGATGGCCGGGCCCGTTGCCCTGCGAATTCCTGCGCCAGGGTCGAATGCAATCTGGGCGAGGCCGACCGCCGTCGAAAACACCGGTGTGCACCACTCCGGCGACAGTCCGGCCGCCGGCTGCAGTTGTGCAATGCGTACCGGCCGCGCCAGAATGCGCTCGGCAAACGTGCTCAAGCCCGGCAGCAGACTTCCCCCGCCCGTCAGCACAACGCTGTGCGCCGCAAGGTGACCGGCGCCTGAACGTTCGATCCGCTCGGCGATGTGGCTTAGCAGATCGGTCACGCGGTTGCTGACGATGCCGTGGATGCGTGCCTTGGGGGTCTGATGCAGGCTCGGCTCCTCCTCCCCAACGAGGGTATAGGCAACCATTTCCTGATCTTCCGATGCAGCACCCGCCAGTGTGCCATAAAGCGTTTTGATTCGCTCGGCTTGGTCGAAGGGAGTCGACAAGGCTCGGGCGATGTCGAAAGTCACGTGCTGGCCGCCCACGGCCACAGTGTCGACCGTGTGCAACCGGCCGGCGGAGAAGATCGACAGCGTGGTTGCCCCCGCTCCCATGTCGATGCACACAGCGCCGGCGCGGCGTTCCTCCTCATTGGTGGAGCCAAGGCCGCTGGCATAGGGCGCAGGCGCCGCTCCCACGGCATTGAACCCCGCCCGCTCAACCACGTTGAGCAGGCTGCGCAGCGGCGCATCGTCCACGGTGATCGCGTGCAGGTTTGCCGCCAGCGTCGCGCCGGTCATGCCGAGCGGATTGGAGGTCCGCGTCGAATCATCGAGCTGGTAGCCAAGGTGATTGAGGTGCAAAAGCGTGCCGCCGTCACGCTCGGCATACCGGCGACCTGCCGTCAACAGCCGCTCGATGTGGGTGCTGTCGACGGGGTTGCCTTCGATACGTGTGTCGGCCGCAAACGTGCGCGACTTCAGCCGCCCGCAGGTCACGGCAAGTATGATGTCATCAACGGTCACGCCGGCCATCTGCTCGGCCTGCATGACGGCTGAACGTGCGGCCTGTTCGGCACCGTCATGATCGATGACCACGCCCGCCTTCAGGCCCCGCGAAGGTTTGCAACCGAAGCCGAGAATGCGCACGCCCTCGCGCCGCCACGCCCCGCCGCCCTTTCGCTCGGGTGCAGAGACAATGATGCAGGCGGTCTTGCTGGTGCCGATGTCCAGCACGCCGATGGCGTTGATCTGCTTGGCAGCGGCGGATCGCGTCAGCACGTGCGGCGGCTCCTCGCTTGTGCGATCTGCGCTGGCAAAAGAATCGGCAACGGGACGAGACGTGGGCTAGTGGCCGGAGCCGCAAAGACCAGGTGGGGCGCTGGCGGACTTTCCGCCCGCCACCGAGTGCCCGGCCGCGGTCCTATCTGTTGCAACTCGCCTCCTCCACCATCCAGCTCACCAGCTCGGCAAACGAGAGCCCGGCGTGTGCCGCCAGCTCCGGAACGAGCGATGTCTGCGTCATGCCGGGCTGCGTATTAACCTCGAGACAGTACACTTGGCCTGAGCCGCCGGGCGTGTCGTCGAAGCGGAAATCCGCTCGGGAAACCCCCCTGCAGCCCAATGCTTTATGAGCCATCAAGGTTAACTTCTGCACCAATTCGTAAACATTTGATGAAATCGGCGCCGGCAGCAGGTGGCGCGAGCCTCCGGGCGCGTATTTCGATTCATAGTTGTAGAAGCCAAGCGTCGCGGCCGGCACGATCTCGATGACACCAAGCGTCCGGTCGCCCATGACGGCGCAGGTCAGCTCGCGGCCGGGAATGAAGCGCTCCGCAAGCAATTCATCCCCGTGGGTCCAGCCCGGGTCGGTCAGCTCCTGTGGCGGATGCCTGTGGTCCTCGCGGATGATGAAGACGCCGACGCTTGAGCCTTCGGTCACAGGCTTCAAAACATAGGGGCGGGCCAGCACGTGCGCCCTTGCGGCCTCCGTGCGGGACACGACCTTGCCCTCGGCCACCGGAACGCCGGCCGCGCGCATCACCTCCTTGGCGCGTTCCTTGTGCATGGCCAACGCAGAGGCCAGCACGCCCGAATGCGTGTAGGGGATGCCGAGCAATTCGAGCACACCCTGCACACAGCCGTCCTCGCCCCAGCGGCCGTGCAAGGCGTTGAAGCAGACGTCGGGCCTGATCGGGCGGAGCTGGTCGGCCAACTCCCGTCCGGCGTCGACGCGCGTCACCCTATAGCCGGCGCTTTCCAGTGCCTCGGCGCACGCCTTGCCCGAGTCGAGACTGACCTCGCGTTCGGCGGACAGACCGCCCATCAGAACGACGACGTGATTGAACCGGCGTGCAGGATTGGATGCGCTCATTGCGTCAGGGCCTCCGCGAGTGCCTCGCCCGTGGGCCTGCCTTCGACAGGCAGCCCGAGCCGAATGATCTCCCATTGCAACGCGATGCCGGACGTTGCCTTGACACGGGCGCGCACCGTCTCGCCCAGGCGCTCGATGTCCTCGCCCGAGGCGTTGCGGTCGTTGATCAGGAAGTTGCAGTGCATTTCGGAGACCTTGGCGCCGCCGACGCGCAAGCCCCGGCAGCCCGCGGCGTCGATCAGCTTCCAGGCGCTGGAGCCTGGCGGGTTCTTGAAGGTGGAGCCTCCGGTGCGTTCCTTGATCGGCTGGTTGGCCTCGCGATAGTCGGCGACCTCGCCCATCTCCTTGAGGATCTCGGCCTTGTCGCCGGGCGTGCCCTGGTAGAGCGCCTCGGTGAAGATCCAGTCCGGCGGCGCCCCGCAGTGGCGGTAGCTGAAATTCATGTCCTCCAGCGCCAGCACGTGCGTATTGCCCTGGCGGTCGACGGCATGGGCCTGGACGAGCACGTCCTTGGTCTCGCGGCCGTGCGCACCCGCATTCATGCGCAGCGCGCCGCCCACCGCACCGGGAATCCCGCGATAGAAGGCGAGCCCGGACAGGGCAGCATCGGCCGCCGCCCGCGCCAGCTTGGTGTCGGGAACCGCCGCGCCGGCGCGCAGGCGGTGCCTGGGCTCGACCGCAATGTCCGAGAAGCCGCGGCCCAGGCGGATGACGATGCCCGGCACACCACCGTCGCGCACCAGCAGGTTGGAGCCGAGGCCGATCACGAACACTGGAAGGTCCGCCGGAATGCCGCGCAGGAAATAGGCGAGATCGGCGGGATCGGCCGGCGTGAACAGCACCTGCGCCGGCCCGCCGACGCGGAACCATGTGATGTCGGCCAACGCCTGACTGGCAACCAGCCGGCCACGCAGATCAGGCAGTGCCGCTGCGAGCTCCGTTGCCAGATCGGGAAAGCTCACCGCGTTCCTCCCACCCGCAGGGGCTCGGCGGCGAGCCATTCGGGAAGCGCGTACGCCCATTCGGTGCTGTTGCCCGCGCCCAGACAGATGACCATGTCGCCGGAAGCTGCAAAGCGCCGCAGCATCGGCACCAGATCCCGCTCGCTGTCGACGGTCGTGACGCTGCGATGCCCGGTCGAGCGGACGGCCTCGGCGAGCGACACGTGGTCGACGCCTTCGATGGGCAGCTCTCCCGCCGAATACATGGGCGTGAGGACGACATTGTCGGCATCCTTGAAGCAGGCGGCGAACTCGTCGAACAGGTCGCGCACGCGCGTATAGCGATGCGGCTCAACGACGGCGATGACGCGGCCATGCGCCCCGGCCCGTGCCGCCTTTAGCACAGCGGCGATCTCCACCGGGTGGTGACCGTAGTCGTCGTAGATGGCGACGCCGTTCCAGGTGCCGGTGAGCTGGAAGCGGCGCTTGACGCCGGAGAAGCTCGCCATCGCCCTGCGGATCGTGTCGTCGGCGAGGCCCGCCTCGCTCGCCGCCGCGATCGCTGCCAGCGCATTGAGCGCATTGTGGTGGCCGGGCAGCGGCACCGTCCAGCCGCGCAACGTGCGCTGGCCGCCGCGCACGCGTTGGCTGAGCTCGGCGTCGAACACGGTCTTGCCGCCGTCGACCTGGGCGGACTTCAGCACCAAGTCGGCGGTCTTGGCGGTGCCGTATGTCAGCAACCTGCGACCGTCGCGCCTGAGCTCCAAGCGCTCGATCATGCCGGCGACGATGGGATGATCGATGCAGGCAACCGCCAGGCCGTAGAAGGGAATGTTGCGGAAGAAGGCCTCGAACTCCCGGTGCATGTTGTCGACGGTCTTGAAATGATCGAGATGCTCGGGGTCGATGTTGGTGACGACGCCGATCTGGGTCGGGATCTTGATGAACGTGCCGTCGGATTCATCGGCTTCTACGATCATCCACGGGCCTTCGCCGCGGCGCGCGTTGGAGCCCCAGTCGTTGATGATGCCGCCGGTAATCACCGTGGGATCGAGGCCGCCCGCGTTGAAGAGATGCGCGATCAGCGAGGTGGTGGTGGTCTTGCCGTGCGTGCCGGTGACGGACACCGTCGCATAGAGGCGCATCAGCTCGGCCAGAATTTCGGCGCGGCGGATGATGGGCAGGCCCTTGGCGCGCGCCGCCTCCAGCTCGGGGTTGCCCTTCTTCACCGCAGTGGAGATGACGACGTAGTGCGCTCCCACCAGATTGATCGGATCGTGTCCGACGAACACGCGGATACCCTTGGCGCGCAGGCGCTTGACGTTGGCGCTCTCCTTTTGATCGCTGCCCTGCACCGTATAGCCCTTGGCATGCATGATCTCGGCGATGGCGCTCATGCCAATGCCGCCGATGCCGAGGATGTGCACGGGGCCGATGTTCAGGGGCATCTGCATGCGTCGTCTTTCCCTCGCTGGCCGCGCATGGCCGAAACTATTGCCGGACCTTACGTGCTTCGTGGCCGCTGGCCTATCAGCTCCTCGACGAGATCGGCAAGGCGGCTGACCGCATCGGGGCGGCCTTGAGCTTTGGCTGCCGCTGCCGCTTGCATCAGGGTTTCGGGCGATGCCAGCAGGCGGCCGATGGCCTGACCGAGAATGGCGGCCGTCAGGTCCTTCTGCTCCATGCACCAAGCCCCCCCTGATTCGGCAAGCCGGCGCGCGTTCTGGAGCTGATCGTTGTCGATCGCGTGTGGCAGCGGGACCAGTATCGCCGGGCGCCCCATCACCGCAAGCTCCGCGACCGTGGAGGCCCCGGACCGGCCGATAACAAGATGGGCCTTTGCCATCTCATCGGGCAAGTTGGCAAAGAACGTCGCCAGATGCGCGCGCACATGGGCCGCCTCATAGGCCGCCTCCACGCGTTTCATGTCCTCCTCGCGGCATTGCTGCACCACGAACAGGTTGGCCTTGATCTCATCCGGCAGCAGGGCGACCGCGGGCGGCACCGCGTCGGCGAAATAGCGGGCGCCCTGGCTGCCGCCGAAGACCAGGAGCGAGAAGGGCCCGCCTGGATGCGGCGGCCGATAGCTCTGCGTTGCCCAGTCGATCACCTGGTCGCGCACCGGATTGCCGGTGACGCGGGACTTGGCGAGCGCGCGCCCGTTGAGGAACTTGGTGTTTTCATACGACGTGGCGACCGCGCTCACATGCTTGGCAAGCGTGCGATTGGCGCGGCCGAGCACCGCGTTCTGCTCGTGCAGGGCGGTCGGGATCTGGCGCAATCGCGCGGCGACCAGCGGGGGAAAGCACGGATAGCCGCCGAAGCCGACCACGGCGCCCGGCTTCACATCGCCCAGCAGCATGAACGAGGCGGCGATGCCGCGCGTGAGCATCCAGGCCGTCCGCCCTGCCTCCAGAATCGCACGCCCCGCGAAGGTGGCCGACGGGACGCGATAAATCGCGCGCGCCGGAAAGCTTGTGCCGTAGCGATCGCCGCGCATGTCGGTGACGAGATCAACGGCAATGGCGCGCCGGCCAAGCTCCTGCGCCAGCGCGAAGGCCGGAAACAGGTGGCCGCCCGTTCCGCCGGCGGCGAGCATGACAGAAGGGGGGGTCACAGAGGCCATGTCGGGTGCTGTCGCATCATGGCCGTGTAGGGCCGAAAGCAGGCTTTTTCACGCATTTCTTAAGGGCAAATGGCTGCCTTTGCCTCGCATTTCAGGTCCTGAGACGTCGGCATCATGTCCGCCCCTGCTGCCGCAGCTCAATGTCGGGCAGCTTTTCCACCAAGGCGCGGAAGGCCTCGCCGCGAACCTCGAAATTGCGATACTGGTCGAAAGAGGCACAGGCGGGTGAAAGCAGCACCACCGGCTGCGTGGCGGCGCTCGCCGACGCATCGCGAGCGGCCGCGGCAACAGCCAGATCCAGGGTGCCGCAGCGCTCGAACGCCACCTTGCCCGTAAGGGTGGCGGCAAACTCCTCCGTCGCCTCGCCGATCAGATAAGCTCTGGCAATGCGCGGGAAAAATGGTGCGAGCGCGGTGATGCCACCTTGCTTGGGTTTGCCGCCCAGGATCCAGAAAATATCGTGGTTGAACGCGGCCAGCGCGGTGGCGGCACTGTCGGCATTGGTGGCCTTGCTGTCGTTGATGAAGAGCGTGGCGCCCATTCGGCCCAGCTCCTCCAGGCGATGCGGCAGGCCGGGAAAGGTCGCGAGCGCGGCAGCCACCTGCTGCGGCGTGACGCTAAGATGCATCGCGGCCGCGCTGGCGGCGAGTGCGTTCTGAATGTTGTGCTGGCCGCGCAGCGCAGCGATGCCGGCAAGGTCGGCGAAATGGCCGAGCGGGCCCGTCCACGGCGCGCGGGCGATGAGGCCGCTGCCGTTGGCGTACCAGCCATACGAGACGAGCGTGCGGGCCGAGACGATATCAACCCAGGTGCGGTTGGCGAGCCGGAGGCGCTCCGAGATATCGCGGCACCAGTCGTCGTCATCGCCGACGATGGGATGCTTTGCCTCCTGCACCAGCCGCGCCTTGAGGTCGGCGTAATGCTCCATGGTGCCGTGGCGGTCGAGGTGGTCGGGCGACACGTTGAGCAGGATGCCGACTGTGGGCGCAAGCGTCGGTGTCAGCTCGATCTGATAAGAGGACACTTCCACCACGTGCGTGCGGTGCTGCGCCGGCGGCTGCAGCGCCAGGATGGCGGTGCCGATGTTGCCGCCCATCTCAACATCCCTGCCGGCTTCCCGCAGAATATGTGCAACCAGGGCCGTGGTCGTCGATTTGCCGTTTGTGCCGGTGATGGCGACGACCGGTGCGTCCGGCACACGCCTGGCCCGCTCACGCATGAACAGCTCGATGTCGCCGATGATCTCGACGCCGGCGGCGCGCGCCTTCTGCACCGCCCAGTGCGGTTCAGGATGGGTGAGCGGCACGCCCGGTGCCAGCACGAGGGCTGCAAACCGGCTCCAGTCGGCCGCTGCAAGGTCCTCCACCTGGATACCGGCGGCCGCTGCAACCTGTCGTCCGGCTGGAGTGTCGTCGGCCGCCACCACCGCAGCGCCGCCGGCCGTCAGGGCGCGGCAGCTCGCCAGGCCGGACAGGCCAAGACCGAGCACGGCGACTGCTCGCCCGGCGAAGGTGGTGACTGGTGTCATCGCAGGACCGCCCGGCCGGCCTCCGTCACCGCAGTTTCAGCGTGGCCAGCCCGATCAGCGCCAGCACGACCGAGATGATCCAGAAGCGCACGACGACGGTCGATTCATGCCAGCCTTTCTGCTCGAAATGATGATGCAGCGGGGCCATGCGGAACACGCGCCGTCCCGTCAGCTTGAACGATGCCACCTGGATGATCACCGAAAGGGTCTCCAGCACGAACAGGCCGCCGACGATGGCCAGCACGATTTCGTGCTTGGTGGCGACCGCGATGGCGCCAAGCGCGCCTCCCAGCGCCAGAGAGCCGGTATCGCCCATGAAGATCATGGCGGGCGGCGCGTTGAACCACAGGAAGCCGAGGCCTGCGCCGATGATGGCCCCGCAGATGATGGCCAGCTCGCCCGCGCCCTGGACGTAGTGGATTTGCAGATAGGTGGCGAAGCGGGCATTGCCGGTCAGGTAGGCGATGAGGCCGAAGGTGCCCGCGGCGATCATCACGGGCACGATCGCAAGCCCGTCGAGGCCGTCGGTGAGATTGACCGCGTTGCCGGCGCCCACGATGACGAAGACGCCGATCAGGATGAACAGCGCGCCCAGCGGAATGATCACGGTTTTGAAGAACGGCACCGTCAGTGACGAGGAAAAGCCAGGGCTGCCAAAGCGCATCACGGCAAACGCGGCAATGCCGGCCACGGCGATCTCGGCGAGCAGCCGCCATTTGCCCGCAAAGCCCGACGTCTTGCCGTTCGTCACCTTGAGATAGTCGTCGTAAAGGCCGATCGCGCCGAAGCTCAGCGTGACGAACAGCACGATCCAGACGTACCAGTTGGAGAGATTGGCCCACAGCAGCGTTGCCACCGTGATGCCGGACAGGATCATGAGGCCGCCCATGGTGGGCGTGCCGCGCTTGGCGAAATGCGTCTGCGGGCCGTCCTCGCGGATAGGCTGGCCCTTGCCCTGCTTGATGCGCAGCACATCGATGATGGCCGGGCCGAAGAGGAACACGAACAGCAGCGCCGTCATGATGGCCCCGCCGGTGCGGAAGGTGATGTAGCGAAAGACGTTGAGCGCATTGATCTGATCGCTCAAGCTCACCAGCTCAAACAGCATTCCAAGCCTCCGCTGGGGGCGCAGCCGCCCCTAACCGCCAACTTTCGGGAACCGCGCCAGCAGAGCCTCAGCCAAGGGCGCCATTCTGCTTGCCAGTGATCCCTTGATCATCACCGTATCGCCGGGCCGCACGGTGTCGAGGAAGACCTGCACAAGCTGCGCCGAATCCTGCGCCCACGCGCCCTGCTGGGCTGGTTTGAGATCATCGAAGAGCAGCTTCATCATTGGACCGCAGGCAAGAACCAGATCCACACCGGCGGCGTCAACCGCTTCTTTCAGGCCCCGATGCAAATCGCCGGAAGCATCGCCCAGCTCGAGCATATCGCCCAGCACGGCCACACGGCGCGGGAAATCCGCACGCGGCGTAGTGGCCATGGCGGCCAGGGCCGCCCGCATCGAGGCTGGATTGGCGTTGTAGCTCTCGTCGATGAGCAGAATGCGGCCATCGGGCGCATTGAGCAGCGTGCGCTGGCCGCGGCCCCGGGGCGCGCTGACGCGCGCCAGCGCCGGCAGGCGGCGCATGGCGTCGGCGCCCAGCGTGAGCAGGACCGCCAGCACCGCGAGCGAATTCTTCACGTAGTGCTCGCCGGGTGCGCCGATGCGATAGGGGAACCGCTGCGATCCCAGTCCGGCGATCACGGACGAGCCCCTGGCCTCCAGGTTGGCCTGGATGCAGCGCACGTCGGAGGCTTCCGCATAGCCGAAGCTGACCACCTTGGCGCCGATGGCGTCGGCGCGCTCCTTGAGCAGGGGAAAGTGCGGGTTGTCGTGCGGCAGCACCGCCGTGCCGCCGGGTACCAGGCCTTGCAGGATCTCGGCCTTGGCCTCGGCGATGGCTGCCACCGAGGGAAAGTACTGCAGATGCACGGGCTCGACCGTGGTGATGACCGCCACATGCGGGCGCACCATCTGCGTCAGCGGCGCGATCTCGCCCGCATGGTTCATGCCGATCTCGAATATGCCGAACTGAGTTGCCTTCGGCATGCGCGACAGCGTGAGCGGCACGCCCCAATGATTGTTATAGGATTTTTCCGAGGCGTGCGTGGGCCCGGCGTCCGACAGGCACAGCCGCAGCATCTCCTTGGTGCCGGTCTTGCCGGCACTGCCGGTGACGGCAACGATGCGGGCATTGGTGCGCACACGCGCGGCGCGGCCGATGGCTTCGAGCGCGGCAAGCGAATCCTCGGTTCGAATCAAGGCGCCGTCGCCCTTGGCTCGGCGGTAGCCCCTGGAGACCAGGGCGGCCGCTGCCCCCGCCTTGAAGGCGCCGCCGACGAAATCGTGACCATCCCGCTCGGCCTTGAGCGCCACGAACACGTCGCCGGCGCCAAGCGTGCGGGTGTCGATCGAGAAGCCGGTGATGGGCGCTGCGGGCGTGCCGTCGGCGCGGCCTTCGCTGGCCGCCACCAGCTCGTCCCACTGCCAAAGGGGCTCGGTCATTGGACTTTGGTCTCTGTCAGCACATCGCGCACCGCGTCGTGATCCGAGAATGGGATGACCGTGGAGCCGACGATCTGGCCTGTTTCATGGCCCTTGCCCGCAACCAGCAGCACGTCGCCCGTGCCGAGCAGCCTGGCGCCGGCGTGAATAGCCTCGGCGCGATCGCCGATCTCGCGCGCGCCAGGCGCGCCTGCGAGGATCTCGGCCCGTATAGCTTTGGGGTCCTCGCTGCGCGGATTGTCGTCGGTGACGATGACCGTATCGGCCAGGGAGGCGGCGATGCGGCCCATGATCGGCCGCTTGCCCTTGTCGCGGTCGCCGCCGCAGCCGAACACGCACACCAGCCGGCCCGGTGCGAATGGGCGCAGCGCCTTCAGTGCGGCCGCCAGGGCATCGGGCTTGTGGGCGTAGTCGATGACGACCAGGCCGCCGCGGGTCAGCCCCATGATCTCGAGGCGTCCCTTCACGCCTTCCAGCCTTGCCAGCGTGCCGAGCACGCGTTCCACCGGCTCACCCGTCGCCATGACCAGACCCGCTGCCAGCAGCGCGTTGGACGCCTGATAGGCGCCGAGCAGCGGCAGGCGGATGTCGGTGGTCTTGCCGCCGTGGCGCACACGCATGCTTTGCGCGAAGCGATCCGGTGTCAGGCTTGCCAAGGCGAGCGTGTCGCCGTCCTTGCCCACGGTCGCAGCGCGGCGTCCGGCCGTGCGTGCCACTGCGGCGACCGCAGGCGCGTGCTCGGCGTCGGCGTTGATGACGGCGGTGCCGTCCGGCGGCAGCAGCTCGGTGAACAGGCGCAGCTTGGCGGCCAGATAGGCCTCCATTGTGGGATGGTAGTCGAGGTGGTCGCGGCCCAGATTGGTGAAGGCCGCTGCCCGCAAGCGCACGCCGTCGAGCCGGAACTGGTCAAGGCCGTGCGAGGAGGCTTCGAACGCCAGGTGCGTGATGCCCTCGCCCGCCAGGCCGGCCAGCGTGCGATGCAGGGCCACCGGGTCGGGCGTGGTCAATCCGCCGTAGACGCTGCCGTTGGGCTTGGTCAGCCCGATGGTGCCCAGCGATGCCGCCTGGTGCCCGAGGCGGGCGAAGATCTGCCGGGTGAAGTCGGCCACCGAGGTCTTCCCGCTGGTGCCGGTGACGGCGACGGTGGTGGCGGGTTGCGCCGGATGGAGCCGGGCGGCCATCAGCGCCAAGGTTCGGCGCGGCTCCGACACCGTCAGAACCGGCACGCCATCGGGCACGCCCGCCGCTCCGTTCCTTGTCAGGATGACGCTCGCACCCTTGCCGATCGCCTCGGCAATGAAATGAGTGCCGTCCGTTTTGGCGCCGGGCAGTGCGGCAAACAGCCAGCCCGGCCGTGCCTCGCGGCTGTCGGCCGTGAGGCCGGACACCTCGACGTCGCCAAACTGTGCCGGGACGGCGATTTCCGGACCCGCCAGCGCCTCTAGCTTCATGGTGCCTCGACCGAATACCTCCGGGCAATGCAACGCCCTTGTCCGCATGCTGGGTTGATATTGTGCTCCATGTGGGGCGTCAAACAACCACTGCGGTTTTTCATATCTGCCCGTGCGGCCTCTAGAGGCGCGGGATCGCCGGATCGGCATCGGCCGGCCATGCTGGCGCTTGGGTCCGTGTGGCCGTTCTCAGCTTGGCCGAGCGCGCCCGGGGATTGGCAGCAAGCTCGCCTTCTCCTGCCGTTATCGGGCGTTGGTTAGCGATTTGGAAACTCGGTGCGAGCTTGGGTGATTCGCCGGGGGGCAGATGGCGCGATCCCTGCCTCGCCTTGTCGGCACGCTGCTTCAGGAAGCGTTTGACGATGCCATCCTCCAGAGAATGGAAAGTGACAACGGTCAGCCGCCCTCCCGGCTTCAATATTCGCTCGGCGGCGGCGAGCCCTTGCGCCAGCTCACCCAGCTCGTCGTTGACGTAGATCCTGAGTGCCTGAAAGATGCGCGTGGCCGCGTGCTTGCCCGTAATCTTCTGCCGCCCAAGCACTTTCTCTGCCAGCTCGGCCAGCTCGGAGGTGCGTGTGAAGGGCTGTCGGCTACGGCGGGCGGCGATGGCGCGGGCGACGGCGCGCGACCGGCGCTCCTCGCCCAGGTGGAAGAAGATGTCGGCGAGGTCCGAATCATCTGCCGTGTTGACGATGTCAGCCGCGGTGGGGCCGTCCTTGCCCATGCGCATGTCGAGCGGACCGTCGCTCTGAAACGAGAAGCCGCGCTCGGGGTCGTCGAGCTGCATGGACGACACGCCGATATCGAGCACGACGCCGTCGGCCGGCACGAAGCCGGTATCATCAGCGATCTGGTCGAGCGCGCCGAATGTCCCTTGCACCAGCCTCAGGCGGCCCTTGCTGGCGGCGACGAGGTCCTGTCCGGCGGCGATGGCGGTGGGATCGCGGTCGATGGCGAGCACGCGCGAGCCGGCAGCGGCGCCTAGAATGGCGGCGGTATAGCCGCCGGCGCCGAACGTTCCGTCAATGAAGGCTTCGCCGTTGCGCGGGACGAGTGCGCTCAGCACTTCGGGAAGCAGCACGGGAACGTGGCGCAGCGTCCCTCTGCGGGCACCCTCGGCCGTTGGGGTGCCGCTGCGCGCCGTCATTCCCGTGCTCCCCCCTCGCCGCCCTCCCCCGAGAGGCGGCGCCCCGCGCTGAACAATTTGCGGTGATCGCGGACTTTTTCGCGGGCGCTGACGCGGCGGGCTTCGAAGCGCGCGGGCTCCCACATCTGGAATTTCTGGCCGAGCCCAACGAAGGCAATGTGGGTCGATATGCCGGCGTGCGCGCGAAGCGCTTCAGGAAGCACGATACGTCCGTCCTGATCGATGGTGAGCGTGACGACATCACCATAGAGCGCGACAGACAGCTCGTCCCGCTCGTCCGAATAGTCCGGCAGACCGTCGAGAATCCGGTCGATGTTTTCCGCAAGTCTCTTGCCGCCTGCATCGAGCGCCGGAGCGTCGAGCGAGGGGTAGCAGTAGATGCCGCCGGCGTAGCCGTCGCGCTCGAGGATGGTGCGGAAGGACGCTGGCACCGAGACCCGGCCCTTGGCGTCGATCTTGTTGATGTACGTCGAGACAAAGCGGTCCATCCCGTTGCTCGAGCCTCACCTGACGCCGGCCACCACCCTCGCTGTTGGCGAGTTGGCCCAGTCCAACGCCTCGCGCTGCGATTGCCCTCAAAGGGCGCGGGACAGCGTGGACTGGGCCTATATGGGATGACATGGGTGAATATGGGTGTCAATGGCTCCTATCCCTGAGGTTGTGGGACGGCGTTCCGGTGCCGTCGCAGTGGCCTGCAGGCCACACACGATTTGCTGGCCGTGGGACGCGCTGCTGGGGCTGCGTCCGCGGCTTGCCGGCAGGATTCAGGTTGCGGCCCGACAATCGCCGTGCTGACTGTTGCGCGAGAGCGAACGAGAACAATCGGGGAAGGGACATGCTGCGCCTCGTCTGTGGGCTGTTCGTGGTTGCGCTGGTGGGCTCGGCCCAGGCGCAGGATCTGATCACCAAGAAGCAGGTGTTCGAGCTGCCGTCGTTCACGACGCAGTCGGGGCGCACGCTTAAGACCGTGAAGGTGGGCTGGGAGAGCTACGGCACGCTCAATGCCGACAAGTCCAACGCCATCCTGATCTGCCACTTCTTCTCGGGCACCGGACACGCGGCCGGCAAGTATGCGGAAGCGGAGAAGGTGCCGGGCTACTGGGACGCCATCATCGGCCCGGGCAAGGCGATCGATACGGCCAAGTACTTCGTGTTTTCCAGCGACACGCTGGTGAACCTGAGCCCTGGCGATCCCAACGTCACCACCACAGGGCCGGCCTCGATCGATCCCGACACCGGCAAGCCCTACGGCTATCTCAATGAAAAGAACGACAAGGGTTTTCCCATCGTCAGCATTCGCGACTTCATCGAGGTGCAGAAGAAGCTGGTCGACAGCCTCGGCATCAGGAAGCTGGTGATGGTTGCGGGCGCATCCATGGGTGGCCTGCAGACCTATGAATGGGCCGCCGCCTATCCCGACATGGTGAGCCGGATCATGCCGGTGATCGCCTCGGCGGAGGCCGATGCCGGCCTGATCGATTGGCTCGACATCTGGGCCATGCCGATCCGCCTCGATCCGAAATGGAACGGCGGCGACTACTACGGCAAGGAACCGCCGTTGGTTGGCCTGGCGCAGGCGCTGAAGATCGTGACCCTGCACGCCCAGACGAATGCCTGGGCGACGGGTGCGTTCGGGGTCAAGTGGACGAAGGACGGCGACAGCCCGGCCACGTCGTTCTCGAACCGGTATCTGGTCGAAACGGCGCTCGACAACGCCGGCGCGGGCCGGGCCAAGACCTCGGACGCCAACAGCTTCCTCTATCTCGTGCGGGCCAACCAGCTATTTGCCGAAAGGGCAGCCGAGCGCCTCAAGGCCATCAAGGCACCCACGCTCATCATCTATAGTCCGCTCGACCAGGTCTTTGCGGCCGACAGCGTCAAGCGCACGGCCGAGGCCATCGCGGCCAACGGTGCGGCGGTCGACGTGGTGGCGCTGCAGGGCAACCGCGGCCATCTCGACGGTGTGCTGTCGATGAAGCAGGCCGAGAAGGCGATCGCCGGGTTCCTGGCGAAATAGGCTTGGTGCGGCCCCTTCAGCTCGTCTCATTTGCGCGAGGCGGCGATTCTTGTGACGGTAGATACCGGCGCTCGGGCTGACGCCCAAGCGCTGGGACGACAAGCCAGCCTGTCCGGGACGACACCTATCCCAACAGATCCGGCGCGAACGCGTAGGTGCGCGAGCAGAACTCGCATGTGACGGCAATAGAGCCGTTGGGCTCGCGCAAGTCCTTCAGTTCGTCCGCGCCGAACCGCTTCAGATACATCTCGATGCGCTCCTGCGAGCAACGGCAGGCCTCGGCGAGATCCGTGGCCGGGAACACGCGCACGCCCTCCTCATGAAACAGGCGGTACAGAAGCCGCTCCGGCGAGAGCATCGGGTCGAGCAACTCGTGGTCCTCCACCGTTGCCGCCAAGTGGCGTGCGCGGTTCCAATTCTCGTCGTCCTCGCCCTCGAGGCTCTGATCGTGCGCCTCGCCCTCCAGCTCGCGCTTGCCACCCTCGCGCGGGAGCTGCTGGATCAGCAGGCCGCCGGCACGCCAATGCCAGGCCCGCGCACCGCCGCCGCCCTGGGCGGGGCCGTAGTGCCGCGCCACGGCCAGGCGAATGAAGGTCGGGAGCTGCTCGGACTGGCGGAAATAGGTGTGCGCCGCCGTCACCAGCGGCTCGTTGGCGAGCGGCACGATGCCCTGGTAGCTGTCCCTGCCGCCGCCTGGATCGATGGTCATGGCGACATGGCCGCTGCCCAGCAGGGCGCCTTGATCGCCGCGTCCGCGCGTGTCGGCGAGAGCGGCATTGCCCTTGTCGAAGTTGGCATAGCCGCGCACCTTGCCCGGCGCCTCGAAGTCGGCCACCAGGAAGTCGAGCGGACCGTCGCTCTTGGTCTGCAGGATCAGCTTGGCTTTGTCCTTCAGCGCGCTGCCCAGCATGCCGGTCAACGCCAGCGCTTCGCCCAGTGCGTGGCTAACCGGCTCGGGATAGGCATGCCGGGAGAGGACGGCATCCACAACCGAGCCCAAGCGGATGACGCGGCCGATGACGTCCGACTTCACCGTGCGAAAGGGCAGCACGAGATTGTCGGCCGGCAATACCAAGCCCCTGCTGCGTTCCGTGCTCAGCATCAATCAACTCCGAGACACCACGCCAGAATGGCTTTCTGCGCGTGCAGTCTGTTCTCCGCTTCGTCCCAGACCGCCGACTGCGGTCCATCGATCACCGCCGCCGCCACCTCGTTGCCGCGGTAGGCGGGCAGGCAGTGCATGAATATGGCACCGCGCGCGGCCTTGCTCATGAGCCTGGCATTCACCGCATAGGGTGCCAGCAACTGCTTGCGCCGGCGCGTTTCCTCCTGCTGGCCCATGGACACCCAGGTGTCGGTGACCACACAATCCGCCCCTGCCACGGCCGCTTCGGGGTCATCGGTGAGTTCGATGTCGCCGCCGTGGCGCTTGGCCCAGTCCAGGATCTGCCGCTCGGGATTGAGCTGCGGTGGACAGGCCAGCGACAGCTTGAAGCCGAGCCGTGCAGCGGCCTGGATCCACGACGCCGCCACGTTGTTGCCGTCGCCGCTCCATGCCACCTTGCGGCCCTTGATAGGTCCCAGCCGCTCCTCGAACGTCAGGATGTCGGCCGCAATCTGGCAGGGATGGGTGCGGTCGGTCAGGCCGTTGATCACCGGCACGGTCGCGTGCTCGGCAAGCTCGGTCAGCGTTTCGTGCTTGTTGGCGCGCACCATGATGGCGTCGACATAGCGCGACAGCACCTTGGCTGTGTCGGATATGGGTTCGCCGCGGCCGATCTGCAAGTCCGTGTGGTTGAGGGCCAGCGTCTGCCCGCCGAGCTGGCGCATGGCCACGTCGAACGACACGCGTGTGCGCGTTGACGGTTTCTCAAAGATCAGCATCAGCACCGCATCGGCAATGCCCTCGGGCTTCAGCTTGGCCGGCACGCGCTTGCCGGCCTTCTTCATGATGCGTGCCATATCGATGATCCGCCTGAGCGTGCGGGCATCAATGCGGTCGATGTCGAGAAAATGCCGGGGCGTCATGGCTCGAGCCTCTCGCGAGCCTAAACGGGCCGGGGCCAGCGCGTCAGCGCCTGGCCGAGACGGCGCGTGGCCTCCGTCAGCTCGTCCTCGGTGACGTTGAGCGGAGGCAGCAGCCGCACGACGTTGTCGCCCGCGCCGACGGTCAGCAGCTTCTCGGTGATGCAGGCATTGATGATTTCGCTCGTCGGCGGCTTCACTTTGATGCCGGTCAAGAGGCCGCTGCCGCGCACCTCCTCGATGACGTGCGGGTGTTCATCCTTGAGTTGCGCAAGCTGCTGCTTGAAGCGCAGTGCCATGGCTTGGACATGCTCGAGAAAGCCGGGCTCCAGCACGGCCTCCAGCACCGCGGCGCCGACGGCGGTGGCCAGTGGGTTGCCGCCGAACGTGGAGCCGTGCGTGCCGGCCACCATACCCTTCGCGGCCTCGTTTGTGGCCAGCACGGCACCGATCGGAAAGCCGCCGCCCAGGCCCTTGGCCACCGCCATCACGTCGGGCGTGAAGCCGGCCCATTCATGCGCGAACAGCTTGCCCGTGCGACCCATGCCGGTCTGCACCTCGTCGAGCACCAGCAGAAGCCCGTGCCTGTCGCACAGCGCGCGCAACGACTTGAGCCAGGCGTTGGACGCCACGTTGACGCCGCCTTCGCCCTGCACCGGCTCCACCATGATGCCCGCCGTGTGCGGGCCGATGGCGGCCTCGGCCGCAGCGAGGTCGCCGAAGGGAACGATGTCGAAGCCGTCGGCCGGCTCACCAAAGCCTTCCAGGTGCTTGGGATTGCCGGCGGACGCGACGGTGGCCAGCGTGCGTCCGTGAAATGCACCCTTGAATGTGACCAGCCGCCAGCGCTCGGGCCGCCCGCTCACGTAGTGGTGGCGCCGTGCCAGCTTGATGGCGCCTTCGCAAGCCTCGGCGCCGGAGTTGCAAAAGAACACCTGGTCGGCGAACGTCGCCTCGCACAGCCGCTCCGCCAGGCGCTCTTGGCCGGCGACGCGATAAAGGTTGGAGATGTGCCACACCTTGTGCGCCTGCTCGGTCAGGGCGGCGATCAGGCGGGGATGCGCATGGCCGAGCGCATTGACCGCAACGCCGCTGGCAAAATCCAGAAAGCGCTCGCCATCGGCCGTGGCCAGCCACGCCCCCTCGCCCCGCTCGAACACGAGGTTGGCACGTGCGTAGGTGGGCATCACAGCCGCAGAGGGAGCGGACGATGAGGCAGCAGCGGTCGGCGTGGGCTTGGATACGGGCTTGAGGCCCTTCGCGGAGGAAGCTGACATGGATCTATCTCGGGGACCTATCTCGCAGTCGAACAATAAAAAAAAGCCGCGCTCGGGCGCGGCACGGATGGCGGGATCTCAGAAACGATCCGTCATCGCAGCCGCGGAAGCAGGCTGGCGCCGGCACGTCGCTCGTTGTTGGTCCGATAGGTCATCATGGGCCGAGTTATGCGGTGTGCGCCCTGGCGTGTCAATGCCGGCGCTCGTTGCGTTACCGCCCAAGACAGTCTGCCCTCACGGAGCAGCACCGGTTCCGACGGTTCCTCGCGTCAATTTGCCGAGGCATCCGGTACGAAAAACCGATAGCTCAACGAAATGTAGCTCATCCAAGCCACGGCAGCCAAGAAGCCGACGCATTGGAGGAACGCCAACAACAGTAGCCTAGAGGCAGTTGCCTCGTGGGCCCACTCCGCAACGATCAGGTTTGCAAGCAACCCGAATATGTACCCTGGCGCAGAGACTAGGATCGTGCCGCCGAACAGCCGCCAGGCGTTGCCCCTGGTCACTTCCCATGCCCGCCGAAATGACATGGGTCTCCCTACCGCGGTCCCGGGCAGGGCAACAAAGAGGCGTGCAACCACAAGCATCATGAAGAGGAACATGATGACATAGATGAGCTGGAAGGCCCCTTGAGACGTGGGCGGGCTGCCCGGGATGACTTGCGGCATGCTCGTTAGTAGAGTGAGAAGCACAACACAAACCATCAATACGCCAGCTGCGCCGAAGCTCGCCAAAAGGGCGCGGCCAACATAGCGGGGGACCTCTCCACCAATCTTCACATTGATCCAAGGCGGCTGCTCGCCCAGCAGGATCAGGCGATGCCAGGCTACGGCCATCGATCCGAATGCAAACGCACCGACTGCCGAGACCAGCAAAGTCGACAGAAAAAATGCGCCTCTAGGCGGCTCACCCTCCGTAGGAATATTCATTCCGTGAGCAATAAGAAGAGCAGATGTTAGCGGAAACCATACCCAGGCTATTTTCACTACGTTCCGCCAGTTGGCGACTGTCAGTTGGAAGGCCTGATTGACAGTCGCCGAGGCCGGAAAGGTCTTGGGTTGCGGGATTGAGGTGGGCACGAAATTCTCGCCTCTCGCCTTACTGAAGGGCCGACGAACCTTAGTGCGATGGGCAATACTCAGCTATGGACCGATCGCTACAGCGGCCGGATCAAAAAGCGGTCGTGCTCAATTGGCCACGTGCATAGCGCAAGGCTGATTGATGCGATGGTGTGGGAGGGCAGATTGCTCTGTTGAGTAAAAAAGAAGGACCGGGAACCGCACCCCGCGGCGCTCCCGGTCCTTCCCCGCATCTTTGCCAACGCCCTCGTTGACAAAGCTGTCTCGTGTCAGACCACCGCCTTCTCGCCCGGTCCGACGGGTACATCCGGCGCCTCGCCGGGCGCCTGCGCCGCGTCGGGGCCCGCGATCACCATCGGCGCGTAGTCGCGGTCGCGCCGGCGCGCTTGCGGCGGCTGGAAGGCGCGCCGGGCATGCACCTCGCAGTAGGGCAGGCCGGGGATCTTCTTCTTGCCGCAGAAATGGAAATCCGGTTGCTGCGGATCGCCGATCGGCCAGCGGCAGCAGCTTTCGGTGAGCGTCTGAATATACTTGCGCTCCTTGAGCGGGATCACGAGCTCCTCGGCGGGCGGCACATAGGGCTCGGTATCGCCGAGATAGAGGTTGCGAAGCGCTTGGTTGCCGACGGGAGCCCCGCGCGGCTTCATCAGGCGCTTGGATGCCGCCTGCGTGCGCACGCGCGGCCGATGCGATTTCATGCGCGAGGTGGTGGCACGACCTGACAGGCCGAGGCGATGCACCTTGCCGATCACCGCGTTGCGCGTAACCCCGCCGAGGCGACCTGCGATCTGACTGGCGCTCAGTCCGTCGGACCACAATTTCTTGAGAAGTTCCACTCGATCGTCGTTCCAGGCCATGCCCTGGTTCTCCACCAATGACTACGGCGGGTCCCGGCGACACTGACGCACGCGGAATCCGGCCCCACACGGCCGGAGCTGGAAAAGCGCTCGACGCGAGCTGAACGAGCACGCGAAAACGCAGCCAGACCGGCCGACCTCAACGCAACAGCAAAGGAAACTGACAGACGCGTACTAGAACAAAACGCGGCGCACTACGGTGCACCCTTACGCGCGAACCTGCAGCCGCTTCCCCCAAACCGCACCGAACGCGAGGGCCGCAGGCAACGAGAAGAGATTACTATGCGGTTAACGGGCCGCTCAAGAACGCCACGCACCTCCGGCGACGATTGAGAATCAATCTGTGACTCGGTGAGCACAGATTGACGTGCAACTTGTGAATTCTGTGGAAGCGATATTGCGCACGCGCGAATCTTACGGGGCCTTGCCGTCGAAGACATAGCCGGCGCCACGCACGGTGCGGATCGGATCGGGATCGACGCCGCGGATCAGAGCCTTCCGCAGCCGGCCGACATGCACATCGACGGTGCGTCCATCGATGAAGGTGTCCCGCCCCCAAACGCCATCGAGCAGCTGCTGGCGCGACAGCACGCGACCGGCGTTTTCCATGAAGAACTCGAGCAGCTTGAACTCCGTGGGGCCCAGTCGCACCTCGCGTGTGCGGCGGGTGACGCGGTGTGCGGCGCGGTCCAGCACAATGTCGTCCCGCTGCAAGATATCGGCAACGAGCTGCGGGGAGGCGCGCCGCAGGAGCGCCTTCACGCGGGCCACCATCTCCGGCACCGAGAACGGCTTGACCACATAGTCGTCGGCGCCGGTTGCCAGCCCGCGCACGCGATCGCCCTCCTCGCCGCGTGCGGTCAGCATGAGCACCGGCAGCGCCCGCGTCGCCTCGCGTCGCCGCAGCCGTCGGCACAGCTCGAGCCCCGAAATGCCAGGCAGCATCCAGTCGAGCACGACGAGATCGAAGGCGTCCTCGGCCAGAACCACCTCGGCCTCCTCGCCGTTCGCGGCGACGGAGATGCGCAGGCCCTCGGCCTCCAGGTTGTAGCGGATGAGCTCGGCCAGGGCCGCCTCGTCCTCGACAACCAGGATATGTGGCGTGGAGCCCTTCACCTGAGCAACCGATCATTCCTTGCGGATGAGCGTCGAGGCCGTGTCGTCGCTCTTGGGCCGGTCGTCGCTCATGGCAACCCCGTGCACCAGATAATGCACGTTCTCGGCGATGTTGGTGCTGTGATCGCCGATGCGCTCGATATTCTTGGCCGCGAACAGGAGGTGCGTGCACAAGCCGATGTTGCGCGGATCCTCCATCATGTAGGTGAGCAGCTCGCGGAACAGCGAATTGTACATGGCGTCGATGCGCTCGTCGTGGCGCCACACGGCGTCGGCCTTGTCGGCATCGCGCTCGGCATAGGCGTCGAGCACGTCCTTGAGCTGGCTCAGCGCCAGCTCGACCATGTGCCTGAGGCCCGTCATCAGCGGCTTGGGGTGGCTCTCGCCAGACACGGCAAGCGCGCGCTTGGCGATATTCTTGCCGAGATCGCCGATGCGCTCCAGATCGCCGGCGATCTTCAGCACGGTCATGATCTGGCGCAGGTCGTTGGCCATCGGCTGGCGCCGCGCGATCATCAGGATCGTCAGCTCCTGGATGTCGCGCTCCAGCGCGTCGATGGCGCGGTCGCTGGCGGCGGCGGCTTCGGCGAGCTTGGGGTCGCGCTTTTCCAGGGCGTCGAAGCTCTGTCCCAGCAGGCGCTCCACCAGGCCGCCCATCTGGGCGATCTTCTTGTCGAGCTGCCCCAGCTCCTGGTCGTAAGATTTGACGATGTGCTCGTGCATGGCGTTCCCTGGCGTGCCGATCAGCTGGTGACAGCAGGCGGCGTGCGCAGCTCAGTGTGACATGAAGCTCGCTGCCTTGTAATGCCCGTGAACGACAGTTTTGTGATGGCTCAGTCCGTTGAGCATACGCGCATTCCGGCCCTGGCGGCGCCCTGTGAGGCGCATACTTGACCGTCGGGCATCATAGATCGGTTACCTCCGCGTTGCGCCCGTCCAGGACAAGGGCCCCCGCGTGTCGCGATCGGTCGCCGGGCGCCTCGCCCGCACCAAGGCGCCAAGTCACTCCGCGCATCATTCCGGCAGGCCCGCCGTTGCAGCGTCCGCGCTTGGGATACGGCCGCGGCAGGCCTGCCGGCGGGTGGGAGATGACTGCCCGCTTATGAGTGTACGACCTGGTCCGGCGCCGAAGGCAGCAGGACCGAGAACGTGGAGCCGTGGCCGAGCTTGGAGGTGATGGCAAGCTCGCCGCGATGGCGGTTGAGGATGTGCTTGACGATGGCGAGCCCCAGGCCCGTCCCTCCCTTCTCGCGGCTGGCCGCCACGTTCACCCGATAGAAACGCTCGGTCAGGCGCGGCAGGTGCTGCGGCGCGATGCCCGGGCCGTCGTCCGTCACATCCACTCTGTAGCGCTCGGGGCGGCCGGACGCTGCCGCCTCGCGCGTCAGGCGCATCTCCACCTTGCCGCCGCTGCGCCCGTACTTGATCGCGTTCTGCACCAGGTTCTGGAACACCTGCATCAGCTCGTCGCGGTCGCCGCGCACGACGGCCTCCTCGTCGCTGCGCGACAGGGTGAGCGTCACGCCCGCCCGCCGCGCCAGCGGCTCGAGGGTCTGTGCCACCTCGGTCAGCACGCTACCCAGATCAGCCTCCTCCGAGAGCGGCAGATATTCGCGCATCTCGACCCGGCTCAATGACAGCAGATCGTCGACCAGACGCGACATGCGCTCGGCCTGCTCGCTCATGATCTTCAGGAAACGCTCGCGCGCGGCCGCGTCGTCCTTGGCGCTGCCTTGCAGCGTCTCCACGTAGCCTTTGAGCGAGGCCAAAGGGGTTCTCAGCTCGTGGCTGGCGTTGGCGACGAAGTCGGCCCGCATCCGTGCCAGCCGATCCTGCTCGGTGAGATCGCGGAAGGTGATCATCAGCGTGGGCGTGCCGGGCGCGGCGCCGGCATGCTCCAGCGGCACGACGGTTGCCAGCAGGCGCCGTTCCACCGGCACGCGGGCCTGCAGCTCCACCGCGCAGGCCCGCCGCAACTGAAGCGCGTCCTCCACCGCAGCCAGCAGCTCCGGCGCCCTGCTCATGGATGCGAGATGGCCGCCCCGCCGCGCTCTGAACTGCTCCTCCGCCTGGGGATTGGCGTGGACAATCTGGCCGTGACTGTTGAGCGCAACGGCCGGCTCGGGAACCGCATCGATCACCATGCGCCACAGCCGGTCACCGTCCGTCGCCGTCTGCGCCAGCGCGCGTGCACCCCCCGTGCCGCTGTCGTTGGGCCACCACGCTGCCAGGACAGCCGCGGCCATGAGGCCGAGCGTCGCCACGCGTGGCGACAGCCCGCCGGCGATCACAAAAATGGCCGTCAGCGCCGCGGCTACGGCAAGCTCCGCGCGCCGCGCCAGAAGGCGTGCGACGGCGGGCTCGAAACGCTCTCCGAGTCTTAGCCAAATCTCCTGTGCACGAGACAACACCGCTGCAGCACCATTTCCTGGTCCGACGATTGTAGGATTGTAGCACAGTCCGCAAACCATCCCTGCAAGCCGCGTTTGCCAATCCCTGCCGCAGCGGCGGACATTGGCTCCAGGCGCGCACGCTGAACGGAGCACCCCACATGGGCAAGAACCGCAAGACGGCCAGGACGGCAGACCGCAAAGCCAGCCGGTCGTTCGATATCGACGATCCGGTCTTGCCCAAGGCCATCGATGAGGCGGCGCTGGGAAGCGGCGGTTTTCCCTATGACAAGAAGCTGGATCGGGACACCTACGAGACGGAGTTGAGGAACCTTCAAATCGAGCTCGTGAAGCTGCAAGTCTCGGTGCAGAAGCGCGGCGAGCGTCTGGTTGTCCTGTTTGAGGGGCGCGATGCGGCCGGCAAGGGCTCGACCGTCAAGCGCTTCAGCGCCTATCTCAGCTCACGGCGCGTGCGCACCGTCGCCCTGGCCAAGCCCACGGAGGTGGAAGCCGGACAGTGGTACTTCCAGCGCTACGCCGCCCAGATGCCGACCCAGGGCGAGATCGTGCTGTTCGACCGCTCTTGGTACAACCGCGCCGGAGTGGAGCGTGTGATGGGGTTTTGCACGCAGGATCAACTCGCCGACTTCCTGCGCGAGGCGCCCCAGTTCGAGGGCATGCTGGTGCGCGACGGCATTCACCTGTTCAAGTTCTACCTCGATATCGGCCGCGAGATGCAATGGAAGCGGTTCCACGACCGCCGGCACGATCCGCTGCGCAGCTGGAAGATCACCGAGATCGACCGGGCGGCCGTCGGCAAGTGGGACGACTACACAAAGGCCAAGGACGAGTTGTTCCGCTTCACCCATACGGCAACGTCGCCCTGGACGGTCATTCGCGCCAACGACAAGCGGCGCACGCGCCTGGAGGCGATCCGCGCCGTGCTTGCAGCTCTCGACTACGAGGGCAAGTCGAAGAAGATCGTGGGCACCCCCGACCCATTGATCACCGGCGCGGGGCCCGATTTCTTCTACACGGCCTGATTCTAGGCGGCCTGGACGCGGTGCGAGAGCCAGACCACCAGCAGCGCCAGTGCGGCCGGGAGCGCCTGCACGAAGAGAATGGTGGGCTTTGCGGTGGCCGCGCCGAACACTCCGGCAATGATCACGCAAGCCAGGAAGAACACCTTGATCGCGAAGGCGGCTTGGCGGGCAATGAGGCCCCAGACGAGCCCGGCAGCGAGAAAGCCGTTGTATAGGCCCTGGTTGGCGGCCAGAGGCGCGGAGGCTGCGGCGAACTCCGGCGTCAGATTGAAGGTCTTGAGCCCGAACGGCGTGGTCCACAGGAACATCTCGAGCACCAGGAAGCCGGCATGCAGGGCGGCGACCAAGGCCACCAGGATGCTGCCAAGCGTTTTCATGCTAGCCCCCAACGGTTTGGCGTCAGCGCACAAGGAACAGCGGGCACTCCAGCACGGAGGCGAGCGGACGCAGATCGCCTCCATCAGGAACGACAAGGCCTCCGAACTGGCAGACGACGATGCCGCCGCGGAGCTGGCGCAGGGTCTCGGCGATCACGGCGGCCTCGCCGCGGGCCACGGCAGCCGACAGGATGCGCACCCCCTCGCGGGCTTCGATCACCAGCCGCGCCTCGCCGTCCATCCGGTACAGCTGATCCTCGTCCGGGGCGATGAGCAGCACGATGATCTCGGCGCCGTCGAGGGCCGCCAGGCGCTCCGCTGTGCGCAGCAGGTCCGGCAGGTGCGCGGTATCCTCGATGGCGACCACGACGGGCCCCGTGACCCGCTGCGCCTTGGGACCCACGGTCACGAGCCCCGTGGAGCCGGAAACCTCCAACAGGAGTTGCTTGAGCAGCATGCCGTTAGCGCCGGTGAACGGCTCGCCCAGGGCCACCACGTTCCACGGGCCCGTTTCCGCACAGGCGATGGAGAGCGCGCGCAAAGGCTCGTCGCGCACGACCCGGCAGCGCAGCGGCACCTCCGCCTTGCGGGCCAGCGTCTCGACCTGGCGACGTGCGCCCTGTGCCGTCAGATGCAAATCGCGCATCATGGCATCGAGCGACAGGGTGCGGCTCTGGAGCCCCGAAAGCGACACCTCGCGCACGAAGCCAAAGGATGCACAGTCGAAGAGCTGCTCGTCCTCGACGAACAGGCTCTCCAGGTCGGAGCCGAAAGCGCGGGCAATGCGCACGGCGGCCTCTACCGCCACGGTAGAGGGGTGCATGGACCGCAGATGCAGGACCACACGACCACGGTCCTCTCCTGTTTGGGCAACGTGGGCGATCATGGCGCGTCTTTAGGCGGCTCGGCGGCATCATTGCCGGCCTTGGCAAAGCCGCGGTTGCGCTCGGCGAACATCTTCAGCTTGTCCTCCACGAGCCGGTTCACCGTGCCGGCCGCAAAGCGGCCGCCCGGCCCGCGCTCGCCGGCCTTGACGCCGGTCAGGATCTCGATGCCCTCGTCGATGGTGCCGACGGCGTAGATGGCGAACTGTCCATTCTTCACCGCCTCCACCACATCCTCGCGCAGCATCAGGTGCTGCACGTTGGACTTGGGGATGAGCACGCCTTGCTCTTCATTCAGCCCCCTGGCGCGGCAGATGTCGAAGAAACCTTCGATCTTCTCGTTGACGCCGCCGATGGCCTGCACCTCGCCCTGCTGGTTGACGGAGCCCGTGACGGCCAGCGACTGCTTGATGGGCACCTCCGAGAGCGCCGAGAGCAGGGCGTAAAGCTCGGCGGAAGAGGCGCTGTCGCCGTCGACGCCGCCGTAGGACTGCTCGAACACCAGGGTCGCCGCCAACGCCAGCGGCACCTCCAGCGCATAGCGGCCGGCGAGGAAGCCCCACAGGATCATCACGCCCTTGGTGTGCAGGGCGCCGCCGAGCTTGGCCTCGCGCTCGATGTCGACGACGCGGCCGGCACCCAGCCGCACGCGGGCCGTGATCCGGCTTGGCCGCCCGAACGAGAACGAGCCGAGCTGCAGCACCGAGAGACCGTTGATCTGGCCGACGCGCGCGCCCTCGGTATCGACCAGCACGATGCCGCGGTTGATGGTCTCCTGCGCCCTGTCGCGGAGGCGGTCGGCGCGCTGGATCTGCTCGTCGATGGCGCGGATCACGTCCTGGCGAGTCGTGATCTTGCGCTTGGCCTGGCTCGACCAGTAGTCGGCCTCGCGCACGATGTCGGAGATGCGCCCAAGCTCGATCGACAGCTTCTCGCGATCGTCGGCCAGCCGTGCGCCCTCGTCGATGATGCGCGCCACGGCGGAGGCATCGACCGGCTTGAGGCCGTGCTCCTTGACCACGGACGCAATCAGGCGCGCATAGGCGTTGTCGTTCTCGGAGGAGCGCTTGATGGTATCGTCGAAATCGGCCTGCACCTTGAAGATGCGCGGGAAATCGGGATCGAGGGCCGACAACAGGTAGTAGAGCTCGCGATCGCCGAACAGCACGACCTTCACATCGAGCGGGATGGGCTCCGGATCGAGCGTCTGGGTCGAGATCAGGCCGGCCGTCTCCACCGGCTGCTCGATGCGCACCTCGCGTGCCTTGATGGCGCGCTTGAGGCCTTCCCACGCGAACGGCGAGAGCAGCAGCCGGCGGGCATCCAGCATGAGATAGCCGCCGTTCGCCTTGTGCAGGGCGCCGGGCTTGATGAGGAGGAAATCGGTGACCAGCGTGCCCATCTGGGCGATGTGCTCCACGCGCCCGACCAGATTGCCGTAGGTTGGATTGTCCTCCTCGACCAGCGGGGCGCCGCCCGCGGTTCCCTCCTCGCCGTTGGCGGCCATGATGTTGACCATGTAGCGGCGGAAGCGCGGATCGTGCGCGGTGTCGACCGGCTGCTTGACGATGGCGTTCTCCTCCTCGCCGGTGGCGAGGAACACACCGACGTTGCGCACCATGTCGTGGCCGGCCGCCTCCAGAAAGGCTGCGGCGTCGGGAATGTCGCTCAAGGAGGCGTGCAGGTCGTCCAGGGCATCGCGGATGGCTGTGGTGGCCACCTCCTCGTTGAGCTCGCTGAGCTGCGACCGGCGCTTCTTATCGGACCGCGGCAGGCGCTCCAGCACCTGGCCCAGCTCCTTCTCGAGCGCGGCGATCTTGAGCTCGACGTCGCGGCGCATGGCCTCGGGCAGGGCGTTGAAAACCTCGGGCTTCACAACCTTGCCCTCGTGCATCGGCGCCATGGCGAAGCCCGTCGGCGTGCGCAGCAGGGCGATGTTCTGGCTTTGCGCCTTCTTGCTCAGCGCGTCCACGGCCTCTTCGTTGCCGGAACGGAACTGCTCGTCGATGGCGCGCCGCCGCGCCTGGTAGTCTTCGCTCTCGAAGCGTGCCGGCAGCACGCCGCGCAGCTCGTCGAGGGCCGCCACCATGCCTCTGGCCAAGGCCTTGGCGCGGCCGTGCGGCAGCTTCATTGCCTTCGGGCGGTTGGGCGTCTCGAAGTTGTAGACGTAAACCCAGTCCGGCGGGGTCGGCGATTCGGCGGCCTTGGGGCCGAGATGGGCCCGCACTGCCGTCGTCTTCCCCGACGCCGGCGGCCCGAGCACGAACATGTTGAAGTCGTGGCTCTTGATGTTGATGCCGAACTGAATGGCCTTCAGCGCCCGCTCCTGACCGATCAGCCCGGTGATGGGCAGCAGCTCGTCGGTGGTCTTGAACCCGAGCGAAGCTGGATTGACGACGCGCCGCAGCTCGCCGGCATCGAGCGGTTGCGGCCGGGCGGCCACGGTGGTGACCTCCCCGTCGGCGCGGACCGGTGTGCTGTCGGGAAGGCCGGACTGCTGCGAGCGCTTGAAAAACATGCGATAAGCCACCTGTTGCTGACCTTGCGGAAACGATAAAGGCCAGGGGCCCGGCGGCGTCAACTCTACAGTGTTTCCTGCGCCAGCCGGGGCCGACGACGCCTCACAACGGTGTGTCTTTTGCGGCAATGGCACTGGATCGCGCGCAGCTTGCACTGCTTCAAGACGGCCGCCAGTCGGCGGCGGCGTTCGCTATCGGTCGTGGCGTGGCGCGCCTGCTGCGGACGCACGGGCTGGCGGCCGTCTCGGAGGTGTCGCTGGCCAACGGGCGGCGGGCCGACATTGCCGCCGTCGCCGACAGCGGCGAAATCTGGATCGTGGAGATCAAGTCCTCGATCGAGGATTTTCGTGCCGACCAGAAATGGCCCGAGTATCGCGACTACTGCGACCGCCTGTTCTTTGCCGTGGCGCCGACGTTTCCGAGCGAGATCCTGCCGGCCGACACGGGCCTCATGATTGCCGACCGCTATGGCGGGGAGATCGTGCGCGCCGCACCCGAGCACAAGCTTGCCGGGGCGCGCCGCAAAGCCATGACGCTGCGCCTGGTGCACACGGCGGCGTTCAGGCTGCAGTGCGCCATCGACCCGGACTTCAGTCTCGAGCCCTGAGCGCAAGAGGGAGGAGAGGCCTACTTCGGCGCGCGCTTGGCCAGGATGCGCTGCAGCGTGCGGCGATGCATGTTGAGGCGCCGCGCCGTCTCCGACACATTGCGGTTGCACAGCTCATACACGCGCTGGATATGCTCCCACCGTACCCGGTCGGCCGACATCGGGTTCTCCGGCGGCGGCGCCTTCTCGTCGTGCGGCGCGAGCAGGGCATCCGTCACGTCGTCGGCGTCGGCCGGCTTGGCCAGGTAGTCGACGGCGCCGAGCTTCACGGCCGATACGGCGGTGGCGATGTTGCCGTAGCCAGTGAGGACGATGCTGCGCGCCTGGGGGCGGATCTTGGCGAGCTCGGCCACGACATCGAGACCGTTGCCGTCCTCCAGGCGCATATCGACAACAGCAAATGCGGGCGGCTTGGCGTGGATGAGGGACAGGCCCTCGGCCACCGAATGGGCCGTGCGCACGTCGAAGCCGCGCCCTTCCATGGCCTTGCCCAGGCGCAAGGCGAAGGCGCGGTCGTCGTCAACGAGCACCAGGGAGCGGTCCTCCGGCAGCTCATCAGGTTTGAAAGTCAGGTCTTCGGCCAACTGGATGCCTCCATGATGTGCATACTATAGCGGGCGGCAGGCCGGCGCCCAAGCTTTGTAAGGGGGAGTTGTTAACCGACCCTGCCGCCGGCCCCAACTGCAAAAGTCTCGTCATCCCGCGCCGCCAAGCTCTGGGCGGGACGGGCCTCGAATATTTCCCGCCGCCAGGTCACCTTGGCGATGGCGCCATGGGCCGGCTCCTCGCGATTTTCCAGTACAACCGCGGCGCCGGACCGCTCCAGCAGGGTCTTGGCGATGAAGAACCCCAGGCCCATGCCGGACGGCTCGCCGTCGGTGCCCTGGCCGGGGCGCGGTGAGGGCCGTGTGGTAATGTAGGGCTCGCCCAGCGCATCGAGGACGAGCGGGGGGATGCCCGGCCCGTCGTCGGCAATGGTGATGATGACGTCAGCGGCGGACCATGCGGCAGTGATCTCCACGCGCCGGCGCGCAAAGTCGACGGCGTTCTCCACCAGATTGGCCAGCCCGTAGATGACGCCGGGCCGGCGCTCGCCGACGGGCTCCCCCACCGCCACGTCGGCCGCGACCGGGCCGGCGCTGACGACAATCTCGGCAAAGCCGCGATAGGGCGCAGCGGCCTCGTCGATCAGCTCGCGAACGCTGATGCGCGCATGCAGCGGATCGGGCTCCGTCGGCCCGCGGGTCAACTTGCGCAAGATTTCCCGGCAGCGCTCAGCCTGGCTTTGCAGGAGAGCGATATCCTCGGCAAAGCTGCCGTCCCTGGGAGCTGCGCGTGCCAGCTCCTTGGCGACCACGGCGATGGTGGACAGCGGCGTGCCGAGCTCGTGCGCGGCGGCGGCCGCAAGACCATCCAGCGCGTGCAGTTGCTGCTCGCGCGCCAGCACCATCTCGGTCGCGGCCAGCGCCTCTGTCATCTGGCGCGCCTCCTTGGCCAGCCGCCACACGTAGAGGCCGAGAAACACCGTGCCGGCCAGGACCGAGGCCAGAACACCGATGTTATAGAGCATGGGCAGCTCGAAGCCGCCCTTCGTATACCAGGGCAGCGGCCGGTAGACGAAGACCAGGCACGTCGTGACGGCGGCCGCGAGCACGCCAAGCGCGATCGTATTGCGAGGCGGCAGTGTGGCAGCCGAGACCGTCACTGGGGCGACGATCAGGAAGACGAACGGATTTTCGATGCCGCCGGTGAGATAGAGCAGCGCGGCAAGCTGCAGGATGTCGTAGGCCAGCAGGGCCGTCGCAAACGATGTGCCGAGCCTCGTGCGCATGGAATAGCGCATGCGCAGGAAGACGTTGAGCCAGGCGGTGAGGGCGATCAGGGCCAGACAGATTCCGATGTCGAACTGGAAGCCCAGAATGAAATAGACGTAGCACACCGTAAGCAGCTGGCCCACGATGCCGAACCAGCGCAGGCGCACGGCCGTCTGCAGGCGCAGGCGGCTTTCGCCGCCCTCCATTCTGGATCGTTCGGACTGAGGCATCGTGAGCATGCTCATGGCGATCGGTTTGTCGGGCATTCATCATAGGGTGCAGGAATGACGAACACCTTGCTTGGGGCGCGCCGGCACTCCAGATAATGGACCACGGTGGATAGAACCGGCGGAGCCGTCCTTTTCAAGCCCGATGCCGGGGTGCTGGCCAGCCCTCTTTCGTATCATAGTTCATGCAGAGACCGATGTATCAGGCAGACGGCGGCAGGGCGCCCCCGGTCGAGGTGCGGGCGCTGCGGAAAATGTATGGGGAGGTCGTTGCCGTGGACGGCATCGGCTTCAGCCTGCAGGCGGGCACCATCACCGCCCTGCTCGGCGGCAACGGCGCCGGCAAGACCACGACCATAGCGATGCTCATGGGCCTGGTGGTGCCCACGTCCGGGGACGTGCGCGTGTTCGGCGCCGACATGGCGCGTGAGCGCCACAAGGTGCTGCACCGCATGAATTTCGAGAGCCCCTATGTCGATGTGCCCATGCGGCTGACCGTGCGGCAGAACCTGGAGGTGTTCGGCAGACTGTATGGTGTGCGCGATTTGCGCGGGCGCATTGGCGAGGTGGCGCAGGAGCTGAGACTGACCGATCTGCTCGACCGTCCCTACGGCAAGCTCTCCGCCGGCCAGAAGACACGTGTCAGCCTTGCCAAGGCGCTCGTCAACGCGCCCGAGCTGCTGCTGCTCGACGAGCCGACCGCCTCGCTCGACCCCGACACGGCCGACTGGGTGCGCAGCAGGCTGGAGGATTACCGCCAGACGCATGCGGCCACCGTGGTGCTGGCGTCGCACAATATGTCGGAGGTGGAGCGTCTGGCTGGGCGTGTCATCATGCTGGAGAAGGGCCGCATCATCGCCGACGAGACGCCGCAGGCGCTGATCGGGCGTTTCGGTCGCACCAACCTGGAGGAGGTGTTCCTCGCCATCGCGCGGCGCGGCGCTGACGATGCGGAGTTGCGATCATGAGCGGGGCATCGACATCGCGGCTGCGCGCGCAGGTTGGCCCCACCGCCTCGGCAGGGCGCATCTGGGGCATGGTGCTGCGCTACTGGTACGTGATCCGCTCCTCCTGGCCGCGTACGGCCGAACTCATCTATTGGCCGCTTGTGCAGATGTTGATGTGGGGCTTCCTGCAGATCTATCTGGCGCAGACAACGAGCTTCGCCGGAAAGGCGGCGGGACTGTTCATCGGCGGAGTGCTGCTTTGGGACATCCTGGTGCGCAGCCAGCTCGGCTTCGCGGTGGCATTCCTGGAGGAGATCTGGTCACGCAACCTGGGTCATCTGATGATGAGCCCGCTGCGGCCAACCGAGCTCGTGACGGCCTTGACGATCGTCAGCCTGGTCAAGCTTTTGGTGGCCATGGTGCCGGTCGCGTTGCTGGCTTATTTGTTTTTCGATTTCAATGTTTTGAGCCTGGGCATCGCGTTTGCGGCGTTCTTTGCCAACCTCGTCATCATGAGCTGGTCGCTGGGGCTCGTCTCGACCGGCGTGGTGCTGCGCTGGGGGCTGGGCGCAGAGAGCTTCGCCTGGCTGATCGCGTTCGTGTTCCTGCCGCTGAGCTGCGTCTACTACCCCGTGACAACTTTACCCGGCTGGCTGCAGCCGGTTGCGCTGGCGCTGCCGCCGACCTACGTGTTTGAGGGACTGCGCGCCATCGTGCTGAACGGCGCGTTCGACGCGCAGCTCATGGTGAAGGCCTTCGTGCTCAACCTCATCTACTTTGCACTCGGCTTTGCCGCATTCGCCTACTTCCTACATCGCGCGCGGGTGCAGGGATCGCTGGTGCAGATGGGAGAATGAACCCGGAGACTTGCGGTGTCGGCCAACAAACTCCATCTCGTCCTGATTGTCTTCACCGGCCTCATCGTCGGCGCCGTGACGGCGCTGGCGGTGTTTCCCGAGGTGCGCGCGCGCCTGCTGCCGGCGGCCGGCGTCAAGGTGATGGGGCAGGCGCTGGTGGGCGGTCCGTTCACGCTCACCGACCACACGGGCAAGCGCGTCACCGAGCAGGACTTCCGCGGCCGCACCATGCTCGTCTTTTTCGGCTTCACCTACTGTCCCGACGTGTGCCCGTCCGCCCTGCAGGTGGCTTCCGCCGCGCTTGACAAGCTGGGCCCTAAAGCCGACCGCGTCGTGCCGCTGTTCATCAGCGTCGATCCCGAGCGCGACACGCCCGCCCAGCTTGCGAGCTACGTGCAGAGCTTTCATCCCCGGCTGGTGGGGCTCACCGGCACGCCCGCAGAGATCGACGCGGTGGTCAAGGCCTATCGCGTCTATGTCAAGAAGGTGCCCGACCCCAAGTCCAGCGCGGGCTACACCATCGACCACACCTCCCTCATCTATGTCATGGGTCCCGACGGGGCCTACCGTGCGCACTTTGCGCATACCACCAATGCAGATGTCATGGCCGACCGGCTGGCCAAGCTGTTGTAAACAGGGCACGGCATTTAACTATCTCACGAATCAATACAAATTGGCCTTGTGGGGTGGTGAGACATGAGCTGCCTTTGCGGGTGAACAGCACATCGCCATGCACGATGTGCGGGCCCGTGGGGCCAGCAGACAAGAAGCGGGGGACACTTCCGTGCTCTACCACTGGTATGAGCTGGGCCGCGCAGCGGTCCGGCCGGCGCGGATGGTCGCCGATTCGGTTCGTCTGTTCTTCAATCCGCTCAATCCCTGGACGCACACGACGATGGGCCGCAACGCGATCGCGGCCTGCGAGGTGTTCGAGCGGGCGACACGGCGCTATCCCAAGCCCGCGTTCGGCATCACGCGCACGTTGGTCGACCGCGTGCCGGTGAGGGTCACCGAGGAAGTGGTGTGGGAGCATTTCGCCTGCCGCCTGGTGCACTTCAAGCGCGACATCGATCCCAAGCAGGCCGCCACGCTGCCGCGGCTGCTGCTGGTTGCGCCCATGTCGGGTCACTTCGCCACGCTGCTGCGCGGCACGGTCGAGACCTTTCTGCCCGACCACGACGTCTATATCACCGACTGGCAGGATGCGCGTGACATGCCGCTGTCGGCAGGCCGCTTCGATCTCGACGACTACATCGATGTGATGAAGGACATGTTCCGCTTCTTCGGCGGGGATGTGCATGTGTTCGCCGTATGTCAGCCCTCGGTGCCAGTGCTGGCCGCCACCGCGCTGATGGAAGCCGACGGCGACCCCTGTGTGCCTCTGTCGCTGATCATGGCCGGAGGGCCGATCGACACGCGCAGCAACCCCACGGTGGTGAACACCCTGGCCGAGCAGCACGGCACCGACTGGTTCCGCCGCAACGTCATTACCAACGTGCCTTGGTCGAGCCCGGGCCGCGGCCGGCAGGTCTACCCTGGCTTCCTGCAACTGTCGGGCTTCATGACCATGAACCTCGACCGGCACATGCAGGCGCACAAGGACATGTTTCTGCACCTGGTGCGGGGCGACGGCGATTCCGCTGAGAAGCATCGCGAATTCTACGACGAGTATCTGGCCGTCATGGATCTGACGGCCGAGTTCTATCTGCAGACGGTGGATACTGTGTTCGTGCAGCATCTGATGCCGCGCGGACTGATGACGCATCGCGGACGCTCAGTCGACCTGGCGGCAATTAGGCGCCCGGCGCTCATGACCATCGAGGGCGAGAGGGACGACATCACCGGCCTCGGCCAGTGCCGCGCGGCGCACGATCTGTGCATCAATGTGCCGGCGGAGAACAGAAGCCACTTCGAATGTCCGAAAGTCGGACATTACGGTATCTTCAACGGCGCTCGCTTCCGGGCCGAGATCGCGCCGCGGATGGCCATGTTCATGCGCGCACATGATCCCTGCGCCAGCACCAACTTGAGCATCGCGCAGCTCGAGCAGATGGCGTCGATGCCGCGACGCGGGCGGGCACGGTCGCAGGAGCTCGAGGGGCTTGCCTTCAGTTTCGCGCGGCATGCTTAAAATCCGAATTGATCTGTAGGTCTGTCGCACCCACGCCACACGGCTGCCTTGTATATTGCGCAAGGGTCGATGGGTGCTGACTGCATCACGAAAAATTTGCTAGGCCAGAGTAATGGTCTCGACGCGATGCGGCGGCGCGCGCGATGATGACCGCGTAGCGTACGCAAGCGGGGCTTGCAGGAGGGCATGGATGCCGACGGGCAGAGGGAAGAAGAAGGCCGTCGCGAGTGGACTTGAGCTGGAAAACCTGGGTGCGCCCATCGAAGTGCGGCGCCATCCGGCGGCGCGGCGTCTCACGCTGAGGGTGAGCAAGACCAAGCGGGCCGTGATCGTTACGGTTCCGGCCGACTACCGCATGGACGAGGCGGGCAAATTTCTCAGGAGCAATCTCGACTGGGTGCGCGAGCGTCTCGGCAGCGTGCCCGAGCCGGTGCCGTTTGCCGACGGTGCACGCATGCCGCTGCGGGGCCGCATGCATCGCGTGTGCTTCATCGGCCCGCGACGCATCCGGGGTGTGGTCGAGATCGAGGATGCTTGCGGCAACACACCCCGTCTCAACGTCTCCGGCCGGCTGGAGCATGCACCGCGCCGGCTGAAGGATTGGTTGGTCGAGCAGGCGCGTGCCGATCTCGATGCCTGCGTCGGCCTGCACGCCCGCAAGCTCGGCGTGAAGGCGCGCAGCATCACGCTGCGCGACCAGACCAGCCGCTGGGGGTCGTGCACGGCCGGTGGTCTGCTGTCGTTTTCGTGGCGGCTGGTGCTGGCGCCCACGCATGTGCTCGACTAAGTCGCCGCGCACGAGGTTGCGCATCTGGTCGAGATGAACCATGGGCCCCGGTTCTGGAAGCTCGTGGCCCGCTCGATGCCGCGGCTGGAGGAGGCCAAGCGCTGGCTGCGCACCCACGGCCACGACCTGCACCGCTACGGCGCCGCGCCTTGAGCGCTACGCGGCCTGGTGGGCGATGCCGAAGCGTTTGCTGGCACGTGCAGAGCAGGATGTTGGCGCGGTCGCAGTCGGAGAGGCGCGCGATGGCGCACAAGGGCCGCCGGCGCGGTGTCCATAGCGAAGGATAGCCCGAACCCAGCGCCGCCGTGCGCGATCACCGCGTTGAGCTGCCCGCGCTAGTCGAGCACGCCGCCGAGGATGCGATGCGCGATGGCGATCGTCTCCTCGAGCGGCCGGCCGATGCTGTTAACCATGACGTCGCGCAAGGCGCTGGCCGTGCGAGAAGCCGAGCGGGGTGGATGAACGGGGGTCCGCGCAGGGCCGATGGGCAACTGCCGAGCGGATCGAAGGCCGGATCGGGCTCTTCCCATGCGGGTGCCGATCTGGAAAGCCGACGTGTCCACGCGCCTCAACCGCCCGGGTGGCCTCGGCCGCCCCCGGTTCCGGACTGGCATCGGCAGTGCTCCGAGACCGACAAGGCGCGCCGGTGCCTGCGCGAGGAGCGCCGCGATGTCCTCGATCTGGATGCGACAAGGCCACCGGCCGCTCCCCGTCCGCCCAGTGAGGTTGCTGTGCGGGTGCCGGTGCGGTCACTGCAGGTCGACGCTGCGCATCCGCCGCACCTGCGAGCCTCGTGCACGCCCAGATGCCTGAGCCGGCGGTCGCTCGCCCGTCAGCGTCTCGGCCGTGCCCTTGAGCACCGGGTGACGGGGATGACGATCTCGGCCGCTGCCGGCAGGGCGGCCGCGCTCACGGCTTGCCTCCGGCCTTGGCGCCCGACTGGGTGGCGAGGTACCAGTCGAGGATCTGGGCCCCGTTCCAGTGCAGCACGCCGTCGAAGCGGTTCACGTAGTCGTAAATCTGCTCCAGATATTTGATCCGAAACGGTTGGCCGCTGATGTAGGGGTGGATGGCGAGCGCCACGATCTTGGCCCGCTCCCGGCCCTCCTCGTAGAGCCTGTCGAAACTCTCGATCGTGCGCTTGAGCAGGTGGTCGCTCTCGTGATGCTGCACGATCATCATCGGGATGTCGTTGAGCTCGACCGTGTAGGGCAGCGTGACGAGCGGGCCCTTGGCGGTCTGGATCACCGTCGGCTCGTCGTCGTAGACCCAGTCGCCGATGTATTTGACGCCGGCCTCCGCCAGCAGCTCGGGCGTCTCGTAGGTCTGGGTGAGGCCCGGGCCCAGCCAGCCCAGCGGCCGCCGGCCGGTGAATTTCTCCAGGATGTCCAGCGAGCGGCCGATCATGGCCCTCTGGTCGCTCTCCTTGTGGATCGGCCCCTGCTCGTAGGAATGGCCCATGAACTCCCAGCCGCGGTCCTTGGCCTCCTGGGCGACGCGGGGGTAATCCTCGCAGACGCGCGCGTTGATCGACAGCGTCGGCTGGATGCCGAGGCGCTGGTAGAGATCGAAGAACCGCCACACGCCGACGCGCATGCCGTACTCGTGCCAGCTCCAGTTGGGCACGTCCGGCAGCAGCGGCTGGCCCGTGGGTGCGGGCAGCACCTGGCGCGCCATGGCCTTCGCGATGTCCCACACCTCCAGGTTGACGATGGTCCAGAACACCACGCGGGCCCCGCCGGGCAGCTTCAGCGGCGGCCGGTCGACGATGGCCGAATAGTCGCAGCGATCGCGCGGGATCGTGGGGCTGGTCATGCGCGCACACTCTTTTCATCGGCGGCAGCAGAGGGCTTGCGCCCGGCGCGCCGCATCACGTCGTCGCTGGCCATGCCGAAGCCGACGTCGGCATAGTCGCAGCCTCCACGCAGCCTGCATGTCGAGATGGCCGTGATGCAGGTCGATGGCGACGAGGCTGCCTGCGCTTGCGTGATCCCGAGGTTCATCGGCCGTCTCCTGAGACGCTGGAACTGCCGGGCGGGCCCCGCCCTGAGGTGCTCCAAGGGTCGACATGAAAGTCGAACCTGTCAACGCCGCGCGCAACCGCCTGTTGGCGGAGATGATCCGCACCTGCCACCGCGTCCCGGTATCGTCGACCATCGTCGCCTTCGAGCATCGCGACGTCCGCCGCCGCCCACGACGATCATCATCGCATCTGCGAGGCCATCACAGCCCGCGAGCCGTGGTGCGCGGGGGTAGTGATGCGCGAGCACGTCGCCGGCATCAAGACGTCGCTGGTGCGCGCGCTGGAGGAGTTGAGGGAGCAGGATCAAGGCGCGCCTCCCGCCGCCGCGGCCCCGGGCTAGTGTGATGATCGAGAAATTCGCCCTTCCTCGCAGCACGCCTGCTGAGCGAATTTCTCGATCTGAATCACACTAGCACCATGAGCTTGCCAGTGTCCGTTCGATCGCGAAGCTCGTTCAGCGCCTGCTGTAAATCCGGCGAACTTCGCGATCGGGACACTAGCCGGCCTCGCCAAGCTGGCCTGCAACCCGGCTGTCGGTGATCGCCCGCCAAACCTTTTGCGGCGTCAGCGGCATGTCGAGATGCGTGACGCCGTACTCGGCAAGCGCATCGAGCACGGCATTGACGATGGCGGGCGGGGCGCCGCAGCAGCCGGCCTCGCCGGCCCCCTTCACGCCGAGGGGATTGCGCAAGGTGGGTGCGCTTTCATCGTACTCGACCACCAGCGGCGGCACCTGGTCGGCGCGCGGCAGGGCGTAGTCCATGAACGAGCCCGTGAGCGGCTGGCCGCTGTCGCTGGCGTAGACCACCTCCTCCAGCAGCGCCTGGCCGAGTCCCTGGGCGATGCCGCCCATCACCTGTCCATCCGCCAGCATGGGATTGATGATGCGGCCGAAGTCATCGACGGCCCAGAAGCCCACCACCGCCACGACGCCGGTATCGGGGTCCACCTCCACCTCGGCGGCATGGCAGCCGTTGGGGATGGTGATGGCCTCGCGCTCGTAGACCGTGTCCGTATCGAGGGCGCCAGCCCGCATGCCGGGTGGCAGGCGGCTGGCATCGGCCGCGGCAGCCACGACCTTGCCGATGGCCAGCGACTGCCCGGTCTTGATGTCGCTGAAGCGGCCGTTGGCGTGGGCGATGTCCTCGGGGCGGGAATTCAGCAGATGCGCGGCAATGATGCGGCCCTTGGCGATCATCTCGTCGGCCGCCTTGGCGACGGCATTGCCGCCGACCTCCAGCCCGCGCGAGCCGCCGTGCCCGCCCCCCATCCTGGTGACCGCCGTATCGGCCTGCTGGAAGCGGACGGCGCTGATCGGCAGGCCGAGCTTGGCCGCCAGAATCTGCGGCAGCGCCGTCTCGTGACCCATGCCGGTGGAATGGCTGCCGACCGAGAGCGTGAGGGTGCCGTCGGCGGCGAACGCGACCCTGGCCTCCTCCCTGGGCGCGCCGCCCGTGCATTCCAGATACGGCGCCACGGCGAAACCGCGGCGCCGGCCGCGCGCCTTCGCCCGCGCCGCGCGCTCGGGAAAGCCGGCGTAGTCCGCGAGCGTCAGCGCCCGGTCGAGCAGACCGGCAAAGTTGCCCTGGTCGATCGACAGGCCCATCGGGGTCTTCCAGGGCAGCGCCGCGCGCGGGATCATATTCTTGCGGCGCAATTGCATGCGGTCGAAGCCCAGCGTGCGCGCCGCATATTCGACGATGCGCTCCACATGAAACGACGCCTCGGGCCGGCCGGCACCGCGGTAGGGGTCGGTCTGCGGCGTGTTGGTGAAGGCGGCCTTGGCGCTGTAGAGCATGGCCGTGAAGGCGTAGGGTCCGCCCTGGGTGCGTGCCGAGCCCTGCGTCGGCGTGAACGGTCCCATGGTGCCGCACCAGGCGCCGAGATTGCCGACCGTCTCGACCTTGAGCGCGAGAAACGTGCCGTCCGCCTTCAGCGCCAGCGACACCTTCGAGGTCTGGTCGCGGCCGTGCGTATCGCTGAGAAAGGCCTCCGTGCGCGTCGCTACCCATTTGACCGGGCGGCCGATCTGCCGGCTCGCGTAGAGCAGCAGCGACGGCTCGGGATAGACGCTGTTCTTGGCGCCGAAGCCGCCGCCGACATCGGGCGCGAGGTGGCGCACCTTGGCGCTCGGGATATTGAGGATCTTGTCGGCGATGATCTCGCGGTTGGCGTGGATGTTTTGCGAGGCGTTCCACAGCGTGTAGGTGTCGGTGGCCTGGTCGTAGGCCGCCAGCACCCCGCGCGGCTCCATCGGCGCGCCGGTGACGCGGTTGTTGACGATATCCAGGGTGACGACATGGTCGGCGCTGGCGAACGCGGCCTCCACCGCGGCGCGGTTGCCAAGCTCGTAGTCGAGGCAGAGATTGCCGGGGGCCTCGGGCCACAGCTGCGGTGCACCGGCTTCAAGCGCCGGCACCTGGCGCGTCACGGCGGCAAGGTCGTCGTAGTCGATCTCGATCAGCTCGAGCGCGTCTTCGGCCTGCGCTTGCGTTTCGGCGACCACCAGCACGACGGGCTCGCCCACATGCCGCACGGCATCGACGGCGAGGCAGTGGTGCTTGGGCTCGTTGAACGGGGAGCCGTCGCGCTTGGTGCGCACGGTCGATTTGGTCGGAATGGGGCCGTGTCCCGCCGCAACCCACGCGCTGCCGGTGACGACTAGCAGCACGCCGGGCGCCGCCCTGGCCTTGTCGGTGTCGATGCCCTTGATCCTGGCGTGCGCGCGGCTCGAGCGCAGCAGCATCGCGTAGGCCTGGCCGGGCAGGGTCACATCGTCGATGAAGGTGCCGGTGCCGGTGATGAAGCGGCGGTCTTCCTGCCGGCGCACCGAGGCGGGCATGAGCGTGTGGGACACTTGCATGGTCTCGTTCAGTCGGCTCGCAAGGCACAAATCCGGCGCAGCCTACACCTGCTTCCTGAAAATGAGCGACAGATTGTTGGCGGGCATCGCTTCGACGATAGGGTCGGCGAAGCCATGCGTGCGGGCGAGCTGTGCCACCGCCTCCAGGTCGCGCACGCCCCAATCCGGGTTCTGCGCACGCAGGCTGCGGTCGAATGCGGCGTTGCTCGGTGCGGTGTGGTCGCCATGGCGGCGGAAGGGCCCGTACAGGTAGAGCATGGCCTCGGCGGGCAGCAGCGCTGCGGCGCCGCGCACGAGGCCCATGGCGGCGGCCCAGGGGGCGATGTGGATCATGTTGATTGAGATCACCGCTTCGGCTGCCCGGATAGGCCACGGCTCGGCTGCGGCATCGAGCGCGATGGCCGGGCGGACATTTTTGAGGCCGGTGCTGGCGACCCACGCGTCGATGCTGGCCAGCGCCTGCGGATCGGGGTCGCTCGGCTGAAAGTCGAGGTCGGGACATGCCTGGGCGAAGTGCACGATGTGCTCGCCCGAGCCGCTCGCCACCTCCAGCACCAGCCCGCGCCGGGGCAGATGCGTCTTGAGCACGGCCAGGATCGGCGCCCGGTTGCGGGCTGCGGCCGGCGCGCGAAGCCGTGCGTCGCTCGTCATGCTGTGTTTCCTTCCGCACCGATGACGCCATCTCGGGTGCGCATCGGCGCGCAGGCAACACGCCTCGCCCACGGCCCCGACAGCATGGAGGTCAAATCGACGATCCGGATGCCTGCACGTGGACCCATGACGTGTGCTCCGCCTCAAGAGGCCTTTGACTGATTGACGACCGGCTTGGCCACCGCCGCGCGCACGATCGGAATATCGGCATCGGCGAGCGGGGCCATGCGCGTCTTGCGCGCCAGCGCCCTCTCGATGAAGGGCGCCAGCTCGTCCGCCTTGCGGCGCTCGCGCTCGGCGGCCTTGGGGGCGAACTCGGGCAGCACCTCGCGCGCCAGCAGCTCCAGCGACTGGCAGATGTGGTCGTGCCGGTTGCGGCCGGCCTGCTGCAGCAGAATGATCTGGTCGATGCCGGCGGCCTCGAAGGAGGCCACGTGGCCGCGGAAATCGTCCGCCGTGCCGATGCCGCGCGACTGCTGGAACGCCCCCGACAAGGCTTCGGTGCCGGCGGCATCGGCGCCGAGTGCGCCACCGCTGCGTTCCGTCTGGAACTGCTCGAAGAGGCGCGAGCGGCCGGGCACCGCATCGTTGGTGACCAGGGCGGAGATGGCGAAGCGGAAGAACTCGAAGCCCTCCTGGCCGCGCCGCGCCGCTTCCTCGCGGTCGGCATGCAGCGAGAACGCCGACACCATGGCGATGTTGGCGTTGACGCTGTGGCCGAGCGGCACGCAGGCCTCGCTCTTGATGATGTCGTAGTAGATCCGGCTCCAGGTGCGCGCCTCCGCCTCGTCGATGAAGGAGAACGCCAGCGCTCCCACGCCGAGGCTCGCCGCCACCTTGATGGTGTCGCGGTTGGTGCAGGCCATCCACAGCGGCGGATGCGGCTTCTGCACGGGCTTGGGCAGCACGTTGCGGCAGGGCATCTTGAACGAGCGTCCCTCGAAGCCCGGATAGGGCTCCATCACCATCATGTTGGCGATCTGCTCGGCGCATTCGAGCGCCATGGCGCGCTTTTCCTTGGCCGGGATGTCGAAGCCGCCGAGCTCCAGCCGCGTGGCGCCCTCGCCGATGCCCAGCTCCGCCCGGCCGTTGGAGATGAGGTCGAGCATGGCCACGGCTTCCGCCGTGCGCGCGGGATGGTTGTAGTTGGCGATCACCTGCCGGATGCCGTGTCCGAGCCGGATGCGCCGGGTGCGGGCGGCGGCGGCGGCCAGGAACACCTCCGAGGCCGAGCAGTGCGAGTATTCCTCGAGGAAGTGGTGCTCCACCGCCCAGGCATAGTCGAGCCCCAGGCGGTCGGCCAGCTCCACCTGGGCCAGCGCATCCTCAACGAGCCGGCGCTCGTCGTCGGGACCCCAGGGCTTGGGCAATTGCAGCTCGTAGAAGATCCCGAATTTCATCGCCGGCTCTCCATCCGCGTCTCCCCGCTTGCGAGCGTCCGACGCGGCCGGGCTCTTGGCAAGCCCTGTTGTGCAGCCGGCGCCGGGCTAATCGGCAAATGTCGGGCTGCGGCCGGCAAAGAAGGCCGCAATGCCCTCGCGGAAATCGGCGGTTGCGGCGGCGGCCACGAAACCGTTGCGCTCCGCCTCCAGATGCACCTCGAGGCTCGAGGTCTGCGCCTGCTGCACGAGGCGCTTGACGTTGGCGAGCGCAACGCGCGGCCCGGCGGCGAGCCGCTTGGCCAGGGCCTCGGTGGCCGATGCCAGCTCGCTGGGCGGCACGACCCGGTTGACGAGCCCCAGCGTCTTGAGCTGATCGGCGCCGATCGGCTCCCCGATCATCAGCACCTCCATGGCCCGCCTTGGCCCGAGCAGCCGGGTCAGGCTCCAGCTCGTGCCTCCATCCGGGCTGGTGCCGATGCGCCCGTAGGCCGGGACGAGCCTGGTATCGGCCGCGGCGATGATGAGATCACAGGCCAGCGCCAGCCCCACGCCGCCGCCCGCCACCGGGCCATGAATGCCGGCGATGACGGGGATCGGCAGGCGCTTGATGCAGCGGATCGACTGGTGGAACAGCTCGATGAGGCGGCTTGCCGTCTCCGGCGCCCGTTCCAGGTCGGCATGGAAGACATTGAGGTCGCCGCCGCCCATGAACGAGCGGCCCGCGCCATCGAGCACGAGCACCTTCACCGCGCCGGCACGCTCGATGCTGCCCAGCGCGTCCGCCAGCGCCTGCGCCATGGGCGCGTCGAGCACGTTGAGGCTGTGGGGCCGGTTGAGCGTGATGCGCGCAACCACACCGTCGGTCCTCAGCAGCACGCCGTTGCCATCACCCCCATTGCCATCACCCATGTGCATCCTCCCGCATGACGAGAGCCACCGGTGCTTGCATCGGCCAGGCCTTGCATCGGCCGAGATCTGCATCCGCCAAGCCTTGCATCGGGCTGGCCGTTGCTCTCATGTGCCGACTAGACTAACTTGAAGACAAAAATGAATTCAACTCATTTTGGAGGCGCGATGTCCGAGGTTCGGTGTGAGCGGCGCGGTGAGGCCCTGTGGCTGACCATCGATCGCGAGGCAAGCCGCAACGCGCTCAACGAAGCCGTTCTGGACGGCCTGCGCCACGGCCTCCTGTCGCTTGCAAGCCAGCCTGACATTCGCGCCGCCGTGATCACGGGCGCGGGCGAGAAGGCCTTCTGCGCCGGCGGCGATCTCAAGCCCACCGCCGAAGGCGACCCCTTCCACGTCGATCCCGCAGAGGTCGACAATCCCGTCGTCAAGCTGTTCCGCACCATCCTCGATTGCCCCGTGCCGGTCATCGCGCGCGTCAATGGTCACGCCCTGGCGGGAGGGTTCGGTCTTGCCTGCGCTACCGATGTCGCCGTCGTTGCCGAGCATGCGCGCCTCGGCGTTCCGGAGGCGCGCATCGGCATCTTTCCGATGATGATCCTGCCCTACATGCTGCGCACCATCCCGCGGCGCAAGCTGCTGGAGCTCTGCCTGACAGCCGAGCCGATCACGGCCGCCGAGGCCCTGGCGCACGGCATCGTCAATCATGTGGTGCCGCTGGCCGGGCTTGATGCCAAGGTCGACGCGCTGGTGGCCGCCATCGCCCGGTGCTCGCCGACGGCGCTGCGCATGGGACGGCGTGCGCTCGCCACCATCGACGCCCTGCCGCTCGATGCGGGCCTTGAGTACGCCCAGCGGGTGCTGCCGCAGATGGCGCGCACGCAGGACGCCCGCGAGGGCTTCAAAGCCTTCAACGAGCGCCGCGCGCCGGTCTGGACAGGGCGCTGAGGCCATGGCCCGCGACACGGTGAGAATTGGCGGCGCGGCCGGTTTCTGGGGCGACAGCCTGGATGGCGCGCGCCAGCTCGTCCTGCATGGCGATGTCGACGTGCTGGTCTTCGACTACCTCGCCGAGGTCACCATCTCTCTGCTCGCGCGGATGCGCGCCCGCAAGCCCGCTGCCGGCTACGTAACGGATTTCATCGACGCGATCGCGCCGGTTCTGGGCGACATCAAGCAGCGCGGCATCCGCGTCATATCCAATGCTGGCGGCATCAACCCGCAGGCTGCCGCCGCCGCCTTGGGAGAGCGGGCGCGATCGCTGGGGCTCGCCTTCAAGATCGCCGTGGTCACGGGCGACGATCTGATGCCGCGCGCAGACGAGCTGCGGCGGCATCGGATCAAGGAGATGTTCACCGGTGCGGATTTGCCCCCGCGCCTGTTGAGCGCCAATGCCTATCTCGGTGCCAGACCGATCGCAGCCGCGCTCGATCGGGGGGCCGACATCGTCATCACCGGGCGCTGCGTCGATTCCGCCGTCACCCTCGGCGCCCTCGTGCATCGTTTCGGCTGGCGCTGGAGCGACTGGGACAGGCTGGCCCAGGGCAGCGTCGCCGGGCATCTGCTCGAGTGCAGCACCCAGGTGACGGGTGGCATCGCCACGGACTGGGCCGATGTGCCCGGCTGGGACGACATGGGCCTCCCGATCGCCGAGTGCAGCTCCGACGGCACCTTCATCATCACCAAGCCGCAGGGCACCGGCGGTCTGATCACGCCGCTGACGGTCGGAGAGCAGCTCCTCTATGAGATCGGCGATCCGGCCGCCTATGTGCTGCCGGACGTGCAATGCGACCTGCGCCAGATCAGGCTGACCCAGAGGGGGGCCGACTGCGTCGAGGTTCGCGGCGCCAGGGGACGGCCGCCGACGGCCGATCTGAAGGTCAGCGCCACCTACGCCGATGGCTATCGGGCGATCGGCACCGTCACCTTGGCGGGGCGCGATGCCGCGCCCAAGGCCCGGCGTGCCGGCGCGGCCATCTTCAAGCGCGCCCGCCGCCTGCTGGCGGCGCGGCAGCTCGGCGATTTCACCGAGACCTCGATCGAGGTCCTCGGCACGGAGGCGGTCTACGGCGCGTCCGCGCGCGCCCAGGCGGCTGCAGCCCGCGAGGTCGTTCTGAAGCTCGCCGCCACGCATCCTGACGCAGGGGCGCTCGAGATCTTCGCCCGCGAGATCATTCCGGCTGCGTCCTCGATGGCGCAGGGCTTGACCGGCTTCTTTGCCGGGCGTCCCGGTGTGCAGCCCGTCGTGCGCCTCTTCTCCTTTCTGTGGCCGAAGCGCGATGTGCAGCCGCTCGTGTCCATGGCCGGAGAGGACACGCCCGTTCCGTTCGACCCGGTCCCGGCCGTGGCGGCGCTGCCGGTCTCGCTCACGGTCGTGCCCGCCGGCATCCTGTCCGAGCCCGCGGCGTGCGTGCCGCTGGTCGCCCTGGCGGTTGGCCGCAGCGGCGACAAGGGCAACATGGCCAACATCGGCATCATCGCGCGGCGGGCGGAGTATCTTCCCTGGATCAAGGCGGCGCTCACGTCGGAGCGCCTGATGGCCTGGTTCGCCCAGACGGGCGTCACGCACGTCGAGCGGTTCGACCTGCCCGGCATGCACGCGATCAACTTCCTCCTGCACGAGGCGCTGGGCGGCGGCGGCATGGCCTCGCTGCGCATCGATCCTCAGGGCAAGGCATTCGCGCAGATGCTCATGGACATCGAGGTTGCGGTTCCGGCCGCGCTGGCCGACGCAGCGCGCGCGGCGGGATACGGCGCCGGCAGCCGAGACATCCGTGCTGCCGACGCGCCATCTTGAGCCGGGAAGGCACCAGTGTGATGATCGAGAAATTCACCCTTCCTCGCAGCACGCCTACTGAGCGAATTTCTCGATCTGAATCACACTGGAACCATGAGCTTGCTAGTGTCCTTTCGATCGCGAAGTTCGTTCAGCGCCTGCTGCAAGTTCCGGCGAACTTCGCGATCGGGACACTAGCATGACAAACAGTCCCACAAACGAAGAGTTGACGGATGAAGCGCTGGCGGCGTTGCCGCTGATCTACCGCGACGGGCTCTTCAAGGATCAGGTTGTGCTCGTGTCCGGCGCCGGCCGCGGCCTCGGCAAGGCGATCGCATTCCAGTTCGCCCGTCTGGGCGCCAAGCTTGCCATCTGCGGCCGCAAGCAAGAGCCGCTGGAGGCCACCGCGGCCGCCTTGCGCAAGCTCGGCGCCGAGGTGCTGGCCATGCCCGCGACCATCCGCGACCCCGCCCAGGTGGCCCAGCTCTTCGATGCCGCATTCGCGCGCTTTGGCCGGCTCGACCACCTCGTCAACAACGCCGGCGGCCAGTTTCCGCAGGCGGCCATCGACTTCTCCGTCAAGGGCTGGAATGCCGTCATCGACACCAACCTGAGCGGCACCTGGTACATGATGCAGGCGGCGGCGCGGCGCTGGCGCGACAGCGGGCAGAAGGGCTCCATCGTCAACATCGTGGCGCCGTTCTGGCGCGGCATGCCCGGCATCGCCCACACCTGCGCCGCCCGGGCCGGCGTCGTCTATCTCTCCAAGACCGTTGCCATCGAGTGGGCGCCGCTCGGCATCCGCGTCAACTGCCTGGCTCCCGGCATCATCGCCACCGGGGGCATGCAGGTCTATCCGGAAGAGGCCCGCCGCGAGCTGCCGCGGTCGAACCTCATGCAGCGCTTCGGCAGCGTCGCCGACGTGATGAACGCGGTCTGCTATCTCGCCGGCCCATCCGGCGACTTCATCACCGGCGAGGTGCTGGCGGTGGACGGCGGCAACCAGATCTGGGGCGATCAGTGGACCATCCCCCGGCCCGACTGGTTCCGCCAATGATCTGATCCAACAACTCCAGTATCCGCTGCGCGCTCGGGGAGACCTTCGATGGTCCCAACCCACAATGCGCATGATGCGGTCGCCAACTGAGAAAGTGCTGATCGCGCCCAAGACCCTCGCAAAGAGCCGGACCGGCTAGCTCCGCATCAGCTCGCCGCCGATGATGAGCTTGCGCACCTCCGTTGTCCCGGCGCCGATCTCGAGCAGCTTGGTGGCGCGATACAGCCGGTTGATCTCCGTCTCGCGCATGTAGCCGGCGCCGCCGAAGATCTGCACCGCCTCGGTGATCACCTTGGTGCACCCTTCCGCCGCATAGAGGATGCTCGCGGCCGTCAGCTTGTGGATGTCCCCGCGTCCACCGGCGCCGACCTCCAGCGCGTTGGCCTCGGCCAGCGTGCGATAGCTGAACGTGCGCATGGTCTCGATGGTGGTGTACATATCGGCCAGCTTCGCCTGCACGAGCTGAAACTCGCCGATGCGCTTGCCGAACTGCTTGCGCGTCTTGGCGTAGTCGAGGGCCAGATCGAAGGCGCGCTCGGCCATGCCGATATTGATCATGGCCACGATGGCGCGCTCCAGATCGAGGCCGCTCATCACGACGGCCACGCCGGCGTCCTCCTCGCCGACCAGATTTGCCGCAGGCACGCGGCAATCGTCGAACAGCAGCTCGGCCGTGGTGGAGCCGCGAAAGCCCATCTTGTCGAGCTTCTGCGCCACGCTGAAGCCCGGAAAGCCTTTCTCGATCACGAACGCGGAGATGCCCTTGGCGCCCTTCTCCCTGTCGGTCTTGGCATACACCAGCAGAACGTCGGCGATGGGTCCGTTGGTGATGTAGAGCTTGCGGCCGTTGATGACGTAATGGTCGCCGTCACGCCGGGCCTGCGTCGCCATCGATCCCAGCGCATCCGAGCCGGCACCCGGCTCCGTCAGGCCGAGCGCGCCGATGGCGGTTCCGTTGCACAGCCCCGGCAGGTAGCGCCGCTTGATGGCGTCGTTGGCGTTGCGCGCGATGTTGTTGAGGCACAGGTTCTCATGCGCCGCATAGCTGAGGGCAACCGCCGGGTTCCAGCGTGCCAGACCCTGCGTGATGAGGCCCGAGGTGAAAAAGTCACTGCCCGCGCCGCCGAGCTCCGGCTCGACGGTCACGCCGAGAAAGCCCATGCGGGCCAGTGCCGGCATCACCTGTGGCGGCCACCACTCCTCATCATCCATGCGCGCCTGCAGCGGCGCCAGCTCGTCCCTGGCGAAGCGATCGGCCTGGTCGAGGATCTCCTGCTGGTCCGCCGTCAGCCGAAATCCGTGCTGCAGGAGCCTGTTGGAGCCGTGCGCGGCCTGGACCGTCATGGAGCGTTCTCCCGGAGGTGACGAGGCTCTGAGGCCTCTTGACTTGCCAAAGTGAAGCGCATTCACTATCAATAATCAAGCGATCGCGCATCGGGCTCGACCCCGGAGCGTGCAAACAATGCGAACGGAAACGCCGAGGTGGGATGCGATGCGGCAATTGCCATTGGCTTGCGAACATCGTCGTCACGTGCCGCCGACCCAGCCGGCTGGGGTGCAGTGACGCTCATGCCCGTCATCAGCACCGAGCGCATGCGCGACAGGCGCGATAGTATTCTCGCCGCCGCCAGCCGCGTCTTCTCGCAAAAGGGCTTCCAGGCCGCCTCGATCGCCGAGATTGCGCGCGCGGCCGGCGTTTCCGACGGCCTCGTCTATAAGTATTTCGAGAACAAGCGCGAGCTGCTGATCTCCGCGCTGACCGCGTTCTACGAGCGCGTCATCGATGATCTTGAGCAGCAGGTTGAGCTCGGCGAGACCTTTGCGGATCGCCTGCGGCTGCTTGTGCAGACCCACCTTGGCGTTTTCGTCCGCGATACCGGCCTGTGCCGGCTATTCATCTCCGAGGTTCGCGTCGCGACGGACTATCCCGGCTCCGCCATTCAGGTTCTGAACAAGCGCTACACGGCCGTCCTGCTGCGCATCGTGCACGACGGCATCAGGAACGGCGAGGTGCGGCCCGATACCGACCCGCGCGTGGTGCGCGATCTGCTGTTCGGCGCCGTGGAGCACGTGGCCTGGCGGCACGTCACGACCCGCAAGGCGATCGATTGCGATCGGCTCGGCCGGCAGATCGCGGGCATGATCGTCGGTGGAATTGCGCCGCCCAGGCCGGCGGCCAGGCGCAGGGCGGCATCATGACGGCGCCGATCCACGCGTTCAGGACCGTTCTGGTCGCCAATCGGGGCGAGATCGCCTTGCGCATTCTGCGCACGGTCAAGGCCCTCGGCCTTGAGGGCGCCATCGTCCATCATGCCATCGATCGCGACAGCCCGGCCGTGCGGGCGGCCGACAAGGCGCACGAGATCGGGGGCGCGAGCCCGATTGCGGCCTATCTTGACGGCGCCCAGATCATTGCGGCCGCGCGTGCGCTGGGGGCGCAGGCCATCCATCCGGGCTATGGCTTCCTGTCGGAGAATGCCGGCTTTGTCCGGCAGGTGGCGCAAGCGGGCCTGATCTTCGTGGGGCCGTCGCCGGACGCCATCGAGCTGATGGGTGACAAGGTGCGGGCGCGCGCGTTCGCGACCAAGCATGGCTTTCCCGTTGCCCCCTCCGCCATCGAGGACGATGCGCCGAGAACGTTCCTTGAGCGCGCCAGGGCCTTGGGCTTTCCGCTGCTGATCAAGCCGGCGGCGGGGGGCGGCGGCAAGGGCATGCGCATCGTGCGCGACGCCGCCGCGCTCGAGGAGGAGATTGCACGGGCGCGCAGCGAGGGTGAGCGCTATTTCGGCGATGGCCGCCTCTACGTGGAGCGGTATGTGGAGAACCCGCGCCACATCGAGGTGCAGATCCTCGGCGACGCCCATGGCAACGTCGTCCACCTGTTCGAGCGCGAGTGCTCCGTGCAGCGGCGCTTCCAGAAGATCATCGAGGAATCGCCGTCTCCCGCCCTCACGCCCCACGAGCGCGCCGAGATCGCCACAACGGCACGCAACATCGCCAAGGCCGCCGGCTACACCAACGCCGGCACCGTTGAGTTCATCTACAGCAGCGGCAAGTTCTACTTCCTGGAAATGAACACGCGCCTGCAGGTCGAGCATCCCGTGACCGAGATGGTGACGGGCATCGATCTCGTGGCCGAGCAGCTGCGGATCGCGGCCGGTGCCAGGCTTTCCGTCTCGCAGAGCGACATCATCTCGAGCGGCCATGCCATCGAGGCCCGCATCTATGCCGAGAGTCCCGGCCGCGGCTTCGCCCCGACGACCGGGCGTGTGCTCGAGCTGCGCGCGCCTCGCGGCGAGGGCGTGCGCTTCGACTGCGGCATCGCCAAGGGCCAGCACGTGACGGCGGCCTTCGATCCCATGCTCGCCAAGCTGATCGTGCATGGCACAGATCGTGAGCAGGCGTGCGCCCGCCTCGATTCGGCTCTGCGCGAGCTGGTGCTGCTCGGCTGCGAGACGAACGCGGGCTTCCTGCGCCGCGTCATCAGGCATCCGGCCTTTGCCGCCGGCGAGGTCCACACCGGCTTTCTCGATGCCCATCCCGAGATCGCGGCCGAGCCGCCTCTGCCGCGCGAGCTCGCCGACAAGCTTCTGGCCGCTGCCGCGCTGTCGACGCGCGCGGTCCGTGATGCCGCCGATGCCGTGCCGGCGCTGCATGCCGCCATGGGAGCCTGGAGGAACTGATGCTGCCTGTGCCTGAGGATGCCGGCCCCATGACGACGCTCCCCGCCGCGCCGCGCAACTCGGCGGCGGCCCCCTGATGCGGCACAGCTTCACCATCGCCGACCGAGACCACGCGGTGTGGCTGGCGCGCGCCGGTGCCGCCTATCGCCTGCATGTCGGCGGCCGCTCCATGTCGGTATCGCTCGAGCCCGCTGCCGATGGTGCGGGCGTGTTGCAGTTCGATGGCGCGCGGCACGATGTCGTCATGGCGCGGGATGGCGATGTCACCCATCTGCACATCGATGGCGAGGCATTCGCCGTCCGCTACACCGATCCCGTCCGCAGGCACGCCGGCAGCTCTGCCGACGCAGCCGAGGATGTTGCCCTGGCGCCCATGCCTGGCACGGTTGTCGCCGTCAATGTGCAGCCCGGCGAGCGCGTCGCAGCCGGACAGACCCTGGTCGTCATCGAGAGCATGAAGCTTGAGACCTCCATCAAGGCCTGGCGCGAGGGGTCGGTGGCGGCAGTGCACGTGGCCAAGGGCGATCCCTTCGAGCGATCGGCGCCGCTCGTCACGCTGGCCCCTGAAGCGAGGGCCCGCTGACCATGCGCCGCATCGAAAGCCGTCTCAACACCCGGTCGGAAGAGTTCTGCTCGCGCGCGCAGCACAACCGGCGCCTGGCGGCAGACTTGAAGGAGCTGCAGCGCCGCACCCGCGACGAGCGGCCCCAGCGCGATGTCGACCGTCTGCGGCGGCAGAGCAAGAAGCCGGTGCGCGAGCGCATCGCGCTGCTGCTCGACCCCGGCACGCCGTTCCTGGAGCTTTCGACGCTGGCCGCCAACATGGCCTACGACGGCGAGGTGCCCGGCGCGGGCATTGTCAGCGGCATTGGCATCGTGTCGGGGCGCGAGGTCATCATCCACGCCGACGACGCCAGCGTGAAGGGCGGCGCGTGGTATCCCCTGTCGGTCAAGAAGATCGTGCGCACCCTCGACATCGCCATCGAGAACCGGCTGCCGGTGGTGCACCTGTGCGACAGCGCCGGCGGCTTCCTGCCGGCCCAGGCCGATCTGTTCGCCGATCGCTATCTGGCCGGCCGCATCTTCCGCAACCAGGCCATTCTCTCCAAGCTCGGCGTGCCGCAGGTTGCCATCGTGCTTGGTCATTGCACGGCCGGCGGCGCCTATGTCCCCGCGCTCAGCGAGTACAGCGTCATCGTCAAGGGGACCGGGGCGATCTTTCTCGGCGGCCCGCCGCTCGTCAAGGCCGCAACCGGCGAGGAGGTGACCGTCGACGACTTGGGTGGCGCGCGGGTGCACACCAGCATCTCCGGCACCGCCGACTACCCTGCCGACAACGAGGATCATGCGATTGCCATCGCCCGCGAGATCGTGGGCCAGCTCAGGCAGGCGGAGAAGTGGCCCCTCGACTGGGCGACGCCGGAGGCACCCTACTACGATCCGAACGAGCTCTACGGCGTCATTCCGACCGACATCAAGCAGCAGTTCGACATGCGCGAGGTCATCGCGCGCACCGTCGACGGCAGCCGCTTCCACGAATACCAGCCGGCCTATGGGGCCACGCTCATTTGCGGGTTTGCGCGCGTCTGGGGCTACAAGGTCGGCATCCTCGCCAACAACGGGGTGATCTTCAACGACAGCGCGCTCAAGGGCGCGCATTTCATGCAGCTCTGCGATCAGACCCGCGTGCCGATGCTGTTCCTGCAGAACATCACCGGCTACATGGTGGGGCGCGAGTACGAGCACCGCGGCATCACCAAGGACGGCGCCAAGATGATCATGGCGGTGTCGGGCGCCGAGGTGCCCAAGATCACGGTCATCTGCAACGGATCGTTCGGCGCCGGCAACTACGGCATGTCCGGCAGGGCCTTCGATCCGCGCTTTCTCTTCATGTGGCCGCAGAGCCAGATTTCGGTCATGGGCGGCGAGCAGGCTGCCAACGTGCTTGCCGACATCAAGGTGCGTCAGCTGGCGCGCTCCGGCCAGACCCTCTCGGCCGCCGAGATCGTCGGCATTCGCGAGCCGATCCAGGAGGAGTACAGGCGCTTGTCGAGCGCCTACTACTCCACCTCGCAGCTCTGGGATGACGGGATCCTGGACCCCGTCGACACCCGCAATGCGCTTGGAATGGCGATCAGCGCCACATTGAACGCGCCGATCGGCCAGCCGCACTACGGCGTCTTCAGGATGTGAGGGGAGAGCCGCACGATGCAGCGCACTGACAGCTCCGGCCCCGGCGACATCGTGCTGCGCTGCCGCGACATCGAGCGCTCGTTTGGCGGCCTCAAGGCGCTCAAGGCCGTCAACCTCGAGATCCGCAAGGGAGAGATTCTGGGGTTGGTCGGCCCGAATGGCAGCGGCAAGACGACGATGGTGAACGTCATCACCGGCTTCTATCCGCCGGAGAGGGGCACCGTCACGCTGTTTGGCGAGAACATCACCCGCAAGAGGCCGCACGCCATCGCCGCCAGGCGTATGGCGCGCACGTTCCAGAATCTCGCCCTGTTCCGCGGCTTGAGCGTGCTCGACAACATCCTGCTCGGCCGCCACGTGCACATGCGGCCGAGCGCGATCGCCACCTTGTTCTACTGGGTGTGGGCGTTGCGCGAGGAGACGCGGCACCGCCGCGTGGTCGAGGAAATCATCGACTTCATGCAGCTGCAGGACATCCGCAACGAGCCGGTGGAGGTGGTGCCGCTCGGCCTGCAGAAGCGTGTCGAGCTTGCGCGCGCCCTGGCGGCGGAGCCGAAATTGCTGGTTCTGGACGAGCCCATGGCCGGCATGAACCAGGAGGAGAAGGAGTACATCACGCGCTTCATCCTGGATGCCCGCGACGAGCGCGATGTCTCGATCCTCCTGATCGAGCACCACATGGATGTGGTCACCGCGATCTGCGACCGCATGCAGGTTCTGAGCTACGGCGAGACCATTGCCGAAGGCAAGCCGCGCGAGGCCATTGCCGACCCGCGCGTCATCTCCGCCTACCTGGGCCAGCGCGCCGCCAAGCGCCAGGCCGGCGCGGGAGCCGCGGCATGAGCTTGCCGATCCGCCATCTCAGGAAGGCCTCCAAGTGGCCGTGCTTCGAGGACGGTCAGCCGTCGACGCTGATGGCGGCGTTGGCGCGCAATGCCGTGCAGAGCGGCCGCCGGGTGGCGGTGCGCGAGCGCGACTTCGGCATCTGGCCGGAGTTCACGTGGCAGCGCTTCTATGAGGATGTTCTGGCCGCCGCGGCCGCTTTGGAGCAGCTCGGGCTGCTGCCCGGGCAGGCCATGACGGTCATCGGCGACAATCGCTACCGGCTGTATGTCGCCTCGGTCGCCGCGACGGCGTTGCGGGCGTTTCCGGCCCCCGTGTTTCCCGACGTGCCCCCCGAGGAGCTGGCCCACTATACGAAGTATGGAACGCCGACGGTTGCCGTCGCCGAGGACCAGGAGCAGGTCGACAAGCTGCTCGAGCTGCGTGAGCGCCTGGGGCGGCCGCAGCGCATCGTCTACGACGACCCGCGCGGGCTTGCAGCCTACAAGGTCGAAGGCCTCATCTCGTTCGACACGCTGCTCGCCGACGGCCGCAAGCGGCTCATCGCCGAGCCCCAACTGGCTGGCGATCTCGTGCAGCGGAGCGGACCCGGCGACATCGCCGTGCTGCTCCACTCCTCCGGCACCACAGGCGCTCCCAAGGGCGTTCCGCTGACGCACGAGAACGTGCTGCAAGGCGTGCGCAACGCCGCCGAGGCCGGATACTTCGAGCCGCACGAGAACTGCTATGCCTACCTGCCCATGGCCTGGGTCGGCGATTTCATCTTCACGCTGACCGGCGCGCTCGCCCTGCGCTTTATCATCAACATTCCCGAGCGTCAGGAGACCGTGCTGCACGATCTGCGCGAGGTGACACCGACCATGTACCTGGCGGCACCGCGCGCCTGGGACAACATGCTGACGCGCGTCCAGGTGGCTATCGCCGATAGCACGCCGCTGAAGCGGCGCCTGTTCAACTACTTCATGCCCCGCGCGATCGAGATCGAGCGCCGCCGCATCGCCGGGGAGCCGGCGCGGGCAGGCGATCGCCTGCTGCGCCTGGTCGGCGAGATCGCCGTCTTTGGACCGCTGAAGGACTATCTCGGCCTCAGTCGCGCCGCACGCGCCTACACGGGCGGCGAGGCCATCGGCGAGGATACGTTCCTGTTCTTCCGCGCCCTTGGCGTGAACCTGCGCCAGTTCTACGGCCAAACCGAGACGTCGGCGTTGACTGCGGCCCAGCTCGGCGATGACGTCAGGCTGCACACGGTCGGCAAGCCCTTACCCAACGTGGAGGTTCGCATCGACGATTCGGGTGAGATTCTCGTCCGCTCGCGGTCGGTCATCAAAGGCTACTACAACGACCCGGAGGCGTCGCGTAAGGCGCTCGCCGACGGCTGGCTGCACACTGGCGATGCCGGCTACCTGGAGCCGGACGGGCACCTCGTCGTGCTGGGCCGCGTCTCGGAGGTCGTGCGTACCGAGGCCGGCGAGCGCTACATCCCCAACTACATCGAGAACCGCCTCAAGTTCTCGCCCTATGTGCGCAACGTGGCCATCCTCGGCGCCGGGCGCGAGACGCTCGCAGCCATCGTCTGCATCGACTACGAGGCTGTCGGCCACTGGGCCGAGGCGCACGGCATCTCCTACACCTCCTATGCCGAGCTGTCGCAGCGCAGGGAAGTCTACGATCTCGTCGCCGGCGTTCTTCGGCATGTGAACGGCTTCCTGCAGCCGCCCCTGCGCGTGCGCCGCTTTGTCAACCTCCACAAGGACTTCGACCCGGACGATGGCGAGATCACGCGCACGCGCAAGATTCGCCGCAATGTGGTTGAGGAGCGCTACGCCGCCTTGATCGAGGCGCTCTACGGCGGCTCCTCCAGCGTCGATTTCGAAGCCACGATCACCTACGAGAGCGGTCAGACCGGCCGCATTCGCCGCACGCTTTCCCTTCAAGATGTGGACTAGCCCGATGGACTTCATCCTGCTCTGCGAGCTCGCGATCAGCGGCGTCCTGGTAGGCCTCATGTACGGTCTGATCGCGCTTGGCATCGTGCTGATCTACAAGACGTCGGGCCTTGCCAACCTGGCTCAGGGCGCGCTGGCCATGGCAGGCGGCTACGCAACGGTCGCCTTCGCGACGCTGGCGGGACTGCCGATGTGGGCGGCCATCATCGCAGCCCTCGCCTTGATGTGGCTGGGCGGCATGCTGATCGAGCGCGTCATGCTGCGCCGCATGATCGGCCAGCCGGTCATCATGGTCATCATGCTCACGCTTGGTCTGGAGATCTTCCTGCGCGGCGTCGGGCCCGGCTTGTTCGGCTCGGCCGTCAAGCCCTTGGACCTTGGAATTCGGCAAGCCCCCATCATTATCGGCGATATCCTGATCAATCGCGCCTATCTCATCGGCGGGGCCATCTCGGCGCTGCTGATCATCGCCACCATCGCGCTCTTCAACTCCCAGATCGGGGTGCGGATGCGCGCGGTCTCCGACGATCAGACGGCCTCCTGGTCGGTCGGCATTCGCGTGGAGCGCATGATTGCCATTGCCTGGGGGCTGGCTGCCGCCCTGGCGACGGCAGCCGGCATCCTCTGGGGCAGCGTGCAGGGCGTCGACTGGTCGCTGTCCCTGCTGCTGATGAAGGCCCTTGCCATCTCGATTCTCGGCGGCCTCGACAGCATCGCCGGCGTCCTGCTGGCAGCCGTCGTTGTCGGCGTTGCGGAAAGCCTGGCGACCGGCATTCTCGATCCGCTGGTCGGCGGGGGCACACGCGACATCGTGGCCTCGGTCATCATTCTGATGACCCTGCTCGTGCGCCCCTACGGCCTGTTCGGGCGCGAACATATCGAGCGGGTGTGAGATGCTCTACCGTCAAGCCGGCATCCGACATCGCCGCTATGCCGCAGAGCGCCAGCTCTGGCCGCTCACCTTCGATCGCGTTCTGGTCGGCGGTGTCGTGCTGTTTCTCCTCGCCGCACCCTTCACGCTCGATCGGCTGTATCTCGGCAGCTATCTGCTGCCCTGGCTGCTGTGGTCGAGCGCGGCGCTCGGGCTCAATCTGCTGATGGGCGGGGCAGGCCAGATTCATCTCGGCTACGGCGCCGTCATGGCAATCGGCGCCTACACCTCGGTGCACCTCGTGCGCAGCGGCATACCCTTCGAGCTGGCCCTGGTCTTGGCCGGTATGACGAGCGCAGCCCTGGGCATTGTCTTCGGTGCTGCCGCGCTTCGCGTCAAAGGCCTCTATCTCGCCATGTCCACGCTGGCGATGCAGTACATCATCGATTTCACGATCAGCCATGTTCCGGGCATCAGCGGCGGCACGCAGGCCTCCCTCCAGGTGCCCCGCGTCACGCTGCTCGGCATGCCCGTAACGGGCGAGGTGACGCCCTACTATGTGGCGCTCGGCCTCTGCGCCGTCATCACCCTGTTCATGCTCAATGTCGGGCGCACGAGCTTCGGGCGCGCGCTGGCGGCGATCCGGGAGAAGGACTATGCCGCCGAGATCATCGGCGTCGGCACGTTCAAGTACAAGCTGCTGGCCTTCTGGGTCTCTTCGTTCATCGGCGGGGTCGTGGGCGCCGTGCTCGCCGTCTGCTACCTGCGCATCGTCACGCCCGACCAGTTCCACCTCGATCTTTCGATCCAGCTCGTCGCCATGGTGATCGTCGGTGGGCTCGGCAGCGTGCTCGGCTCGTTCTTCGGCGCGGCGCTGATCCTGTTCGCGCCCATCTTCTTCAACAACGCCATCGGCACGCTGGCCACCCAGTTCGGGCTTGGCATCTCGACGGACCTGCGCTCGCACATCCCGCTGATGCTCTATGGCGCCCTGATCATCCTGTTCCTGCTGGTCGAGCCCCTGGGGCTCGCCAAAATATACGACAACGTGAGGAAATACTTCCTGGTCTGGCCCTTCCGCCATGTCCGGAAGTAGTTCGAAACCGACCTGGCTGGGCAGGATCGAGCCGGGCGCAACAACGAGGAAAAGCTCAATGCAGATCGATCGGCGCACGCTCCTGGCAGGTGGCTCGGCCCTGGTTCTCGGACAGCTCCCGCTGCCGGCCTTCGCCCAGGAAAAGCTCATAAAGTTCGGCGCCCCGCAGGACTTCACCAAGGTCTATACATTCGTCACGGCCGAGTACAGCCAGGGCCAGCGCGACTACATCACGCTGTTCAACGAGCGCGGAGGCATCAACGGCTTCAAGGTTCATCTCGACGTGATCGATCACGGCAACGATCTGCCGCGCGCGATCGAGGCCTTCGAGCGCTACAAGCGCGAAGGCTACGTGCTGGTCGATCCTCTCTCCACTCCCATGGCCCGCGGTTTGGTCACGCGGGCGCTGGAGGACAAGATCAACATGGTGACGACGCTGTCCGGACGCAGCGATGCCGCCGACGGCACCGTCTTCCCCTACGTGATGCCGCTGTCGCCCAACTACTGGAGCCAGGCCGCGCTCATCATCGACTTCTTCCTGAAGCAGGACAAGAACCTGAAGGGCAAGAAGATCGTGCTTGTGCATATCGACACGCCGTTCGGGCGCGAGCCGATTCCGATCTTCCAGGCACTCTCCCAGAGGCTCGGCTACGAGTTCCAGACATTTCCCTACGCGCCTCCCGGCAATGATCAGTCGGCGATCTGGCCGCAGGTGCGCCGGGCGAGGCCCGACTGGGTGATCTTCTGGGGCGCCGGCGTGGGCCAGACGGTGGCCCTGAGCGAGGCCATTCGCAACGGCCTGCCGCTGGACCGCCTGTCCTCGAGCGTCTGGCTCTCCGAATCCGACATGGCCGTCGTCGGCAAGGATGCAACGAAGGGGGTCCTCAAGTTCGAGGCGGCCGCCGGTGGCCGTGAGCCCAAGGTCATCCAGGACATCCTCAAGGAGGTCGTCGCCAAGGGGAAGGGTGCGGGGCCCGAAGGCAAGGTCGGCACCAGCTACTACAATATCGGCGTGATGATGGGCGCCATCCAGATCGAGGGCCTGCGCAAGGCTTTCGAGAAGGCCCCCAACGGCCCCTACACCGGGCCCTGGCTCAATGAGGGCCTCCGCTCCATTGCCAACTTCACGGCCGAAGGCCTGCTGCCGCCCATCACCACCACCAAGGAGGACCATCAGGGCGGCGGCCGCGGCCGGATCGTGCGCTGGGATGGCGCCAAGTTCGTCCCGCAGTCGGATTGGGGCGCAGCCTACCAGGACGTGGTCTGGGGCGAGATCCGCAAGTACTCCGAGGAGTTCAAGAAGAGCGGCAAATGAGCCCTGCACCGTCCCTCCTCGCGCTCAACAACATCGAGGTCATCTACGACCGCGTCTTTCTGGCGGTCAAAGGCGTCTCGATCGATGTCCAGAAGGGGTGCCTCGTCACTCTTCTGGGCGCCAACGGCGCGGGCAAGAGCACCGTGCTCAAGGCCATCAGCGGCCTTCTGGCGCCTGAGCGCGGCGAGGTGACCCGCGGCGACATCACGTTCTCGGGCGCGAGCATGCTTGCGCTCGACCCTCCGACCCGTGTGCGCCGCGGCATCGTCCAGGTGTTGGAGGGCCGACGCGTGTTCGGCCATCTGACGCCGACGGAGAACCTGCTGGCGGCGGTGCCGAGAAGCCGGTCTCGATCTCACACCAAGGCTCTGATCGACCGCACCTTCGGATGGTTCCCGCGTCTGGCCGAGCGGGCCAAGGCAAAGGCCGGCTATCTCTCGGGCGGCGAGCAGCAGATGCTGGCCATCGGCCGGGCCTTGATGACCGAGCCGGAGCTGCTTCTGCTCGACGAGCCCAGCCTGGGGTTGGCGCCGTTCCTGGTCGATGAGATCTTCGACATCATCAAGAGGATCAACAAGGACGGTGGCGTATCGGTGCTGCTGGTGGAGCAGAACGCAGCCGCCGCCCTCGATGTCGCCGACACGGCCTATCTGATCGAGAACGGTCGCGTGGTGATGAGCGGGACGGCGGAGGTGATCCGCTCCAATCCCGACGTGGCCGAGTCCTATCTCGGAGGACACGGCAAGGTGGACTACCTGGCCGTCAAGCACTACCGCCGCCGCAAGCGCTGGCTGGCCTGAGGGCTGCTCGAGGCAGCAATGGGCCGTCTCCGCGCATGCAGCCGGCGGACAGGCCTGCGTCCATCACCGCAGAATTCGCAGGTGCGCTGCCGCGCAAATGAGCGCCGCTGACCGCTCTTCGAAGCCGCGTCGCGCAGCATCGGCGATCCGATAGCCACGTCACGCCGGCCGAGTGCGCACCCGACCTCGCCAACGCCGGTTGCGGCACCATTTGACCTCAACAGCTCTCTAGAGCGCGCGAAGCAAAGTCTTCATCGCCTCTTGAACTTCGAAGCTGATCGCGACGTCGAACGGGGGATTGGTCTCGGCGGCGAAGTGGTCGACGACAGTCTGAAGGATGGCGCCCGGATTGACCTCTCCTGGTTGTCGTCGGCCGTAGCGGCGCTCGAGCCAGTCGGCGAGGATGGCTTGCTCTATCTGCTCGGCTTCGATCTCGGTTGTCTTGATGCGGGCGCGCAGAGCTTGCGTGGCAGCGGAAGGCGCTGGCGCAAACCCATCTTTCAAGCGCCGCCGAATGCGGCGCAACGGCAGGACGATGTCGCCCCGCCATGCGGCGACAGTGGCATCGATATCGCGCACGTCGGCCGGGCTGAGCGCGATGCCGCGCTCCGCAGCCGCAAACAGGGCGAACAGGAGCACGTTGCTGTCGACGCCCACGCGATCCTGCAGCAGCAGGCATGCATCGGATACGCCGGCCTTGGCGTAAAATCCAAGTGCAAACGACCAATGGGGACCTTCCATGGGGTGGGTTGCCATATCTTCACACCCTTGACGTAGCCCTGCATTCACCGTTCAGCGCGATGCGCCTGGCCTATCGATCTCGGCAGCGGCGCCGTCAGGGGGCCTCACCCCAGCGGTGCACGAGGTCGCTTTCGATTCCGAACAGATCAAGGGCGCGGCCAACGCTGTGATTGACGATGGCATCGATGGATTGCGGGCGCGCGTAGAATGCTGGCACCGGCGGCATGACGATTGCGCCCATCTCGGTGACCTGCGCCATGTTGCGCAGATGCCCGAGGTGGAGCGGGGTTTCGCGCACCATGAGCACCAGGCGTCGGCGCTCCTTCAGCACAACATCGGCCGCCCGCGTGAGCAAGTTGGACGTCACGCCGCTGGCGACCTCGGAAAGGCTGCGGATCGAGCACGGCGCAACGACCATGCCCATGGTCTGGTAGGAACCGCTTGAGATGGACGCTCCGATATCCTCAATGCGATGCACGACATCCGCAATGGCGTGAATGTCGGCCACCTTCAGCGACATTTCATGGGCGAGGGTGATCTGCGCCGCCTTCGTCATGACAAGATGCGTCTCAACGTCCGTCGGACGTAGAGCCTCCAGCACGCGGACGCCGTAGATGATGCCGGATGCGCCGCTGATGCCGACGATCAGTCGTCTGGGGGGCTTGGAGCTCATCACTTCACGACATTTGGTTTGTGCGCCGCCCTGCGTCACGGTGGAGAGGACGGGCGGCCGGATAGGGCCCGTGTCGGGGGCCGTCGTCCAGCCGGGAACACCTTGCCGCCAGGGGCGCGGTGGCCGGTTGCAACGATGGCATCATTGGTCCATCGCATAGCACCACGGGCATGCTTCCTCATGCGTGCGGCCCAGCGGGTCCCAGTCCTGCAGCGTGGCCCAGACCTCTTCGCCCGCTGCCTGCGCCGCCGCGCGGATGCTGGCGAAGTCGACACCGGGAATGATGCCACCCTCCATGATCACCTTGCCGTCGACAATGACCGTGTCCACGTCATCGCCGACGCCGCATTCGACCACGCTCTTGACTGGATCACGGACCGGGCCGTAGCGCAATGAGCCGCGCCCATCGAGATCGATGATGATGATGTCGGCCAGGGCGCCGGGCGACAGCCGTCCCAGATCGTCGCGGCCAACCGATTTGGCGCCGCCGAGCGTGGCCGCCTCGAAGACATCGCCCGATGTGGCGGCAAAGTATGTATGGCTCATGATCTTGCCGAGGTAGGAGGCCGTCCGCATGTTCATGATCATGTCGCGCGGGTAGGTGTCGGACCCGATGGACATGTTGACTCCGGCATCGGCGTACTTCTGCCAGTTGTCCAGCACGCGGGCACGGCGCATGATGTTGATGGGGCAATGCGAGATTGTTGCGCCGGACTTGCCCATCAGCTCCAGGTCGCGCGCCACCGAGTAGTTCAGGTTGGGGTTATCGGCGACGAAGTTGCCGTGGCCGATGTTGAGCGTGGGGCGCAGCATGCCGATGCTGTCGAGCAGCTCGATCGGCGTCATCATGTGCTCTTTGACCACTTCGTAGAACTCGATGACGCTGTAGGCCGCATGCGTCGCCATGGGCAGCTTCAGCTCGTCTGCGGCCCTGACGGTCCGCCTGAGCACCTCGACGCTCGACGTCTCAACCTCGCGGGGCACTAGAATGCCTCTGATGCGCCCTCCGGCAGCACCGTCGTGTGCGGCGATCCATTGCAGCGCGACCTTGAGCCCTTCCTCTCCCAGCCGGTCGTTTCGAACGCGCTTCAGGCGGCCCTGCTCGTCGCCCACCCAGCGGCCGCAATCGTAGCCGGGCGCCAGGTAGGCCCGTGAGCCGAGCCGCTCGACTTCGGCCAGCAACGCGTCCTGGACGCGGAGTTGGCTGCCGTACTCGATGAAGGTGGTGACGCCGTTGCGGATGAGCTCGGCCACCGTGAACAGGGCATTCAGTTGGAATGCAGCTTCGGACCCGGCATCGCCATGCTTGAGATACCGCGGATCGCCTTTGACGACCTTTCCCTCCTTCGGGACCGAGATCTCGAGGAACGGCTGGCCGTAGTACATGGGCCGGCCCGTGTCGGTGATCAGGCGGTGCGAGGCGCGGTGGCCGGAATGGACGTGCGTGTCTATGAAGCCGGGTGCGACGAGCTTGCCGGCCGTATCGATCGTACGATCGACCGGGCCCTCGAATTTGGCGCCGACATGCACGATGCGATTGCCCTCGAACACGATCTCGCCATCCCGGATAAGGCTATGCCGTCCGTTGGCATGACCCACAATCCAGCTTGCGGTGATCTTCGTGCGCATGGCTCGGTCCTAGGTTTGACTCACGGCGCGGTCACCGGCCGTCGGTGCAGCGCGCAAACACCGGCAATACGCCGTTGCGTGCTGGCGCCTGGGAGGAGGGCAATCGTGGAGGGTGCATTGACGATCATCAGTCATCGACGAATACGGTCTCGCGCTTTCTTTTGATTGTGGGCAGCACGGCGACGATCAGAATTCCAGCCGCGATGGCCAGCAACGCCGCCGAGATAGGCTGCCTGAAGAACACGGTGTAGTCCCCGTGCGATATGAGAATGGCGCGGCGGAGGTTCTCCTCCATCAGCGGCCCCAGCACCCAACCCAACACCAAGGGTGCAGGCTCGAAGTCGTGCTTGGCCATCCAGTATCCGACGAGGCCGAACACGCCCGCCATCACCACGTCGAACGTGGAGTTGTTCACCGAGTAGATGCCGATGCAACAAAACAGAATGATGCAGGGAAACAGCGACCGGTAGGGGATCCTGAGCAACCTCACCCAGATCCCGATCATTGGAAGGTTGATGATGATCAGCATGAGATTGCCGATCCACATCGACGCAATCATCCCCCAGAACAGCTCCGGCTGCTTGGTTATGATTTGCGGCCCCGGCACGATGCCGTGCAGGGTCATCGCGCCCACCATCAGCGCCATGACGGCATTCGGCGGAATGCCCAGGGTCAGCAGCGGTATGAAGGATGTCTGCGCCGCCGCGTTGTTGGCGCTTTCGGGGGCAGCGACGCCGACGATGGTCCCGCGGCCGAAGTCCTCCGGGTGCTTGGAGATCTTCTTCTCCAGACCGTAGGCCGCGAACGACGCGATGATCGCGCCGCCGCCTGGCAGGATTCCCAGGATCGAGCCCAGGATCGTGCCGCGTCCGATGGCCGGTGCGGAAGCCACCAGGTCCGCGCGCTTTGGCATCAGACCGTCGATCTTTGTTTTCAGGATGTCGCGACTGGTGTTGTTTTCAAGGTTGCGGATGATTTCCGTGAACCCGAACAGCCCCATGGCAACCACCGAGAGATGAATGCCGTCCGCAAGGTCCGGAATATTGAATGTCATGCGTCCGACCCCCGTCTCGAGATCCTGACCGATCTGGGACATCAGGAGGCCGACAAGCACCATGAGGATGGCCTTTGGGATCGAGCCCTTGGCAAGCACCACTGCGAAGATCAGGCCCACGACCATGAGCGAGAAGTACTCCGGCGGGCGGAACAGCAGCGCGATGCTTGTCAGCGGAGCGCCGAGTGCCGCGACCAGCAGCGTCGCAACACAGCCCGCGAAGAACGAGCCGATGGCCGCAATCGCAAGCGCCGGGCCTGCACGGCCCTGTTGTGCCATCTGATGGCCGTCGAGCGTCGTCACCACCGAGGTCGCCTCGCCTGGGATGTTGACGAGAATGGAGGTGGTGGAGCCACCGTACTGCGCGCCGTAGTAGATGCCGGCGAGCATGATCAGCGCGCCGATCGGCGGCAGGCCGAAGGTAATCGGAAGCAGCATGGCAATGGTCGCAACCGAGCCCACGCCCGGCAGAACGCCGACCAGCGTTCCCACGATAACCCCGATCAGGCACAGAAGGAGGTTCTGCAGACTGGCAGCGACCAGGAAACCCAGACTGAGATTGGAGAAAAGATCAGCCATCGTTGGAATCTACTGCATGAACGCCGGCCAGAGCTGGAACTGCAATGACAGTCCGTAGAAGAACAGCAGGACTGCGCCGATGGTGAAGAAGAAGGCTGTTAGGGTCGTTTCGAGCCACCGTGTCTCCTTTGAGGCGGCGGCGGCGATCATGAAGCAGGCGAAGGTTGTGATGAAAAGACCGAGCGGGCGGATCATCGCCGCGAAGGCGAGGATGGATGCCATCACCACGATCGGGCCGCGCGCATGGAAGCGGCCGACGGCCGGGCCAGCCGCAATGATGGACCAAAGCAACACGCCGCCCGCCAGCACCAGGAGGCAGACGGCGAAGACGCGTGGCGCAGTGCCCGGTCCGAACGAGAAACCTTGAATCCCCGGCAGGTCGCTCCCCGCCCAAAGCGAGAACAGGGCCAACCCGATCAGCGCCAGACAACCCCAGAAATCCTGCGGATTGCGAATTCTCAATCCGCCATGGGCTTTCGGATCGACCCCGTCCGTCATGCTGGCTTCCTGCAGTGAATGTTGTTGTCGGCTTTGCCGGCGCTGCAACTCAGGCGATCAGGCGTGGCCTGAGTATCACTGCTGTTTCGTGCCGGCGATTTCGGCCAGCAACGGTTTCCACTGGGCAATCTCATCCTGTATTTGCTTCGCATACTGGTCTGGTGTTGTCTTGACCGTATTGGCGCCGGCCTTGATCATGGCTTTCTTCACTTCGACATCCTCGGCCATCTTCATGAGAGCCTCCGACATCCTGCGAATGATCGGTTCGGGCGTCTTGGCCGGGGCCATCAACCCGTTCCAGGTTTCCACGACGAATCCCGGACTGATGGATTCATGAACCGAGGGCAGATCGGGGAAGTACGGGCTGCGTCCCAGTGACGTGACGGCAAGTGTGCGAACGGTGCCGGCCTCGATTTGCGGCAAGGCATCCGTCATGTTGGCGAACGCAAAGTCGACTTCGCCGGACACGATGGCCAGAACACCCTGGGCACCCGTTTTGTATGGGATGTGGTTCATCTTAGTCCCGGTGCGGGATTGGAACAGTTCCACAGCGTAGTGCGTGAGGCCGGCCAAGCCGCTTGATCCATAGTTCAGTTTGCCGGGATTGGCCTTTGCGTGCGCCACCAAGTCGGCCATCGAGTTGATCGGCAGGGACTTCTTGACGACGACGGCCTGCGAGATCGTGCTGAGAATGCTGACGGGGATCAAATCCTTCACCGGATCGTATCCCACCTTCTGGCCCTGGGCGAAGGGGACGACCGAAATGGCGCCGACGCTGCAGACACAAAACGTATAGCCATCCGGCGCAGACCTCGAGACCGCGCCTGTTCCAACGATGCCCCCGCCTCCTGCCCGGTTTTCCACGACAACCGACTTGCCAAGCTCCTTCTCGAGGTAGCTTGCGGTCATGCGTCCGATGAGATCCGTGTAGCCGCCGGCGCCGTAGGGCACGACCAGCGTGATCGTACGTTTCGGCCAGGCATCCTGAGCTTGTGCAGCGCCCGCTGCCAACACAAGCGCCAGCATTGAGCTTACGAGTGTCTTCACGGCTTTGTTCTCCCAAAATCACCAAATACAGGTTCTTCAGAGGTCGACGCCGGCGGCTGAAAGGATTTGCCGGGCGCGTGCCCGCTGCTCGTCGGAGATCGCAAGGCGTTCGGCAAAATCCCTGCCGACGGGACGCGTGGCGTCGATCCCCATCTTGGTCAGCGTGAAGCTTTGCGCGTCCGACGTGGGATCAAGGATCGCCCCTTTGCAGTTGGGGATCAGAATGATGTCTTTCTCCGCCTGCACACGCGTGGCGACGGCCCACATCACGTCGTTCATGTCGAAGATGTCGACATCCTCGTCTACGACGATGACGTACTTTGTGTAGAACTCGGTGCCCAGCGCGGCCATGATGGCCTGCTGCGGCTCTCCTTGCGCAGTCTTCTTCATCTTGACGAAGGCCATGAAGGCGCCGCACGTCGTATGCGGCACATGCACGGCGATGACATTCGGCAGATTCCGCGTCAATGCGTTCAGGATCTCGCCCTCGCGGGTCACGCATGAGATAAGGATGTGATCCTTCGACATTCCCGAGACAACCGAATGGTACATCGCATCCCGGCGCATGCGCAGGCGATGTGCAACAAACACGTTCTGGGTGCTGCGGTATGAGGCATAGCCGGTGAATTCGCTGAAGGGACCTTCGGACTCCTTCACATCGGCCAGAATCTCACCTTCGATGATGATTTCGGCGCCGGCCGGAACCTCGAGCTCCGCCACGCCGCACCTTGCCAGCCGATAGGGTTCGCCGAACAGGCCGCCAATGATCTCAAACTTTCGCACCTGCGGCGGGTACGCGTAGACCATCGACCCCATGTAGTGCAGCGGATGGATGCCGAGCGTTATTGCGGCAGGCAGCGATTGGCCGCGCTCCTCCGCGCGACGGTGGAACTCCCACATGCGGCGCCGCGAATGCAGGGAAACGCCGAGCCGGTTCTTGCCCTTGAGCATCAAGCGGTGGAATCCGGTCGTGTCCACGCCGGTTATCGGGTCGCGCGCCGTGATCTGACCGGCCGTGATATACGGCGCGGCATCCACGGTGAAATGGAGCGGGATTGGAAGCTGTGTGAGGTCTACCTGGTCGCCTTCCAACACGACCTGCTGCCAAGGGGCCTCGGCCACGACCTCGCAGGGAAGATAGCGTTGACAGCGATCGCGGAAGGCCGTCGGCAGCTCTGCCGCTGTCACGCCGAGACAGGCAGCCAGCAGCGTACGGTTGCCGGCAATGTTGGTGACGACCGGCATGGAATGCCCTTCGACATTCTCGCAAATGACGACAGGGCTTTTGCCGCCGCGCTCCAGCTCGAACACGAGCGAGGAAATATCAAGATGCGTCCGTACGGGTTCTCGAATGCGAAGGAGTTCGGTTGGGAAATCCCGTTCCACCATGCGCAGAAATCCGCGCAAGCTTTGGGAATTCACGTCGGCGGACCGCATGCCACCCCTCCCCCAACTTATTCTATTTTTAGTATCTTAGCATCACCGTCGCTTGACGGGAAACGGATTCACAATTTGCGCAAAGCGGCCAGCGCGCGAGAAGGTCCTCCATTTGGGATCAGCTCTCATTTTAGAAACCGGCTGTCGGAGATCTTGGCGGGATCGATAGTGACGCTTGCCGGGATCTCGCCCATTTGCCGTAGCCACTTGGCCGTGATGACAACCGCGTCGCGCGAGACGACCCCATCCTTCGAAACGGCTGGCAGCACACGTTGCAGAATCTTCTCGACGCCCTGCTGCTTCTTGAGATCGTCCGGCAGCACGGCAAGAACCTCGCCGGGCGACTTCTGCGCGATCCATTTGAGCGCATTGAGATGGGCGCCGACGACGGCCTTGGTCACTTTGGGATTGGCATCGACGTATTCGCGGCGCGCCACGAGAGCAACGGTTGGATGCGGTCCCTTGAAGATCCTGCTGGTCGTGTCGCGGTCATGCAGGTCGACCATGATGCGCCCGATTCCCTCGTCCAGAATGCGAGACAAGGTCGGCTCGCTCGCGATCAGGGCATCGACGCGCTTGCCGCGCAGCGATGGAAGCCAGCCGGAGATGCCGCCGGTTGACCGATAGGTGACATCATCTGCGCTGAGGCCGGCGGAGTCGGCGATGGCCAGCGCGATCATGTGGTGGCCCGAGCCGAGCCCCACGACGCCGACGGCCTTGCCTTTGAGGTCGGCGGGAGATTGGATTTCGCTGAGGTCTGTGCGCACGACCAGGGCGGCGGTCGGGCTATCCATCATCGCCAGCAGGACAACCAGGTCCTTGTTCTCGGCCTGCGCCTTGATCGCATGCTGCACGTACGCAATCCCGAAGTCGTAGTCACCCGCAAGCAAACCCAGGATGGCCGGTGTCGTGGTCGGCGCATAGGTGACGTCGACGGTACGCCCGATCTCCTTTTGCAGGGCGTCGAACGCGACGTTGCGGGCGACGAGGAAAGGCAGCCATGTGAAGGATGGGGTGGATGCCATGACCATGCGCAAGGGCCTGTCCTGGCTTGCCGCCGGCTCCACGCTGATGATTGCGCCGACGGCGGCCGCCGCCAGCAGCAAGATTGCTTTCAGCTTCTTCATGCGCTTCACTCCTTGTCGTCCCATTTGCGCATCGCTCACGCCGATGAACCGCGCATTGCGTGCTATCCTGCCCCTGCGCTTGTTGTCGTGGTCTCGGGCCGCCAGCGCAGCAAGCGCGCCTCGAGTTTGCGTAGGCCGTAGTCGATCAGCACCGCCGCCACCAGCAGCAACGCGAGTCCGGCAAAAACCTCGCGGATGCGCAGGCGGGATTGTCCTTGCAGAATCAGGAAGCCGATGCCCCTGTCGCCGCCGATGTACTCGCCGACGACCGCGCCGATGATGGCAAAGCCGACGCTCGCGCGCAGGCCGGTCAGGATCCAGGCCATGGCCGACGGCAGATAGATGGTGCGGGCGAGGTCGATCTTGGTCGCTCCCCACAGCTTCGCGCGGTCAATGAGCTCCTGGGGGACCTGGCGCAGGCCGTTGTAGGTATTGAGGTAGCAGAGAAACAGGATGAAGGTTGCCACCAGCAGAATCTTGGGCTCGATGCCGAAGCCGAACCACACGATGAACAGCGGCGCCAAGGTCAGGCGAGGAAAGGCGTTGAGCACCGCCATGAACGGCTCGAGCACTTGCGCGACCCGCGGCATGAACGCCAGCGCGAAGCCGAGCAGGACGCCGATCGACGTCCCGATTGCAAAGCCGACGGACGCTTCCAGGAATGTGACGCCGACATTCCTGAATATCCGCCCCGCCCAGAACCAGTCCTGGATGACGGCCCATACCTCCGAAGGCGAGCTGAAGAAGAACGGTGACAGGAAACCGAGCCATGCCGCCATTTCCCAGAGGGCAAGCATCGATCCGACAACGAGGATGCGCCCTAAGGGACCGCTGGACCATTCCGCGAGCTTGCCCATCGCTAGCCTCGCCATGCCATCGCAAGCTTCTCGACCCGCGTCAGGATGCGGTCGAGCGGCGTGACTGTCAGGAGAATGATGAGCAGCCCGGCCATCACGGCATTGGGGTCGTTCAACGACTGCGCCGTGGCGATCAGCGACCCGAGGCCGGCATTGGCTCCGAGATACTCGGCCACGATGGCTCCCAGGAATGCGAATCCGACGGAGATGCGCAGGCCGGCGAGGATCCACACGATGGACGCCGGCAAGTAGATCTCGCGCACCAGGCCAAGCCTGCTCGCGCCCATGACGCGAGCGCGATCGATCAGCGCGCCGGGCACATTGCGCAGGCCTGCATCAACGTTGAAATAGACGATGAAGAACACGACAACCGTGACGAGCGCGGCCTTCGAGACGATGCCGAGCCCGAACCAGACCATGAATATCGGCGCGAGGACGATCCGCGGAACCACGGCAAAGATGCCGATGAGCGGATCGAGCAGGCGGCGCAGGAAGGGCACGAAGGCGAGCAGAAGGGCCGTTGCGGCGCCCAGCAGAGAGCCCGCGATGAAGCCGAGCGCTGCCTCCAGCGAGGTGATGGCCAGATGGTGGAAGATCTCGCCGCCGACGATCAATGCCCACAGGCGCCTTGCAACCTCCGCAGGGCTGCCCAAGACATCGCCCAGTGTTGGGCTTTGCCGAGCGGCGAGGGACCATAGCAGCACGAGCCCGCCAAGCACGGATATCTGCCAAGCGCGGACCGCAAGAGCGCTCATGTGGGATTGCTTGCTGTCATTCCGGCTGCGATGCGTTCCTGATCGTAGCCGGCCATGACTTCGTCGCGCATGTCGTTCCACAGCCGCGTGTAAAGACCGTGAAACTCGATGTCGCTGCGGATATCGAGAACGTTGCGCGGGCGAGGCAGAGGAATTGGATAGACGCCTTTCACCCGCGTCGGACGCGCGCTCAACACGACCACGCTGTCGGAAAGTGCGATGGCCTCCTCGAGATCATGGGTGATGAAGACCACGGTCTTGCGCTCCCGCTGCCAGATGGCCATCAGCTCGTTCTCCATCAGGCTGCGGGTCTGCACGTCGAGCGCACTGAACGGCTCGTCCATGAGAATGACGCGGGGGCTGGCGACCAGCGTGCACGCGAGCGAAACGCGCTTGCGCATGCCGCCGGACAACTGGTGCGGAAATGCGTTCTCGAAGCCGTGCAGCCCGACAATGCGGATCCACTCTCTGGCCAGCTCGTGACGTCGGCTGCGGGCCATCCCCTGGAACTTCAAGGGCAAGGCGACGTTGTCCAGCACCGTCCGCCATGGCAACAGGGCGTCGGTCTGGAACATGTAGCCGACGTCGGTGCGGATCCCGGTCACCTTGGAGGCGTGGACGAGAACCTCGCCGCCGACCGGGTGAGCAAGACCGGAAATGAGGCGCAGCAGGGTCGACTTGCCGCATCCTGAGGGGCCCACCACGGAAACGAACTTCCCATCGGGGATACTCAAAGACACGCCTTCGATCACCGGCAGGTAAGTCGATCCCTGTCCGAATCCGTGATGGATCTCCCGCAACTCGACGGCGGGTTTCGGCGTGTCTTGGTGATGGGTCAACATAGCAACCAAACGACTGCCAGTGCTCGGCTCAGCTCATGCGTTCCACGTACCATCAGTGCATCGGCCAGATCGAGGCCACGGTGTCCTCCAGGCCGGCTCGCTTGATCAGTGATTTCGCGCGATCGGCAGCCTCCTCGTACAGGTCATGTTCGTTCAATGTGAGAACTTTGCCGCCCCGCATCAGAACCTTGCCGTCGACGATGACCGTGTCGGCACAGCCGCCGTGCGCGCAGTAGATCAGGTTCGCGATCGGATTGTGAACCGGCTGCCATTCAGGCCGCATGGTATCGAGCAGCGTAATGTCGGCCTTCTTGCCGACCTCGAGCGATCCAAGGTCCTTGTCCCATAGCATGCAGCGCGCGCCGCCGATCGTCAGCATCTCGACGGCCACTTCTGGTCGCAGCACCTTTGGATCGAGCCTGGCCTCGTGCAGCCCGCCGACGATCAGGAAAGCCTGGCGGATCGCATCGAGATAGTTGCTCGACATGGCCGAGTCGGATCCAAGCGACAGAGCGAGGCCAAGCTCGAGCATCTCGGGCGCCTTGCCGTGGCTGATGTTGCCCATGGCCTGGTGCATGGATGCGCTCGGCGCCAGCGAGATCTTTACGTCGCGCTTCTGCAGCATGTGCAGTTCCTTGGGATCGATCCATCCCATATGCAGCAGCAGCAAATTGGGCGCGAGCAGCCCGAGCTTCTCGAGCCGGGCGATGTCGCCCATGCCGTATTTGAGGTGCGAGGCGATCACTTCGTCCCGGTTCTCGCAGGCGTGGCCGATGATGCCAACGCCTCTCTTCTCGGCGAGTTTGCACAGCCTGCGCAGCAGATCATCCGAGCATGCGACCGGCACGCGCATGGAAAACCAGGCTTTGAGGCGGCCATCGAGCGAGCCGTCGAACTCAGCCACCATCTCGTCGGCGCGAGCGAGTGCGTCCTCGGTCGGCTCGAAGAAGCCCTTGGGCAGATTGCCCATCACCGTGGTGCCCATGTCAAAGACGGTGCGGGCGATCATGCCGCGCATGCCGCTCTCCTTCGCGGCCTGTGCCGTCTCGGCGGCAAAGTAGCTGCCGGGGTCGGCAAAGCAGGTGGTGCCGGCCCTGATCATCTCGACTTGAGCCAGGCGCGCCGCGCACAGGGCATCGCCCTTGTCCATGTGGGCCTCAACCACCCACAGACGGCGAAAGAGGCGTTCGGGCCCCGACCAGGCCTCGTCACCACAGCTGCGGCCGAGCTGCTGCGCATTGTGCACATGGGTATCGAATACGCCGGGCAGCGCCAGCTTCCCGCGCCCTTCGATGATGTCATCGGAAGCTTGGACTTTGATCTCGGCGGTTTTCCCGACCGCGGTGATGCGGTCGCCTTGGATGACCAGGGCTCCATCACGAATAATCCGGCGCCCGGGGTCTACAGTGACGAGATAGTCAATGTTGGTGATGACGGTACGAGCCATGAATTTGCCGAACTCCTGCTTCACCCGATTGACGTGTTCAACTAGCTCTCCCCGGCGGCGCGTGGCCGGAGCTGAGGCGCCTTGAAGCCGAGGGCGCAGGAAATATTTGCCGCCGTGTCTGCCACCATTGGTGCGTGGCGAGCCCTTACGTGGGCGCGCAGCCGAGCGGCGGGGCCGGAGATGCCGACACCGGCAACGACAGCGCCGGACACGTCGCGGATGGGTGCGGCCACGCCGTCAACGCCTTCCTGCCAGCCGCCGCGGCTGACGGCTATGCCGGTCCGCCGGACCTGCGCCAGCTCGGCCAGGAATTGCTTGCGGTCGACAATTGTTCCCGGCGTCACTCGCTTCAGGTTTTTGGCGACCGAGGCGATCAATTCAGCCGCCTGGAAGGCCAGCATGGCCTTGCCGGTCGCAATGCAGTGGCACGGCACGCGGCCGCCGACGCGGCTATAGGCGCGAATGGCGTGCTCGCACTCGATCTTGTCGATATGGATGACGTCGCTGCCGTCGAGGACCGACAGATGGACGGTTTCTCCGGTCGCCGCAGCAAGCTTGGCCATCGGCAGAGCGGCAGCCCTCTTCAGATCGAGGCGGGCAAGAACGGAGGAGCCGATCTCCCACATTCTCAGAGAGGCTTCGTATCGGCCGGTCTCTTCGTTCTGGTGGATGTAACCCAGCTTCATCAAGGTCGTCAGCGGCCGATGCACGCTGCTCTTGCTCAGCTTGAGGGCAGTTGCCAATTCGGTGACACCCTGCGGTTTGTCCGAGAGAGCAAGGCGCTCGAGAATATGCAGCGCGTTGATGAGTGTCTTGTCCAATTAACGTACTCATCGTTTTATTGGAACATCGTTCCAAATATGCGGCGATCGACCCTCGCTGTCAATGCTGACGAAGCCGGCCCTCCAAGTAGATCAATCGAAAGACCGCTTTCGCCGGTTCGACATCGCTCGGGATGAGGCGGTCTGCCGGGCGCCGCAGTCGGGTTGATGATGAGGTCGATGCCGGCTTGGCGCGGGCGCTTGACCGCCTCGCGGTCGTGCTCGCGCGGCTTGCCGGCGTCCGGCGCGCGCACGCGGATGTGGCCGATCGCGCCGTCCTCTGCGGCGCCGGCTCACGCATCGGCATCAAGGTGCCACGCCTGCGGCCTACTCAGTCGGCCGCAGCACGCGCCAAGTCGAGGTTGCGGTGGCGGCTATGATGCCCTCGCTGTCGAGCAGGCGCGCTTCCAGGAAACAAATGGTCTTGCCCTTGCGCAGGAAGCGCGCCTCGCAACGCGCTTCGGGTTCGCGGATCGGCGCGAGGTACTGCGTCTTCAGCTCCAAGGTCACGCCGGGCGTGCCGAATGCATGCCGCAGCAGATGCCCCATCGCGACGTCGAGCACGAAGCTCGTCACGCCGCCATGCAGGGCGCCCTGCGGGTTGAACATGAAGCGACGCACGGGAAAGCGCACGATGCACGTCTCGCCGGGATAGCTGAACTCCAGGCCGAACAGTCGGGCCAGAAAGAACACCTCGAAATCCGGGCGGTGCTCGCGCAGGGCGATCGCGAACGCTTCCCTGGCAGCGTCCTCGAGCGCGTCGGGCGTATTCTCCATGTCGCGAGCGCGCCTCAACGGCCAGCCTGTCCGGCCATCGAGAAATGCACGCGCGAGATGCGGCGCGTCGCCAGCTCGCGCACCAGCGTCACGAGCGGCGCCTCGAACATGTACTCCGTCTTCATCGGCCCGACGGCCAACATCTCGTCCACCTGCTGGCCTGCGAACATGAAACGCAGAAGGCGCTCATCGTCGCTGGCGTTGGGATACTGCTTGCGCAGCTTCTCCACCGCCGGCAGGAGAGGTTCCGGCTTCAGCAGAATTTTGGGCGATCCGTTCTGCACGATGCGGTCGAGCACGCTGGGATCGACAGGGGCGAGCAACTTGCCGAAGTAGCCCAGCGCATACTTCTTCACCTCGTCGGGCACGGTGCGATAGCGCTCGCCCTGCACGACATTGAGCACCGCCTGCGTGCCCACGAACTGCGCGAACGGCGTGATGAGGATGGGAAAACCCAATTCGTGGCGCACGCGCGCGCATTCCTCGAGCAGCTTCTGCAGCAAATGCGAGAGGCCGGCCTGGGCGAGCTGCGATCGGAAGTTCGACATCATGCCGCCCGGGATCTGATGCTCATAGTGGAACGCGTCGTATTCCTGTGGCGTCCCGAGCGGCTTGCCTTCCTGCACCGCGATGCGGCGGAAGTGCTCCCCCACCTCGTCGAGCAGCGCGTCGTCCACGTTCACCGTGTAGCCGAGCGCACGCAGGTTCTGCGCCGTCCACTGGGTGGACGGCTGCGCGTTGCCGTTGGCGAGCGGCGCCGTCGAAGTGTGCACGCAGTCGGCACCGGCCTTGATGCCTTCCAGGTAGACGAGAGGCGCAACTCCGGTCATGCAATGGCTGTGCAGCTCCAGCGGTATGTCGCCGATCACCCTCTTGATCGCGGGCACCAGCGTGCGGATGCGGTCGACGGTCAGCAGGCCGCCGGCATCCTTGAGCCAGATCGCATCCACCTTTCCGCGCTTGATGAGATCCCTGGCCGTCCTCACGTACAGCTCGTCGGTATGCACCGGCGACAGCCCGTAGGACAGCGCCGCGAACGTCTTCACGCCCAGGCGGCGCGCGACGTTGAGGGTCGTCAGCATGTTGTCGACGTCGTTGAGGCCGTCGAACGTGCCGATTTCGCGGAAGCCATTGGCCACCAGGCGCTCGACCCAAAGCTCGACGATGTCATCAGGGAGAACGTCGAACGAGACGATGTTCTTGGAGCGCGTGAACGAGCTCAGCGGGGTGTTGGTGATGCGCTGGCGCATAAGCCGCATGCGCTCCCAGGGGTCCTCCTTGAGATAGCGCACGCACACGTCGAACTGGATCGTGCCGGCAAGGTCGATGCGCCGGAAGCCGATGCGATCCATCTGCCCTGCGATGGGCAGCATGTGCGCCGTCGTCATGCGCGTCGCCCACAGGCACTGGTGCGCATCACGCAGGGTGGTGTCGACGACTGATATCTCTCGCATCTGCTCTCCGGGCTTGGGGACGGCCTTAGGCGCGGCGGTTTGGGCCGCGCCTGCCGGGCTTACGTCTTGAGAGACGCTTCGGCCGTGTCGAGGAAGGAATAGTCGAGGTACTTGCCGATCCAGCCATCCACATCCTTCACGAGGTCCTCGGGGATTCTGCCTTGCTTGGCTATTGTCGTGAGCCACAGTCTTGTGGATGGCATGTCGAGCCGCGGTTGCGTCAGGTCGACCGACTCGAGCGCATCGAGGTTGACGGGCAGCGACTTGGGATCGTTCATCTTCTTTGAGACCATTTCTGCGGTCTTCTGCTTGCCGTTTGCCTTGATCCAGTTGATGCCGCGAAGAGTTGCGCGCACGAATCTCTGCACCGTCTCGGGGTTCTCCTTCACGTATGTGGGCGTGAAGGCAAGCTGCAGGCTTTCCGAGCTGGGGATCGGCGGCATGCGCTGGATGTAGTGCAGAAGATCCGGCGCCTGGGCCACGGCCGCTGCAGACGCCGGCTCCCAGCCGATGAACGCTTCCACCTCGCCCTTCTGAATCATGATGGCGACGTCGCTGATCTTGGCCGGCACGTGCTGGAACTTGATCCCCATCGACTGCTGAATGTAGCCGAGAATGGCGTCATGAATGGTGCCGATGCCGGGTGTGCCGACCTTCTTGCCGTCGAGCTCCTTCACCGACTTGTACTGCTTCTTTCCGATGATGGGCGCGTTGCCCTTCGTCACGGACATGACGATGCGCACGTCCCCGCCCCGTGCCACGTACTGCATGAATGGCACAATGGCGGCCATCACGGCATCGAGGCTGTTGATGTCGAGCAGCGCGGACGGCCCATTCGCATAGGTCTTGCGCTCGATCTTGATGCCTTCTTCCTGGTAGTAGCCGTTGAGCTCCGCGACCCACACGGCGGCATAGTCGATCTCCGAGCCGGTTTGATCTCCGAGGCGCACGGTCTTGAGAGCCCGCGCCGCCGCAGATCCCGAGCCGAGGCCGGCCGCTATCACGGGCAGCAGGGCCGCTGCCCCAATCGTCTTCATCGCCTTGCGCTTGGTCTGCATGGTTTCCTCCTTGAGTGTTTTTGACATGACTTAGGATGCGGCCGGCTCTCTCCAGCTCGCGCCTTCTTTCAGATGCTCCCGAACGGTGGCGCATCTCCGCCCTCCGGCGCATGCAGCAAGCGCACGCACTCCGAGCGGATTTCAGTAAATTCGGCAGACAAGGGATCGCGCGGATGCGGCAGCGGTACCGGCAGATCCGCCACGATGCGGGCTGGCTTGACCGACAGGATCAACACGCGATCGGCGAGATACACGGCCTCCTCCAGATTGTGCGTCACGAAGATCACCGTACGCTTGCGGTGCCGCCAGATGTCGAGTACCTCGCGCTGCATGCGCTCGCGCGTAGGCTGATCGAGGCTGACGAATGGCTCGTCCATCAGGATGAGATCGGCGTCCGTGGCAAAGGCCCGTGCGATGGCTACCCGCTGCTTCATGCCGCCGGAGATCTGGTGAGGGTAGTAGCCTTCGAAGCCAATGAGACCGACGATCCGGATGATGTCGCCGACCTTCGCTTCGATCTCTTCGCGCCGTGCGCCGTTGATTTTGAGCCCGGTGGCAACGTTCTCCCGCACCGTCAACCACGGAAACGTGGATGGTTCCTGGAACACGAATGAAATGCTCTGCTGTTTCGGGTTCGCCTGTATCCCATCGATCAGCACATGGCCCTGCGACGGCTTGAGTATACCGGCCAGCATATCGAGCAGGGTGGTCTTGCCGCAGCCGGAGGGCCCGCAGATGCAGATGAACTCGTTGGCCGCGACGCTGAACTTTAGCTGCTCGTGCACGACGAGTTGGCCATAGCGATGCGTGGCATCGACGTCGACTTTGGCCGTTGGAGCGTATCCATGCATTGGCATCGTTCCCTACAGGCTGACTTGCCAGCGCCAGCGGAACAGGCGCTTTTCGATGAGCAGCAGCACTTCGTTCATGAGAAAGCCGATCAGGCCGATGAGGAGCATGCCGACGATGACATGCGGCACCATGAGCAGCTCGGCGTAGTTGGTCATCATCCGGCCTAGACCTGTCGAGATGCCGCCTGCCAGTTCGGCGGCAACGATCGTCAGCCACGCCGTGCCGAGACCGACGCGCATTCCGGCCAGGATGTCCGGCATGACCGTGGGCACCACCACGTTGCGGAGAATCCAGAACTTGCTTGCGCCATGCACGACGCCGACCTTGCGGTGGATGGGCTCGACGCGTGCCACGCCGACCAGCGTCGACGTGAAGATCGGGAAGAACGCGCCAAGGAAGATCAGGAAGGCAAACCGGGTCAGTCCCGTGAAGAAAATGATGGCAAGCGGAATCCAAGCAATCGGTGGTATGAAGCGGAACGGCTCGATCACGGAACGCGTGCCAGCGTAAAGCTTGGGGTAGAGCCCCATGAGCAGCCCCAGCGGCACGCCGAGCAGCACACCAAGTCCGAAGCCCACGAGCACACGCTCGATGCTCGCCCAAGCGTGCGCCAAAAGCGAATGTCCGGTGGTGTCGCCGCGCGTCGCGAGCTGAATGAAAGCTTCCACGACCTTGATCGGTGTCGGGAAGAACGGCGATGCCACCAGCGTTGCCCCGACCTGCCAGATGCCGAGCGCAATGGCGAGCGAGACGACGTTCCAGACGCCGACGTTGAAGCTCCTGCTCGCGGAGCCGGGGCTCTCGGCCCGATCGGCAGCTACCTTCGACGTTACGGCCATTCTTGGCCCTTTCCTCCGTGGATGTAATATTGTTCTTTTCTTGGGCGGCCCTTCTGCCGCCGGCAATGGGGTGCGTCGCCTAGAAGCTGGCCCTCCCGCTCGCGTCGTCGCGGGTGCCAGTCACGAAGCTCGCCTTGTCTGCAAGCAGGAACGTCTCCTCGACCCAGCGAGTCGTCACCCTGCCGGCCTTGAAGGCGTCGTGGTCGATGATTGCGCGCGTGGCCATGTGCGCGGCACGGCCGTCACGATCAGCCGTCGATACGGCCTCGACGCTCTCGATACCCAGGTTCTCGCAGGCGCGGATCACTCGCACGGCGATCTCGCCGCGGTTGGCGACCAGGATGCGCTTGAACGGCGGAGCCGGCATCTATGTCAATCCTTGCTCGGCTTGACGTAGATGAGCGCTTCGTCGAACTCCACGAGTGCGCCGTTCTCCGTCACAATCTTGACGATCTCGCCCTCGACGCCGGCCCGGATCGAGTTAAACAGCTTCATCACCTCGATCAGGCACACCGTATCGTCCGCCTGCACGCGCTGGCCCACCTCGACGAAGGGCCGTTCTCCCGGGCCGGAGGCTCGATAGAACACGCCCAGCATGGGCGCGCGCACAGCGATCGCACCCTCCGGCACATCGGACTGCACTGCGGCCGACATCGTGATGCCGGGGGTCGTCGGCCGCGGCTGGACCGCGATGGGCTGCGAGGCGCCTGCAGACTGAGCAAGAGGGATGGTCAATGATGGGGCACGTAGGCTGCCGCTCCCATTGCGGATCACGTGCAGCCGGAACCGGCCATGCACGATCTCGACCTCCTGAAGATGCTCGGCAGCATCGATCATCTTGAGGATGCTTTGAACGTCGTCGTGCGTCAGGTCCGTGCTCATATCGCCGATCATCATTTGCGGCTTGCGATCTGCGTCTTCTTCGCTTTCCGGGGTGCGGAGGGCCGGTCTGCGGCTCTTGATGGGCGCGCTCCTTTGGGCGAACCCTCCCAGCCGAGCTCAGCGGAGATGAGAGCCGCACAGGCCTTGATCTCTGGAAGATGGCGCTTGAGCTTTTCGAGCGGCAGGCTTGCCGCGGGTGCCATCACTGCAAGCCCTGCCACGGTCTGGCCTGCATGGTTATGCACGGGCGCGGCAAGGCAGTTCACGCCTGGAATCAACTCCTGATCGTCGGTCGAGTAGCCGCGCCGGCGGATGTCCTCCAGGTGTCGCGCCAAGCCGCGTGCCGTTGTAATCGTGTTCCTGGTGTAGCCCTGGAAGGGAGCAGACCTCAGCACGGCTTCGCGCTGTTCCGGCGGACCGAACGCCAGCAGCAGTTTGCCGCTCGCGCTGCAGTGCACCGGCATGGGCATGTCGCCCTTGATGTCGATCCGCAATGGCGCCGTCGATTCGACCCATTGCACGAAGGAAAGGTTTCCTGATTTCAGCACGACGAGATTGACGCGCGCGCCCAGACGCTCCGCAAGATCACTCATCACCAGGCGGCGTGAGCCGTGTGCGGCGCTGTTCCGCAACCCGTTCAGGGCGATGCTCTCGAAGGAGGTGCCGATCTGGTAGCGCAGAGTCAATGGGTCCTTGCGAAGGAAGCCCGCATTCTCCAGCGAGCGCGCAAGCCGGTATGTGGTCGGCTTCGGCAGCATCATGGCGCGGCTCAACTCCGCAAGCGCGGGCGCTTCGTGGCTGGCGGCGATGTGTGCCAGCAAGCGTAGCGCCTTGAGCACCGGTGACCGGTCGGCTGAAGGCACGATTTTTGCCATTTCATTCATTGAAACGATATGTCCAGATACGCGACACGATCAGAAGTAATGATGCAATAGCCGATGCTGTCAAGTTTTCCGCTTGTGGGCTTGATCTGCTCCCGCAGAACGCCCTCGTTCGAGGTTGGAGCTTTCCGGTTGCCTCTCCTGGCAGGGAGGAGGGCTGGAAGCGATGAAGGCACCGAGGTTCACGGATGCGCAGACGGCGTTCATCATCCGGCAGGGTGAGGAGGGAACGCCCGTGGCGCAGGTCTGCCGGAAGGCGGGGATCAGCCGGGCGACCTATTGCAACTGGAAGAAGACGTATGTCGGCATGATGCCGAGCGAGATGAAGCGGTTGCGCGAGCTTGAGGAGGAGAACAACCGGTTGAAGCGGATCGTGGCGGACCTGTCGCTCGACAATGAGTAGCGTTCGGGGTGAGGGTCGCTCTGTCAGTGATCCGCAGCGCCGCGATCCTGCGCCGCGCGTCGTGGAGGCTCAACAACCAAAAAGCGCTCAGGCATTTCTGGCGGACGCGGCTGTTGAAGCCCTCGGCAAAGGCATTGCTCGTTGGCTTGCCCGGCCGCAAGTCGCGCGTGACGCCGTGCGGCCAAGCTCATAGGTCCGGATTGCGCGAGACACATTCGGGACTGTTGCTAGAAGCGGCCCTCGTAAGCCCTGCGTCCGATGTCGATGGCAAGCAGCGTGAATTGCTCTTTCCTGCCGAGCGCGCTGCGGATTTCCGTCTCGAGTGAGCTGCGACTGGATATCCTGGTGCCGACGCCGCCAAAAGCGGCGGCGACGGCCGCAAAATCGGTACCGCCAAAATCGACCCCGACATTCGGCAGCTGGCTGCCGCGCTGCTTCATCTCAATCAACGTCAGCGAGCGATCGACCATGACGCAGACAATGACCGGTAGCTTGAGATCGCGCAGCGTCGCCAGCTCACCGGCGACCATTTCCAAGCCGGCGTCGCCCATGAAGGCCAAGACAGGCGTCTCGGGCGAGGCCAGCTTATAGCCGATGGCGAGCGGCAGCGCGCAGCCCATGGTGCAGAGCGCCGACGATTGCAGCATGCCGCGCTCGCGATAGCACTCCCACTGCTGGCTCAGGAGAATGCGATGCGCCCCGGAGTCGGCAGTGACGACGGTGTCGCGCGGGACGCTGCTGCGAAGGACGTCGAAGGCAACGCCGGGACCCCAATCCGCCGCCGGAGCGAACACCCGCTTCAGCTCCGCGCGTGCCGCCAGCGCTCGTGGCGACGGCTTGCGGGAACTGGGCACATTTGCCTCAAGAGAGGCGAGCCCTGCAGCGATTCCCGATGTCCAGGCGAAGCCGGCGTGGTGCATGTCGTGCCGATTCAGTTCCGCAGCAAACTCGATGACGATGCTGGGATCCCAGAGGTCGCGCCAGCCCAGACGCATCTCGATCGGATCATAACCCACTGACAGAATGCAATCAGCCGATCTCAGCAGCGGGAGAACAGTCTTGTCGGACAGCGGCGACAATCCATGGCCACCAAGGCAGAGCGGATGATCCTCAGGAAGAACGCCCTTGGCCTTGTAGGTTGTCAGCACTGGAACTTGATGGCGCTCCGCGAAGCGCCGCACCGCATCGGCAGCACCCGGCTCGTTGATGACGTCGACGCCGGCAAGGAGGATCGGCTCCCGGGATGCCTGGAAAAGCGAGCGGGCGCGCTCCAGCACGGCATCCTCAATCGGTCCGGTCAGGGTGGCCGGCCCCCGCATGACGGCCTTTGCAGGCCGATGCGCGGCAGCGGCAACTCCAATCGGAATATCGATATGCACGGGCCCAGGGCGGCCTTCGCGGGCGATGGCGATGGCCTTGTCGACAACGATGTCCGATGCATCGGCAACGGCGCGGAATGTCGCCTTGGTAATGGGGCGCAGCAACGCCTGATGATCGAAGATCTGATGTGTATACGAGACGGCCTCCGCGTCGTCCACACAGCCGGTCAGGACCACGAGAGGGACGCGGTCCTGGTGTGCGTTGGCGATGGTGTTGACGGCATTCGCAACACCGGGGCCTACGGTGGCCAGTAGAATAGCCGGTGCACCCGTTGCGTGATGCACGCCTTCGGCCATGAAGCCGGCGGCGTTCTCGTGCTTGGTCAACGTAAACCGGATCCCGACCCGCACGAGCGCGTCCATGATCGTGAGCACCTCGCCCCCGGGGATGCCAAACGCGTGGCGACAGCCGGCAGCGTAGAGTTTCTGTGCAATGACGTCGGCTGTTCTAAGCATGGCGTTGGGCATTCACTTTCTTTCCAGGTATCCATCGCGAGTTTGGGGCAACTTCCACCCCAGGACCTTGCTGGCAACGAGGGTGCGCAACACCTGAGCCGTCCCGCCGCCGATCGTGAACATGCGCACATCGCGGGCCATCCGCTCGATCGGAAAGTCCCGCGAATAGCCGCGTGCTCCGAACATCTGAAGCGCGTCGTTGACGATCTTGATGGCTGCTTCCGAGGCAAAGATCTTGGCCTGAGCAGCTAGCTCCGGATCAGGGAAAGGGCTGCCATTGGGCCCATTCGAGGCGGCTGCGGCGTAGAGCATGAGGCGCGAAGCCGTGAGCTGGGTCTGCATGTCGGCAAGCATCCATTGCAATCCTTGGAACTCGCCGATCGGACGGCCGAACTGCCGGCGATCCTTGACCCAGGCCACTGCATGTTCGAGGGCGCCGGCCGCAATCCCCATCGCAACCGTGCCAGCGCCCACGCGTTGGCTGTTGTAGGCATTGATAAGATCGACGAAGCCGCGTTTGAAGCCGGACGGCGGCAAGAGGACCATGTCAGGCGTGATCTCAAGATCCTCAAAGACGAGCTCGCCCTCGGGCATGCCACACAATCCCATGGTGGGTTCGCGCTTGCTCATCCGAAGTCCATCGGCCTCGCCACGGACAGCCAGAAATCCGCCGACGCCGAGGTCATCGCCTGCCTCGTCGAATACCCGGGCGAAGATCAGATGCAGGCGCGATACACCGGCCCCGGTGATCCAGTGCTTCTTGCCGTTGAGGACGTAACGGTTGCCGCGCTTGTCAGCGCGGGTCTTCATACCGCTTGCATCGCTGCCGGCATCGGGCTCCGTGATGCAGATCGCTGGCTTGTCGCCGGACAGCACAAGATCGGCAGCGCGCCGCTTTTGTGCGTCGGTACCGTAGGCCATCACCGTCGAGATAGCGCCCATATTGGCTTCGACGACAATACGCGCCGTCACGGTGCACGATCGCGCCGTCTCCTCGATCACGAGGACGGTGTCGAGAAAGCTGCGACCTTGCCCGCCATATTCTTGGGGGATCGTCATGCCCATGAAGCGCTCGCGCTTCAGCGCATCGACGACATCCCAGGGATATTCTCCCGACTTGTCGATTTCCAGCCCGCGCTGGCGTACCAGGCCGTTCGACAGCGCTGCAGCCTGCGCCTTCAAATCTTTCTGATCATTTGAAAGTTTCATGGACGATCCCTTCAACCTATGGTGCCGGCCTGCTTGAGGCGGGCAATCTCCGCATCCGACAGACCCGCGGTGCTTGCAAGCACGTCGACTGTGTCAGCCCCAAGCCGCGGCGGCGCGCGCCGGTAGGATACCGGCGTGGCTGACAGCTTGATTGGATTTCCGATCCCCGGGACGGTACCAGTCTGGGCCGACGCGTCGTTGATCGTCACCTTTAGCCCGCGGTCAGTGCATTGTCCGTCCGAGAAGACTTGCGCCAGATCGCGCACCGGACCGCAAGGAACGTCGACAGCGACAAGCGCGTCAACCCACCAGCAGGTCTTTCTCGAGCGCATTGCGGCGGCAACGAGCGCAACCAGGCTCTCGCGGTGCGCAAGGCGCGCGGGGTTCGTTGCAAAGCGATCGTCCCGGGCCCACTCCGGATGCCCGGCAACCGTCGCGAAGCGTGAAAACTGGCCATCATTGCCAACGGCAAGCATGACGTGGCCATCGGCCGTCTCGAATACTTGATATGGAACGATGTTGGGATGCGCGGTTCCACGCCGCCGCGGCAGCTGGTCGGAAACCAAATAGTTCGTCGCCTCGTTGATGAGCCACGCAACCTGCGTGTCGTATAAGGCAATGTCGATGTGCTGCCCTTGGTTGGAGATACCCCGCCAGCGCAATGCGGCTTGAATAGCATTCGCCGCGTAGAGACCGCACACGACGTCCGCGATGCCGACACCCACCTTCATCGGCATTCCGTTTGGCTCACCTGTCAGACTCATGATGCCGCCCATGGCTTGGATGAGCGCATCGTAGCCGAGCTGGTGTGAATTCGGTCCGGTTTGACCGAAACCTGAAATGGAACAGTAGATCAGCCGTGGGTTGATGGCGCTCAAGCTCTTATAGTCAAGACCGTACTTGGCAAGACCGCCAACCTTGTAGTTTTCGACCACAACATCGGCCTGGGTCGCCAGCCGGCGCACGATCGCTGCACCGTCTTCGGTTGCAAAATCCACGGCCACCGACCGCTTGTTGCGGTTCGCACAGAGAAAATAGGCGGATCGGTCTCGACCCCCATTCGCCTCGACCACAAAAGGCGGTCCCCAGTGGCGGGTGTCGTCGCCCTGGCCTGGGCGCTCAACCTTAATGACATCGGCTCCGAGATCGCCAAGCAATTGCGTACAGGTCGGCCCCGCAAGAATGCGGGACAAATCAAGCACGACTAGCCCAGAAAGCGGTCCGCTCATGACAACCTCGCGATCGGTTGTCAATGGTCTCCGGAGACATGGTCGATAACAACTTCAATTCCCTCAAGTGCGATGTAAGGGAATCTTGAGGCGCAAATAGGGATCGCTCTCTGCCGCGACGGCCCTGAGGAAGGCAATCAGCTCTTCGACCGCGCGCGGCATGGCGCGAACGGTGCGCGAGATAACGCCAACCGAGCGCACGATGGGCGGATTGCCGAATGGAATGACTGTCAATGGAACTGGAAACGGCTGGTCGATGGTTCTGTGCGGGACGACGGCAACGCCGAGCCCCCGCCCGACCATCAGTGCAATGCTTTCGATGGAGTCGAGCTCCATGATGTCTTGCGTCACGATCTTGCGGCGCCTCAGCTCCTGATCGATCACGCGTCCCGCCCACGCGTGTCTGTTGAAGCGAATAACGGGAAAACCTCGCAGCAGAGCCTCGTCATCACACTCGACGATCGTATCCGGCGCAATGACGACCAGGGGTTCATCGGCAAAGCCGTGCCAGGTCAAGTCCATAGGCAGCTCGCCTGGCGGTCTGCTGACCAGGGCTGCATCGATATCGCCGGCGTCGACCATGGTCATAAGTTCGGCCGAGAGGGCGTGCACGACGCGCACTTTGAGCCGCGGATGGGCAGCGGAAAGACGGGCTATGGCATCCGGAAGGACCCCGGTAGCAATCGTCGAGATCGAACCTATGCTCAGCGTCCCAACGAGATCCTCAACATCGGATACGGCATCGCCTAGTCCCTCGTAGAGACGAATGATCTCCGTGGCGCGGTCGAGCAGCGCGCGGCCTTTCGCATTCAGTGTCGGCCGGCGTTGAGTGCGGTCGAAAAGCTCCGTCTTCAGCTCCTGCTCCAGCGCCTTCATCTGGAGGCTGACCGCAGACTGCGTAAGCCCAAGCTTTTCAGCCGCTGCCGCGAACGACCCTTCGCGGGCTACGACACAGAAGGATTTGAGGAATCTGACGGACACGCTTCTACATTAGTGGAGCACATGGCCGTGCGCCAGTCAGGACGATCTTTGCAGAGCGGCCAATGCAGCTTCGATGCGATCGCAGGCTTCCTCGAGCGCCCGCTCCGACGCGGCGTACGAAATCCGGATGAACGGCGAAAGGCCGAACCCGCTCCCGGGAACGGTGCTGACGCCAGCATGCTCCAGAAGATACGCGCACAGGTCGGTATCTGTCTCGATCACCTTGCCGCCTGGGGCAACATGCCCGAGAGCCTCTCCAACAGAAGGGTAAACGTAGAATGCCCCCTCGGGTGCAGTACACGATATGTGCGACATCGCGTTCAATCGCTTCACGATGTAGTCCCGTCGCGCCTCGAAGATCTTGCGTCGGAGGGGTAGATCGTCCTGCGGCCCCGTCAGCGCGGCGGTAGCGGCGGCCTGGGTGATCGAGGACGGATGCGTCGTGGAGTGCCCTTGGATGGAGTTCATGGCGCGGATCAGTTCGCTCGTCCCGCCGGCAAATCCCAGGCGCCATCCAGTCATGGAGTAGGCCTTGGAGACACCGTTGACGATCAGCGTGCGCGGATAGAGCTTCGGTTCTGCCCAAGCCATCGTCCTGAACTGGAATGTGCCGAAGACCAGATGCTCGTACATGTCGTCGGCGAGCACGTGGACATGCGGGTGGTTGAGAAGGACGGCCGCGAGTGCGCGCAGCTCTCTCTCGGAATAAGCTGCCCCTGTCGGGTTCGACGGCGAGTTCAAGACAAACCATTTCGTTCGAGGCGTGATGGCTCGCTCCAGGGCTTCGGGCTGCAGCTTGAAGCCGTGGTCCGCATGGCACGTCAGAATGACGGGCGTGCCGCCGGCAATCCTGACGATATCCGGGTAGGAGGCCCAGTATGGCGCGGGCACGATCACCTCGTCGCCGGCGTCCACCGTTGCCAGCATGGCGTTGAAGATGGCCTGCTTGCCTCCCGCAGCAACGTGGATCTGATCCAAATTGTAGGCGACGCCGTTCTCGCGCCAGAACTTGCTGACAATGGCCTGGCGCAACTCTCGAATGCCAGCGGAGGGTGTGTAGCCCGTTTTGTCGTTCTCAATCGCCGCGATGCCGGCTCTCTTGGCACTCTCCACTGTCGGAAAATCCGGCTCGCCAATCCCGAGATCGATGATCGAGCGTCCCGCTTCGGCCAGCGCGTTGGCTCGCGCCACCATCGCCATGATCGGCGACGGCACTATCTGGGTCATACGATTGGCAAGGAACGACATCGGCGGCTCCGGCACGGTTTGCACGACTATCCGCCAACACGCGAGGACCGGAGCATTGAGTAATGCTCAAGGCCTGCATGAGCGATGCTTGTGAACGAACACCGCGCGATCGCAGGATCCGACGTCCCAGGCGCTGTCCGCTGCGGCTCTCGATGTCCGCAGCGTCAGGCGCCGGCCGCCGCGAGCTTGAGGTTCGGCTTCTCGAATGCAACGTGTTCGCCAAAGCACAGAACGCGGTTGCGCTGGCCTGCCACGAACTCTCGCTCGAGCTGGATCGATCCCGAGCTTGTCCAGATGGAATCGGCACGCGCGTCGACCCACGCCTTCGGCGAGATGAGCGTCGAGCCGCGCGTTGTGACATCCCAGATGTAGTAATGGTGGGGAACGACCAGCTTCGCATCCAGACGCGCAATGACATCGTCAATCTGCGCCGAGCTCAAGACGTGGAACGAGCCGTCGATCGGCAGAAGTGCGATATCGATCTTGCCGATCTTTTCCCAAACAGACGCCGGTGGATTGGGGCGGTTGTCCCCCCAGTGAAGAATCCGCATCCCAGCAGTCTCGACCAGAACGAGGCAGTTGTCGAAGGAGCGCCAATTGTTGGGTGGCTTGGTCTCCATGTTGGTCAGGCGCTGTGTCATCCCCGCCCAGTCGTATGCGTTATGCGTGCTGTCGGAGACGTGCTTGTCGGCGATCCCCGTGATCCGGACATCGGCAAACTCATAGGTGCCGATCAGGCGGTCCAGCAGGGTGTGGGCGCTCAGGACGTGCAGGCCGTCGTGATCGAAGTGCGCATGGGTGGATATGCCAATGTCGACGTTCACGCGCGGGAAATCATAGAGGTACCAATCCCACGTTCCCCAAGGCGGGTTGCGCCATGGATCGATCATGATGCTCAGGCCGGCCGGCGACGTGATCCTGAAGGCCGAGCCGCCGAAGTAGGCAAGCTCGATGGACGAGCCGGGCCGCGACGCGGCGCCAGCCTCCTGCAGCTCGACCATGTGGTTGTGGTTCTCGGCCTGGCGCCAAGCCCAAAGACCATCGTTCCGGCGATCCTTCATTGATACCCTTTCTACGTGGAGATCAAACACGCACCGGCATCACTGATACGATGCAGGGACTTGTCGATCAGGATGCGCCCCTTCTTGACCACCGTGCGCGCGGAACGCACGCCGAAGCGGAAGGGAAGCTGGCGATAGTCGGGCACATCGAAGATCACGAGGTCCGCCTGCTTGCCAACTACGATTGATCCAATGGCGTGCTCACGGCGCAAGGCTTTCGCCGCGTTGATCGTAACGCCGAGCAAGGCCTCCTCCGGCGTCAAACCCGACAGACGACAGGCAAAGCCCATGCTCATCTGCTGCGACAGATGCCAGCATACCGGGCACAAGTCGGTCGCCAGCGCGACCGTTGCACCGGAGTGCACGAGCCGGCGTCCATCGACGGGATGCGGATGCGCGACGGCGAAGTCGAAACCGGGAAAGAACGCGACCACCGTGCCGACATCCGCCAGGATGCGCAGGTCGTCATCCGTGAGCATGTTTCCGTGGTCCACCGACGCGGCTTGCATTTCGGCAGCGAGGCGCGCTCCACCGATGTTGGTGCGTGCGTCCGTGTGCAGCTTGGCCGTCAGCTTGTGATCGGCTGCCGCTGAAAGTACGCGCTGGCATTCGGCCAGCGTGAATACGTGAGGATCGACGTAGACATCACAAAACTCCGCCAATCCCATATCCGCGATGGCTGGAATGGTCTTGTCGACCATCTCATCGATGTAGCGATCGGCGTGCTCCGCCGGGCGCGTGTGCGCACCAAGATAGGTGCCGACGATGTCGAGGCCCGTTGCGTCGGCAATCAGGTGCGCAGCCTCAAGCGACGCGATGTCACTTTCGAAATCGAGACCGTAGCCTGACTTGGTCTCGATCGTCGTCGTTCCTGCGCTCAGCATGTCGAGGGCGCGCGGCAGCGACGCGGCAGCCAGCTCGCGCGCCGTTCTGCCGCGGTTGGCTGCACGGGAGGCCGGGACGCCCCACACGATTCCTGCGGCCGTCAGGTCAGCATCATCAAGCCCGCGCGTGCGGTGATAGTACTCGTCGGACCTGTCGCCCTCGAAGATGAGGTGGGTGTGGCAGTCGATCAGGCCCGGCGTAATGGTGCCGCCTTGCGCTTCGAGAAGCGATGTCGCCGGGCCAACATGCTGAGCGAGATCGTTCCACTGGCCGACAGCGGTGATGATGCCGTCGCGGACTGCAATGCATCCGCTGGCTACGATCCCGACTCGATCGCTGGCACCCTCGCGGCATGTCACGAGCTGGGTCGCGCCTCTGATGACGAGATCGGCGGGCATGTGATCAGTGGGCTTGTGATCAGTGGGCATCCGGCGACCTTCTCGACCATGCAAGGCGACGCCATGCCATCCCAGATGCTCCCGATCTCGGCGAATGTGGGCCGTCAATGAATCTGGTCTCTAGTCGCTTCTCCCCCATGAGGCAAGAGAGTAATTGTCGTGATATTACTGAATTTTCGCGCTGACGTGGCGCGTCAGTGGCAATATTTCTGAGATAATATTGCCTGCATCCAAAGTAACAGTTGGAATTATTCAGATGTATTTCCAGCGATCGGCGCTTCGTGGAGATTGTTTTCTGAATCTCCGCATATTGTTCAGTGAACAATCGTCGGGTCATGTGCCGGTGGTGCCGGTAAATCTTGGCTTTGACCGGGCCAGGTGCGTGCACTACACAAAAAAACAAACGGTCATGCTTGTTTTTTTTCGTCACTCCTGTCAGCTTGCCATCGCACGGTGGGGATCATGATAGAGCTTGCATCAACCGCATCGACCGAGGTCCAGCGCGACGGCCGAGAGCTGAAGGGCGCCGCGATGCGTGCGCGGCTGCGCGCCGCTACGGAAGCGTTGATCGCCGAGGTTGGGATCGAAGGCGCCACGACCGTTGAGGTGGCGCGGCGGTGCGAGGTCTCGCGCGGCGCAATGCTGCACCACTATCCAACTCGGGATGAACTGATCATCGACACCGCGCGGCACTTCTGGCAACGCGCGCGCGACAATGTGTCGATCTTTGCCGATGACATGAGAAAAGGGCGCGCCGGAGCGGCCGAGTTCGTGGATCGCCTCTACGAGGAGGTGTTTCCGGCCCAGTCGCTCGTGATCATGCTCGAGCTCATGGTTGGAGGGCGTTCCGATACGAAGATCGGTCGTGCGATCAAGGAGATTTTGACCGATTTGTTCCGCGCATACGAGGAGCTTGGCGAGCATGCGTTTGGGTCGCGCGGGCTATCGTCGCAGCGAATCCATGTTGTCATAACGCTTATTGTGTCGGCACTGCGCGGCCTTCGCATTCAGCAGATCATCGATCCGAACGATGCCATGTCCCACGCAGTGCGATCGACTCTCGTAGTGGCAATCGAGGCACTGCTCGCCGACGACCACTGGGGGGGCGCGACGCTCGCCAAGACAAGGCCGAGCGCGCGTTCACGCAAACGTCGGAGCAAGGAATGACGGCATTGCCGCTGCGCATCGAAGCTTCAGGTTTGACCAAGCGTTTCGGTGGGATTGCCGTCGTTGATGCGGTCTCATTTCAGGCGCACGCCGGCGAGATCGTGGGTCTCATCGGACCGAACGGTGCGGGAAAAACCACGCTGTTCAACCTCCTCTCTCGCGTGTTGAGGTCGGATGCCGGCACGCTCCTGATCAACGGCATCGACGCAACCCGCCGCGCGCCGCATGAGCTTGCCACTCTTGGTCTGGTGCGAACCTTCCAGCTTGCGCGCGAGCTGGATCGACTGACAGTGCTCGAGAATGTGCTGCTCGCGGCGCGCGACAACCGCGGCGAGCGATTGTTCGATGCGCTGTGCAGGCCGGCGGCTACTCGCAAATCCGAGCATGCCATGATCCAGCAGGCGCGCGAGGCACTGTCGATCGTGTCGCTCGCCCCGCACGAAGCCAAGCCTGCGGCAGCGCTCTCGGGCGGCCAGAAGAAGCTTCTCGAGCTGGCGCGGTGCCTGATGTCCGGCGCGGACATCATTCTGCTCGATGAGATCGCGGCAGGTGTTGCGCCGCATCTTGTCGAAGAAATTGTCGATCTCGTCGCGCGCCTGAACCGTGAGCACGGCAAGACATTCGTGGTGATCGAGCACAACGTGGGTGTCATCAGCCGCCTTTGCTCCCGCGTCGTCGTCATGGCTCAAGGCAGCGTTATCGCCGAGGGGAGCTTTGAAACGATATCGCGCGATGCCAACGTCATAGCATCTTACCTCGGACAGGCCGCATGAGCCTGCTCTCCCTTAAGAGTGTGCGCGCTGGCTACGGATCGGCCGACATCATTCAGGGTGTCGATCTTAACGTTGTGCCGGCAGAGACGGTCGCGCTGCTGGGTCCGAACGGCGCCGGAAAATCGACGCTGCTGAAGGCGATTGCGGGTGTCGCGCGCGTGTCGTCCGGTAGCGTGACATTTGACGGCCAAAGCCTGACGGCCCTGAGCCCGGCCGAGCGCGCCGCCGCCGGCGTCGCGTTCCTCCCGCAGGATCGCAACGTGTTCCGAACGCTTTCGGTCGCCGAGAACCTCGCGGTCAGCGCCTGGGGATGCGCCGATGCAGCCGCGCGCATTGAAGAGGTGCTGCGCCTTCTGCCAAATCTGTCGGCCTTGATGCGCAAGCCCGCCGGGCGGCTCTCCGGCGGTCAGCGTCAGATGGTAGCGCTCGCCATGGCGCTTATGGCACGGCCGCGCATTCTCCTTGTAGACGAGCCCACTGCGGGACTTTCGCCTCGGCTCGTCGGAGAGACGCTCGATCTTCTGCTGGGGCTTGCCCAAGCAGGCCTTGGAATCCTGATCGTGGAGCAGAATGCGCGTGCGGCGCTGACACGGGTGCAGAGAGCCCTCATCCTGGTTGATGGGAAGGTCGTTCGAAGCGGCGCGGCTTCGGATCTTGCTGCCGAGCCCGACTTCGGACGTCTCTTCTTTGGTGAGGCCGCCTGATGCAGGTCGTCGTCAATGCGCTCGCGAGCGCCGCGATCATCGCGCCCGCCGCTGTCGGATTCACGCTCACGTTCATGCTGTTCAGGTACGCGAATTTTGCTGTCGGCGCGTTTGTGATGCTGGGTGCGTTCGCTGCCTGGACCGTCAATGTGACTGCCGGGTTGCCATTGTGGGCGGGCGGCATTGCAGCCCTGGCCATCGGAGCGATGACGGTTGCCCTCAGCGATCGTCTCGTCTTTCGCCCGCTTCAGGGGCGTACGGGTGCGACGCTGCTGCTGGTATCGGTTGCACTGTCGTTCGTTCTCGAGAACGTCATTCGCTTCTTCTACGGCTCGCAGATCAAAGGGTTTGATCTGCCATTGACCGGCCCGCTGATGATCGGCGATCTCCGTATCACCCGGGAAGCGCTGGCGGTCGTGACGATATCGGGGATCGCGATCCTCTCGACCGCAGCGCTTCTGACGCTGACGCCGATCGGGCGCGCCCTGCGTGCTGTTGCCGACAACACATCGCTTGCCGACGTCCGTGGCCTCCCCGTTGGCAGCATTCAAACCGTCGGCATGATCATTGCGGGCGCATTGTTTGGCTTGAGCGGAACTCTCGTCGGCATCGATCTCGCGATTGACCCGGGGCTCAGCTGGGCCGTCACTATTCCGATCATTGCCGCCGCAATCTTTGGAGGCCTGGGGTCCCCGCTTGGTGCTGCGCTTGGCGCACTCGCTATCGGCTTTGCGGAGGAGCTGACCGTCATGTTCCTCGCGCCCGCCTACAAGGGGGCGGTCGGCTTCATGGTCATTGTTGTCGTCCTCCTGCTGCGTCCACAAGGCTTGTTGGGCGTTGCCGTGGATAGGAAGTAGCCGATGGAATCCTATCTCATCGCCATCCTGACAATTGCCGGCATCTACGCTGTGCTGGCGCTTGCGCTGAACCTTCAGTTCGGAATGACCGGGCTGATCAACTTCGGCGTGGTCGGCTTCTATGGTCTTGGAGCCTATACCAGTGCGCTGGTGACCGAACTCCTCGGCCTGCCGTTCGCCGCAGGGCTCGCCGCCGCCATTGCGGTCGGAGCCGTGGCCGGCGCGGCTGCATCGGGCCTGTCATTGCGATTGTCGGGCGATTTCCTGGCGATCGTGACACTGGGATTTGCGGAGACCGTGCGCCTCGTTCTCAACAACGAGGACTGGCTGACACGAGGGCCGCGCGGTTTCATCATCTCGACCCGCCCGGTGCCCGACACTCTCGGCCGCGATGGCGCCAGCCTGTTCTACCTGGGGCTGGTGCTTGTTCTCGCGCTCGTTGCATTCCTCGTTCTTGAAAGGCTGCGGCGCTCTCCCTACGGACGCACGCTGAGGGCAATCCGCGAGGATGATCTCGTTCCGGCAACTCTTGGCAAGAACGTCTTCGCCTATCGCCTGCAGGCGTTTGTCATCGGCAGCGTTCTCATGGCTGCGGCCGGATCGATCTATGCCCATTACGTGCAAACGATCACGCCCGACAACTTCACCACGCCGATCGCCATCCTCATCTGGATGTCTCTGGTGGTCGGAGGTGCTGGCAATAACGTCGGAGCCGTCGTCGGAGCGCTCGCCGTGACCGCGATCTACGAGGGCAGCCGTTTTCTGATGCCGTTCATTCCGTGGCTGAATGCGGAACAGATGTCGGCGCTGCGCTTCATCATCATCGGTATCGCTTTGATCGCCGTCATTAGGTTCCGGCCGGAGGGATTGCTTCCCGAGCCCGTCAATCTTCCCCCCAGCAGGACCGCACAGAGCTCTACGTCCCAACAGCAGTATCAAGTCACCGGAGGAACAGCATCTTGAGCAAGACCACACGTCGGAAATTCCTGGCAGGCTCAGCGCTTGTCGTTGCATCGCCAGTCGTGCTGCGGCATGCACTCGCGCAATCGGCGCCGATCAATGTCGGCAGCCTTGTTCCGCTGAGCGGCGGGGGCGGACCCTATGGTGCCGAGATCGCCGACGCACACCAGCGCGTCGCGGCACTCGTCAATCAGGCCGGCGGTGTTCTCGGGCGCCAGGTCAACGTCATCACCGAAAATGACGAAACGAACCCGGAGGCGGGTGTCCGTGCGGCCCGCAAGCTGATCGACGCTGATCGTGTCATCGCGATTCTCGGAACGTGGGCGTCCTCCGTGACAATGGGCATCATGCCCCTTGCTCAGGAATCCAATGTGCTCCAGCTTTTCACGTCGTCATCCGACGATATTCCCAAGGGCGACAAGAAGGGGCTGATCTTCAATTTCCAGCCGCTCAACGCCAGCTGGGCGACGGCGCTGGCCCGTTTGGCCGTGCGGTCAGGCTACAAGGAGGCGGCCTTCGCAGGCCCGAACAACGATTTTGCCAGCTCCATGGTCAAGAGCTTCGGCGACGCTCTGGTCGAGGCCGGCGGCAAGCAGACGGGGGACTCGTTCCTCTACAATCCGAACCAGCCGTCTTATCGTGCCGAGGCCGAGAGGTTGATTAGGAGCAACCCACCAGCGGTCTTTGTTCCTGGATATGTTGCAGACTTTACAGCGGTCTTTCGCGAGCTGATCCGCGCAGGCTACAAGGGGCGGGTCTTTGCCATTTCCTTCGCGACGGGACCGCAATTCAAGAAAGCCGTGGGGGACGCGGCGAACGGCGTCATGCACGGCTTCCCGGTGCCGCCGATCGGCAAGGACACGTACGACGCTTATCTCAAGCTCGTCGGCCTGACGCCCAACGGTCAAGTGCAGAACCCCTACGGCTGCGCCGGCTATGACCAGATGCAGCTTCTTCTGCTGGCCATCGAGAGCGCCAAGTCAACGGATCCGATGGTTGTGCGCGGGCACATCATGAAGATTGCGAACGGCCCCGGCGAGCGCGTGACGACCTTTGCTGAGGGCGCGAAGCTCATCGCCGCCGGCAAGCCCATAAACTACGACGGCGCGAGCTCGGCGGTGGACTTCCATCCCAACGGCATGCTCAAGAGCCGCGACTTCGAGCTGTACGAGATCAGGGACGGCAAGGACGTTTCGGTCCTGCGCATCACGAGCGAAACGTAGATTGCCTCGCGCTGCCGCAACAATTTGGGGGAGCAACTTCGCTGCTCTCCCACTTTGGACTAGGCAAAGAAAATCACCACTAACCCGGAAATGGCTGGAGGGCTCCGAGCGTTTGCCACGAGCAAGTGCCCTGTCGCGGACCTTGCACCATGGAACGCGGCTCAATGCAATGCAGCCGTGATCGAAAAGGGCTAGGGTGTCTTGTTCCGTCTGCGCGGTGCAATCCCTTTTTGCACATCGGCGAGGCTTGCCCTGAGGCGCGGGAGCGCGAAGTCGAGGAAGGCGCGCAACTTAGCGGGCATGAAACGGTTCGGCGGGTACACAAAGCTGACGGGGAGCGGCTGCGGCTGAAAGCCCTGCAGCAACAGTGTGAGCTCTCCGGATTTTAGGGCGTTGGTGACATGATACGAAAAAGCCACTGTGATCCCGATGCCTGCGCACGCTGCGTCGCAGGCGGATTCAAGGTTGCTCACGATCAGTCGCGATCGCACGGGGACGGCATACTCCGTCTGGTCCCGTGTGAATCTCCACATGCTTGGTGACTGGATCGGAGGATAGCTGATGCAGTCGTGTGCAGAGAGATCGTCCGGGGACCGGGGCATTCCGCGCGATTTCAGATAGGCGGGACTGGCGCAGACCACGCGACAGATATCTCCAATTCGCACGGCGATCAGGCCGCTGTCGGCGAGAGCGCCGATGCGAAGGGCGACGTCCACGTGCTCCTCGAGAAGGTTGACGGCCCGATCCTGCAAGCTGAGCTGAACGTTGACTTCCGGAAATGCCGCCAGGAACTCGGCCAGAACCGGCTGAAGATGCAGGCGGCCGAAGGCAACGGGAGCCGACACGCTCAAATCACCACGCGGCGCCGCGTATTCGCCGCAGGCGACACGCTCGGCTTCGGTCACGTCGGCAAGAATTCGTTTTGACGCTGCAATGTAGGAGCGCCCTGCGTCTGTCGGCACCAGCGCGCGGTTCGTGCGATTGAACAGCTTGGTCTGCAGGTGCGCTTCGAGCTCGGACACCTTCCGGCTCACCGTGGCAAGCGGCGTTTTCGTTTGGCGCGCCGCTGCTGACAGACTTCCGGCCTCTGCAATCGCCACAGCGATCGACATGGCTTCGAAGCGGTCCATGGTCATCTTCCATTTTTTGGAAGGGAGTATCTCAGTATTGCCAGATACCCAACATTTTTGGAAGCACCTATCTGAAGTCGCAAGCAACAGCGCCGCCCCAGGAGACGAGCATGAATGCAACCGAAACCAAAGGCACCGCCCTCATTACCGGCGCTTCCTCCGGCATCGGCGGGACGATCATCAACATCGCCTCTAGCGTGGCCATCTCACCGGAAACGCTCAACGGCGTTTATGGCGGCACCAAAGCCTTCGTCCTGGCCTTCAGCCAGTCTCTGCAGCACGAATTGGCCGACAAAGGTGTGCGTGTCCAGGCGGTCCTGCCGGGTGCAATCGCAACCGAGTTCTGGGATGTCGCCGGCTTGCCGGTCCACCAGCTGCCGAGTGCCATCGGCATGGCGGCCGATGATCTTGTCGACGCTGCACTCGCCGGCCTTGATCAAGGCGAGGTCGTCACCATCCCGTCGCTGCCCGACAAGGCTGAATGGGATCGCTTCGACGCCTTGCACAGGGACATGGCTACCCGTCTCTCCAGTGCGCTTCCAGCCCCCCGCTACGGCATCTCGCATCTGACGACGCGGGCGTGCACGCGCGCTGTGAGCGCAGGCCCTTGAGTAGCGGCGACAAGCTGGCCATCCGCCTCGGCAAAGATCGGGTAGACCTCACCTCCCGGTCGTCCATCATGTGCGGAAACCCACTTTTGGCCGAACCACCCGCATTGCCCGGGAAAGCGTGACGGGCGACAGCCTTAGCTAGAGTCATTGGAATCGGCGGGTTTCCAAATCAGTCGCGATCCGATTCAAGCTGCGTGCTGGAGCGGAGACCAGCACGCGATGGCTCGATCGGCCGGCTATGGCGTCGCGCCCAGGGCTAAACTAACATTCGCAGTGGACCACTCGGTGCAGGCCTCAGTGCCGCGAGTCAAAGACAGACATTCAGTCCACGCCGCAGATCACATTGAGAAGTGCCTGACGCTTTTCGCGCGTCACAACAGCGATGGCGCGCTCGAGCGCGGCGGGCAAGGCGGCAGGGTCGTCGACGCGCTCGCCATAGCCGCCCGCCGCGGCGCAGATTTGCTCGAATGCCGGGAGGCGATCGAGGCGCGTGAAGGGCGCATCATTGCGTTTCGAGGCGCGGCCGCTGGGATACATCGCCGTCGTGAAGTGGCGCACCGCGTTCCACATGGCATTGTTCATGACGATGAAGAGAACCGGCAGGTCGTGCAGGGCGGCGGCATGATGGACGGCCACCGGATTGCTGAAGAGATAGGCGCCGTCTCCCACGACGGCAACGACCTGTCGGTCGGGAGCGGCGAGCTTGGCGCCGAGCGCAGCGCCCGGCCCCCAGCCCAGCCCCGAGGCGGAGCTCGAGCCGAAGTAGCTGTCGGCAAATTGGAACCCGCAATGCGCCAGTCGGAGCGTGTATTCGTTCACAACGATGGCATGCGGGTCCTTGGCCTCCTGGAGACAATGACTGACCCAGGCAGGATGGATTGGACTGCGCGTGGCGACGCGTTCACACGTCCGCTTCCACTCCGCTGCCAGGGACGCGCTCGTCTTGGTGATGCGCGCCCGGCGCTCCGCCACTGCTGCGTCGTCGATCTGCTCGACGAGCGCATCCGTGAGCATCTGGAGGATCGCGGCCGTTGCGCCGGTGATGCCGAGATCGCAAGCAAAGCCGCGAATGGGAATATGCCTGAACAGCGGGTCGAATCCGCATTGGATGACTTGGCACGCCTTCGGCGGCGCAACATGGGCAGGGATCCAGGGAACATCGACGTCCATCGCTAGGATGAGATCGGTGTCGGCCACGAGGGCGGTTGGATCGTAGCCGAGGTTCATGGGATGCGACGATGGCAGCGACAGGTAGCGCGGATGGAACTGCACGACGGGAACGGCAAATCGATCGGCAAACTGGGCCAGGGCCGCGAACGCAGCCGGATCGCGGCCTGCACTGGCCGTCAAGATCAGCGGCTTCTTCGCCTTCGCGAGCATCCGGCTCGCCAAGGCAATGGCTTCGCCGTCGGGCGCGGCGGGGGCCGCGGCGCGCAGACGCGTCGATGTCCGATGTCCCGCCGACATGGGCGCGGCAATGACCTCGCGCGGAAGGCTCAGGTAGACGGGCCCGCGCGGCTCGGTCGCCGCAATGGACAGGGCACGGTCGACAACGGTTTCGAGCTGCTCGCCGTTGCGCAGCTCATAGTCCCATTTGACCAATTCCCGGATCATTCCGGCCTGGTCGTACATTTCCTGCGCCCAGTGAATGTAGCCGTCGCGCGAGCCGAGCTGGCCCGCTTCCGTGATGGGCGAGCGCCCGGCCGTGAGAAGAATGGCGACGTTTTCGCGGGCCGCATTCATGGCGGCGCAGACCATGTTGGCCGTTCCGACGCTGACGTGCACCATGACGGCGGGAATTCTGCGTGAGACCATCGCATAGCCATGCGCCATGGTGACGGCGAGGTTCTCATGGGTGGCGAGGATGGGTTGGGGGACGCGCGTGCCCTTTTGTTCGGCCTCCGCGTAGGCTTCGACGATCGGGGCGAAGTCAGTTCCGGCGTTGCCGAAAAGGTAATCGACCCCACGCTCGGCGAGTAGTGCCAGATAGGCAGTGGCGACGCTGTCGGCTTTTCGGACTGGCATCCGGATCCTCCTTGCCCCTTACCCGCTCCGGGGCTCGCCACCGCGTTGGTCGGGCTCCGCCTCGAATGCTATGGCGCCGGTCCCCACAATTGAGACGCCGACGCGCGCGCCGATGGGCCAACGCGTGATGGCATCCGGCTCCAGCGACCTCACGAGCAAGCGGCTCGCGCAAACTTCAGGAGCGTCGACATAGAGATTGACGTGATCGCCCTGGTAGATATGCGCCGCCACGGTGCCCTCGACGGCGATCGGCTCGCCAGCCTGCGCGAAGCGCACCTGCTCGGGGCGTACGAACAGATCGACGCGATCGCCGGGGCGGACGCGGGTGAGCGGCTCTCTCGACACGGAAATCCTTGCCCTACCGAGCGTGACGGCGGCCAGCCCGCCGTCGACGCTGTCCAAGCGCGCGCGCAGCACGTTCACGTCGCCGACAAAGGACGCGACAAATCGGTCGGCTGGGCGGCGGTAGATTTCGTCTGGCGTACCAACCTGGCGGATGCGTCCCTCGAACATGACGGCGATCCGATCCGACAGACTCAAGGCCTCGCCTTGATCGTGGGTCACAAAGATCGTCGTTACGCCGAGCTGGCGCTGGATCTCCTTGATCTCAATCTGCATCGACGCACGCAAGTTCCGGTCGAGCGCGGAAAACGGCTCGTCGAGCAGCAATACCCTCGGAGAGATGACAAGCGCGCGAGCCAGCGCCACGCGCTGCTGTTGACCGCCGGAAAGCTGGTGCGGCCGGCGATCTTCCACGCCGGTGAGCCTCACCAGGGCGAGCGCCTCGGCGACCCGACGCTTCAGGTCGGGCTTGGCAATACCCCGCATGCGCAGACCGTATCCGACATTCTCCGCGATGCTCATGTGCGGGAACAGCGCATAGTTCTGGAACATCATCCCGATCTCGCGCTTGTAGGTCGGAATGTCATTGACGCGCTCGCCGTCGATCTCGATCTGGCCGCTGTCGGCCGCGAGAAACCCGGCGACCAGATTGAGCAACGTGGTCTTGCCGCATCCGGATGGCCCGAGCAGGGACATCAGCTCGCCGCGGCGCACGGATATCGTGGCATCCTCGAGGGCGGTGACCGCGCCGAAACGCTTGCAGGTGCCAAGCAGACGAACGCTGGCATCGTCGGACCCGGACGTCGGAAGCGTTTCCGCATGTCCTTCCAATCGGCGCTCAGCGGCGAGGCTCGACATTCAGTACCTTCCCAAGACCGAGATAGGCGTTGGCCACCGTCAGGAGCGTAGCCGTTGCGAGGATATACATGACGGAGAGCGCGGCCATCGAGGGGTCGGCATATTCGCGCACGTAGTTGTACATCGCGACGGGCAGCGTCTGGGTGCGTTGCGCCGTAACGAACAGCGAGGCCGTAAACTCGTTGAACGACAGGATGGCCGCCAGCAGCCAGCCCCCGACAAGGCCGGGCACCAGGAGCGGCAGGGTGACGGTGCCGAGAACCCGGGCCGGCGATGCGCCGAGGCTTGCGGCGGCGAGCTCGAGCCTTTGATCAAGATTGCGCAGCGAGACATAGACGCTGCGCAAGACGAACGGCAGGACCAGCACGACGTGGCACGCGACGACGACGGCAAAGCCGCGTGCCCAGCCGATCTGGGCGGCAAGGATCAAGAAGCCCAGCCCGATGGTGAAATGGGGCACGACCAGCGAGGACAGCAGGACGGCCTCGATCGTGCGTTTGAGGGGGAACGCATAGCGATCGAGCGCAAAGGCAAAGGCCGTTCCCACCAGCAGGGCAATGGATGAGGCCCAGCCGGCGACAATGAGGCCATTGACACAGCCCGAACGGAAGTCGTCGTAGGCGAGCGCCGTGGCAAACCAGCGCCACGACCAGGTCTCGGGAGGAAACGCGAGAATCGCCTTGTCGTTGAAGGCGGCCAGCGTGACGACCACCGCCGGGAGAATGACGAAGCCGAGAATAGCAAGCACGGCGAGCGTACCGACCATCCCCAAGATGCGCTGGAAACGAGATCGTGCCATGTCAATGCGGACCGAATCTCTCGAGGGGCCGCGCCGCAACGCGCAAGAGGCTGAGGACCGCGAAGGTCAGCGCGAGGCCAGCCACCGAAAGACTGGCCGCGAAGGGAAAGTTGAAGCTTGCGAGACCGAGCTGATAGACGAGATTTGAGATCATGTTCACCTGGCCGCCGCCAATCAGCTGAGGGGTTGCAAAGGCGCTGAACGTCCAGGCAAAGGCCGTGGCGACCCCGGCGATGATGCCGGGTGTGGAGAGCGGCAATGTCACGGAAAGGAACGCGCGAATGGGACCGGCGCCGAGACTCTGGGCCGCCCTCTCATAGGCGGGGTCGATGTGCGCCAGGGCGGCTGCCAGCATGATGACCATCACCGGCAGCGTGACGTGAACGAGCGCGGTGACCACGGCGAAGGTCGTGAACATGATCTGCAGCGGCCGGTCGATGAGGCCCAGCTTGAGCAGGACGGAATTGATGAAGCCGTTGTTGCCAAGGACAACGATCCAGGAATAGGTCCTCACGACCTCGCCCAGGAACAGCGGCGTCACGGCGATGACGAGAATAGCGGCCTTGATCAACCGGTTTTGCGCATGCACCAGAGCGTAGGCAACCGGATAAGCGACGATGAGTGTGCAGGCCGCCGTCAGAAAGCAGATCCAAACCGTGTCGAGGAAGACGCGGGCATAGAGCGGCCTCAGCAGCGCCGTGAAGTTGTCGAGCGTAAAGCCGCCGACATCGAGGGAGCCGGGCACATAAGCCCGCAAGCTGTACTGCAGCACGGTCGCCATGGCTGCAAGGAAGCCGAGCGCGCAGAGTGCGGCCGGGGAGACAAAGATGCGCAGAAACGGTTGCGGCTTCATTGCGCGGACCTGGTCGCAAGCGAGATGCCCGGCATGCCGGGCATCCGCCGGGAAAGCCACCCTGTCAGTTCATGATGTTTTCTGCGAACCACTTGCGCCACTCGGCAGTCTTCTCGGCGCGCAGCTTGTGGTCGATGATGATGGCTTGGCTCTTCCATTGCTCCGGCGTCGAGAACACGCCGGGAAGCTTGGCGATCTCGGGATCGAGTTTCGCATTCGACACCACCGGGCTGCCCTTCTTGAGGGTAGCGACTTGCGCCTGCACGGCGGGGTCGAACATGATGTTGATGAACTTGTAGGCCAGATCGGCCTTCTTTGATCCCTTCATGATCGCGATGGTATCGATGCCGAGAACCGCCCCCTCCTTCGGGATGACGAGTTTGAGAGGCACACCCTGGCTGGCCATGTGGTGCGCGTTCATGGACAATATGACCTGCACAGGCGTCTCGCCGTTGGCGATCAGCTGCTGGCTGTTGGCGTCGTTGGTGTAGTAGGCCTTGAAGCTCGGTTTGAGCTGCTTGAGCTTCTCCTGTCCCTTGCTCCATTGCGCCGCGTCTCCGCCCGACAACAAGGCGGAAACGACGATGATGTGGCTCGGATCAAAGTCGGGTGCGGCAAGCTTTCCCTTCACCTCGGGCTTCCACAGATCGGCCCAGCTCTCGAAGGCGACGCCTGGGAGCAGGTCCGGCCGATAGCCGATCGTGTAGACGTAGGCCCAGGTGCCGATGTGATAGGGGCTGATCTTGGCCTGCTCGACAAGGTTTGCGGCGTTGGGAACCTTGCCCAGGTCGAGCTGCTCGTAGAGGTCGTCGTTGGCGTAGAGCCATCCGACATGCGAGGTGGTGAAATTGAGATCGCTCTCCGGGCTTCCCTTGGCGAGCTTTGCCTTGTTGAGACGGTCGATGGTGCCGCCGGTGATGAACTCCACGGCCACGCCGGTTTCTTGCGTGAATTTCTTGGCCACTGTCTCAGCGACAAGGTCGCGCCAGCTCCCGCCCCAGGTGCTGACAATGAGCTTGTCTTGAGCCGCAGCGGGAAGCGAGGACAGCAGCAGGCCTAAGCCAAACGCGAGAAGCGAAATACGTTTCATGCAGCAACCTCCTGAGCTGCGTGTGTGCGTGAGATGGGCCCCCACACGCCGGCCCTCACACACACCCGTATACTGCCAGTCTAATCGTCGCAGGTGATGCCGTCGATGAAATAGTCGACCGTTCAACCCATCCGAGGGTGGCGGTCCGTCGACGCCGGCGTCCGACGCGCCCGCCGGGGTGGGGCAACGCAAGTAGCCTGAGGACGCTGGTACAAAGAAGCGGCGCGACCGAGCGGTCCATCGAAGCCGACGAGCGCCCATTCGGCGATGCAAAACTATCGGACGACGCCGTCGGCTCGCTTCGACGCGGTCGACCCGCTCATGGTGCTCGAAATGCGCTGATCCCCTGGGAGGACATTGTGTTCCGAGGCGGAAATTGTGCTTATCGCCACAAGCGCGGGGCGCGCTTCATGCGCGCCACCTCAGACCGCTCGTCGACCTTCGAAAGCGTCTGCCGTGCGACCGGCGGCTATGGGTTGAGCGGCCGGAGGATCTTCCAGCTGTCATCAAGCGCTCCCTTGCACGCGCTCATCGATGTGATCTGCCGTGTTGAGCGCCGTGACGGGCTTGCTCGCGGCTTCTGCTCCAGCTTAACGTTGTGTCTCGGCCAACCCTGATGCAGGTTGATGCGATCAGCCAAATCTGCTTCCCGGCGTCGCGATACGGAGCAACGCATGTCGATTGAACAGATTGACACGCTTGTGGTCGGCGGCGGCCAGGCCGGGTTGGCTATGAGCGAACATCTGAGCGCAAACGGCGTGCCTCATCTGGTTCTGGAGCGCTACCGGATTGCGGAACGCTGGCGCTCGGAAAGATGGGACTCGTTGGTTGCGAACGGTCCGGCCTGGCACGACCGCTTTCCGGGTTTTGAGTTCAGTGATGTCGACCCGAGCGTGGGCCCGAACGACTTTCCTCACAAGGAAACCGTTGCCGACTATTTCGTCGCCTATGCAAAGAGGATTGCTGCACCCATTCGCTGCGGTGTCGAAGTGCTGAGTGTCGAGAGGAACGTTGGCCGTCCCGGTTTCCGCCTGGAAACTTCAGCAGGCGTGATTGAGGCCAACAGCGTCGTCGCCGCGACCGGCCCGTTCCAGCGCTCCATCATGCCTAGAATGGTTCCCTCCGACACGGGGGTAGTGCAGATGCACTCGGCTGGCTACCGCAACCCCAGACAGCTGCCAGAAGGCGCGGTGTTGGTTGTGGGATCGGGCTCGTCGGGCACCCAGATCGCAGAGGAGCTCCTAGAATCGGGACGGCGGGTCTACCTTTCCGTGGGGCCGCATGACCGTCCGCCGCGGGCCTATCGCGGGCACGACTACTGCTGGTGGTTGGGTGTTCTCGGCAAGTGGGACGCGATAACCCGGGAAGCGGGAAAGGAGCATGTCACGATTGCCGTGAGTGGTGCACATGGCGGCCATACGATCGACTTTCGCCTCCTTGCCGCAAGAGGAATGATTCTCGTCGGCCGTACGCATGCTTATGAGAATGGCGTGATCAGCTTTGCTCCGGATCTCGTCGAGAATCTCGCGAACGGTGATGCGAACCTCCTGTCCGTGTTGGACGAGGCAGACGCCTATGTGGCACGGAATGGCCTCAATCTGCCGGCAGAGCCCGGTGCGCGAACGCCTGCGCCGGATGCAGACTGCGTGAAGCATCCCATTCTCTCGCTTGATCTGGCAAAGTCCAAAATCGCTACCATCATCTGGGCGACAGGTTTTGCTGCAGATTTCTGCTGGCTGAAGGTCGACGCCTTTGACGAGCATGGTCGGCCAAAGCATCAGCGCGGCGTCTCCGCCGAGCCCGGCATATATTTCCTCGGTCTACCCTGGCTGTCGCGGCGAGGCTCCAGCTTCATTTGGGGCGTGTGGCACGATGCGAAGTATCTCGCGGATCAAATCACAATCCAGCGCAATTACATGGCGCATCACAACGCTTCGCAGCGAGATGGTGGGGCGCGATAGTGCGCGCAGGACTGCAAGCGGCTCGACAGTGCGACAGACGCAGCAATTCGCAGACTACGGCATCCGTCTTAGGAAAAGCGCATGCGCTCGGACAAAACCGACACAAGCTCAATGAATTTCTGCATTCCTCCGCTCAATGCGGGCCGCGAGGCCGACAGCGTCGAAGCCCGATCCAATGAGGGCCCCAATGGCACACCAGCGTATCCGCAAGTTCAACACCAAGGACACCTACCCCGAGCAAAAACTCGACAACGACCTCTGCCAGGTGGTTGTTGCCACGGGCACGATGGTCTTCGTGCGGGGGCAGACCGGCCAGGATCTCGAGACCTCCAAGAGCATCGGCGTCGGTGACGCAGCCGCTCAGGCCGATCAGGCCATGAAGAACATCCAGACGCTGCTCGAGGAGGCGGGTTCGTCGCTCCAGCACATTTGCAAGATCACGATATACATCATCGACCCGCGCTATCGGGAGGCCGTGTATCGCGTGATTGGCCGGCATCTCAAGGGAGTGTTTCCGGTTTCGACAGGCATCGTCGTCTCCGCTCTGGCCCGGCCCGAATGGCTCGTGGAGGTGGATGCCATAGCCGTCATTCCGGATCGAGGCGTGACATGACATTCTCGATCGCCGCGCGGTGCGCGCGGACTGGCATGTTGGGCATCGCTGTCTCGTCCTCGTCGCCCGCGGTGGCCGCGCGCTGTGCCTACGCGCGCGCCCAAGTTGGCGCGGTCGGCAGCCAGAACATTACCGATCCGACGCTCGGGCCGAAGCTTCTCGACCTCATGGCGCTCGGTGCGGCGGCCGCAGAGGCGGTGCGGATCGTGGCTGGAGCGGCGGCCCACATCGACTATCGCCAACTCGTCGCCGTCGATGCCGCCGGACGCACAGGCGTGTTCTCCGGTGCCAAGACGCTCGGGACCTACGCTTCAGCCGAAGGAGAGGGCGCCGTCGCAGCCGGCAACATGCTGCGGAGCAAGGTCGTGCCGGAGCGCATGCTGTCTGCCTTCGTCGGCTCGGCCGGGGCTCTCGGCGGCCGACTGCTCGCTGCGATGCGCGCGGGTCTTGATGCCGGGGGCGAGGAAGGGCCGATCCATTCTGCAGGCCTGCTGATCGTGCGCGATGTCCCCTGGCCTGTGGCCAGCCTGCGCGTGGACTGGTCGGACGCGGACCCCATCGCCGATCTCGAGCACTTGTGGGCGCTGTACGAGCCGCAGCTCGAGGCCTACGTCACGCGGGCTCTCGATCCGACCGCTGCTCCGAGCTTTGGTGTTCCGGGGGATGAGTAAACTGCAGCTCGCCCAGCCCCGGGCACGGACCACGATCGAGGCTAGGCAGTATCGGCCCGCCCGGATCGTCGAAAAGGTCCTTGACCTTGCGCGTCGTCACCCGCCGACGTAGCGCTCAATGACACGCCCGCCAAATCGGCGAACGAGGTTCTCGCCAATGTTGGCAAGCGCACGGTCGAACTCAGCTCCGCTCATCGCGAGGTCTTCAGCGTCATAGTGCGGCGCTGGGCGCTCCACTCGTCGTTCTGCTCGAGCAGGATGAAGTGCACGCGGGGGTTGACGCGACCCCTCGAGGGTACCGTAGACCTTCGCATACGCATAGCCAGCATCGGCGGTGACCGTCTTGACATCGATCCTGGTCGTGGCTTCGACTTCATCCACCTGCGCCTCGATCATCTCACCTTCGTTGGTTTGCCCGGTCGTGACAGCGACGTCGAGGATGACGCCAACCTTGTCATCGACGGCCGTGTGCTGCTTGTAGGCGGGTTCCAGCCGCCGGTTGCGGGCATTGGTCGCCATCGTCGCATCGGGGTCGGTGGTGCACATCTTCTTGTACTTGCCGGTCTGCCGGCTCGTTCTCTCCGCCTCGGCGTCTTCCTCGATTTGGTTCTCGCTCAGCACGCCCTCCATGTGCCGCTCAGCGAGGCTGTCCCAGCTCACGTTGGCGCGGATCAGCGAGGCATCGATGTGCACAATCTCGGCCGTGGCGATCTTGCCTTCAGGCAGGCTTCGACCGTGCGCTTGAAGATCCTGCGAAACCGCTCCTCGCCCCAACGCTGGCGGATGCGCGTCAGGCTTGAATGATGCGGCAGCTTCTCATGCAGGCCATAGCCGGTGAACCAGCGGATGGCGATGTTGACCTGAGCCTCGCGCATCAGCTTGCGGTCGTGCACGATGCCGGTGAGCAGACCAGCCAGCATCAGCCGCACTGCCATCTCTGGATCGATGCCGGGCCGGCCATCGTCGGCGCAATAGCAGCCGGCCACCTCTTCCCTCAGCCATGACAAGTCGAGCACGCGGTCCACCCGCACCAGTATGTGCCGCGGCGTGCAATTTTGACCCCTGTTTGGGTGTGATCGGCGCGCAATTTTGACCCGACCCTCGTCGGATCG
>JAIEQJ010000022.1 GCA_019747815.1 Hyphomonadaceae bacterium
ATGCAGATATCGTCTCGCCTCATGACCGCAAACTGACTGATTGGCGGCCGCATGGGAATCATCTGTCAGGTGTGGAACACTAGCTGAGGTCGCCAAGGCAACTCGCCTGCATCCTGATGACCGCAAGACGGTATACCGCATTGTAGGAGGCTGGGTGTACGTCGGGCCATGCAAGGGTCGCGAACAGCATTTGCCGCGCAACCGCCCGGATGCACTCGGTTTTGTCCTCTCGGTCGGTATGTCGGACCCAATGGGCGCCGCTACGCTGGGGATGATAGCAATACTCGGCCGCGAAAATCTAGGAAGGGAGCCGCCCGCAGCGGTATGCAAGTTTGCGCTAGAGCTGGCGTGGACGCCGTGACGGTCTTGTGCCAATGGTTGTCCGTTCAAGCTGCAAGCCGCACGTCGATGCAGTAGACCTTGCCGCCCTTTTCACGCATGCGAATGTGCACTCGCTGGCACAAGGGCTCGAACTGCTCCCAAAACGCCGGGATCGGCAGTGGCTCGGTGCGCGGCTCTTGCTGGTCGCACCACCGCAAATACCGCTTATAGACGGCGCCGCGCGTGACCCTCTCGCCCTGCGCTCGTGGAAGGCACGCGAGCATGAAGCGCGCCACACTGCTGGCCTCGGGCGAGGGCAAAGCAGCCGCGGAAGGCGGCGCGGCATCCAAGATCACGGCAGCATTGGCGTGCAGCTTCTCGTCAGTGCCAGGCGCTAGCTTCGGAGCAAGCAGTTCCCAGGCGATCAGCGCGAATGCGATCAACAACTCCACAACAACCACCATCGCGATCTGCTGCGCAGTCGCGGCCGTGTCCGCCGATAGTGAGAAGATGCGACCCAGGGTATCCGCTAGCGGATTGACGTTTGCCACCGGCTCGGCCTTGCCTAGGCGCGCACGCACTACGGCGGCTTTGCTTTCCAGCGAGGCAGCCTGATCGGTCGCTGCCTTGGCGGCCGTTACCGCGGCGAGCTTGGCGTTCGCGTCACTCTCGGTTGCCTCATACGCCCGGCAGTTCCGGCCGCGCTGTTTCGGATCGCCGTTGTCACACTCGGCCTCACGCGCCCGCGTTGCCGCGTCGGCGGTACGCTTCGCGGCATGCACGGCAGCAGCGTCCATCGGCGCGAGTGCTGGCATGGCTTCTCGCTCGCGCGTGAGACGCGCAAGCTCGGCGCGATCATCCTTGCGGGCGTCCGCGGTCTGCTGCCGCTGGGCAATGGTCTTGTCAGAGCGCCCGGCGATGGCGCCCAGGCTATTGCTCAGGTTCACCGCAAGGGCAGCGACGGCGACTAGCCCGGCAACGACGCCCCACAGGCGGGCCCAGCCGTGCGTTGTGCGAAACAGATGCACAGCAACGGCTGGGCCGCCAATTCCACCAATGGCGATAGCTGCGAAGAAGAATGCAGCCATGGCGCCGTCAATCGGCGTGTCCAATGAGACATAGGCATAGCGACCGACCATCATGGTCACGATAGCCCCTGCAGCCAGGCCGAAGATGCCGAGTGCGCTACGCATGGCGCTTCCCCAAGTCCGCCAGCCAGAGCTGAAACGCGCGCTCAAGCGCTTCCGTTTGTGAGATGCGGTGCCGTTTGCACGCTGCCGCCACCTGATCCTTGAGCGCGCGGCGCATTTTCAGGTTGAACTGCACGCGGTCGCCCTTGCCCTTGGCCCGCCGTCCATCGCCGTAGGGAGAACGCATTTGCCGCTCGCGCTTGCCACGGTCGCGTGCTTCGCGTTCTGGTGTGATGGCGGGACCGTGGGTGGCATTGAATGCCGCCTCGAAATCGTCCTCGCTGAGCAGATCAGTGCGGCTCATTTCGCCCTCACAGCGGCCGATGCCATTTTACGGATAGTTGTCCACACGGCGCCGATTTCATCGGCCGCGCCCTTAGCTTCCTTCGTGTCTCGGGCTTCGGGGCCCGTCTTTCCCGCCGTGATGGCTGATGCGTAAACGGTGCGATGGCGAATACTCTTCGGCACTACGGGGCCGAGCTTCTTGAGCATGGCGATTGCAGACTGAATGCCCTTCTTCCACTTCGGATCGGTCGCGTTGAGGACAAAGGCAAATGGCTCGCCGTGCAGCTTGCAGAAGCCGACGACCGCCCGCGCAGCCACGAGGTCGAATGCGGATACTCGGGTTGGGATGATTACGAGGTCTGCGGCCTCTATGGCGCGTTCGATGTGCTCGACCATGGCGGGCACCGTGTCGATGAAAATCCACTGGTAGCCCTCGGCCTTGAGTGCATCGGCATCTTCGACCGGATCGCCAGAGTAGGCATGCAAGAACGGATTGCCGGGCTTGCCTCTGAGGGACCACCAAAGGGTCAGTGACTTCTGAGGCTCCGCATCGACGAGCGCGACGCGAGCGCCATCCTTCATTGCGCGCACAGCTAGGCTGGCCGTCAGACTGGTTTTGCCGCTGCCGCCTTTCGAGGCTGCGAGCACAATCACGCGAGGTTTCGGAGCGAGCATTGATCGTCCCTTTCGACTAGCTGCTAGACGCGCTAGCGCCTAGATCGGCTAGCTGCGATACCGACTAGCTGCTAGTCGATAGATCGAGATAGCAGCTAGTCGGCATTGTTTTGGAAACGCATTGAACTTCCGCGATTTAGACGGCGGCACGCATGTCGATACCGGCTACCATCGGCACCAATCGACAGAGCGCGTGGTACGCCTTTGGAGAGTGCCAGCCGACCATGCCGAGCAAGAGCACGTCGTCGAGGTTGGGGCGCACCTTTGCCTTGAGCCGAGTAGAGATGTCTTCGGCCAACGTTTCCAGCGCGGCGCGTTTGGCCCGCGCTGCATCGCCCAGGGCTCGCGTCTCTGCGCTGATGGCTAGGTCCAGGCCCTTGCCCCAGCGTTTGCCGTGGTCGCGCCGACCTGCAGCTTCGTAAGCCTCCTCAGCGGCCCCGCATTCGAGGTGCGCCTGCAGGAACGTGCGAGATTGCCTGTTCAACTTGAACGGCGAGCGAGACTTGTAGGCAGCGGCAACATTCTTTACGGGACGGGTAGCTTTGGCCATTGGGTATCTCCTTTCGGCCGGGTTAGGCCCTGCTCGGTGTTGACGCGCCGCGCAGGGCCGCTTGCATTTCACAACGTATGTCAGTATAGTGACTAGACACAATTTTGTCAACACAGAGACTAGACATGAGCCCAGCGAAGCCCAACCGCACGAAAACGGCGCAGCTCAATTTCTATGTGAGTGAGGAGCTGAAAGACGCGGCTGTGGCTGCCGCAGAAGCGGACCAGCGGTCGCTGACATCGCTGTGCGAAAAGCTGTTGACCGACTATTGCCGCGCGGAAGGCTTCCTGCCGCGCCAGGCGAAGCCCAAAGGGAAATAGGGCAGGTGTCAATCGTTCCGCTGGCGTTCCCCTGCGCCTTGGGTGCGGAACGTGATAGAGCCGCAAGCTATTGATTTTATTGGTCGGAGCGGGGAGATTTGAACTCCCGACCCCCAGTCCCCCAGACTGGTGCGCTAACCAGGCTGCGCTACGCTCCGGACCGGCGCTGTTGTGCCTTGCCGGCCGCTCGCGGTCAACTGGCAGGCGCCAGCCCGCCGGTCGGTCCCGGCCGCGCCAAGAGCCGCAGGACCCCGGCAGCCTCCGCCGGGAACGGGCGCGCGTGCCCGGGGCGAGCGCCGCGCGCTGCGCCGACGGCGCCGTAAAGGCCGGACGGCAGCGTCAGGTCGTGAACGGTGATCCCGGCGGCGTGCGCAAGCTGCCGCGCTCCGGCTTCGGTATCCGCAGGCGAGAGCCGGCGTAGACCTCTGCCGCGCACGCCGACGTCGGTCAGCGTCCGGGCGACGCCTCGTCCGCGCGCCTTGGCGAAGGCCTCCAGGCGGGCCCACGCCTGGAGGAAGGTCTGCTCGGCGCCGAGGGCGGGCAGAGGCTGGTCGCCCAACCCGGCGCCGATCGCCGAGATTTCCTCCAGGCGGTGAGGGGCCAGTCTTGCAGGCCGCATCCTCTCCAGATCGACGCCGAGCGGCCCAGCGCGCGACACGCCGATCAAAGCCAGGCCGTCGATGTGGGACAGGCTGAACTCGACGCCGCCGCCGTCCAGACGGGGCTTCCCACCCGCGGGGCGCACCAGCCGGCAGCCCCGCACGCCGGGGCCCGCGACCCGCTCGAGCAGGAGTCTCAGAGCGGCATAGGCGGTCAAGCGCTGGCGCCGCTCGCGCGGCTGGCCGATCCGATCGGCGTAGGCGCGGTCTTCCGCCGTCAAGCGCTGGGTGTCGCGCTCCAGCAGATCGAGCGTCTTGGCGCACGTCTCGAGATCTACGAGCCAGAGCTCGATACTGGAAGCGGGTTGCGTCATGGCATGCGGCTGCAGGCCGAGCGCTGCGGACAGGGATGCCCGGCACTTGGCTTGCACCATAGGCCCGGCAGTGAGGGAAGACCATCCGCTGCCGCCGCATCCTGCCCGTGACGCGCGCGGGCGGACGTGCCCTGGGGCCTCAACTGCGCGCAGCGGCGCGCTTGGGGCGCCGGCCAGCCTGGTCGCCCTGCTGCGCTCGATGGCCGCCGTCCAACATGGCTTTGACAGCATCGAGCTCGGCCACGATGGTGCGCAGCGCGCCGATCTCGGCTGCGCTGAGCTGCCTTGGAGCGTCCATCGGCACGGGCGGGGTGGGCGGCGGCCGCACCCGGCTCTTGTCATCATGGCCAGCGTCCGGACCGCAGCCCAGCCGCTTGACGTCCTCCACGCCACCCTCGCGGAGGATCTTCTGCACGCCCTTGATGGTGTAGCCAGCGGTCTGCAGCAGATGCCTGATGCCGCGCAGCAGTTGCACATCGGCAGGTCTGTAGTAGCGCCGGCCGCCGCCGCGCTTCATCGGCTTCAGCTGAGGGAACCTGGCTTCCCAAAAGCGCAGCACATGCTTTCTGACGCCGAGCTCGACCGACACCTCGCCGATATTACGAAATGCTTCCGTTGCCTTTGGCAAGGCACCACCCCGCTGCCAGCGCTGAGCCTGCGATCTGCTATTCCGCCGCCCGACGCCGTCCCAAGCCGGCGTTGATGCGTTCCTTCATGATATTGCTGGGCCGGAAGACGAGAACGCGGCGCGGCGTGATCGGAACCTCCTGCCCCGTCTTGGGGTTGCGGCCCACCCGTTCGCCCTTCTGGCGAATGTTGAAGGAGCCAAACGACGACAGTTTGACGGGCTCGCCTTCGGCCAAGCTCTCGGAAAGAACCTTGATGACGAGCTCAACCAATTCCTGCGACTCGTTGCGCGGCAAGCCAATTTTCTGGACTACCGACTCTGCCAAGTCCGCACGCGTGAGTGTTTTGCCACCCATTGGATTACTGCCCCTCCCCTACTCGCAACGCCACTGATGCTAGCCAGATGCCTTCCGAGGGTCAACAACAAGAGGCTGAAATTGCACACATAACTTGATCGTCCTGTGGCATTACCAGCGCGCGAGGACGGCGCCCCAGGTGAAGCCTCCGCCCATGGCCTCCATCAGAACGAGGCCGCCTTCCCTGAGGCGATGCTCCTCGAAGGCCTGATTGAGCGCAAGCGGAACAGAAGCTGCCGATGTGTTGCCGTGCTTGGCGAGCGTGATCATCACCTTGCTGGGCGGAATGCCGAGCTTCCTGCCGATGCCGTCCAGGATTCGCTTGTTGGCTTGATGGGGGACGTAGAGATCGATCTCGGTCGGGGCGTAGCCGGTGGTGACCAGGGTCTCCTCGATGACGCTCGAGATCTTCTGCACGGCGTGGCGGAAGACCTCGCGTCCGTTCATCCGCAGGTGCCCGGTGGTTTTGGTGGACCCCGGTCCGCCGTCGACATAGAGCAGCTCCTCAAAGCGTCCGTCCGAGCGGATGCGCGTGGCCAGGATGCCGCGATCGTCCCGCGTGCCGAGCTGCGACTGGGCTTCGAGCACGACCGCGCCGGCGCCGTCGCCGAACAGCACGCAGGTGCCGCGGTCCTTCCAATCCAGAATGCGCGAGAACGTCTCGGCCCCGACCACAAGGGCGCGCTTGGACTGGCCGGTCTTGATGAAGTTGTCAGCGATGTTGAGGCCATAGATGAAGCCGGAGCAGACGGCCTGCACGTCGAACGCGGCCCCCTTGGTGATGCCGAGGCCGGCCTGGATCTTCACGGCGGTCGCGGGGAAGGTGCGGTCAGGCGTGGCCGTCGCGCAGACGACGAGATCGATGTCGACGGGGTCGATGCCCGACCGGACAAGCGCCTGGTGGGAGGCCGCGATGCCGAGGTCGGATGTCAGCTCCCCATCCGCGGCAATGTGGCGCTGCTCGATGCCGGTGCGCTCCTGGATCCATTCATCGGTCGTATCGACGAGACGGGCCAAGTCGTCGTTGGTCATGACGCGTTTGGGAAGATAGGCACCCACACCGCGGATCACCGATCTGATGATTGCCACGTCTCACCTCGTCCTGACAGGCCGCGTCGAACGTTCACGCTTCATGCCTGTTTCGCTTCCGGAGGCCTGGTTTCGCCGAGCTTGCCGTGCAGCGACTGAAGGTCCGCCGTCAAGCGCACGATCAGGTTGCTTTCGGCCATGTCGTACCCGACCCCGATGGCGCTGGCGAAGCCGAAAGCGTCGGTCCCCCCGTGACTCTTGATCACAATGCCATTGAGCCCGAGAAACGGCCCGCCGTTCAGGCGCCGCGGGTCCATGCGGTCTTTCAGCGCGCGCAGGCCCCGCTCGGCCAGCAGCGCTCCGAGCTTGGCCGCGAGCGAGCTGGTGAGGGCCTCGCGCACATAGGCGGCCATCTGCTTGGCCGTGCCCTCCGCGGTCTTGAGCGCGATATTGCCCGCATATCCCTCGACCACCACCACATCAACAATGCCCTGGCCGATCTGGTCGCCTTCGACAAAGCCGCGGTAGTCGATGGGCAGCTCGTTCTCCTTGAGCCAGGCGTGCGCCTGCCTGACCTCCTCGATGCCCTTGATCTCCTCCACGCCGATATTGAGGAGGCCCACCCGCGGCCGCTCGATGCCGAACAAGGCGCGTGCCATGGCCGCGCCCATGAGGGCAAAGTCTGCGAGCTGGCGCGCCGACGCGCCGATGTTGGCCCCCAGGTCGAGCACGATGCTGTTGTGTCCGACGGTCGGCCACTGACCGGCGATCACTGGCCGCTCGATACCCGGCATGGTGCGCAGCACCAGCTTGGCCATGGCCATGAGGGCACCGGTGTTGCCGGCCGAGACGGCGACCTCGGCCTCTCCCTTCTGCACCGCCTCCAGCGCGAGCCACATGCTGGAGCCGCGGCCGCGCCGCACGGCCTGGCTCGGCTTGTCCTGCATCTCGATGGCGATATCGGTGTGCACGATGCGGGAGCGCGCCTCGAGCGCGGGATGCTGCTCCAGATGCGGCTGAATGCGGGCCTGGTCGCCAACCAGAATGAAGTTGACGTCCGGGTGCCGCACGAGCGCCAGTGCCGCTCCCGGAACGACGATCGCGGGTCCTTGATCACCGCCCATAGCGTCGAGCGATATCGTGCGCGGCGCTGCCATGGCGTTTTCGCCCTGCGTAACTTGCCAGTGGGTGAGCCGGTCCATCATGCCCCGCGCCCACGCATGCCCCCGAAAAACGCCCGACCATAGCCGGTCGTACGGGTGACACAACCAGATTTTCTGCGCCGCGCCAAGCCGCGGCCAATAGCCGTGGCGCACACCGCCGCAGGCCGCTCAGCGCTTGCCCTTGACCTTCGCCAGCGCCGCGAACGGACCATCGGATTTGCTGGCCCCGCCCTGGTCGGGCGGTGATTGCGGTGCCTCGAACGTTACCCCGGGTTTTCTGGGGAACAGATCGATGGCGTTCGCCAGGGATTCGAAGATCACGCGCCCGACCTTGATCCGGCCCGCCACGATGGGCTCCAGATCAGGCTCGTCGTGCACATCGACAACGCCGCCGCTCGGGGCCGGTATTTCCGTCTCCGGCCAGTAGTCCACACTGAAGCTCTCGGCGATCTCGCTGGTCAGCGGTTCCAGGGTCACCACGCAGGACTGCTCGATGAGCGCCTTGAGCGTGCCGGTGAGGCGGAAGTGCCCTTCGCCGCGGGGCGAAAGGGTATAGCGGGCCGTCAAGCTGGAGCACGCCAGGAGGTCCAGAGCGCGAGCTATGCCTTCGCGCTCCTCCGGGGAGGCTGCCCGCTCCACCTGCAGCCCTGTCTCGGGGATATCCTGAATGGCATGGTCCCAGCCGAACTCTTCGGTCACGGTTGCCTCCATCAACCCGCAACGATCAGATCACCTCTACGGCATGCGGATCTGCGGCCATTCGAGGTCCCCGCCAAGTATGCGGACGCCGGGCTGAAGCTCAAGCGCGCGTGCGGTCTGTGTTATGTACGCGCAGATCTCGGCAACGTCCAAGCCCCCGGCTCCGCTCAAGGTTGCTAGTCGGGCCTCGACGGCTGCCGGCAGCAGCTCGTTCTGCTGCAAAGCACGGCCGTAGGTCGAATACCGGTCGTGCAGGGCTGCAACGGCATGCTTGACGTGGCGGGGCACGGCCAGGTCACCAACGGTCATCTCGCGCAGCGTATCATCAAGGTCCACGACAAAGACCTCCGTCAAGGCCTGTCCGAGCGCGGCCCCCTGGTCACCCTCCAGGGCCAGGCGGCGCAGGATGAGGACCAAGTGCAAGGCGATGATCTCAAACCGCCCTTCCGGGGTATCGGGGACGCCCCAGCCCGCATACAGGCCCGGGCTCCGGGCCTGTGTCACAATCGAGCCATAAAGGGAGCGTGCTGTCCGGCGCCGATGCGCCCGTTGCCTTAGCCAAGCCAACATCGTTGTCTTCCAATGCTAAGCTCAACCGGGCCGTGAGGGCCGAGGGTGGAGGTGGCCGGGTGCTGGATTGCAAATCGTCCGATGCTGCGATAGCCGGTGAACAAAGGACGGCTCCGGCCGATTCTCCGGGGGAGTCTTGAATATGCGCTTGTGGTCCGGCATGCGTCGCAGGGGGAATGGGAGCGTGACAGAACGCAGGCTTTCTGTGCCGGCGCGGCCGATCCGCGGGTTGTGCGCCGTGGCGTTGGCCGGCGCGATGCTGGCTGCCTGCTCAGAGACGGTAACAAGGCACGGCCACCATTTCCAGGACAGTGAGGTGCAACAGGTCTCATCCGGCATGAGCCAGGACCAGGTGAGGACCACGCTCGGTACGCCGACCACAACGGCGACCGTCGGCTCGGGCACGGCCTTCTACTACATTTCCAGCACCTCCGGGCAGACCTCTTTCTTCAAGCCGGTCGAAAAAGACCGCAAGGTTCTGGCGGTCTACTTCAATCCGCTTGGCTCCGTCGATCGCGTCGCCCAGTACGGACTGAAGGACGGCAAGGTGTTCGATTACGTGAAGCAGCAGACGGCGTCTGCACCGGCGCGAGACGAGGGCGTCCTGAAAGCGCTGTTCCGCAATCTCGGAACCAAGCAATTCGGCCTAGACTGATCCGGCCTTGATTGATCCGGCCTTGAAAAAGGCCGGATCAGAGCATTGCCGTGCTCGTCTAGTGCGCCAGCACGGCCAGCAGCAGCAGCGCGACGATGTTGGTGATCTTGATCATCGGGTTGACGGCTGGGCCGGCCGTATCCTTGTAGGGATCGCCGACGGTATCGCCGGTCACGGCCGCCTTGTGCGCCTCCGAGCCCTTGCCGCCGTAGTGACCGTCCTCGATGTACTTCTTGGCGTTGTCCCAGGCGCCGCCGCCGGCCGTCATCGAGATCGCCACGAACAAGCCGGTCACGATCACGCCGAGCAGCATGGCGCCGAGCGCGGCAAAGGCATTGCCCGGGCCCGCGATCCATTTCACCACATAGAAGCAGACGATCGGTGAGAGCACAGGCAGCAGCGAGGGTACGATCATCTCCTTGATGGCAGCGCGTGTAAGCATGTCCACCGCGCGTGCGTAGTCCGGCTTCTCGGTGCCCTGCATGATGCCGGGCTTGGCCTTGAACTGGCGGCGCACCTCCTCAACGATGGAACTCGCCGCCCGGCCGACTGCGGTCATCGTCATGCCACCGAACAAGTACGGCAGCAGGCCGCCGAAGAAGAGGCCGACGACGACGTAGGGATTGCTGAGCGAGAAGAGCCCGTCGACATTCAGGCCGTGGAAGATGGAGCCAGGCTTCGCCTGGGTGACAAAGAATTTCAGGTCCTCGTTGTAGGCGGCAAACAGTACAAGCGCGCCGAGGCCTGCGGAGCCGATGGCATAGCCCTTGGTGACGGCCTTGGTGGTGTTGCCGACGGCATCCAAAGCGTCGGTGGTCTTGCGGATGTCCTTGGGAAGGCCGGCCATCTCGGCGATGCCGCCGGCGTTGTCGGTCACGGGCCCGAAGGCGTCGAGCGCGACCACCACGCCAGCAAGCGAGAGCATGGCCGTCACGGCGATGGCGATGCCGAACAGGCCGGCGAGGGAGAAGGCGATGATGATGCCGGCGACGATGATCAGCGCCGGCAGAGCCGTCGCCTCCAGCGACACCGCGAGACCCTGGATCACGTTGGTGCCGTGCCCGGTCTGCGATGCCTTGGCGATGGACTGCACCGGGCGGTAGTTGGTGCCGGTGTAGTATTCGGTCACGACGATGATGAGCGCGGTCACGGCCAGGCCCACGACGCCGCACCAGAACAGATCGAGCCCGGTGAAGGTGAGCCCGCGCGCCGAGAACCGCGTGCCCATGCCGAGCAGGTAGTCGGTGACCGGCCAAAGCGCGATCACCGAGAGCACGCCGGTGGCGATGAAACCCTTGTAGAGCGCGCCCATGATCGACTGGTTGGCGCCGAGGCGAACGAAGAACGTGCCGATGATCGAGGTCACGACGCCCACGGCACAGACCGCAAGCGGATAGATCATCAGGCTGTTGATGACGGGCTGCCCCGTGAAATAGATCACCGCCAGGACCATGGTGGCCACCACGGTCACGGCATAGGTTTCGAACAGGTCGGCGGCCATGCCGGCGCAGTCACCGACATTGTCGCCGACGTTGTCGGCAATGGTGGCTGGGTTGCGCGGATCGTCTTCGGGAATGCCGGCTTCGACCTTGCCGACGAGATCGCCGCCGACGTCCGCACCCTTGGTGAAGATGCCGCCGCCGAGGCGCGCGAAGATCGATATGAGCGACGCGCCGAACCCGAGCGCCACCAGGGCGTCAACGACCGTGCGGCTGGTTGGTGCATGTCCCAGGCCGCTGGTCAGAACTTTGAAGTAGACGGCAACACCCAGCAGCGCCAGTCCGGCCACCAGCAGGCCCGTCACCGCGCCGGCACGAAATGCCGTCGATAGACCGTCGCCGAGCGAGCGGGTGGCGGCCTGGGCGGTGCGAATGTTGGCGCGCACCGAGACCAGCATGCCGATGTAGCCGGCCGAGCCGGACAGAACGGCACCGATCAGGAAGCCGAGAGCCACGGGCCAGCCCAGCAGCAGGCCGATCAGCACGAACACCGCCGCGCCCACGACGGCAATCGTCGTATACTGGCGCGCCAGGTAGGCCTGCGCACCCTCCTGAATGGCGGCGGCAATCTCGCGCATGCGCGGCGTGCCCGTGTCGGCCGCCATCAGGGCGCGGACCGTGTAGGCGCCGTAGACAATCGACAGCAATCCACAAAGAATGATTGCCCAGATCACCGTATCCATGGTCGTCCCCTCATTTTGGCGGTGCCACGCCGCAAGCACAAATATGCGCCGGCTGGAATGCCCACCAGTCGCGCCTCAACCCGCACCCGAGTGCCGGATTCGCGGCCGGACCATGCCAAATGTCCGAAGTCGTTGCAACACGAGCGAGCATAACCGAATGCCGCATCAGAAGTGGTCCCACCCGGTGCGTTCCGGCAGGGCCAAAGGCCCGCCGCTCGGGCCTGCAATGGAGAGCACCGGCGGTCCCGGCAGCATGCCGCCGATCTCGGTCACGGCGATTCCCGCGGCCTTTGCTGCGGCTGCGAACAGGCGGGCCTTGTCCTGCGGAACCGTGGCCAGCACCTCGTAGTCGTCTCCAGCGGTCAGCAACTCTGCGAGGCGCTCCGGAGCCCGTGCCATGACCCTGCGGGCCGGGTTGGACAGGGGCACGTCGGCAGCGACCAGGCGGCTTGCAACGCCCGAAGCTCGTCCCATCCGCTCCAGGTCCTTGATAAGGCCATCCGATATGTCCATGGCCGCCGACGCGTATTGGCGCAGCGCCGCAGCCAGCCCCAGCCGCGGCTGGGGGCGCCGGTAGCGTTGGCGCAGATAGCTGGCCTCGGCGTCGGACAGCCCCCACGCCGTCTCCAGGGCCGCGGTCTTGGCGAGCTGCAGGCCGAGCCCCGCATCACCGATGGTGCCGGAGACGAACAGCGCGTCCCCGGCCTGGGCCGTTGTGCGCGGCACCATCCGGCCCCGTGGCACCGAGCCGATGGCGGTGATGGCAATCGTCAGCGGCCCCGGCCGGCGATCCGTGTCGCCGCCCATGAGGTGGCAGCCAAACCAGGTCTGCGCCGCCTGCAGCCCTTCGACAAAGCCCGTCATCCAGCCGACGGTGGGCGCTGCGGGAAACGACACGGCCATCAGGTAGCCAAGCGGGGCCGCCCCCTTGGCGGCAAGGTCCGACACGTTGACGGCCAGCGCCTTCCAGGCGACGTCCTGCGGCGAATCGCCGGGCAGGAAGTGGATGCCCTCGGCGACCGGATCGGTCTTGAGCACAAGCTCGGTGTCTGGGGGCGGCGCCAGCAGCGCGCAGTCGTCCTTGAGGCCAAAGGCGCCGGGGCTGCCCTGCGTCAGCGGCGCCAGCAAGGCAATGATCGCCTCCTCGCCGGACACGACCGCATCTGGTGGAGCTCTTCTATCCATGGCTGTGGGGCCTCATCTGCCGGTCCGGCGCGACCCGAAATGTGTTGCGCTTGCCTGGCGCCGTCACGCGCGCTCGGGAAGCTCGCCCGGCCTCAGCTTGCGCGCCATCTGATCGAGGACGCCGTTGACCACCCGGGGCTCCTCGCTTTCGAAGAAGGCGCGCGCGACGTCGATATACTCGCTGATGACAACGCGGGCGGGAATGTCCGACAGCTCCAGCAGCTCGAAGCCGCCGGCGCGGAGAATGGCGCGGAGAATGGCGTCCACGCGCACCAGCCTCCAGCCCGTGGCGAGCTGCTGATCGATCATGGGGTCCAGCTCGAGCTGACGCTTCACGACGCCGTTGAGCACCTGGGCAAAGTGCTCAGCATCGGCACCGGCAACAGCATCGTCGTCGGCGTCAGTGCATAGCCGATGCGTCTTGAACTCGTCGATCACCTCGTTGAGATCGGTCTCGGCCATGTCCATCTGGTACAGCGCCTGGACGGCGGCAAGCCGTGCCCGGCTGCGCGAGAGGCCGTTGTTGGCGCGGGCGGCGCGCGATGTCTTGCTCATACCCTGTCCTTGGTGAAGGCGCGGGCATGCTCGATCAGCGCCAGGCACGCGCGCACGGCATCGGCGCCCTTGCCCTGCCGGCCGCCGCGTGCGCGCTCCAGTGCCTGGGCCTCGGTTTCCACCGTCAGGATCGCATTGCCGAGCGGAATGGCGTGGCGGGTGGCGATGTCCATCAGCCAGTGATTGGTGTTGGTGCAGACCGTATCGTAGTGCGTGGTCGCGCCGCGGATGACGCAGCCCAGCGCGACGCAGCCGTCAAAGCCGGTCCTGTGCGAGCCGCGGGGAATGCGCCCGGCGGCCACCGCCTGCGCAAGGGCCAGCGGGATCTCCAGTGCGCCCGGCACGACCACGTGCTCGGCCGTGGCGCCGGCCGCATCCACCTCCGCCATCGCGCCGGCCAGCAGCTCGCCGGAGATGTGCGCATAGTACGGCGCATCGATGATGAGGATGCGCGCCCCCGCCCCCTGCCGGGGAGGGGCCTGCGATGCTTGCTGTCCCCGGCCAGCCATCGCCCTATCCGATCTTGCGCTGGCCGACGATGCGCAGCCCGAACGCCTCCAGGCCCACATAGCGCGAGGGCGGCGCATTCGACAGCAGCACCATGTCGCTGACGCCCAGGTCGCGCAGGATCTGCGAGCCGATGCCGATCTCGACCTGGCGACGCTCGTTGTCGGCCTTGCGCGGACGCTTGCGTTCTGCACTTTGCGCCAGCCACTCCGACACGGACTTGGGGCGCAAGTCGCGGATCAGGACGATGACGCCCCGCCCCTCCTGGGCGATGGCGCGCATCGACTTCTCGATCAGAGACCCCTTGGCGCCTTCGCCGCCCATCGCCAGCAGATCCGCAAGCGCGTTCACCGCATGCACGCGCACCAGGACCGGACCGGGGGCCTCAAGATCACCCATCACCAAGGCTAGGTGCTCGACCGGCTCGACCGTCGTCTCGTACACATGCAGATCGAACCGACCGCCGAAGGCGCTGTCGAGGGTCGATTTGGCAACGCGGCGCACGATGCGGTCGTGCTTGAGCCGGTAGCCGATCAGATCCTCGATGGTGCCGATCTTGAGCGCGTGCCGCTGGGCGAAGGCGACGAGATCGGGCATGCGCGCCATGGTGCCGTCGTCGTTCATGATCTCGCAGATCACGCCGGCGGGGTAGAGGCCGGCCAGCCGCGCCAGATCGACGCTCGCCTCCGTGTGTCCGGCGCGGACCAGCACGCCGCCCTCGCGCGCGATCAGCGGGAACACGTGGCCGGGCGAGACGATGTCGCTGAAGTCCTTGGTCGGGTCGATGGCGGTGGCGATGGTGCGCGCCCGGTCGTGGGCGGAAATCCCCGTCGCCACGCCCTCGCGCGCCTCGATCGAGACGGTAAAGGCGGTGCGCTTGCGCGCCTCGTTCTGACGGGCCATGTACTCCAGCCGCAACTGGTCGGCACGCTGGCGCGTCAGCGACAGGCAGATGAGGCCGCGCCCGTGCTTGGCCATGAAATTGATGGCGTCGGGGGTCGCCATCTGCGCCGGCACCACAAGGTCACCCTCATTCTCGCGATCCTCAGCGTCGACCAGGATGATCATGCGCCCGTTGCGCAGGTCCTCCAGAATCTCGTCGATCGGGGAAAGAAAGCCCTTCCCCTCGGCATAGGCCACCCGCTGCAGGTTCGTGTTCACCGCCGCAACTCCAGCTGGCGCGCCACGTAGCGCGCAAGGATATCCACTTCGAGGTTGACCCTGTCGCCGGGCTTTTTGGCTGCCAGGGTCGTGTGGGTCAAGGTGTGAGGCACAATATTGATTCCAAATAAAGTTTCCTTCACTTCGTTGACCGTCAGCGAGATGCCGTCAAGGGTGATCGAGCCCTTGGGCGCAATGTAGGGGGCAAGCTCGGCGGGGACCTCGACCGTGCAGCGGCGAGACGGGCCGTCGGGCCTGATGTCGACGACCCGGCCCACACCGTCCACATGCCCGGCCACGATATGGCCGCCCAGCTCATCGCCCGCCTTCAGGGCGCGCTCCAGGTTGATGCGCCGGCCCGGCCGCCAGTCATCGAGCGTGGTCCTGGCGAGCGTCTCATTGGAGACGTCGACGGCAAAGGTGCTGCCGGCACCGGACGGGTCGACACGGGTGGCCGTCAGACAGGCGCCGTCACAGGCAATCGAGGCGCCGATGGCGATGCCGTCTGCCGCATAGCCGCAGCGGATGACAAACCGCCCGCCCTCCCGCGCGGCCACCTCGCCGACGTCCGTGATGATGCCTGTGAACATGACGGACAGGATACCACGCCGGGTTGCCCCGCCGGAAGTCGCCGGGCGCTCACCTGCCATCCGCCGCAGCCCATCGAGCCCCGTCGATGGCAGCCAACAAAATCCTTGCACCGAGGGCGCCGCCGCCCACACATGGCGGGTGGACACGCCGGACCCATCTGCCGGATCCACGGGACGAGCCATGAAGCTGTTCTTCACCGCGACGCAGCTCGCGCATAGCCCCAAGCAGTACATGGTGCACGGCCGCATCGTCGATCCGTTCGAGACCCCCGATCGCGCAACGACGCTGATCGCCGCGCTGGAGAGCGTGGGGCTGGAGCGTGCCGAGCCCGGGGACCATGGCCGTGCGCCGATCCTGAAGGTGCACGCCGGGCACTACATTGCTTTCCTCGAGGAAGCCTACGCGCGGTTCATGGAGCTGCCCAACCACGGGCCCGAGGTGCTGCCCAACGTGCATCCCTACCGCGGGGCCTCGCTCGCCTACGCCGACCGCGGCCCACCGCGCGTCACCGGCATCATCGGGCGTGCGGGCTGGTATATGGGCGATATGTCGTGCGCGACCATGGAGGGCACCTTTCCTGCCGCGTATGCCTCGGCCCAGACGGCCATTGCGGGAGCCAGGGATGTTCTTGCGGGCGCCGCGGCGGCCTTCTCGCTGTGCCGCCCGCCGGGGCATCATGCCTATGCCGACCGCTGCTCGGGCTTCTGCTACCTCAACAACGCCGCCGTTGCGGCCGAGGTGCTGGCGCCAAAGTTCCCGCGCATCGCCATCATCGACTTCGACACCCATCACGGCGACGGCACCCAGGCGATCTTCTACGCCCGCGGCGACGTGTTCTACGGCTCCGTGCACACCGACCCGTCGGCCTACTATCCCCACTTTGCCGGCTATGCCGACGAGACGGGCACGGGAGCGGGCGAAGGCGCGAATATGAACCTGCCGCTGCCGTTCGGGGCGGACGACGCGGCGTTCATGGCCGCCAACGTCAGGCTGTGCGAGAGAGCCCGGTCGTTCGGGGCAGATGCGCTCATCCTCTCCGCCGGCTGGGATGCGCACCGCGATGATCCGCTATCGAAGCTGGCGGTGACCACCGATGCCTACGCCCGCATCGGCGAGCTCTACGGCCGGCTCGGGCTGCCGACGCTGATCGTCCAGGAAGGCGGCTACTCGCTGCCGGCGGTGGCCGCCGCCTCGCACGCCTTCACCCGCGCGTTCCGCAACGCGCACGGCTAAAGTCCTTCCGGTTGAGGCTGCCTCGCGGACGGTTTCGCCGACCCCGTGGTGAGCCCTGAGCCTGCCGAAGGGTCGAACCACGAACGTTGGTGGGCGCAGCCCGTCCTTCGACGAGCTCAGGACGAGGGTGGAGGATGCGGCTCAGGACGAGGGCGAGCCCGCGGCTTGGTCGTTCCACCGAGGACGGAAGGGCTCCAGCCAGTCGCGCCGGCGCAAGGGGCAAGAGGCGCACCGCCTACGGCAGCCTCACCCGCCGCAGCGTGAGATTGAAGCGGCCGCCTTCCGGCAGAAGGTCGCAGGTGCCGGCGTGAATGCGGTCGATGCCGTGATAGGCAAGACGGGCCGCGCCGCCCAGAACGAACACATCGCCGGACTTGAGGACGAGCCGCTGCTTGGGGTCGCTGCGCCGCAAGCCGCCCACGTGGAACATCGCATCATCGCCCAGCGAGATGGAAACGACCGGCGCCGCCTTGTCGGCCTCGTCCTCGTCCCGATGGGAGCCCATTTTGGCTGTCGGGGCATAGTAGTTGACGAGACAAGCCTCGGGATGGGCGGCATAGCCGGCAACATCGTCCCATAACCTGACCAGCGCACTCGGCATTGGCGGCCAGGGCCGCCCCGTAACCGGGTGCGTCGCCTGATAGCGGTAGCCGCCCACCGCATCGGACACCCAGCCGAGCGTGCCGCAGTTGGTCATGCGGACGGAAAAGGGCCTGCCGGTGCGGGGCATGGCAGGCGGAAACAGAGGAGCGCCGGCAATGATCGTCCTGATATCGGACACCAGCGCGGCCTGCTGATCGGCGCTCAAGAAGCCGGCCAAATGCCGCCAGTTGGACATGCAGCAAACTCTTTGCGGCTGTTGCGCCGTGATCAACAACTTCCGTCAGAATTGCGTCCTAGACTTGGATTCGGCCGGTTGCAGCCCTCCGGACCCCCTACTATATAACGCCAGACAACCACAGCAGCTCTAGGGGACCGTTTCCCGAGCAGGTCATGGGGGCCTTCGAGGGAACGCCGGGCGCCGATTCAATTGGGTCCGGACGGTCTGCCGCAAGAGAGAGGATACAAACGCATGGCCAAAGTCATTGGGATCGATCTCGGCACCACCAACTCGTGCGTCGCCGTCATGGAGGGCGGCAAGCCCCACGTTCTCGAGAACTCCGAAGGTGCCAATACCACCCCCTCGATTGTGGCCTTTACCGGCGATGGCGAGCGCCTCGTCGGCCTGCCGGCCAAGCGCCAGGCGGTAACCAATCCGGTCAACACCCTGTTTGCCATCAAGCGCCTCATCGGACGGCGCTACGACGACCCGATGGTGGAGAAGGACAAGGGTCTCGTCCCCTACAAGATCATCAAGGGCCCCAACGGCGACGCCTGGGTCGAGGCGCAGGGCAAGCAATACTCGCCGGCGCAGATTTCGGCCTTCATCCTGCAGAAGATGAAGGAGACGGCAGAGGCCAAGCTCGGCGAGCCCGTCAAGGAGGCCGTGATCACGGTTCCGGCCTATTTCAACGACGCCCAGCGCCAGGCCACCAAGGATGCCGGCAAGATCGCCGGCCTGGAAGTGCTGCGCATCATCAATGAGCCGACCGCGGCGGCGCTGGCCTACGGCCTCGACAAGAAGAACAAGTCGAGCACCATCGCCGTCTACGATCTGGGCGGCGGCACCTTCGACATTTCCATCCTCGAGATCGGCGATGGCGTGTTCGAGGTGAAGTCGACCAACGGCGACACGTTCCTCGGCGGCGAGGATTTCGACATGCGTCTCGTCGAATATCTCGCCAGCGAGTTCAAGAAGGAGAACCAGATCGATCTGAGGGGCGACAAGCTTGCCCTGCAGCGTCTGAAGGAGGCCGCGGAGAAGGCCAAGATCGAGCTCTCCTCCTCGCAGCAGACCGAGATCAACCTGCCCTTCATCAGCATGAATCCGCAGACGCAGTCGCCGCTGCATCTGACGATGAAGCTGACCCGCGCCAAGCTCGAAAGCCTGGTCGATGACCTGATCGAGAGGACCAGGGGGCCGTGCCATCAGGCGCTGAGGGACGCCGGCCTCAAGGCCGCGGACATCGGCGAGGTGGTGCTGGTCGGCGGCATGACGCGCATGCCCAAGGTGCAGCACGTCGTCAAGGAGTTGTTCGGCAAGGAGCCGCACAAGGGCGTCAACCCCGACGAGGTGGTGGCGGTGGGCGCGGCCATCCAGGGCGGCGTGCTGAAGGGCGACGTCAAGGACGTCCTGCTGCTCGACGTGACGCCGCTGTCGCTCGGCATCGAGACGCTGGGCGGCGTGTTCACGCGCCTGATCGAGCGCAACACGACCATCCCGACCAAGAAGAGCCAGGTGTTCTCCACGGCCGAGGACGGGCAGAGCGCGGTCACGATCCGCGTCTCGCAGGGCGAGCGCGAGATGGCGGCCGACAACAAGCTCTTGGGCCAGTTCGATCTCGTCGGCATTCCGCCGGCACCTCGCGGCATGCCGCAGATCGAGGTCACCTTCGACATCGACGCCAACGGCATCGTGCACGTGTCGGCCAAGGACAAGGCCACGAGCAAGGAGCAGTCGATCCGCATCCAGGCCTCAGGCGGCCTCTCCGATGCCGATATCAAGCGGATGACCGAGGAGGCCGACCGCTTCAAGGAAGAGGACAAGAAGAAGCGCGAGCTGGTCGAGGCCCGCAACGGTGCCGACGCGCTCATCCACTCCACCGAGAAGTCGGTCAAGGAGCTGGGCGAGAAGGTTACGGCTGCGGACAAGACGGCGATCGAGACGGCGATTGCCAATCTCAAGACCGCCATCAGTGCCGACAGTCTCGATGAGATCAAGGCCAAGTCGACGGCCCTGGCGCAGGCGGCCATGAAGCTTGGCGAAGCGCTCTATGGCGGCCAGGCGGCGGCCGGCGCCGCCGGCGATACCGAAGCGGGAGGCGCATCCGCCGGGCCCAAGCCGAACAGCTCGGGCGACAACGTCGTCGACGCCGACTTCGAGGAAGTCAAGGACGACAAGAAGAAATCGGCGTAGGCATATTCCTAGGGGGAAGGTGCTCGATCATGCAGGCCCTCGACCAACCGGCAGAGGCTTCCAATATTCTGCTGAGCCGGTAGGCGAGGGCCGCATCATGTCCGCGGGCAACACGCGGCCACCCCGCGGCAGGACTTAAGACTGGACCTAGGCTCATGGCCAAGCGCTGCTATTACGAAGTCCTGGGGCTCACCAGGGGGGTGAACGAGCAGGCGATCAAGTCGGCCTTCCGCCGGCTCGCTAAGGACTGCCATCCCGACGCCAACGGCGGCGACAAGACCGCCGAGCACAAGTTCAAGGAGCTGAACGAGGCCTACGAGGTTCTCAAGGACCCGCAGAAGCGCGCCGCCTACGACCATATGGGCCATGCCGCGTTCGAGGGCGGCGGCCGCGGTCACGGCTTCGGGCCTGATTTCGCCTCGTCCATGTCGGACATCTTCGATGATCTGTTCGGCGAGTTCATGGGGGGGCGGCGCGGGCGTCAGCGCTCGGGGCGCGAGCGCGGTGCCGATCTGCGCTACAACATGGACATCACCCTGCCGGAGGCCTATGCGGGCAAGACGGCGCAGATCCGCGTGCCCACCAGCGTGACCTGCACGACGTGCACAGGCACCGGCGCCAAGGGCGGCACGCGGCCCAGCGCATGTCCGACCTGCGGCGGCCACGGCAAGGTGCGCGCAACGCAGGGATTCTTCACCATCGAGCGCACCTGCCCGGGATGCCAGGGCCGCGGCGAGATCATCAACGACCCCTGCGAGCCCTGCCATGGCGCCGGCCGGGTGATGAAGGAGCGCACGCTGTCGGTGAACATTCCCGCCGGCGTGGAGGACGGCACCAAGATCAGGCTCGCCGGCGAAGGCGAGGCCGGCCTGCGCGGCGGCCCGGCCGGCGATCTCTACATCTTCCTGTCGATCAAGCCGCACGAGTTCTTCCAGCGCGACGGCGCCGACATCTTCTGCCGCGTGCCGATCTCGATGACGACGGCGGCGCTGGGCGGGCAGCTCGACGTGCCGACCATTGATGGGGAGATGACGCGCGTGAAGGTGCCGGAAGGCACCGAAAGCGGCAAGCAGTTCCGCCTCAAGGGCAAGGGCATGCCGGTGCTCCGCTCCAAGGTCACGGGCGACATGTACATCCAGGTCGAGGTGGAGACGCCCAAGAACCTCACACGCAAGCAGCGCGAACTGCTGGAATCCTTCGAGCGCGAGAGCAACGGCGAGACCTCGCCCCAGTCCGCGGGCTTCTTCACGAGGGTGAAGGAGTTCTTCGAGGGCAAGGCACCCTGACCGGCGTCTTATCCAGCGTCTTATGACGGCGCCGGCTGCGTCGCGCCGCGAGGCTTTTTGGCGAGCCGTCTGCGGCGGCCCGGGCCGGCGCCTGCTCTATCAACAGCCTCAATCTTTCGCCGCGACAGCCGCCGCAATTTCGGGCGTCGTGATGGCCGCGATGGCGGCCCGGTCGCCTGGGTGGGGCGGGATATCGGGTCGTGAGCGCGGGCGGCGTTGCCCGCCCAGGTCTTGAGAGCGGCAAATCTTGAGAGCGGCAAATCTTGCGAGGGGCAAATCGTATGCGGCGTAGCCGGTCCAGGCGCGAGCCCACACACAAGGCCAGGCACGGGCGATGTGCCGTCTTGGCGAGCATGATCGTGCTGGCGGCGGCGACAGCACCGGGCGCGGCGAGCGTCAGATGGGACACGCGCGGCACCTTCGAAGCGTGCCTCGAGCAGCGGCTGAACGACTGGATCAACGCCAAGGCGGCGCTGGTGCTGAACGAGGACCCGGCGGCCGCAGAGATCGACGACATGGACGTGGCGCTGTGGGCCGTGGCCGCGCTGCAGGGCTGCGAGGAGGAGGTCGGCCGCGGCAACCAGACCTCCGAGCAGCGCTTCTCGCAGCACATGGCGCATTGGCGCGAGCATATCTACAGCGTCGCGCAGTCCGTGCGGCAGCGGGTGCGCGCGGATTGATCCGGTCGGGCGCAATCCGGGCCGACGCCGATTGCGCCGCTGCCGTGGCCGGCAGGCCGCACTGACCATCCGCCGCACGGCGGCGGCGTCCTGCATCACTATAGTGCGCGCCAGAGTCGTGCCCCTTGCGGGGCGTCCACGCCAGACGAGAGATCATGATGCGCGTCGTCTGCCGGCGCCCGCGGAGCGTCCTCTTCACCTGTGCGGCGCTCTTCACGGCCATGGTGGCATCGGTGAGCGCGGCGTCGATCTTCGAGCGCGCCACCCCGTTCCAGGCCTGCCTCGACGGCCGGCTCGAGACATGGGTCAACGCGCGGGCGGCGCTCGTCGTCAACGAGGATCCGGCGGCCGGCGATATCGACGATGCCGCCGTGGCCAGGTGGGCGATCGAGGCGCTGGAGGCCTGCCGCACCCAGGCCGGCGGCGCAGACGAGGCATCGCAGGCGCGATTCACCAAGCACGTCGCCCACTGGCGCCAGCACATCTACGACCGCGTGCAGGCCATTCGCGAGCGCACCCGGCCGGATTAGGATCCTTCCCGTCCTTGGTGGACTGACCGAACCGCGGGCTCGCCCACGTCCTGAGCTTGTCGAAGGACGGGCTGCGCCCACCAAAATCGTGCTTCGACCCTTCGGCAGGCTCAGGGCTCAGCACGGGGTTGGCGAAGCCTCCGCGAGGCAGCCTCAACCGGAAAGACTCCAGAGCAGGATCGCTTCGGATTGAAGCATCTTGCCACAAGAGCGAGGGCCTCGGCCGAAGCGTGGCTCCTGCTCTGCATCAGTTGCTGAGAGTGCGATTCACGTTGCAATGGGAAGCTGCGCTTCCATATGCAACGATCGCGCTCTAAGCGCGGCTCGGCGGCGATCCAAGCTTTCTGCCGGATGGCGTTGCGGCGATGTGAAGACCGCGCGCCGCACCGAGATCGGCGCGCTGCTCGTCCACGATCCGGAACCCCGCAGCCTGCAGGAACCCGGTGCAGCGCGCCGCCAGCTGCTCGATCTGCGCTGGTGATGGCGGCTCGTAGAAGAGATGCAGTCGTCCGCGCGGCGCAAGCACGCGCCGGACCGCCGCCAGCGCCGGCGCCGGCTGCAGCCAGAAGACGTTCACGTTGATGGCAAAGATCTTGTCGAAGGGACCATCGAGCGGCGCATCGGCAAGCGCGGCGTGGAGCAGGCGGGCGCGTCCCGATCGCGTGTGCGCCGCATTTGCCCTTTGCGCGGCGGCGATGGCGATGTGGGACCGGTCGAGGCCAGTCACCTGGCCGGTGCGCAGACGGGTGGCGACGAGGCTGATTGCCAGGCCCCTGCCGCAGCCGATCTCGAGGATCAGATCCGTCGTGGCGACCGCCAATGCATCGACGGCCCATGTCGCACGTTGAGGGATTGCGGATCGCATGTGTGGCGCGATTGTCGTCTGATTGCGTGCAGAGAGGCAAGAGCGGCCGCCGGCATGAGCGCGCCCATCGCTTCCCGGGACGCCGGATGGCCGGCATCGGCAACTCTTTTCAACGCGCGAATCGGGGCCGCGCAGGGGATTTTCATGCCCGAGCCAAAATGCGGCTTGACGCCGTCTCCGACGCGGCCGAAACCTCGCGCCAGGAACCCTGGAGAGGCCGCTTGGCGAGCATCCCCGCACGCGACCGGCTGATTGTGGCGCTCGACCTGCCGAGCGTGGCGGCGGCGCGCGCCTTCGTGGCGAAGGCCGGGCCGGCGGTGACCTTCTACAAGATCGGGCTGGAGCTCGTCATGACCGGCGGGCTCGAGCTGGCGCGCGAGCTTGCCGGACAGGGCAAGCAGGTCTTCCTCGACATGAAGCTGCTCGATATCGGCAACACCGTCGAGCGGGCCACGCGCAGCGCCGCCGGCACCGGCGCGACGTTCCTGACCGTGCATGGACACGACAGCAAGACGCTCGGCGCGGCGGTGGCGGGCAAGGCGGGAACGGGCCTCAAGATCCTGGCCGTCACCGTGCTGACCAACCTCGATGCCGGCGATCTGGCCGAGCAGGGACAGGCGGGTGGCGTGGAGGACCTGGTTGCCCGCCGCGCCAAGATCGCGCGGGCGGCGGGCTGCGACGGCGTGGTCGCCTCGGGCCTGGAAGCGGCGCAGGTGCGCGATGCCGTGGGCCCCGGCATCGCCATCGTCACGCCGGGCATCCGCTTGCCGACGGACGCCGCCGGCGACCAGTCGCGCATTGCCACGCCGCAGGTCGCCATCGCCGCCGGCGCCGATTTCATCGTGGTCGGCCGGCCCATCACCTCGGCGCCCGACCCCGGCAAGGCGGCGGAGGACTTCGTGCAGGCCATCGAGGAGGCGCTGGCCATGCGGTCGCTGGGGCCGCCGGGCTGATCAGCCCCTGCTCGCCTATTTACCAAGTCTGTGCGCGGCCGGCTCCAAGGCCCGGAGAGCACACCGTAAAATTTAATCCGGCAAAGGTCTTTATAGACCGGCCGGCTGCCTTTTTCCCGACACGGATACCCCGACTATAGACGGGCGCAGCCGAGCTCAAGGCACGTCGTTGATGCCCTGCCGCGTGGATCAACCGGCACCCGTCTCACGGCCATGACATCGAAAACATCGATCCGCTCCGAGATCGCCATCGTGTGCGTGTCGGTGTTCTTCCTCGTGGCCTTCAACGCCGCGTTCTGGCACCAATTCGTGAGCGCTCTGGCGCCGCTGGATACCCATGAGCGGCTGTTCATCGCAGCGATGGCGATCGTCGGCTTCGGTCTGCTGGCGCTGTTCTTCAGCCTCTTCACGCCCCGCTATCTGCTGAAGCCGGGGATCACCGTGCTTCTGCTGCTGAGCGCGGCGGCCGCCTATTTCATCAACGAGTACGGCATTGTCATCGATGCCGACATGATCAGGAACGTCACCAACACCAACCCCGGCGAGACGTACGATCTGCTCACGGGCAAGCTTATCCTCTACATCGTCGGTCTCGGCGTCCTGCCGGCGCTTCTGCTGTGGGCGTTGCCGATATCGTATCGCCCGTTCTGGCAGGATGTGTGGTTCAAGACCAAGGCCGCGGCGGTGCTCGTCGCGCTGATCGTGCTGGTGCTGCTGCCGTTTACCGGCACCGCCATGTCGTTCTTCCGGGAAAACCGCGTGCTGATGCGCATCTTCACGCCGCTGAACTATGTGTCTGCGATCATCAGCTACAGCCGCGGCACGCTGGAGGCGAAGGCGAGGGCGCCGCGCCCGTACGGCCAGGATGCGCACAAGGCTGAGGTCTGGGCGGAGCGCAAGAGGAAGACGCTCACGGTCCTCGTCATCGGCGAGACGGCGCGCGCCAAGAACTTCTCGCTGAACGGCTACGCGCGTGAAACCAACCCGCTGCTGAGCAAGATGCCCGGGCTCATCTACTACACGCAGGCGCACTCCTGCGGGACGGCGACGGCGCAGTCGGTGCCGTGCATGTTTTCCGGCCAGGGCCGTGCCGGATACCGGCAGGCGGCCGGACAGGAGGGCCTGCTGCACATCCTCCAGCGCGCCGGATTTTCGGTGTTGTGGCGCGAGAACCAGGGCGGCTGCGCGGGAGTCTGCAAGGGCATAGCCACGGAGGCCGTCGGCGGCGCCACGCGCAAACTGTTCGAGCTCGCAGAGTCGCCCGACGAGAACCTGCTGGCCGGCCTGCAGGACAGGATCGACGCCATGCCGGGCGACGGGGTTATCGTTCTGCACATGATGGGGAGCCACGGCCCGGCCTACTACAAGCGCTATCCGGCGGCCTTCGAGCGCTTCCGGCCCGCCTGCAAGGAAAGCCAGTTCAGCCGCTGCCAGGACGCGGAGATCGTCAATAGCTACGACAACACCATCGTCTATACCGACTATGTGCTGGCGCAGCTCATTGCGCTGCTGGCGGAACGGGACCGGCAGGGCCTGCCCACGGCCATGATGTATTTCTCCGACCACGGCGAATCCCTGGGCGAGGGCAATGTCTATCTGCACGGCCTTCCCTATGCGTTCGCGCCGGATGTGCAGAAGCACGTGCCCTTCCTGATGTGGCTGTCGCCGAAGCTGCAGGCGGACCTGCGCGTCAACGCATCGTGCCTGGAGCGCCGCCGGCACGAGCCGGTGAGCCACGACAACTTCTTCCACTCGGTGCTCGGTCTGCTCGACGTGAAAACCAGCGCCTACGAGCCCGGCCTGGACCTCTTTGCCGCCTGCCGCAGCGCGCCCGCTCCTGTTGACGACTGAGCGGCCGCCGCAAGAGGGCGCCGGAGTGGAGACCGTCGGCGGGATGTCGCGACCATCGATCCCTGGTCGGCGCCGCAGCCGGCCGACGCCGTATCGCATACGATCAACTTCCAAATCTGCCGCTTCTGTGATCTTGCTACCTGCCTTGCATCAGCGCATCCCACCCAGGAGAACAGCATGCCCAAAGCCTATGTCATCGCACGCGCCAACGTCACCAATCCGGCGGCGTGGGCCGAGTATGCGGCCAAGGCCAGCGAGGCCATCAAGCAGTACGGCGGCACCCCGCTCGTGCGCGGCGGCCGCATCGAGGTGGCCGAGGGAGAGGGCCGTGCGCGCAACGTGGTGATCGAGTTCGCCAGCTTCGAGGCCGCGCGCGCCTATGCGCATTCGCCCGAGTATGCGGCGGCGCGCAAGCTGCGCCAGGGCGCCGGCGTCATCGACATCGTGATCGTCGAGGGCGCCTGAGGCTCTCGCTGCGCGTGCAAGGTGCGATCCACAACGCAAGCGCGCGAATCGCATTACACTTCAGCCCACAGAGCCGAAAGGCTCTGACAATGAGGGCTCCGTGCTTCCGTCACAGAGGACGGAGTCCGTCTCCACCACTAGGACCTTCGTTCTCTCCCCTACGGGAACGAAGGTCCTTTTTAGTGCCCGCCGGCCCTTCGGACCGGTGTGGGGCGCGTCGCGCCCGTAGCCCCTGGGTCCCGGCTCTGCGCTGCGCTTCGGCCGGGATGACACCGAGGGGTGAGCGCTTCGGCCGGGATGACACACCTTCGATAGCCTGAAAGGCTCAGACCTGCTGTGCCTGGCGCAGGACGTCGGCGGCGATGCGGTGCGCCTCATTGGCGGCGGGAATGCCGCAGTACAGGGCGACGAGCAGGAGGATCTCCTGGATTTCCTCGCCGCTGCAGCCGTTCTTCACGGCACCCTGCACATGCACGCGCAGCTCGTTGGAATGGCCGGTTGCCGCCATCATGGCGATCAGAGCGAGCGACTTGGTGGCCAGCGGAAGGGCCGGCCGGCTCCAGACATCGCCATAGGCATAAGCATTGACGATATGCTGCAGGGGTTTGCCAAAATCGCCGAGCGCGCTCATCCGCTGGTCCACGGTCTCGCGTCCGAACAACTCGACACGCAGCTTCAGTCCGCGGTCATGCAGCTCTTGCACATCCATCCTTCATCTCCCATGCGCTTGTTTTGCCAACGGCCTTCACCCCGTCATCCCCCAAGAATGGCGCCCCGGTCCGGGGGCCGGGCAGGCTGCGCAATCTCCCGGACCCGGCGCCACACGCGATCGCGGGTCAAGTCTTGGCCCTGGCAGCTCGCGCTGCGCCCGAGGCCGGGATGACAGCCTGTCATCGCTGCTCGATGCCGGCCGTCTCGCGCACGGCGTTCCAGCGGGCGAACTCGGCCGCCATGAATGCGCCGAACGCCTCGGCGGTGGAGCCCTGCACGACGACGCCCGCGCTGCCGAGGCGCTGGCGGACCGGAGCTTCCGCCAGGATGTCGAGCAGCGTCTTGTTGAGCTTGGCAATGACGGAGGGCGGGGTGCCGCGCGGCGCGAACACGCCATACCACGTCGTCACGTCGTAGCCCGGCAGCAACCCGGATTCGATGGCCGTCGGCACATTGGGCATCACCGGAAACCGGTCCTTGCCGGTCACGGCCAGCGCCTTCAGCTCGCCGGATTGCACCTGCCCGATCAAGGCCGAGACCGTGTCGAACAGCACGTCCACCTGCCTGCCGAGAACCGCCGAGATCGCCTCGGGGGAATTGCGGAAGGGCACGTGCACCATCTTCACGCCGGCGATCTGCATGAAGAGCTCGGCCGAGAAATGCTGGGTCGCGCCGAAGCCGGCGCTGGCAAACACGATCCTGCCCGGGTCGGACTTGGCGGCGGCGATCAGGTCCTTGACGGTGCCGGCCGGAAAATCCGGCCGTGCCACGATCAGCAGGCTTGCCGTCGCCACCAGCGATACGGGATCGAAATCCGCCAGCGTGTCGTAGCGCGGCGATTTCTTCATCGTGGCGGCGATGATCTGCCCGGCGGTCATCATGCCGAGGGTGTAGCCGTCCTTGTCGGCCCGGGCGACGAGCTCGTTGCCGAGCGTGCCGCCGGCACCCGGCCGGTTCTCGATGACCACGGGTTGCCCCAGCCGTTCCTGCATCGTCTGCCCGAGAATGCGGCTGATGATGTCGGCGCCGCCGCCGGCACCAAACGAGACGATGATGCGGATCGGCCTTTGCGGCCAGTCCTGGGCGGGCGCGGGGGCGGCAAATGCCGTGATGCAGACAACGCCGGCGGCCAGGGCCCAGATCGCCGTGTTCATGGCTCGTCCTCGTGCGCACAGTTGCCGGTCCGGGCTCCAATGCCGCCGCTTGGCCTCACCGTGCCGGCGGTTGGAATTTTTCGCGCGGCATGCCCGCGCGGCGGCACTCAAGGCGCAGGCCTCGCCCGTGCCCTGGCCGCGCCGGCCGGCGGGCGGTCTTGCGACCGAGCATCGGCCGCTGAATGGGCCTGAGAGCAGTTGCATGAACGCCCCTCGTCAGCTCTGCAGGCTGGCCTGCAGACTGGCTCAGCCGCGCAGCGCTTGTCAGAAAGCCGCAATGCGCGCGCGGCTCCCGGCTGCGTGGAAGCGCCATGCTATGAGATGTTCTGTCATCGAACAAGTTCGCCGTCCAAGCCCGAGGCGGATCAGGGGATTTGCATGCCAGCCGGCGTGACAAATCAGGATGACGGGTGGCCAGGATGACGGTGGCCAGGATGACGGTGGCATGACGGGCCATTCCTTCGCCATTGCCCGGGCCGCGGCGAGTGACGCCGGCGGACGGACCGGGCTAGGATGGCCCGCAGCAATCCGCCATGCCGGAAGGAAGCGCCATGGGTGTGCCCAAGATCGCGATCGACTACGGCCCCGCCAGGCTCAAGAGCGTGAGCCGCGAGGAATGGGAAGCGCGCGTGCTGCTGGCGGCGTGCTACCGCGTGTTCGCCCATCTCGGCTGGACGGAGCTGATCTACAACCACATCACGCTCAGGGTGCCGGGGCCCGATAAGCACCTGCTCATCAATCCGTTCGGCCTGCACTACACCGAGATCACCGCCTCCAACCTCGTGAAGATCGATCTCGACGGCACCATCCTCTCCGACAGCCGATGGCCGATCAATCCGGCGGGGCTGGCGCCGCACGCCACCGTGCACAGGACCATCGACAGCGCCCATTGCGTCATGCACACGCACACCACCGCGGGCCTCGCCGTGGCGTGCACCAAGGGCGGGCTGTCGATGACCAACTTCTATTCCGCCCAGCTCCACGGCAAGGTCGCCTATCACGATTTCGAAGGCATCACGGTGGAGGCCGACGAGGGCCCGCGCATGCTGAAAAGCATGGGCGGCAAGCCGATCCTGGTGCTGCGCAATCACGGCCTGCTGGCCTGGGGCGAGACGCTGCCGCAGGCGTTTGCGCATCTGTGGACCATCCAGCGCGCGTGCGAGATCCAGGTGGCGGCCAGGGCCATGGGCGATGCGCTGATCGAGATTCCAACGCTGGTGCTGGAGCAGGCCACCGCCAAGTCGCTGCAGTTCGATCCCCAGTATGGCGCCGGCGTCGATATGTTCAACGCGCTGATCCGCCAGATCGACCGCATCGATCAGTCCTACAAGAGTTGAGGCGTGCCGCGCATGCGCGTGATGGTGATCGGGGCCGGTGCGATCGGCGGGTGGCTCGCGGCCACGCTGGCAAGGGGCGGCGCGGACGTGGCGGTGGTCGCACGGGGTGCCACGCTGCAGCACATTCGCGACCACGGCCTGACCCTCATCACCGGTGACCGGCGCGAAACCTATTCCGTACCGGCAGCCATGCGGGCACAGGAGCTGCCGAGGCCGGATGCCGTGGTGCTGGCCGTCAAGACGCACGCATTCGCCCACGCCGTGACCGAGGCTTCGCCCGCGCTGGCACATGCGCCCCTTCTCGTCACGGCCATGAACGGTCTGCCCTGGTGGTTCCTGGACGGCCTTGCAGGGCCGCTGACGGACCGGCGCCTGGAGAGCCTGGATCCCGGCGGCAGGGCCGCGGCGATGCTGACGCACGTGCACCCGATCGGTGGCGTCGTGCATGCCTCCACGCGGGCCGAGGCCCCCGGCGTCATCCGCGTCGCGGCGGTGGACCGCCTGATTCTGGGGGAGCCGGGCGGCATTGTTTCACGTGAAACAATGAAGCTTGGTCAATTGATTAGTGGCGGCGGCGTAGAAATCACCTTAACCAAGGACATCCGCCGCGAGATCTGGGCCAAGCTGTGGGGCAACATGAACATGAACCCCGTCAGCGCCCTCACCCGGCGCACCACCGGCGGCATCCTGGCCGAGCCGCGCCTCTTTGCGCTGGTGCGCGAGATGATGGCGGAGTTCGTGCGCGTGGGCGAGCGGCTGGGCCTCACGCTGCCGATGTCGGTCGATGAGCGGCTGGAGGTGATGCGGCGCCTCGGCGATTTCCGCACCTCCATGCTGAACGACGTGGAGGCCGGCCGGGCGTTGGAGGTGGAGGGCCTGCTGGGCGTGGTGGTCGAGCTGGCGGACAAGCTGGGCGAGCCCATTCCGGCGAGCCGCGCGGTCTATGCGCTCGCCCGCGGCCTCAACCGCGGCTGACCCCTGGGGCTCATCCACCGCCATCTTTCAGGCCGTGGCGCCGCGCACCGGCGGCTGGCTTGCTCCCGTGCGGCGCGCATGTGAAGAAGGCACCATATCCGACGTCGCAAGGGAGCCTTTGGCTTGGCTGCGCCAGCGCAATCGCACATCCCGCCCTGGCGGGCGACCGTGGTGACGCTGTTTCCGGAGCTGTTTCCGGGACCGCTCGCCGCATCGCTCGCCGGCGAGGCCCTGAAGCAGGGACTGTGGGCGCTCGACAGCATCGCCCTCCGCGATTTCGGCCTCGGCCGGCACCGGACGGTGGACGACACGCCCGCCGGCGGCGGCGCCGGCATGGTCATGCGCGCCGATGTTCTGGGCCCCGCGCTCGATAAGGCCATCGCCGCCCACCCCGCCGCAGCGCGCATCTATCTCTCCCCGCGCGGCGCACCCCTCACGCAGGTCGCGGCGCGCGAGCTCGCCGCTGCCCCCGGTGCGATCCTGCTCGCCGGCCGCTTCGAGGGCATCGATCAGCGCGTCATCGAGGCCCGGCGGCTGCGCGAGGTCTCGATCGGCGACTACGTGCTCTCCGGCGGCGAGCTGGCGGCGATGGTGCTGATCGACGCCGTGGTGCGGCTGCTGCCCGGCGTCGTCGGCGCCGCCGCCTCGCTCAGCGAGGAAAGCTTCGAGGCCGGGCTGCTCGAATACCCGCACTACACGCGCCCGCGCGACTGGGAGGGCCTGGCGATCCCCGAGGTGCTGCTGTCGGGCGACCACAAGCGCATCGAGGCCTGGCGCCGCGCGGAAGCCGAGCGCCTCACGCGCGAGCGGCGCCCCGATTTATGGGCGCGGAAGAAGGAGGAGCCGTAGCCGTCCCCGCGGAACGCCTCAGCGCCGCACCGCCGGCGTCTCGATGGGAAGGCCCCTGGCCCGCGCCGCCAGGTAGAGCTCGAGTGCCACCAGCTCCGGGCTGCCCGCGGCGAAGGGCTCCGCCCGCACGCCCTGGAAGCACGCCCGCAGGCGCCGGTGCAGGGAGCCCGTGGTCTGCCATTCCAGGCGATAGGTGGGAAACCCGTTGGGCTGGCCCTGGCTGATGCGCTCGGCGCGCAGCCGCTTGCCCCAGTTGTCGTCGTGGCACTGGGCGCAGGAGATGCTGAGCTGGCCCTGCTGGGTGAAGAACATGGCGCGGCCGGCGGCGAGGAAGGGCCGCGCCGGTCCCTTCGTCGCCACGTTCAGCGGCAGGCCGCGCGACTGATGAGCAACGAGAGCGGTGAGGGCCAGCAGCGCCTGCGATTCGTAAGGCAGCGGCGCGGCACGCTGGTGCTCGAGGCGGCAATTCTGGATGCGGCCCTCGAGGTTGAGCAGCCGCTGCAAGCGGGCATCGTAGGCTGGATAGCGCGCGGCCACGCCCTTCAAGGCGGACGGATCGCCGTGGCAGCTCGCGCACGCCTTGGCCCCAGCCCCCGCGGCCTCCCGCCAGAGCTTCTCGCCCTGCTCCACCCACAGCATGCCGGGGTTGATGCTGAGATCATCCTGCTGCGCCCGCGTCTCCGGCGCCAGGAAGTCCCGGCCCGATTTCCTATCGCCTGCGGCGATGCCGGGTTCCGTTGCCGTTTGCCCCGCCGCCGGCAGCGCGGCCAAGAGCATGAGGCTCGCGCCCGCCGCCCCGAGGGCTGCCCGTCGCCCGCGCCGCGCCATCAGACGACGACAAGCCGCCGCTGCTCCCTGGTGACGGTGCCGTGCTGATCGGTCCACTCGAACACCACCTCGCCGGTCTCGGTCGCAAGGGTGGTGAAGCCGACGAACGGGTTGGCCGCCACGCCGGTGAAGAGGTCCATGCGGAACACCTCCTCGCCGGCATACGTGCAGGTGAAGCGCGTGATGATGTCGCGCGCAATGGCCAGGCCCACATGATCGCGGCGATAGCCGGTTTCCATCGGGTGGGTGATGATGGTCTTGATCTCCACCACCTCGCCCTTCCTGGCGCGGGCCGGCAGCACGATGCGGGTTGCGGGCATGGGCCTCTCCTCACGTATCGTCGATGCAGGCCGCCTGGGTCACGACCACGTTGGCCGCGCTCGACCACAGCGAGCCGTCGCTCATCCGGGCGACCACGGTGATGTGCTGCGTGCCGGCGAGCCGGATGCTGGTCATCACCTGGGCCCGGCCGGAGCGGGGCCCCAGATGAAAGCGCACGACATTGGAGACCGGGTTCCTCTCCGAGAAGACATAGATGGTGTCGACGTGATCGGCCGCCGTCATCGGGCTTTCGACGCTGATGCGCAGCGGCACCGAGTTGCCGTTCTCCGCCAGCTCGGGCAGCACGAGCTTCACCCGGCCGGACTTCGGCGCGGCGCCGGCGCCCAGCGCCTCGCCCATGGCCTCTGCCATGTTTTCGGGCGTGGCGTGCGCTTGGTGTCCCGTCAACGGCAGGACGACAATGCCGATGGCCCCGGCCAACACTTTGCGCCGCGACGGGTTGCTGTCCCCTGGCTGCATGCTCACCTCGTCCCGTTGTCCTGGCGGAGAGTGGCGAGGAACGCGACGATGTCCTCGATCTCATCCGCCGTCAGTGCCGGCTTGCCGGCATAGGCCGCCGCAACCCGCTTCAGCCCGTCCACGCGATAGTAGGAGGGCATGATGCTGCGGGGGTTTACGCGCCGCTGGTCGGCAACCCGCAAGCGTATCTGGCCCTCGCTCAGGCGATCGGCAATGCCTTTGAGGCTCGGGCCGACGTTGCCGTGCAGGCCTTCGTCCGGGGCGGGGATCACGTGGCAGATCGCACAGTTGCCCCGCTCGCGGCTCAAGGCAATGGCGCGGCCGCGCGCTGCATCTGCGGGCTTGCCCGTCAGGGAGCGCATGATGGCATCGCCCTCGATCCGCATGACATCGCTCGGCCCTTCCGCCGCCCGGCCCGCGGGCGCCCGCAGCAGGTGAGCGCCCGCAACCAGCAGCGCGGCAGCGGCGAGAAGGGCCGCTCCCCGCCGCATGTCACGCCCGCTGCAGCCGCACGTTCTTCAGCGGCAGCGTGTAGATGCCCTGCCCGGTGGCGGCGTAGATGGCGTTGAGCACCGCCGGCGCTGCGACGCAGATGGTGGGCTCGCCGACACCGCCCCAGAAGCCGCCGGACGGCGCCAGGATGGTTTCGATCTTGGGGAAGTCCTCCATCAGCATCATCGGATAGCTGTCGAAGTTCTCCTCCACCATGCGGCCGCCGCTCACCGTGCATTCCTGGTAGAGCATGGCCCCAAGGCCGTAGGCGACCGAGCCCTCGACCTGCGCGATCACCTGCTGCGGGTTGACCACGTGGCCGCAGTCGGTCGACATCACCAGGCGCTCGATCTTCACCCGGCCGCGGTCGCTCAGGCGCACCTCGGCTGCCGCGGCGACGTAGCTGCCGTAGCCCATGTGCTGGGCGATGCCGCGGGTGAGGCCCGCCGGCGGCGGCGTGCCCCAGCCGATCTTGTCGGCCACGGCATTGAGCACGGCCAGATGCTTGGGGTGATTGCCCATGAGCTTGCGGCGGAACTCGAGCGGGTCCTTGCCGGCGGCCTTGGCCACCTCGTCGAGAAAGCACTCGAGCCAGATCGCGTTCTGGTTGTTGTTGACGCCGCGCCAGAAGCCCGGAGGAACATGCGTGTTGCGCATCGCATGGTCGATCAGGAGATTGGGCACGGTGTAGCCGAGCTGGCCTTCGGGGCCCTGCGGATTGAGGCCCTGGAAGGCGATCGAATCGCGCCCGTTCGCGTCCAGGCGCGCCGGGGCGACGGCTGCCAGGATCGACGGCGCAGAGATGCGCATGGCGAGGCCCACGAGCTCGCCCTTGTCGTCCAGTCCCGCCGACATCCGGCATATCCCGACCGGGCGGAAGCGGCCCTGGCGCATGTCCTCCTCGCGGCTCCAGATCACCTTGATCGGCACGCCCGGGATCTGCTTGGCAACCAGCACGGCCTTGGTGGTGTAGTCCTGGAAGCCGCGCCGGCCGAAGCCGCCGCCCAGGTGGTACTTGTAGACCTCGCACTTGGAGGGCGGCAGGCCTGCCGCCTCCGCGCAGGCGGCGAGCGAGGCCTCGCCGTTCTGCGACGCCACCCAAACCTCGCACCGGTCGGCGGTCCACTTCGCCACGCAGTTCATCGGCTCCATGGTCGCGTGGTTCTGGTAGGGCGAGAAGTAGACGGCCTCCAGCTTGCGCGCGGCGCCGGCAATGGCCTGCCCGGCATCGCCCACCGTGTTGCCGACGAAGACGCCCTCGGTCGCATCCAGGCCCTGCTTGAGGAACTCGGCAATCGACTGGCTCGAGACCTTGTCGTTGGCGCCCTCCTCCCAGGCGATGTTGAGAACCTTGAGCGCCGCGTTGGCCTGCCACCAGGTGTCGGCGACCACGGCGACGGCCGTATCTCCCACCTTCACGACATGGCGCACGCCGGGCATGGCCCGGGCCTTGGCCTCCTCGTAGCTCTTCACCTTGGCCCCGAACACGGGCGCATCCATGATCGAGGCGTTGAGCATGCCGGGCAGCTTCACGTCGATGGCAAACACCTGCTTGCCGGTGAGCTTGTCGGCCGTATCCAGGCGCTTCTCGCTCCTGCCGGCAATCTTCCAGCTCTTGGGGTCCTTGAGCGTGATGGCCTTGGAATCCGGCACCGGCAGCTTGGCGGCGGCGGCGGCAACCTTGCCATAGGTCAGCCGGCGATTGGTTGCGGCATGGGTGATGACGCCGTTCGCCACTTTCACCTCTGCCACCGGCACTTTCCACTGATCGGCGGCGGCCTGCAGCAGCATCATGCGCGCCGCCGCGCCGCCCTTGCGCACATACTCCTGGGACTGGCGAATGCCCCGGCTGCCGCCGGTCGACATGTCGCCCCACAGGCGGTTGCGTGCGAGGTTCTGCCCGGGCGTGGGATATTCCGTCCTCACCTTCTTCCAGTCGCATTCCAGCTCCTCGGCGACGAGTTGGGCCAATCCCGTCAGCGTGCCTTGCCCCATCTCCGAGCGTGCGATGCGGACGACGACCTCGTCGTTGGGCCGGATGAACACCCAGGCGCCCACCTCGTTGCCGGTGGTGCCCAGCACCGATTGCGCGAGCGCCTCCTTCAGGCCGCCCACATGCAAGCCGAGGGCAAGGCCGCCGCCCGTGGCGGCGCCGGAGATCAGGAAAGTGCGGCGGGACAGTCGGGTGGCAGTGGCTGTGCGAGCTGTCATGGCGCGTCTCCTCAAGCCTTCTTGCCGGCGGCAGAGGCCGAGGTATTGCCCGCGGCCGTGTGGATCGCAGCGCGGATGCGGCTGTAGGTGCCGCAGCGGCAGATGTTGGTCATCGCCGCATCGATATCCGCGTCGGTGGGCTTGGGCTTGCTCTTGAGCAGGGCCGCCGCCGCCATGATCTGGCCGGTCTGGCAATAGCCGCACTGCGGCACGTCGAGCGCCAGCCAGGCCCGCTGCACGGGATGATCGCCCCTGGCGGAGAGGCCCTCGATGGTGACGATGCGGTCGGTCGCCTTCACCGAGCTCAACGGGATGGAGCAGGAGCGCTGCAACGCGCCGTTGATGTGCACCGAGCAGGCGCCGCATTGGGCGATGCCGCAGCCGTACTTGGTGCCGGTGAGGCCGATCTGCTCGCGCAGCACCCACAGCAGCGGGGTGTCGGGAGCGGCCTCCACCTCACGGGTTCTGCCATTGACGTTGAGCCTTGCCATCATTCCCTCCTCCAGGTGCGATCCGGTTGATCCGGCTTCTATGCCCAGTGCTCGGGCAAAGTGTCTCGAAGGGGCAAGCACTGCAGCTCGGCGCAGACCGGCGCGCGTGATTACTCAGGGGCATGATTATAGCGGTGCGCACTGAACGGCGGCAAGCCTCGCCGCGCGGCGCACGCCGGCGGCGCGTCCATGCAGAAGAGGTCTATGCAGACGTGCATGACACGCGCGGCCGGTTCCGTGCTGCACCAAACGCCCGCGCGCGGCAGAAGCTTCGCGAGCGCGCGCGGCTTATGCCGGTGCCGCCCAGCCGCCGATCACTTGGCGTAGCGCATGCCAGCAACAGCGGTGTGGCCAGAACGTCGATGAGCCGGTTGGCTTTGGCGCCTGAGACGGCCGGCGTGCAGGCCGGTTCCTTGCAGGTGTGCGCCAAGCTCGGCAAAATCGCAGCGGTGGTCCGATGAAGCCATCCCCTGGAGCTGCCGTTGCTCGTCTGCCCCGATGGCGGCGGAGCGTCGCATCGTCCCAGCGCCGCCGCCAGGGTGGCAGTCTGCTGGACAGACCCCGGTCCAACCCCTATAAAACGCCCGCCTCGCGCGCCTTGCGCCCGCCGGCATGCCCAGGTAGCTCAGTTGGTAGAGCACATGACTGAAAATCATGGTGTCGGCAGTTCAATTCTGCCCCTGGGCACCATGCCGCTGCTTCTCCACTGACGCCTTGGCTTCTCGTCTCTGAACGACCCATCGATTCACCGAGCACGGGGGCGGCCTTTCATTCCCTGTCTGGACGCGTCGCCTGAAGCGCTTTCGTGCAACGCTTGCGGGCAGCTTGCGTGCGCGTGAGCCCATCCAAAGAGGCGCATGAGCCGGCGAGCCGTGGCGCCGGCTCGGCCGCAAAGCGCGGCGCCGTCTGCCGAGCCGCTTTCAAGCCCTGCTACGCCGACCCCGATGATCCAGCGGCGCTGGGCGCTATCGGACGTGGGTGAGGCCCGGCCCAAGCGCATAGCTCAAGACCACCGCCTCGTCATGCGGGGACGCGCCCGTCACGGGCAAGCTGTCATGGGAGTCGAGAAGGGGAAGGAGTCGAGAAGGGGAAGGAGTCAAGAAGGGGAAGGAGTCAAGAAGGGGAAGGAGTCAAGAAGGGGAAGGAGTCAAGAAGGGGAAGGAGTCGAGAAGGGGAAGGAGTCGAGAAGGGGAAGGAGTCGAGAAGGGAAACCGGAGCCGGGAGGAGAGTCGAGAGGCCACTTCAGCAGCGCACAAGGAATCGCGCACTCAAGCGCACACGCGCTGACCGCCGGAAACCATTCCCAATACGTCTGCTCTTTCTACGGCTTATGCAATGACAGGCTTAGCCACAGGACGGGCGATGACTGGCTTGGAGGCTGAAAGAAGGGGAGCAAACGTCATGGCTAACCCTCTGAGGTCGAGCAATATGGGAACTCTTATGGCAGCACTGTTGTTCCACTGTCAACGCCCATCTGGGCGCCCGCTCACGACTTTGCAAGAGTGGTGCTAATTATGTCTTGAGCATACGCGAGAGCGTCTTTTTGGTCATTGTTCAAATACTGGAGCATGGCGACCGTCCAGGCAAAGCTGCCCACGTCCTCGGGCAGCGATGATTCCGGATGCTGCAGCAACACGATGCTCTTCAGGCTTTCGCGAACGCCCAAGGCATAGGACCGCATCTCCTGAAGATTTCCTAAGTATTTGTAACATCTCTGGAGGGTATCTACAGATTCGTAGCCGCCATCTTTGCGCGGCATTTGCCCGCGCAGCTCGTCTGTCATCTTGCGAAAGCTCTCATCCGACAACGTTTTTTCATTGAACTTCGTGCGCTCTTCCCAACTATAATAGAGAAGATCATTGAGTGCGCGTCCTCGCGTCTGGGGGTCGTTCGGATTCTCCCACACTTCCTTGGCCAGGCTGAGCGCTGAAGCCAGGGCAATGCGTTGTTCGTGTTTGGGTATCTTGTCCTCGTCGGACAGGCGCCAGTGGGTCAGCGCCAGCGAGAGACGAATGTCGTCGACGATCTTGTGCTTGGGGTGCACACGCCCGTCCCGGCTGTTGCGTATGATCTCGACCGCCTTGGACAGGTGCTGCCGCGAGAGCTCCAGCTCGCCTTGCCGGCGCCGCGCCTGCCCCAGCCTGAAATGCGCGGTCGCGTTCTCGGCGTCCTCGGCCAGGATCTCCTCGTACAGACTTACGGAGGTCGCCAGGTCGGTCTTGTCGCCTGTGTACATCAGCAGGTAGGCCTGCTCCGCCTTGGCCAGGAAGCGAAACTGCTTGGCGAGCGGGGCGTCCTCGATGGGTTTGTCGGCGAACTCCACCAGGAGCGATGCAAAGGCGTCGGCGGCCTGCCGGAACAGGCCGGGGTCGCCGCCGGTGGAGCTGGACGCATCCGCCCGCTTCCACAAGACATAGGCGGCGGACAGCCGATCCAGGATCTCGGCCGGAAGCCCGCTCAACCGCTCAAGCTGCGTCGCCGGCTGCTCGACCGAGCGTGCCGCTTTGATCTCGGGTGGCGGCGTGAGCTGGTCTTCCTCGGACTGCCGCTTGATCTCATCGACATACTGCAGGAGGCCGTCGACCAGCGCCTTCAAGATATTGAGGTGGCGCTGCCACGTGACGCCCGTCTTGCCCCGCTCCGATCCGTAGCGAAGCCGATGATCGATCGCCCCCCACAATTCCTCCAGGGCGCTGCGGATCTGAAACTCCACGCGCATGTCCTGGACGCCGTGGTCGCCGCTGGTCACCACCCACACGATCAAATGCACCGAGGAATAGCCGGTGCGATGCGAGCGTTCATGGACGTCGATCTTCAGCGGATAGCGCGCCGCAACCTCGCGCACGTCCTTGCTGATGGACAGAGGATCGTTCTCGTGCCTGGAAGAATGAATTCGAACCTCGATCGGCTTGTCCCGCCTGAAAAAGTTGGGCAAGCGATAGCCTTTGTCGATCTCCCCCAGCATCTCGGAGAGAACGAGTGCGATTTCGCTCGGGAAATGGGTGACAAGCCGGATGCCGCAGATGTCAACGAGCTCCTCGGGTCCGGGCAGTCTGTTGACCTCCATCTTCTCGAGTATTCTGTCCTTGCCCTTGACCCGGCTCGCCTGCGCGTAGCAAACGCCCTTGATGCTCTCGGCCGCCGCCAGAAAGCCCATGAGCTGGTCGCGAACGAGCGAGGCCGCCTCGCGGTACTTGTACACTTGCAGCTCGGTCAGGTCCCGGCTGATCTGCTTCTTTGAGGCAGTCGTTGCAACGTCACGATCAGCGTCGGCGGCCTGTTGTCCGGCGCTCGATTTCGGCTTTGCCGAGGAACGACGCTTTTTCGGGGAGTGGGGCATCCGGATGAGAGGGATGTTCATCACCACGGTCCGAGACCTTTCCGCCTCGAAGATCCATTCCCCGGCATTTCTGGAATAGCTGTAGGCTCGCGTCCTCAGCTCACGACGGTTGAAGTCGATCTCGTAGAAGGCAAATCCGTGCGGCCAGCTGGAGCCCTGATACGCCGCGCCCGCCCCCAGGATGCCGAGGCGCGCTCCGGTGCTGGCCGCCTGAAATCGTCCCATCTGATCGTGCAAATGCCCATGAAAGAAGAGATGGGCTCCTGTTTCCTGCGACAACGTGCGCTCGACCTCCTCTCTGTTCCAGTGGGCGAGCTGCTCCAGGGGATGATGCGCAACGGCGATGACGAGACCGGGGTGGTCTTTGCATTTTCGCAGCGAGTCGTTGATCAGCTTCACATCGAGGCACAGCTTGCCGGGGTCCTCGTCGTTGCAGGAGAAGAGCGCCGAATTCAAGCCAATGATGTGAACGGGAATGCTCTCGACGGTGAGCTTGGAGTGGTATCCCAGCGGCGTTTCCCACACGCCCTTCAGCGGCAGCCGGGTGGAGGCGGCGGCGTGCCAATCGAGGAAGCCAGCCAGATGGCCGATGCCGGGCTCCTCCCTCCAGTCATGATAGCTTTCGGGTCCCGAGGCGATCGACCGCAGCAATGCCGGCTTGGCCTTTCTTCGGTCGACGTCGTGGTTGCCCGGCACCACAAAGAGGCTGGTCTTCTTCCAGGGTGCGAGCAGCGCCGTGAGCCAGTCCTCTCCTCTGGTAAACTGCCTGGCATCCCCGCTTTGAGCGAGATCACCCGAAAAGATGCAAACATCAGGCGTCGATCCATCGCCGTGCGCCGCCTCGATCAGCGCATCGGCAATCCGGTTCTGATCCCCGAGTTTGTCACCGAACCCAAAGTGAACATCGGATACATGCAGAACACGAAGCATCACTGAACTCCGCAATGCAAACTTTTAAAAAAGGCAGTCATACCGTGCACAGATCGCGGCCGCAACAGGAACGCAAGCTCGGTTGTGCGGTGCGGCACGTGTGTGCGGGACGCGCTTGGGCATGTCGGCTTGAAAGCAGCTTTGCGCGCACGGTGCTCCCTGCAGCAGCCCTGCAGGACCGCTGCATCGTCTGCCCTGCAGCGCCATGACCGATATCGGCTTTCTGTGCCGCCGGTTGGCCGAAGCACCGCAGGATGGAGGCGCCGGTTCGCGGTCTGCCCGCCCCCAGGGTCTTTCGCCTTGCGCCTGTTCGCGGCTAGGGTGCTAGCAACGTTCACCACGCGGGCTCGGACCGGCAATGACCTACGATCTCATTTTGCGCGGCGGGCGGGTGATCGACCCTTCGCAGAGGCTCGACGCGGTGGCCGATGTCGCCTTTTCGGGCGGCAAGGTCGCCCGTGTGGGCTCCAAGCTCGAGCCCGGCCCCGGCACCGTCGTGCGCGACGTGTCGGGCTTCTTCGTCACGCCCGGCCTCATCGATCTGCACACCCATGTCTACTGGGGCGGCACGTCGCTCGGTATCGATGCGGAGCACTTCTGCCGCATCTCCGGCGTCACCACCGCGGTCGATACGGGCAGCGCCGGCCCCGGCAATTTCGCCGGCTTCCGCAAGCACGTGATCGAGCCCTGCCAGGTGCGCATCCTCGCCTACCTGCACGTGTCGCACGCGGGCATCTACGCCTTCTCCAACCGCGTCATGGTCGGCGAGAGCGAAGAGCTGCGGCTGATGGATCCGATCAGCGCCGTGGAGGTGGCCGATGCCAACCGCGACGTGATCGTCGGCATCAAGGTGCGGGTCGGGCGCGGGGCGTCGGGCAACTCGGGCACGGTGCCCCTCGATATTGCGCTGCAGGTAGCGAACGAGGCCGGCATGCCGCTCATGTGCCACATCGATCATCCGCCGCCGAGCTACGAGGAGGTGCTCGAGCGGCTGCGGCCGGGCGATGTTCTCACGCATGCGTTCCGGCCGTTCCCCAACGCGCCGGCGACGCAGCAGGGCACCGTCAAGCAGGAGGTGCTGGCGGCGCGGCAGCGCGGCGTCAAGTTCGACATCGGCCACGGCAAGGCCTCCTTCGCCTTCAAGACGGCGCGCGCCATGCTGGCCAACGGCTTCCTGCCGGACACGATCTCCTCCGACGTGCACGCGCTGTGCATCGACGGGCCGGCCTTCGACCAGGTCACGACCCTGTCGAAATTCCTCTGCATGGGCATGCCGCTCGGCGATGTGATCGCCGCGTCCACCATCAACGCGGCCATGGCGCTCAAGCGCCCGGAGCTCGGCAGCCTGAAGCCCGGGAGCGTCGGCGACGCCACCGTGCTGGCGATCGAGGAAGGACGCTTCGACTATGTCGATGTGGTCGGCGAGCGCATGGCCGGCGATCGCAGAATTGTCTCGGAGGGCGTCGTCATCGCCGGCCGCTGGTGGCATCCGCAGCCGGACGCCTAGCTGTCATCCCGGAATTGCGCGAAGCGCAATCTCCAGGATGCAGGGCCGCAGGCGATCGCGGGCAATCCTGGACCCTGGGTGCCGGCTCTCGGCCTGCCGGCCTCGGCCGGCACGACAGGCGGTGTGTCCTCCCGGAACGCGCTCCGCTGTCATCCCGGACCGCGCGGACCGCGCATGTCCCCGCCCCAGGGGCCGGTGGCGCCGCGCATCGCCCTCATGCAGCGGCGCGATAGCCGCTGGGCGACAGGCCGAACTCGGTGCGGAAGCTGCGCACGAAGTTGGAGAGGTCCTCAAACCCGACATCGAGCGCGATGTCTGTGATGCGTTCGCGGCTGGCAACCAGCCGCAGCGCCGCCGCCCGCAGGCGCGCCCGCAGCAGCCATTGATGCGGCGTCACGCCCGTCACCATCTTGAACGTGCGCAGGAAGTGATAGGGGCTGATGCAGGCCGTGCGCGCCAGATCGGAGACGGGGTGCGGCTCTGCAAGCCTCGCTTCCAGCCGCCGCAGCACCCGCGTCACGCGCGCATGATGCCGCGTTGCGGACCAAGGCGCACTGCAACGCTGCGCGCCGGCGGCGCGGACGGCGGCGCCGGCCAGTGCGTAGGCGACATCTTCGAGCTCATCGGGCTGCTGCATCGCCGCCTGGGCGCGGGCCGTCAGCGGCGCCAGGGCACGCATTGGCGGCAGCGCGTTGCGATCAAAGGACGGACCGCTTCCACCCGCGTCGTGAGCCAACTGTGCGAATGCCGCTGGCTCGAATTGAAACGACAGGCAGCGATCACCCTCGCCGTGGCCATGCGAGCATTCATAGGCTCGGTCCACGCTGCCGAGGAACAGCGAGCCGGGCGACAGCAGTGATACGCCGTGAGAACTGTTGCACACGAATGTGCCGGACAGCACCAGCGACACGGATGCAAAGGCGTGCCGCTCCTCGAATGTAGGGTCTCGTGGACCGCAGGTGCAGACGCAGTCGACCGCCCGCCAGCCCTCGCCGGAGGCCAGCAGCCTGCCCGTCAGCATGCCCGCATGGCCCATCTTGGCCTTGTGCGCCAGCGCTGAAGCAAGCGGATCAGGACAACGTTCGGGCACCATGATCGCGAATCTCGGGCTGCACCCAGGAATAACCATCTTGCTGGTTAGAAACGCTAGGCTGCTGTATGCTGCCTGTCAATCCGCACGAGGGTTGGACACCGCTCGTTCCTGACACGATGCCGAACGGATCGCCGGACATGCTGATTTCGCCGCTGCGCCCGGACCTTTGCCTGAGCTATGCCAACACGCTGTCCTGGCGCGGCACCCGGGCGCCTGCGGAAAGCCTGCGCGATTTTGCAGGCTTGCTCGGCTGGCTCGAGCGAGCCGCCGGCATGGACGCGGCAGCCATGCGCGAGGTTGCCCGTTGGTCGGACCGGCAGCCAAGGAGAGCCGCCCGGGTCTTCGCCGAGGCGATCGGGCTGCGGGAAGCGCTCTATCGCGTCTTGAGCAGGCTTGCGGCCGGCACGCCGAGGCGGCGGGACCTCGCCATGTTGCAGCAGGCACTGGCCGATGCGCCTGTGCGGCGCCACCTGGTTGAGATGCGCTCGGCCTATGCCTGGCGGATCGACACGTCGCGCCCCTCCGTGCCGCATCTGCTCGCCCCCGTCCTGTGGTCGGCGGGCGATCTGCTGGCCGCCGGTGACCGGCGTCGCCTGCGCCAGTGCGCCAACGATGCCTGCCGATGGCTCTTCATCGACGCCAGCAGGAATGCCACGCGGCGGTGGTGCGACATGGCCTCGTGCGGCAACCGCGCCAAGGCGCGACGCCATTACCTCAAAGCCAAGGGTGGGCTGATCTAAGCCACCGGCACCGGATCGGTGTCGAACAGAGGCTGCAGCGCGAGCATTCCGAACTGCGGCACCCAGTGGCCAACGCCCTTGTAGCTGCCGCACCACAACTCGGGCTCATCGTAGGTGGCACGGAAGTGCGCGGCGTAGGCGGCGAGATAGGCGGCCTTGGCGCTGGCCGATCCGCTGGCCGCCTGCAGCCCCCACAAGCCCCAGGCCCGGCTGAAATTCAGCCCGTGATGGTGCCAGGTGACGGGCTGCGTCACCGGCTGAGGCAGCCCGGGCTCGGCGAAGAACGCCTGCGCCCAGCGGTCGAATGCGTCCTGTTCCAAGACCCGGCTCACCAGCCAGGCCCAGTTGGTGGCGACGCCCATGAAGTGCCCGTGCTCCAAGGTATAGTCGCAGGCGCCGTCATGGGGCACGAAGTGCCTCTCAATCCAGCTGCGCACGGTCTCGAGCGCCGACGCATTCTGCGATCGCGCGGCATAGTCGTGCATGTTGATGAGCGCCCAGGACGCGCTTTGATAGCTGCCGCTGCGCGGGTCGGGCGCGCGCGCAGCATAGTGGGCGAGCAGGGACGCCAGCAGGTCGTCCGCCATGGGCTGCAGCTCTGTGCTGCCAAACGTGCGGCCATGCTCCAGTGCCAGGCGCAGGAACCAGGCCCGTCCGTAAGGCATCTCGAAATCGGGGCGTGATCCCAGGACCGCACGCTCCGCGGCGATCTTGTCGGCGCGCAGAACCTCCGCAACGAGCGGTACATGCTGCCGGTCGCCGGTCATGCGCGTATAGGCGGTCAGCGCCCAGGTGCCGTGCACCGCCGAATGCCAGTCGATGCAGCCGTGAAACGCCACATGTCCCGTATCGCGGCGGGCAAGCGCCGCGCGCACGGCGGTGGCCAGGGTTTGTGCGATCTCCGTCTTCCGGTCGGCAATGGCAGCAGGCATGCAGGTTGTTGCCCTCGTAGCGGTGCCGGCAGCCAATCCGGCCGTTTCGTTGCGTGCCCAATGATGCTACATCCAGGCCCACAGGCATTGTCAAAACAAGGCTGCTATGGACCTCGACCCACGCCCAAACGCCAGCCGCCGGACGGTATTGCGTGCCACCGCTCTCCTCATCCTGGCAGGCAGCCTCGCGCGCCCCGTTGCAGCCATGCGGCGCGAGGCGTTGAAGCTGCATACCGCGCGCGGCGTGCACGTCATCAAGACCGAGATCACCGAGACGCAGGAGGAAAAGTCGCTCGGCCTGATGTTCCGCACCAGCCTTGCCGATGACGCCGGCATGCTGTTCTTCTACGACACGCCGCAGCAAGTCACCATGTGGATGCGCAACACCTACATTCCCCTCGACATGGTGTTCATCCGCGCCGACGGCATCGTGCACCGCATTGAGGCCTGGACGCAGCCGTTCTCCGAGACCATCATCTCCTCGGGAGCGAATGTCGTGGCCTGCCTGGAGCTCGCCGGCGGTGCGGCGGAGCGGCTGGGCCTGAAGCCCGGCGACCGTGTGGAGCACCCGCTGTTCAAGCCGAAGCGGAAGTAGGTTGCGCGATTGCGGCCCGCGCGCACGCGCTGGCGGGATGTCCCGACGCCTTGCGATTGCCGGTGGCGATCGGCGTCCGCGTGCGCCATAGTGAGTCCCGTCAATGCGAGGCCTCGAGAGGCACCTGGTGCCGTGAGCGACAGCACCCCCATACGGGAAGCTCCGCTGCCTTCGACCGGCTCGATCCTGAGCGGCCGTCTGACCGTTGTCGGCGGTCTGGCGGCGGCACTCGCCGTCCTCGTGCTGGCCGCATCGCTGGTCGGCGCCTATCCGCTGTCCCTTCCCGAGATGTTGGCGGCCGTCGGGCGCCGACTGGCCGGTGCTCCCGCCCAGGGCCAGATCGATACCGTGCTGTTCGAGGTGCGCCTGCCGCGCGTCCTGTCGGCCGTCGTGGTCGGCGCCGCGTTGGCCGCTGCCGGCGCCGCCTACCAGGCGCTATTCCGCAACCCGCTGGTGTCGCCCGACATCCTCGGTGTCTCCACCGGCGCCGGGCTCGGCGCGGTGCTCGGCATCTTTCTCTCCCTGCCGGTGGCCGGCATCCAGCTCACCGCCTTCGCCGTGGGGCTCGCCACGGTGGGCCTCGTCTATGCCATCGCCTCCATGGTGCACGGGCGCGAGCCGATCCTGGTGCTGGTGTTGGCCGGCGTGGTGGTTGGCTCGCTTGCGGGTGCCGCCATCTCGCTCCTCAAGATTCTGGCCGATCCCTATGACCAGCTCCCGGCCATCGTGTTCTGGCTGCTGGGCAGCCTTGCTGCCGTGCGCAAGGGCGAGGTTTGGGCGGCCGCGCCGCTGGTGCTGCTGGGGCTGGTGCCGCTCGTGCTCCTGCGCTGGCGCATCAACGTGCTCTCCCTCGGCGACGAGGAGGCGAAGGCGCTGGGCGTGCAGGCCGGGCGGCTGCGGCTGCTGGTGGTTGCCGCTGCCACGCTCATGACCGCCAGCGTGGTCGCCATCTCCGGCGTGATCGGCTGGGTCGGCCTCGTCATCCCCCATATCGCCCGCATGCTGGTGGGGCCCAGCTTCGACCGGCTGCTGCCGACCGCCATGCTGCTGGGTGCGAGCTACCTCCTGCTGGTCGACACGCTGGCCCGCACCATGGCGCGCATCGAGGTGCCGATCGGCATCCTCACCGCCGTCATCGGCGCCCCGTTCTTCCTGTGGCTGCTGGCACGCGGTCGGGAGGGCTGGTCATGAGCGTCCCGATGCTGGAAGCCCGCGCGCTCGGCTTCGGCTACGGCGCCAGGGTGGTCGGGCGCGGTGTGGATCTGGAGGCCCGCCCGCGCGAGGTGCTGTGCCTGCTGGGTCCCAACGGCTCCGGCAAGACCACCCTGTTCAAGACCATGCTGGGATTGTTGCCGCCGCAGGCAGGTGAAGTCCGTCTCGAGGGAATGGCCCTGGCCCGCCTGACGCGCCCAGAGATTGCCCGCCGCGTCGCCTATGTGCCGCAGGCGCACGCGGCGCATTTTCCGTTCACCGTCATCGACATGGTCGTCATGGGGCGCACCGCGCACCTGGGGCTGTTCGCGTCTCCCACGCCGGAGGACAGACGGCGGGCGCTGGCGGCCCTGGCGACGCTCGGCATCGCCGGGCTGGCGGAGGCTGAATACACCCGCATCAGCGGCGGCCAGCGCCAACTGGCCCTGATCGCTCGGGCCCTGGCCCAGGCCGCTCCTGCCATCGTCATGGACGAGCCCACCGCCAGCCTCGATTTCGGCAATCAGGCGATCGTGCTGTCGGAGGTCAAGCGGCTGGCGACCCAGGGCCTCACCATCGTGCTGTCCACGCATGATCCCGACCATGCGTTCAGCGTCGGCCACCGCGTCGCGCTGCTGGATGGCGGCCGGCTCGTCGCGCAGGGCACGCCCGGGGAGGTGCTGACCCCGCAGCGGCTGCGTGCGGTCTACGGCGTGCCCGTCGTGGTGGAGCGGCTCTCGCAGGGCCAGACCGTCTGTGCGCCGGACTACGGCGCCTGACAGCTCAGGAGCGGCAGTGCGGTCTTGCCGCCTGCTCCTGCATCGCTGCGCGGCCTCACCCTTTCGCAGCGGCGCCTTGAGTTTTCCACCGCCGCAAATGCGCGGGAATCCCTTGCAATGTCTGCAGTCCGAGACGGGGCGTCTGCCACATCCCGTTCTGCGCCGGAGCGCAACCATTATTTAACCGCAATGGCTCCAAATAGTTCTCGCCCGCATGCCAGTGCTCGGGCCTTGCTTCTGCTCCCGCCGACGTCCACAAGGAAATGCCCCATGCGCCTCAGGCCCCCACTTCGCATGAGCGTGACGAGACGCGGGGAGAAGGAGCAGAGGCTCGGCGAATTCATCGGCGAATATCTCGGCGACGCACACCATGCCAGGCCCCAGCCGGGCAGTGAGATCCTGCTCATCGCCCGCTCGGTGGAGAGCCCCGTGGTCAAGGCCATTGCCGCCCAGGCCGCCGAGATCGCCGCCGCCGGCTACGGCCTGCGCCTGATCGTGGCGCAAACGGATGCCGACAGCATGCCGCGGGGCTGGGCGCTCTCCGACACCGTCGATGTGGACTGCGAGGTGCGCTGGGCCCGCAAGCCGCGGCTGATCGAGGCGCACGAGCAGCTCGTGCTCGGGCCGCACACGTGCTGGATTGGCGATTCCATGCGCCGCGAACCGGCCAAGTGCGACGCCTACGAGACCTACATCGACGATTGTGCCAAGACCACGGCGGCCGCCATCCTCTCCTTCGAGCGCTTGTGGCAGACGAGCGAGCCTTTGCTCGCGCGCACGCCGCTTCCGCCCCGGGATGACGAAGCGGCAAGCTTCAGCCTGGCCCGCCGCCACTAGGCTCGGGTGTGGCCTATCTGTCGTCCCGGAATTGCCCGAAGCGCAATATCCGGGATGACAGATGGTGCCATTTCGGAATCTCGCGAAGCGAGATGTCCGGGACCCAGGCGCCACAACCGATCGCGGGCAATCTTCAGCCCTCAGTCCCCGCGTGCACGCCCACGCGCTGGGGCCGGGGCCATGCTGCGTTGCGGTTGCGCCCGGCACCGTTTCGCCCGGCGCCGGCAATCACCGGAAAGAAGACGTAAGCCGTCGCAAGTGCGGAGAATTGGGCAACGTCCGTCACTGTTCAGTCACGGCCGGCTGCTCCATTTGTCTCAGGCCGGCATGCGCCGCCGGCCGTTGCTTCACACATGCCAGGGGTCCGCCCATGTCAGCCGTCCTTCGAGTGCTGAGTTGCCTCGTTGCCCTTCTTGCTGCGAACCTTGTGCACGCGCAGGACGCCCCTTTCACGCACGCGGGGGTACAGGCCGACGCCAAGCGCTACGAAGCCTACCTGAAGGCCAACTGGCAACCCGGCAACAGGCAGGGCCGCGATCTGCGTGCGGAAGGCAACCGCCTGCTGGCCGCGGGCGCCGATTTCCGCGCCGCATCGCGGGCGTTCGCCCAGGCGGTCGTGTTCGACGCCAACGATGCCGAGGCCTGGACCGGCCTCGCCCGCGCGCTCCTCGCCATCCGGCCGGACCAGGGCAGCGAGCGCTACGAGCTGCCGGTCAACGCCTCCGGCGCGGCATGGACGGGCTATGCGCGCGCACAGGCTCCCGCCGCCAAGTCGGCGGCGCTGTGGGTTCTGCATGAGGCGTTCAAGCGGCGCTCCTACTGGCGTCCGGCCATTGATGCGCTGAAGGCCGGCATCGCCGTCAATCCCACCGCCGAGGCGCAGGAGGCGCTGGAGAAGCTCGTTGCCGAGCATGGGTTCCGCATCGCCGAGTACAAGGTCGATACCGACGCCGCGCAACCGCGGCTGTGCATCCAGTTCTCCGAGCGGCTGGCGCCGGGCACCGTCGACTGGGCCCAATACTTCAAGGTCAACGGCAAGGACCCGCAAGGCGTGAACGCCGAGGCGCGCCAGATCTGCCTCGACGGCTTTGGTCATGGCAAGCGCTACGAGGTGCAGGTGAAGGCTGGCCTGCCATCCGCCATCCGGGGCGAGACGCTCATCACGACGGCCGAGCTCGCCGTCTACGTCAAGGACCGCTCCGCCTCGGTGCGCGCCACCGGCCGCGGCTATGTGCTGCCCAATCGCGGCCAGCAGGGCATTCCGCTCGTCACGGTCAACACGGAGAAGGTTTACGTCGAGGTCTACCGCATCGGCGACCGCAGCATCGCCCAGGCGCTGCAGAGCGGCGATTTCCAGAAACAGATTTCGTCCTATGACATCAGCACGCTCAAGACCAAGAGCGGCGTGCAGGTCTATGCCGGCGAGATGGCCGTCGCCTTGCGGCTCAATGAGGACGTGACGACTGCCTTTCCCGTCGCCGAAGCGATCCCGCGCCTGGAGCCCGGCGTCTACGTTCTGGCCGCACATGCATCGGAAAGACGCGGCGAGGACGACAACGGACGCGGCGCCACGCAGTGGTTCATCGTCTCCGATCTCGGGCTGACGGCCATCAACGGCGACGACGGCATCCACGGTTTCGTGCGCTCGCTCGCCAGCGCCACGGCCGTGGTCAATGCCAACGTGCGCCTGCTGGCCCGCAACAACGAAGTGCTGGGAACGGCCAAGACCGACAGCCGCGGCTATGTGCGCTTCGACCCCGGCCTGAGGCGCGGCGAGGGCGGGCAGGCGCCGGCCGTGCTGGTGGCCGAGACCCCCGCCGGCGACTACGCCTTCCTCGACCTGTCGAGCGCCGCGTTCGACCTGACCGATCGCGGCGTCAAGGGCCGCATCGAGCCCGGTCCGGTCGACGCCTTCGCCTATACCGACCGCGGCGTCTATCGCCCGGGCGAGAGCGTGCACGTGACGAGCCTGGTGCGCACCCGCACGGGTGCGGCCGCTCCGGTTCCCGTCACCCTCATCGTCTCGCGGCCGGACGGAGTTGAGCACTCGCGCCAGGCGCTGACCGATCAGGGTTTCGGCGGACGCGCGATGCGGCTCGCGCTGGCAACCTCGGCCATGACGGGCACCTGGCGCGTCAAGGTCCACACCGATCCCAAGGCAAGCCCCATCGCCCAGGCCGCGTTCCTGGTGGAGGACTTCGTGCCCGAGCGCCTGGAACTCAAGCTCGAGGCCGCCGCCAAGGCTCTGAGCCCGCAGGAGCAGGGCGTCATCAAGGTCGCCGGCCGCTATCTCTACGGCCCTCCGGCCGCCGGTCTCAATGTCGAGGGCGAGATTTCCGTGCGCCCGTCGGCCCGCGACGTGCCCGGCTTCCCCGGCTTCAGGTTCGGCCTCGCCGACGAGCAGTTGAGCCCGGTGCGCAAGCCGCTGGACAAGCTTGCCGCCACCAGCGCCGACGGCAAGGCCGACCTCGCTATCGATCTGCCGGCGCTGACGAAGACCAGCCGTCCCCTCGAAGCCGACGTGATCGTGCGGTTGCGGGAATCCGGCGGGCGCACCATCGAGCGCACCATCTCGCTCCCCGTCGACATGAAGAGTGCCCGCATCGGCATCAAGCCGCTGTTCAAGGACGGCACGGTTGGCGAAGGCGACACCGCGAGCTTCGAGACGATCATGCTCGGGCCCGACGGCAAGGCCGTCGAGGCCAAGGGCCTCAAGTGGGAGCTGCTGCGCCTCGACCAGCGCTGGCAGTGGTACAGCCGCGACGGCGCGTGGGCCTTCGAGCCGGTCACCAGCACGCGCCGCGTCGCCTCCGGTGTGGTGGATGCCATGCCCGGCACGCCGGCCAAGATCGAGGCGCGCGCCCAGTGGGGCCGCTATCGTCTGGAGGTGAGCGATGCCACGGGGCTGATCTCCAGCATGCTCTTCAACGCGGGCTACTGGGCCGACGAGGGCGCGGACAGTCCGGAGGTTCTGGACGTGGCGCTCGACAAGCCGAGCTACCGTGTCGGCGACACTGCGCGCATCAGGATCACCTCGCGCGCTGCGGGACGCGCGCTCATCGCCGTGCTGAACTCCGGCCTCGTCACAGCGCAGGAGGCCGATGTGCCGGCCGGCGGTGGCGAGGTGGCGATCCGGGTCGGCGAGGGCTGGAATCCCGGCGCCTACATCACCGTGGCCCTCTATCGTCCGATGGACGAGAAGGCCAAGCGTATGCCAAGCCGGGCCATGGGCCTGCGCTGGCTGGCCGTCGATCAGGCCGCGCGCACGCTGGGCGTCACCCTGGATGTGCCCGAGAAGGTGAAATCAGGCAGCCTGCTCGTCGTGCCGGTCAAGCTCACGGGCCTGGCCGCGGGTGAGGCCGCGCGCGTGACGGTGGCTGCCACCGACGTCGGCATCCTCAATCTGACGCGCTTCGAGGTGCCCAAGCCCGACGCCTGGTTTTTCGGCCAGCGTCGTCTCGGCAGCGAGATCCGCGACCTCTACGGCCGCCTGATCGACGGCATGCGTGCCGAGCGCGGCAGGCTGCGCTCCGGCGGTGATGGCGGCGGCGGCATGGCGATCGAGGGCAGCCCGCCGGTCGAGGCGACGCTGGCGCTGTTCTCCGGCATCGTTGAGGTCGCTGCCGACGGTACCGCGAAAGTCGAGTTCCAGCTCCCCGACTTCAACGGCCAGGTGCGCCTGACCGCCGTGGCCTGGAGCGCCGACAAGGTGGGCTCCGGCAGCAAGGATGTGATCGTGCGCGATGCCATCGCCTTGACGGTCTCCGCCCCGCGCTTCCTCACGCTCGGCGATGCGGCCCGTCTCGAGCTGACGCTGCACAACGTGGAGGGCGAGGCCGGCGTCTACACGGTGAACGGCCAGTACGAGTCTGAAGCGGGTGCCCAGACCCAGCCGGGCTTTGAACGCTCCGTCGCCATTGCGGCAGGCGAGCGCAAGCGCGAGAGCTTCCAGCTCAAGCCCGGCGAGGTGGGATTGACCCGGCTCGCCGTGCGCGTCACGGGTCCGGGCGGCATCGATGTGCGGCGCACGCTCACCTTCGACGTGAAGGTGCCGGCGGGCGATATCCGCCGCCTATCGGTCGTCACGCTGGCGCCGAAGGGCGGCAAGCTCACGCTCTCCCGCGATCTGGTGCAGGACCTCATCCCGCGCCGGACCAGCGTGACGGTCACGGTCGGGCCGCAGGGCGCGCTGGACCTGCCGGGTCTGCTGGCCTCGCTCGACCGCTACCCCTACGGTTGCGCCGAGCAGACGACGAGCCGCGCGCTGCCGCTGCTCTATGTCAACGACGTGGCCAAGCGCATCGGCCTCGCCAGCGACACGCAGGTGCGCGAGCGCATCGACGGCGCCATCGCGCGCGTGCTCGAGATGCAGGATGCCTCCGGCGCCTTCGGCATCTGGGGACCGTCCGACGGCGACATGTGGCTCTCGAGCTACGTCACCGACTTCCTCACCCGCGCCAGGGAAGCCGGCTACGCCGTGCGCAAGCAGGCCTTCGATCAGGCTCTCGACCGCCTGGCGAACTACATCAGCTACGTGCAGGACTTCGAGAAGGGCGGCGAGGCCAGGGCCTATGCGCTCTATGTGCTGGCGCGCAACGGCCGGGCGCCGATCGGCGAGCTGCGCTACTACGTCGACACCAGGCTCGACAACTTCGCCACGCCGCTGGCGCAGGCCCAGCTCGGCGCGGCGCTCGCCATGATGGGCGACAAGCCTCGCGCCGAGCGCGCCCTCAAGGCGGCCTTCAAGGGCATCACCGGCACCGATGACGGCGACGCGCGGCGCGACTATGGCACGGCCATGCGCGATGGCGCGGCCCTCATCACCCTGGCCTCGGAGACCGGCCTCGCCAAGGCCGACGTGCCGCGCATGCTCGAGCTGGTGTCCAAGGCCTACGCCTCCAAGGCCTACACATCCACTCAGGAGCAGGCGTGGATGGTGCTGGCGGCGCGGTCGCTGGCCGACGAGGCCAAGCGCATGGCGCTCACCCTCAACGGGCAGCCGCACCAGGGCCAGCTCGTCCGCGGCCTCACGCCGGCCGATCTGCAGCCCGGCAGCCTGACGATCGCCAATGCCGGCGATGCTCCAGCCGGAGCCGTGGTCTCCGTGATCGGCGCCGCGCTTACGCCGGAGCCGGCCATCGCCAAGGGCTTCACCATCGAGCGCACCTACTACGCGATGGACGGCAGGAAGATCGATCTCAAGAGCGCCGCCGGCGGCCAGGACCAGCTCAAGCAGAACGAGCGCCTGGTGGTGGTGCTCAAGGTGGAGGCGGCGGAGGCGGGCGGGCGCATCCTGCTCGTGGATCGCCTGCCTGCGGGCCTCGAGATCGAGAATCCGCGGCTGGTCGATTCCGGTGACATCAAGAGCCTCGGCTGGCTCAAGACCACGCTGGCCCCCCAGCACACCGAGTTCCGCGACGACCGTTTCGTCGCCGCCTTCGACTTCTTCGGCAGCTCTGACGGGCGCCGGGGCCGGCGCGGTGGCGACGAGGCCGGTGAGGGCCGGGATCCGGCTTCAAGCGCCATGGTGGCCTATATCGTGCGCGCGGTGACGCCAGGCACCTACGTGCATCCCGCCGCCACGGTGGAGGACATGTATCGCGCCGACCGCTTTGCCCGCACGGCGGCCGGACGGCTGGAGATCGTCGGTCAGCAGTAACGGCGTCGTGCCATGACAGCGCAGCCAAAGCCGGCTGAGACGCGTCGCGGGGTCCTCGCCAGGGGACTGCGCGGCGCGCTGATGGCGCTAGGCGCCGTCGCCTGCGGCATGGTCGGGCTCGTGGTGTGGACCTGGGCGCGGCTGGAGCCGTTGTCGCTCGACCGCGCGGAGGCGGTCTCCGTCACGGTTCTCGACCGCAACGATCGTCTGTTGCGGGCCTACACCTCGCCCGACAGCCGCTGGCGCCTGCCGGCTGAGGTCAGGGACGTTGACCCGCGCTATCTCGCCATGCTGATCGCGTTCGAGGACAAGCGCTTCCGCCGCCACCATGGCGTCGATCCGCTGGCGGTGGGCCGGGCCGGCTGGCTGCTCGTGCGCCACCGTCGCCCCCTGTCCGGCGGCTCCACCATCACCATGCAGGTGGCGCGGCTGCTGCTCGGCGTGCACGAGCGCACTTTGGTTGGCAAGATCCGGCAGGCGCTGCTCGCACTGCAGCTCGACCGGCGCCTCTCCAAGGACGAGATCCTGCGGCTCTACCTGCGGCTGGCGCCATTCGGCGGCAACCTTGAAGGCGTGCGCGCGGCGTCCTTGGCCTACTTCGGCAAGGAGCCCCGGCGGCTGTCGGTCGCGGAGGCGGCGCTGCTGGTCGCCATTCCCCAGTCGCCCGAGTTGCGCCGGCCGGATCGCTTTCCCGCAGCTGCACGGCGCGCGCGCAACCATGTGCTCGCGCGCATGCTCGCCACCGGCGTGATCTCGCGCGAGGACGCCGACCGCGCGATGGCGGAGCGGGTGCCCACGGCGCGGCGGGAGTTTCCCATGCTGGCGCCGCATCTCGCCGATGCGGAGGTCGAGCAGCACAAGGGCCGCACGGTGCATCGGCTCACGCTCGACTCCATGGCCCAGGCCAGCATCGAGCAGCTCGTGCGCGACTATGCGGCGACGCTCGGCAGCCGCCTGTCAGCCGCGGTGGTGGTCGTCGACCACCGCACCGGCGAGGTGATTGTCCAGGTCGGTTCGCCGGGATTGCTGGATGAGGGTCGCTTCGGTGCCGTCGATATGACGAGCGCCATTCGCTCGCCGGGCTCCACTTTGAAGCCGATCATCTTCGGCCTCGCCTTCGAGCTTGGCCTCGCCCACCCCGAGACGCTGATCGAGGATCGGCCGTCGCGCTTCGGCATCTATGTGCCCAAGAACTTCGACCACGACTGGCACGGCACGGTCTCCATCCGCACCGCGCTGACCCAGTCGCTCAACATCCCGGCGGTGAAAGTGCTGGAGGCGCTAGGAGCGGGGCGGCTCTACGCGCGACTGCGGCAGGCCGGCGTGAGCCCCGTGCTGCCCAGGGGCACCGAGCCGTCGCTCGCCATGGCGCTCGGGGGCGTGGGCCTGCGGCTCACCGATCTCGCCCAGCTCTATGCCAGCCTGGCACACGGCGGCGAGCCCGTCGTGCTCAAGTACCGGCGCGATACCGCCCCTCCCAAGACCGCCGTTGCCGGCCAGCGGTTGCTCTCCCAGGTGGCAGCCTGGTACGTCGCCGAAATCCTGTGTCAGGCCCTGCCGCCCGCCAATGCCAAGCCGGGCCTTCTCTGCTACAAGACCGGCACCTCCTACGGCTTCCGCGACGCTTGGTCGGTGGGCTTCGATGGCCGCTATGTCATCGCCGTATGGGTCGGCCGGCCCGACAGCGCCTCCACCCCGGGGCTCACCGGGCGCACGACGGCCGCGCCGCTGCTGTTCGATGTCTTTGCGCGCATGGCAGCGCGCCGCACGCCGATGCCGCCGGCGCCGTCGGGCACGCTCAGGGTCGCCAACGCCGATCTGCCGCCGCCGCTCAAGCGTTTCCGTGAAAGCGTGGCGGAGGACGGCGCCGCCGGCAGCCATCTGGAACCGGCGGTGAAGATCACCTTCCCGCCGGATCGCGCCGAGATCGAGGTCGAGGAGGGGGAAGGCAGCGGCGTGGTGGTCAAGGCCGAGGGCGGCGCGCTGCCGCTCACCTGGCTCGTCGACGGCGAGCCGATCGCCTCCGATCCGCAGCGCCGCGAGGTGGAGCTTCCCGCAGCGGGCCGCGGCTTCTTCAGGCTGTCGGTGATCGATGCCCGAGGCCGCGTCGACCGTGTTACGCTGAGACTGAAATGAGCGCCGCGCATGCGGGATGCGCCGATCGCCCGCGCAGGCTCGCTACGATCGGAGTCCAAGCCCAAACGTCGGCGGAAGGAAACGTGTCTCAACCGAGCCTGATCAGCCGGCAATGGCGCGGGCCGGATTGTCCCGAAGCGTCGCCGTGCGGCGCTGGCTTCCATTGCCGGACTTGCCGCGCGCATCGCGGAACCAGTCGGTCAGAAAATCCAGCAGCATGCGCATGCGCGGCAGCATGTGCTTGGCACTCGGATAGAGCGCCCACACGGCCACGTTGTCCATGACCTCGTAATCCGGCAGCACCTGCACCAGCTGGCCTGAGTTCAGCTCCGGCAGGATCTCGAGCTCGGAGGCTTGGATCAGCCCATTGCCATCGAGCGCGGCCTGGCAGAGCAGCTCGCCGTTGTTCGACCTGAGCGGGCCGCTCACCCGCACCAGGCTCTCGACGCCGTTGCGGCTGAACGACCACTGTGCGCGGTCGCCCAGGATGAGGCAGCTGTGCTTGCTCAGATCTTCCGCCCGTTGCGGCCGCCCCCACTTGGCCATGTAGGCCGGCGACGCCGCCACCACATGCCGATCAGGCGCCAGGCGCTTGGCGATGACGGAGGAATCCGACAGCGAGCCGGTGCGGATCGCCACGTCGTAGCCGTCCTCTTGCAGATTGACCGGCCGGTCCTGCAGATCAAGCTGTGCCTCGATCTCGGGATAGTCGCGCAGGAATGCGCACAGCGCCGGCGCCACGTAGCGCCGCCCGAGGCCGGCAGGTGCGGCGATCTTGAGCTTGCCCTTCGGCTTGCTCACCGTGTCGTCGACGCTCGCCCGTGCCGCTTCGATCTCGGCCAGAATGCGCTCGACGTGACCCAGGAATGTTGCGCCTTCCTCCGTGATGCGAATCGAGCGGGTTGTGCGATCGAACAATCGGGCCGACAGCTCGCCCTCAAGAGCCTGAATGCGCTTGGAGATCGTTCCCGGCGTCAAGCCCAGCTCTGTGCCGACCGCGGACAGATTTTGCAGCGCAGCCACGCGCGCAAAGATGCGCATATCCTGAATGTCCATCCGTGCTCCCACCCCCACGCGCCACTTTGTGGCGTTTGGCGAACCGCGCTTGTTTGCACGCAAAAGCTCGCCGGCACTCTTCTAGAATATATGCGTTGCATTCGGACTTTATCTGCAAAATTATGCTATTTCAATGGGAAGTGGGACGCTACGTCTCAAGATGGAAAACGCGGTTACCGGCGGCCCATGCTTTTCGGCGCATGCGTCCGCTTTGCGTCGAGGCGACAGCCTGTTGAGGGGGCCGTAGCGCCGGCAGTCAAGCGCGTCAGAAGCGCTTGAGCAAGCGCTCCAGATATTCGAGCTCGATGGGCGGGCGCGTGGTCTCGCCCAGGCGCCGGCGCAGCTCTTCCAGGATTTCCCGCGCGCGCTGGATATCGATCTCATCGGGAACCCTGACGCCGGTCCCCGGATCGGGGCCGTCGGTGCGCTGGGGCGGCCGGCCCATGGGGTCGAGCTCGCCGCGATTGTCGTTGAGCCCGTAGCGCGAGGGCATCTGGCGCAGCATCTGCTGGGCGAGATCGCGTGCGCCCTGGCGCAGTTGCTCGAGCGCGCGCGTCTCCTGATCGGTCGCGCCGCCGAGATCGCCGTTGCGGAGCGCCCGCTCGGCCCGTTCCATCGACTCCTCCGCGCCGTTGAGCTGTCCGGGAGACTGCATGCCCAGCTCGCGCATGCCGCGCTGCAGCCTGCCCAGCCGCTCACGCAGCTCGCGTTGGCGGTCGCTGAGGCCGCCCATCTGCCCCTGCTGGTCGCCGTCCTCGCCTTCGCCCTGGCCCTGTTGCTGGCCCCGCTGTCCTCGCTGGCCGCGCTGCCCGTCCTGGCGGCCCTGCTGCTGCTTGAAGGTATCGTCGAGCAGTTGCTGCTGCCGGCCGATGATGTCGCCGAACTCGTCCATCATCTGGCCGAAGCGCCGGCTTTGGCCCTGGTCGGCCATGCGGCCGGACTGCAGGCGGTCCAGCAGGTCGCGCAACTGGCTCAGCATCTGCTCGGCCATCTCGCGATTGCCCGAGCGCGCCATGTTCTCCAGGTTGCGCAGCATCTGCTCCAAGTCCTGCTGCGAGAGCATCTGCTGGTTGGGATTGGTGCCCGGCATGGGCGGCTGGCCCTCGGCCTGCCGGCTCAATTGATCCAGGAATTGCGCCAGCGCCTGTCGCAGCTCCTGCATCAGGCGCTGGATTTCCTCATCCGAGGCGCCGTCCCGCAGGGCCTGCTGCAAGCGGTCTTGCGCGGCGCGCAGCGCGCGCTCCGCGTCGCTCAGATTGCCGTCCTCGATCCTGAGCGCCACGTTCCAAAGCTGTGCGACCACACTGTTGCGGCTGGCGCGCGTATCCTCGCGCTGCAGCCGCCAATAGGCCGAGCGCAGGCCGAGGAACACCTGCAGGTCCTCGATGAAATCCTCCGGCTCCAGGGTCAGGGCATCGATCGCCTTGGCAATCAGCCGCCGGTCGCGCGGGTCTTCCACCAGCTTGCGACGCTGCTCGACAACGGCACGTGCCAGCGGCTTGGTGAAGCGCCGCTCGGGAAGCGTGATCTCGATCGTCTCGCTTCTGCCGGTCTGGCCGGCGAGGTCCTTGGCGATGAGCGTCAGTTCGACCCGCATGCCCGCCCAGGGATGATCGCCGATCTCGTGCAGGCTGTGGCCCTCGGCGGTCTTGGCGTAGGCGCGCGGCAGCCGCAGCGCCAGCGCCGGAGGACGCTCATAGGGCGGCCGCGCGCCCATCTTCGGCTCGCGCGCCCATGCCGTCGATGACGTGTCGGCCTTCGGCGTCAGGCGGCGGATGCGGGCTTCAGCCGATACGATGCCGTAGTCGTCCTCGGCCTTGTAGAAGAGCTTGAGGCTGCCGCGCGGCGAGCGCTCCGGCTCCTTCGTCAGCGCGATCTTGGGCGCGTGATCCGGAATGACGGTGAAGGTCCAGCTCGCCACCTGCATGCCGCTGCTGTGGACGGTGACGGTGCCGGTGCGCCTGACCTCTAACTTCAGCTCCAGCACATCGCCGGGATGGGCCGGGGCTGGTGCCTCGATCCGCGTCAGCGACCCGTTCTCGCCGGGGACACCGAGGGCAAGGTCGCGCATGCCGGCGCCGCCGGCGCGCACGATGAGCAGGCTCTTGTCGGGCACTTCGAGCGCGCCCGGCTGTCGCTTCTCCAGCGCGCGAGGGCCGGTTATCCCGCCATCGGCCAGCATGGTGGGGGGCTTGCCCGTATAGGACGGCGGCGTGATCCAGGCATCCAGGCGCGCCTCGGCACCCTTGGCCAGCGGACTGAAGCGGAAGGCGGACCACAGCCGGTCGGCGGCGCTGTCGCCGACGACGATCATCAGCGCGAAGACGCCGAGCAGAAGCAGCGCGCGCAGGGCGAAGGGATCATAGCGGTCGGTGCGCGGGGCGGGGCGGCCGACGCGCAGCCGCGCCAGCAGGGCCGCGAGGCGCTGGCGGTGCGCCCTCCACAAGGCGGCCGTGCGGGCATCCTCCGCCCCAAGGGTGAGCGTGTCCTCATAGGAGGAGGCCGGGCGATGGCGGATGCCGGAAACGCGCTCCACGCGGTGGATGGCCGCCTGCCGTGTCGGCCAGCGCACGGTCGCGAGGGCGATCAGCCCGCCCAGGAAGGCCACGCCGAACAGGCCCAGAATGACCTTGTGGGGCAGCTCGGGAAGCCGCGGCCACAGGCCGGCCAGCGAGGCAGCGATGAACAGCCCGGCAAGGCCCAGCAGCAGCCAGGCGCGCGGCCAGATCTGCTCGAACAGGAGGGCCCACTTGCTGAGATGCACCTTGCGCTCGAAGGCCGCTTCCGGGCCTGGGCGCGCTATCTTGTGGCGTGCCGACATTCACCCACTCTATCACGCCGCCTGCCGGGCGGGTTGAGGCTTTGCATGCGCTTCAACGGGTTTTGACGCCCAAGGTTGCTGCGGCAATGGGGCGGCAACAGGGCACCGGGAGGCGGAAGCCCATCCCAGTCGCGCACGAAGTTCCTATTTTGTTCTTGACGCTCCGTCGGCGTCCCAATAGGGTTCGGCAACAACGCGGGGGCACGCGATGTACGGACAGATCTCCACCGTTGCATTTGTGGGCATCGAGGCGAAGCCCGTCGAGGTGCAGGTGCGCATCAGCGGCGGTGGGCACGTGTTTGCCGTGGTCGGCCTGCCTGACAAGGCGGTGGCGGAAAGCCGGGAGCGGGTGCGCAATGCCCTGCACGCGGTGGGTCTCGGTCTGCCGTTCAAGCATATCACCGTGAATCTGGCGCCGGCCGACCTACCAAAGGAGGGCAGCCATTTCGACCTGCCGATCGCACTTGCCATGATGGTGGCGATGGGGGCTGTTTCACCCGATGCCATCGAGGGCTTTGCCGCCATTGGCGAGCTGGCGCTCGATGCCTCGATCCGAGCCGTGCCGGGGACGCTGCCGGCGGCCATCGGCGCCAACGCCTTGGACAAGGGGCTGATCTGTCCCGCGGCCTGCGGATCGGAAGCTGCCTGGGCCGATGCGGATATGACCGTGCTTGCCCCGCCGCATCTGCTGTCGCTCGTCAATCACTTCAAAGGTCTGCAGATCCTGGCGCGGCCGAAGCCGAACGTGGAGATTGAGCAGGGGCCGCAGCCAGACCTGGCCGATGTCAAAGGCCAGGAGAGCGCCAAGCGCGTGCTGGAGGTCGCCGCGGCCGGAGGCCACAACCTGCTGATGGTCGGTGCGCCGGGGTCCGGCAAGTCCATGCTGGCCGCATGCCTGCCCTCGATTCTGCCGCCGCTGACGTCGGAAGAAATGCTGGAAGTGTCCATGGTGCATTCGCTGGCGGGCGAATTGCTCGGCGGCAGGATTGCTACGCAGCGCCCGTTCCGGGCTCCGCATCATTCGGCCAGCATGGCGGCGCTGGTCGGCGGCGGGTCGCGGCCCCGGCCCGGCGAGGTGTCGCTGGCGCACCTGGGCGTGCTCTTTCTCGACGAACTTCCCGAGTTCCAGCCCAACGTGCTCGATGCCCTGCGCCAGCCGCTGGAGGCCGGCCAAACGGTGATTGCGCGCGCCAACCATCGCATCGCCTATCCCTCGCGCATCCAGCTCATCGCCGCCATGAACCCGTGCAAGTGCGGCGGCAGCGCGCCGGGGCTTGCGTGCCGGCGCGGGCCGCGCTGCGCCGATGACTATCAAGCGCGCATCTCAGGGCCCCTGCTCGATCGCATCGATCTGCAGATCGAGGTGCCGGCCGTCACCGCTGCCGATCTGGTGCTGCCGCCACCCAGCGAGGGCAGTGCCCAAGTGCGCGCCCGCGTCGCCGCCGCGCGTGCCCGGCAGGGCTCCCGCTTTGCCGCGCTCGGCGCCAAAGGTGTGCGCACCAACGCCGAATGCTCCGGCCGGCTGCTGGAAGAGGTTGCCATGCCGGATGCCGCCGGCGTCGCCCTGCTGCGCCAGGCATCGGAAGCGCTGCAGCTCTCCGCGCGCGGCTTCCACCGCGTGCTGCGCGTGGCACGCACGCTCGCCGATCTCGACGGCATCGATGCGGTCGGCCGCGCGCATGTCGCCGAGGCGCTGAGCTATCGCGGGGAGACACTGAGACGGGCGAGGGCGGCGTGAGCATCAAAACTGTCGGTCCACGATGGGTGTCACTCCCGCGAGCGCCACGGCCAGCTCTCGTGGTAGCGACGGAGACGGTCGCCGCCTTGGCCGTAGACGCACGAGCTGATCTCGCTGCGCGAGATGCCGATGTCGCGCAGCGTGCGCTCGTCGAGGGAGCACAGGATGAGGACAGTTGCCCGCCGGGCCTGCCGTTCCCAGTAGGCGCGCCAACCCCGGCGGGCAATGGCGGCGGCCCTCGCCCGCAGTGTGGGCGGGTCGTGGAGGACAGTCGAGCCAAGGGGCCGGGTGCGGGTGTGGGCAGAAGAGTTCATGCAGGTGGTCATGGGGCTGGCAGTCATGAGGTAAGTCTCCTGGTTTGCGGGACGGACCATGTCCTCCCGCCCCTGACAACTTGCTGTCAGCAGCCTGACACACTCCTGACACCGTGTTGTCAGGAGGGGTAAACTAGGGTCCGGCCCGCCTGCCGAAACCAAGGGTGAGACGCGTGCGCCGCGCCGACCGACTGTTCGAGATCATCCAGTTCATGCGCCGCAAGGATCTGACCCGCGCGCGTGATCTGAGCGACGTGCTGGAGGTGTCCGAGCGTACCATCTATCGCGATATTCAGGACCTGATCGCCAGCGGCGTGCCGATCGAGGGCGAGGCCGGTGTGGGCTATGTCCTCAAGGCCGGCTTCGATCTGCCGCCGCTCATGTTCAAGGAGCAGGAGATCGAGGCGCTGGTGCTGGGCGCCCGCATCGTCGAATCGTGGGCCGACCCCGAGCTTGCCGCGGCCGCCAGCAACGTCATCGCCAAGGTGCAGGCCGTCATTCCCGACCGGCTGCGCGACTACATGGCCAACACGGCGCTGGTCGCTCCGCCCCACCACTACATGGAGCCCATCACGTTCGACATGGCTGAGCTGCGCCGCGCGCTGCGCAGCCGGCTCAAGGTGCATTTCCGCTATCGCGACGCGCTGGCGGAGGCCTCCGAGCGCACGGTGCGGCCGCTGTGCCTGGCCTATTTCGGCCCCGTCTGGCTGCTCTCGGCCTGGTGCGAGCTGCGCGATGATTTCCGCACCTTCCGCCTCGACCGCATCGACGGCTTTGCGGTGCCGGGCGACCGCTTCCGGTCGGAGCCCGGCAAGACCCTGCACGACTTCCTCAAACGCGACCAGACTTGGACGCGCGGGCGCACCAACGGCGGCGGCAACGGCAAGAGCGATTGCGGCGCGTAGGCTGCAGTTGACCTCTCTCGTCGTGCCCCCGAGAGTGGATGCATCATTCTCCGTGCTCTTCATTCTTTCGAGATCCCATCGCCATGCCGCCCGCCGCGCCGCACGCGCCCAACCGGACGCTGGCAGGCATCCTATTCATGCTGGCGGCCAGCTCGCTGTTTCCCGTCATGAACGGGCTCGTTCAGATCCTGAGCGCGCGTTACGGCACCGAGCAGATCGTGTGGGCGCGCGCGGCTTCGCACCTGGTGTTCATCGCCGCGCTGTTTGCCCCGCGCTTCGGCGTTGCGCTCGTTCGCACGGCAGCGCCGAAATGGCAGATCGTCCGCTCCATGGTGCATCTCGCATCGATGATCTGCTTCTTCACCGGCGTGAAGTACCTGCCGCTTGCCAATGCCGCCTCCATCAGCTTCACGGCACCTTTCTTCGTCGCCCTGCTGGCCTGGCCCATGCTGGGCGAGCGCATCACACCCAGGCGCCTGCTGGCGATCGTCGTCGCCTTCCTTGGCGTGCTGATCGTGATCCGGCCGGGCAGCGCGGTCTTCCAATGGGCGTCGCTCTATATGCTGGGCAGCGCCATCTGCTACGCGCTCTATCAAATCCTGACGCGCAGGGTCGCCCAGCACGATGCAGCGGAGACTTCGGCGGTCTACAGCGCACTGGTCGGCACGGTGGTGATGGGCATTCTCGCCCCCTTCGTGTGGACACCGATCGCGTCATGGAGCGACGCTTGCCTGCTGTTCTCGCTCGGCATCCTCGGTGGATTGGGTCACTACTTCGTCGCGCGGGCGATGGTGTACGCGCAGGCCAGCATCATCGCGCCGTTCGGATATTGGCAGCTCATCGGCTCCGTGTTCGTCGGCTACCTGATCTCGGGCCATTTGCCGGACCAGTTCACCTGGATCGGCGCCGGCATCATCGTGTGTGCAGGCGTCTACATCGCCTGGTGTGAGACCCGCGAGCGGCCCGCGGCGGTGGGCGTGCAGCGGGCGTAGCGTGTCGGGACGACGAGGAATTGCCGCTGCCCGATGCGGTCCCGTTTCACTCTCTGCACCCTCTCTTGTGCTATGAGCCGTCGGCTGGAGGATGGAGGTGCCGCATGTTTCTCAAGACGATCGACAAGACGGAAGCAACGGGTCGGATCGCCGAGATCTATCGGGCGCAGATGGCCCAGAACGGCTTCGTGATGTCCGCCATCGCCTGCTGGACCGCTCGCCCGGACCTCCTTCCCGCCTATCAGGACTTCTCCGACAAAGTTCGGGCCGGGTTCTCGCTCAGCCAGCGCGACTGGCGGCTCATCACGCTGATTGCGGCCAAGCACGTGCCCTCCACCTACTGCTCGCATGTCTACGGCAAGCAGCTCATTGCCGACCTCGGCTCCAGGCAAGCCGTGCTGGCGGTGCAGCGCGATTTCCGCGCGGCCGATTTGAGCGAGCGGGACGTCGCAATGCTGTCCTATGCCGAGACGATCAGCAGGGATGCCTCGCGTGTAACGTCCGCTGATATCGAGCGGCTGCGGTCGGCCGGCTTCACCGACGTTGAGATCTGCGACATCGCCCTGTGCGCTGCGTTTCGTTGCTTCGTCGCTCGGTTCTTCGATGCCGTGGGGGCGGGGCCCGAGCCCGCCTACGTCGACCCGGACGAGGATTTCCGCGGCGCCATGACGGTCGGCAAGGCGATCTGAACGTGCGCCTTCCCCGTCGCGCTCTCTCAGCCGCCCGTCAGCGCGCGCACGCACAAGGTCAGGCCGGCGCCGATCAGAACGACGTGGAGCACGCGCAGGAACTGCTCGCGCGACAGGCGCAGCGTGATGCGTTCTCCGATCCACATGCCGAGCACCATGGCCGGCACCAGGCAAAGCGCAAGCACAAGCAGCTTGAAATCCGAGTAGACACCGGCAATGGCGAAGATCACGACCCGCGTGAGGGTGGCGAGGCTGAGCAAGGCGCTCTGCGTGGCTCTGATCGCATCCCGATCGTGCAGCCGCCGCGCCAGATACAGCACATAGACAAAGCCACCGCTGCCGAACATGGCACTGAACATCCCGCCCAGAAAACCGAGCGGGACGGCCCATATGCGCGAGATGAGGCCGATCGCCGGCCGGCCGAGCAGCCCATACAAGGCATAGCCGATGAGGAACAGCCCGAGCGCCCCCATCATCGGTCGCGCCGGAATGGTGAGCAGCAGATAGGCCCCGGCTATGCTGCCGAGCACCATCAGCGGCACGATGAGAACAAGCTCGCGGCGCGCCACCTTGTCGCCGAGCCTGATGCCGTTGGTGGTAGTGGCCGCACAATCCATGAGCGCCAGCAGGGGCACGATGCTGGCGACGGGCATGGTCAGCACCAGCACCGGCGCGGCGATGAGAACCGTGCCGAATCCGACCAGCCCGAAGATGACATAGCCGACGCCGAGGGCTGGAAAGGCAACAGCCAAGTCGGCCACGGATGGCAGTGCATCGAGAAGGGACATCGCTGTGTGCCGCTTTACCCGCCCGCAATCTGCGGCAAGATATGCACATCGCTGTCGGCACCGATCTCCTGCAGCAGGGCGTCCTGGTAGATCTGCCCGTCAATGGCCACCGCCAGACCCTGCTGCAGGTGCGGCGCCAGTGCGGGATACCTCTCGCCGAGCCGGGTGAAGAGCTGGCGCACGCTCGCAGCATCCACGTCGAGCTCCATGACGCCGCCCGTGTGCTGGCGCAGATTGCCGATCAGCGTGACATGAGCCATGTCGCCGTCCTCGTCCTTGTCCCTAGGCGCCGGCCTTCCTCTTCAGCGCGAGGCCCACATCGTAGGCGCGTCCCTTGGCCACGCCAAGCGCGTCGGCCACCGCCTTCGCCGCCTCGCTGAGGCTCATCCGGTCGATCAGCGGCTCCAGCCGTGCCGCAATAGCGTCGTCCGTCACTGCCTGCGCCAGCGGCGGACCGACGAGGATCACCATCTCACCCTTGGGCGCATGGTCGGCGGCCCACTGGGCGAGTGCATCTGCGGTGCCGCGCCGTATCTCCTCATGCAGCTTGGTCAGCTCCCGCGCCACCGCCGTCTCGCGCGCGCCGAGCACGGCCGCAACGTCGGCAAGACTTTCGGCCAGACGTGAGGGTGCCTCGAAGAACACCAATGTCGCCGGCACCGTGTTGAGCTCGTCGAGGCGCGCCCGGCGTGCGCCTTGCCTGGCCGGCAGGAAGCCCGCAAACAGGAACGTATCCGTCGCCAGCCCGGCGCTGCCGATGGCGGCCAGAAGAGCGCTGGGACCCGGTAGGCTGGTGACGGGGAGGCCGGCGCTGAGGCAATCCCGCACGAGCTTGTAGCCGGGGTCGGACACCAGCGGCGTGCCGGCGTCGCTGATCAGCGCCACCGTCCCGCCGGCCGTCAGCTCGGCCAGAATGCGCGGGCGTTCCCGCTCGGCGTTGTGCTCGTGGTAGGGCCGGAGCGGCCGTGCGATGGAATAGTGCGCCAGCAGCGTGCGGCTGTGGCGGGTATCCTCGCAATAGATCACGTCGGCGCGCGCCAGCGCGGCCAAAGCGCGCAAAGTGATGTCGGCCAGGTTGCCGATGGGTGTTGCCACCAGATAGAGGCCCGGTGGCAAGGCCAGCGCCGTCAGGGCCTCGACAACCTCCCCTGCCCGTCGCGCGGTCAATCCTTCCTTACCGTTGCTGTCCTGCGGGTCCACGCCAGCCTCGTTCGCCGTTGCGCCACACTTTACGGTCACAACGCCAACGGGGATAGCCGACGAAAATTAAGGCTATGATGCAGGTTTGCGCTGGCACTGCCCCAGTTGCCGCGCTAGCTACAGAAACGATTCACATTGGCCGGGGGGCCGATGGCTCACGTCTCATCCAGGTTTGGTGCTTCGCAGGGGCTCTTGCGCCGCAGCGCGGCGTGCCTGTGTGTGGCGCTGCTGGCGGCCTGCAGCACGAACGGCCCCGATTCGCAAACCGGCTCGCTCAACGTTGAGTCCAAGGCAGAGCATGACCGGCCGCAGGTGAAGATCGGGCTGCTGGTGCCGCTGTCCGCCCAGGGCCAGCCCGGCGTGATCGGCAAGAGCCTGAAGCAGGCGGCGGAGCTCGCCCTGTTCGAGCGCGACAACCCGAATCTGCAGTTGATCGTCAAGGACGACAAGGGCACGCCGGATGGCGCCAGGGCGGCGGCGGAGGATGCGCTCAAGAGCGGCGCAACCCTGATCCTGGGACCGCTGTTTGCCAAATCCGTCAGCATGGCCGCGCCGGTGGCGCGCAAGGCCGGCATTCCTGTCATCGCCTTCTCCAACGACCGCCAGGTGGCCGGCAATGGCGTTTATCTGTTGAGCTTCCAGCCGGCGCCGGAAGTCGAGCGCGTCATCGCCTATGCAATCAGTCGCGGCAAGCGCCGCTATGCGGCCCTGATCCCGCAGGATGCCTTCGGCAAAATCGTCGAGCCGGTATTCCACAACGCCGTCGGCCGTGGCGGTGGTGCGGTCGTCGCGGTCGAGACCTACCACCCCGGTTCGGCCAACGCGATGCTGGAGCCGCTGCGCAAGATCAGCGCGGCCATTACTGCTGCCGATGCGGAGGGTGGTCCGGTCGATGCACTGTTCGTTCCGGGTGGCCAGGAGCATCTGGAAGCCCTGGGACGGCTGCTGCCCCAGGCCCAGATCGATACGCAGCAGGTCAAGCTGATCGGCACGGGCGGCATGGACTATCCCAACGCCGGACGTGACGCGGGCCTGGTTGGCGCGTGGTATCCCGGGCCCGATCCGCGCGGGTGGACTGAGTTCGCGCAGCGGTACGCCAAGAGCTACAATCATGCCCCGCCGCGCATCGCCAGCCTAGCGTATGACGCTGTCAATCTGGCCATCGCCCTTGCGGGTGGACCGGGGGGGCAGCGCTATACGGCTGCCACGATCACTCGGTCGGGTGGCTTTGCCGGCATCGACGGCCCCTACCGGCTGCTGGCCGACGGCACGGCGGATCGCTCCCTGGCCATCCTCGAGGTGCAACGCTTCGGAGCATCGATCGCCGAGATTGCGCCAAGCGCGCCGAGCCCGCCGCCGGCACCGACGGCCGTGTCGGGTGCGGGCTTCAACATCTTCAATTTCCTCACCCCGTAGTGTCTTGCGTGGTCTTCGCAGGCACGAAGCTTTGCGCCAACTGCAGCACGATCGCGTTGAGCACCATTCGGCCTGTCCGCGTTGCGCTTAATCTGGTCGGTCCGCTCCGTTGCACGAGCCGCAGGCCGATCAGCTCGTTAATGGTGTGGTCTGCGGGAGCCAGGTCGGTCCGGGCCGCGAGCCGGCCGAGGTCGATCCCCTCCGTGAGCCGCAGCCCCATCAGCAGGGCCTCATCGGCTTCCTCCGCGCGGGTCAACGGAACATCTTCGATCATCCCGTGCACGCCGGTTTCCACCAGTGCAGCCCAGCGCTCGGGGTTGCGCTCCGTGCTGGTTGCCCGGCGGTTCCCCCCTGCCATGAAGCGCCCATGTGCCCCGGGCCCCACTCCGGCGTATTCTCCGTAGCGCCAGTATGTGAGGTTGTGCCGGCTTTCCTCGCCTGGAGCGGCATGGTTGGAGATTTCATACGCCGGCAGACCTGCCCGATCGGTCATGTCCTGCGTCAGGTCGTAGAAGCAACCCGCGGCCTCTCCGTCGGGAACGATGAGCTTGCCGCGTGCATGCAGCTGGGCGAACGGCGTGCCCTCCTCGATGGTGAGCTGATAGAGCGACAGATGCTCGCCTGAGAGCGCAAGCGCCTCACCCAGTTCTGCGCGCCACGCCTCCAGGGTCTGACCGGGTCGCGCATAGATCAGATCGAAGGAGAAGCGGTCGAAGGTGCGGCGTGCGACCTTGATCGCCGCGCGGGCTTCCTGTGCCGTATGGAGCCGGCCGAGCGCACGAAGCTGAGCGTCATCGAGGGACTGCACGCCGAGCGAGACGCGATTGATGCCGGCCGCGCGATAGTCCCGAAACCGTCCGGCTTCCACGCTTGATGGGTTGGCCTCCAGAGTGATCTCCGCGCCTGCCTCCACGGGCCAATGCCGGCTCACAGCATCGAGCATGGCATCAACGGTGTCGGCGCGCATCAACGACGGCGTCCCGCCCCCGAAGAAGACGCTCCTGACAGTGCGGCCGCGCGTGAGCGCCGCCCAGTGCTCCAGCTCTCTCAGCAAGGCGTTGAGAAAACGCGCCTCGTCGATCCCGCCTGCGCGCACGTGACTGTTGAAGTCGCAATAGGGGCATTTGGAGGCGCAGAACGGCCAGTGCACGTAGACGCCGAAGCCGGCGTCGTCAGCCGCGCGCAGGCTCGAGGCACTGGGCGACGAACTTGGCGAAGGCGCGGGCGCGGTGACTGATCGCATGCTTGGCTGCAGGCTCCATCTCGCCGAAGGTCAAGGTCTCACCTTCGGCGACGAACATTGGATCATAGCCGAAACCGCGCGATCCGCGCGGTGGCCAAACCAAATGGCCGTAAACTTTGCCTTCGAAGGCCTCGGATATTCCGTTGGGCCAGGCCAGGCAGAGCACGGCGGTGAAGTTCGCGCGCGGGCCCGGCGGCACCCAGCCGCCCCGCTCGCGCACCTCGTCGGCCACCCACTGCATGGCCAGCTTGAAATCCTTGGCCGGACCGGCCCAGCGGGCCGAATAGATGCCCGGGGCGCCGTTCAGGATCTCCACCTCGATTCCGGAGTCGTCGGACAGGGCCGGAAGGCCGGTGCGCGTGGCCGCCGCCAGCGCCTTGAGCTCGGCATTGGCCCGAAATGTGGTCCCCGTCTCCTCGGGCTCCGGCAGGTCGAGTTCGGCGGCCGAGACCACCGAGAGCCCGTATGGCGCCACCAGATCGTGAATCTCGCGAACCTTGCCGAGGTTGTGGCTTGCCACCACAAGCCGCATACCACGCTGCAGACGCTGCGTCATGCGAGCTTCCAGATCCTGGGCTCTGCGAACTCCAGGCAGTTGCCGGCCGGATCGCGGAAGTAAATGGACCGGCCGCCGCCGGGCCACTCGAAGTCGGCTTCAATGACAATATTGCTCGCCCGCAGGCGCGATGCCCAGGCGTCGATCTCCGCGGCTGACGCGCGAAAGCAGAGATGTCCCGGCCCCTGCGCGCCGTGCGGCGGCACGGGCAGTGCACCCGGCGAGGGCGGAACCTTGGTTGCCTCGGGATTGAAGATCAACAGCACCTGATTGCCGCAGCGATAAAAGAGATGCCGGCCGGAGATGCTCGCGAACGGCTCCAGGCCCAGGATGTCGCGATAGAACATCTCGGTCGCCGCCAGGTCTTTGGCGTAGAGCACCGTTTCAAGAATGCCCGCCGGACTCATCTTGAGACCGCTGTTTCAGGTCGTTACGTCACCGTCAGCTTCTGCAGCGAGATCAGCTCCGCAATGCCCTTCTTCGCCAAGGCCGTCAGTTGGTCGAATCTTTCCTGCGAAAAGGGCATCGTTTCCGCTGTGCCTTGTATCTCGACAATACCGCCTGATCCGGTCATCACGAAATTGGCGTCCGCATCGGCATCGGAGTCCTCAGGATAATCCAGATCGAGCACCGGCGTTCCCTTATAGATGCCGCAGGACACCGCAGCCACATGGTCGCGCAGCACCCCATCCTTGATCATATCGCGCGTCTGCATCCATTTGAGGCAGTCATGCAGGGCCACCCATGCCCCCGTGATGGCCGCCGTGCGCGTGCCGCCGTCCGCCTGGATCACGTCGCAGTCGATGGAGATCTGGCGCTCGCCGAGCTTGGGCAGGTCGACCACCGCCCGCAGCGAGCGTCCGATCAGGCGCTGGATCTCTTGCGTACGCCCGGATGGATGACCCTGGGTCACCTCGCGGCGCGTGCGCTGGTTGGTCGCGCGGGGCAGCATGCCGTATTCCGCTGTGACCCAGCCGCGACCCTGTCCCTTGAGCCAGGGCGGCAGCCGCTCCTCGAGACTTGCGGTGCACAGCACGTGGGTGTGACCGAACTTGATGAGGCACGAGCCCTCCGCGTGCATGGATACGGCACGGTCGATGCTGACCGGGCGAAGTTCGTCGGGATTGCGTTTGGAAGGCCGCATAGCGTGCGCTGCTACTTGCTGCTGATGGTTAAGAAGATGCGGGGCGCACCCTAGTGCGAGATCGCTCGCGATGGAAGCGCCAATGCGCGGCCCGTCGGCGAGCGTAATGCTCGCTCCGGGCCAGGATGCAACGGTTCGGACGATACGTGCGGTATGGGGTTGCAGGCCTCCATCCGGCGCGATCCCCCGCTCTATGCACCCAGGCGCCTACAACCTGAAGAGCCCACCGGTGTTTGACGTGCCTGTGTGCTTGATCCTAGACTCCGCACCGAAGCAACCCACATCAGCGCGCATGACGTCCGACAAATCGCCCGGCCAGCCCGCCGCGGCCATCCTCTCCGATCTCCAGAAACTCAACGAGCGCTCCCGCACCATCTTTCGGGAGATCGTCGAGAGTTATCTGGCGACGGGGGATCCGGTGGGTTCGCGCAACCTGGCGCGCCATCTGCCCATGACGCTTTCGCCGGCCTCGGTGCGCAACGTCATGTCCGACCTGGAGGCGCTTGGCCTGATCTACGCGCCGCATACCTCAGCGGGGCGGCTGCCGACAGAGTCCGGGCTGCGGCTGTTCGTGGATGGCCTGCTCGAGGTCGGCGACCTGACCGAGGACGAGCGGCGGACCATCGAGGCCCAGATCGGCATCAAGCGCGAGAAGAAGCTCGAGCAGGTGCTCACCGAGGCTGGCGAGATGATCTCCGGCCTTTCCGCGTGTGCCGGCGTTGTGCTGGCCGACAAGCAGGTCGGCAAGCTGCGGCACATCGAATTTGTTCCGCTCGAGCCGGGCAAGGCGCTGGTTGTCCTGGTGGGCGAGGATCAGGACGTCGAGAACCGCGTCATCTCGCTGCCACCGGGGCTGACGCCTTCGGTCCTCACCGAGGCCAGCAACTACCTCAATGCCCGCATCCGGGGCCTCAGCCTCAACGAGGCCAGGGCGCGCCTGGAGAAGGAGCAGGCCACGGCCAAGGCCGAGCTCGATGCGCTGACGCAGGAGGTGATAGAGGCCGGGCTTGCCACCTGGTCGGGTGCGCTCGACGGCAAGCAGAGCCTGATCGTGCGCGGCCAGGCCAACCTGTTGAAGGACGTGTCCGGGCTTGAGAATCTGGAGCGCATTCGCCAGCTCTTTGACGATTTCGAGACCAAGCGCGATTTGGCGCAGCTCCTGGGCCTAGCCGAGCGCGGCGACGGCGTGCATATTTTCATCGGCTCGGAGAACAAGCTGTTTTCCCTCTCCGGCTCTTCGCTGATCGTTGCGCCGTTCAAGGACGGGCGGCACAAGATCGTGGGCGTGCTGGGCGTGATCGGTCCGACGCGCCTCAACTATGCGCGCATCATTCCTATGGTGGACTATACTGCCAGGCTCATCGGGCGCGTGCTGACTTGATTTTTTCTGCGCCTTGCCCGATATGCCCGTCATCCTACACATGACCCGCCTGGCTGCTCCGTCGGACTTCAGGAACGCGACGCGGCCGGTGCGCCGATCCAGAGGCCGGAAGTGACGATGGCAAATACACCGCCAAACGATTCCGATCCCAAGAGGGGCGGGCCGACTGCGGCCGCCGATCCGGGGGCACAAGGCAGTGACCAGGAAGGTGCCCGCACGGTGCATGACGTCATCGCGGCCCTGCAAGTCGAGGCCGCCGACTTCAAGGACAAGTGGTTGAGGGCGCACGCCGAGGTCGAGAATGTGCGCAAGCGCGCCGAACGCGAGAAGGAAGAGACCGCCAAGTACGCTGTCACCCGGCTGGCGCGCGATATCATTGGCGTGGGGGACAATTTTCAGCGCGCCATCAATGCGGTTCCGTCCGATGCTGCAGAGAATGACCCCGCGCTCAAGAGCTTTCTTGAGGGTGTGACCCTGACGGAGCGCGAGCTCCTGAACGTCCTCGAGCGGCACGGCATCAAGCGCCAGCAGGCCATGAACGAGCCGTTCAACCCGCACCTGCATCAGGCCGTCATGGAGATTCCGCGCAGCGACGTGCCGGAGGGCATCATCGTTCAGGTGTTCCAGCCCGGCTTCATGATCGAGGACCGCGTGCTGCGGCCTGCCATGGTCGGCGTGGCCAAGGGCGGCCCGAAACTGCCAGCCGCGCCCGACGGCGCAGGGTCGGTCCCGCCCCCCGCCAACGAGAATGCGCCGCCCGGCTAAGCGTTTGTTCCTGCCAGCCCGATGGCGGTAGGTCGCGCTTCGGCCCATCCTTTCACCGCGCCTTCCGTCGGGTTGCGGTTGTGCGTGGCTGCTCCCTGAGATCATCAGCACGCTTCAGTGCGAAGGCGGCACGCCAACGGTGCCGCCCGTTGAACCTTTGACGGCGCCGTAGCGTTGAGGGTGCGCGGGAGCTCTCCTTTGGAGGAAAGGACGTTTCATGGCCCAGGTTATGCCCCAGTCCATCAAGACTTTCGTGCTCGCCAGCGTCGTGTCCTATGGATTTGCAGGCGCTGCCGTGGAGGCAGCGGAGCGTGAGCAGGTACGGGCTGTCATCAATCTCATCTCGGCAGTCAAGATGCCGTATCCGGAAAATCTGCGCAGCAACACGTCGCGAACCGAGCGGGTCGTGCTCGATTCAAACGGCGCAACCGTTGCGTGCATGCGCATCGATGAGAAGCAAAGGTGGTGCTACGAGCACATTGCGGCGCTCGGTGCGCGCGCGGAAATGTTGCGCATCCGCAGCGAACCCGCGGTGGCTGTAACGATGGGCCAAGTCTATCACTATGTCGTCGACTATGATCTCGACGGCATGGCCGACGTGGGCAGCACCACGAAGATCGAGGGCCAGCCGCATGCGCCAGTGGGGGCGGTGGCGCAGTTCTTCCACCGCGGCACCAATCGCGGCGACCAATTCCGTGCGGAATATCAGAAGCTTTTCGATGAAGGCATTCAGGTCGCCCTCAAACTGCTGGGCGAATAGCTGAACGGACTGCGGCGCGCCTGCCTTCGTGTGTCGTCGGGCGCGCCGATTGCAAGTGGTTGAGATCGTTCGTTTTCCGATTGCCCAGCCGGATCCGCCGACCGCTGTGCGCGTGACAAGAGCCCCGGCGCTGCGTTGGGTGGCGCTATGGTGCTCGCCGGCCATCTGCCCGAAAGATTCTGAGGTCGCGCCCTCCGAGGCAGGGAACTCCGACGGGCATGACGACTTTAACCTTGGGCTCTGCCGACGAAGAATGGGCCCATCACGGAGTGATGCTGCTCTTCAGGAAAGGCGTTGCCATGCTCCAGAGAACCAAATCCCTGTTCCTCGCAGTCCTGTTGCCGAGCCTTGCGCTCAATCCCGTCCACGCCGCCGAGCGCGAGGACGTGCGCAAGGTCATCAACCTGGTGACATCGGTGAAAATGCCGTTCCCAGAAAGCCTTGCGCGGAATCGCGCCAAGACCGAGCGCGTGTGGCTGGAACGCGCCGGCATGACCGCGGGCTGTATCAGGCTCGAGGACCGTCGGTGGTGCTATGAATTCATCGCGCCTGAGGGCAACCGTGCCGAGATGCTCCGCATCCGCAGCGAGCCCTCGCGCGGCGTTTTCATCGGTGCACTCTATCACTACATGGTCGATTTCGACCTCGATGGGCTTATCGATGTGGGATCGACCACGCGCATAGAGGCGCTCGATCAACGGCGACCTGCCACCCCGATCGCAAACGTGATTCAGTTCTTCCATCGCAGCACGAAGCGCGGCGAAACGTTCGCGAGCGACTATCAGAAGATGTATGATGAAGGCATTCAGGTCGCGCTGCGATACTTCGGCGAGTGACCCGGCTCAATCCATCCCGCAAGGAACGGGAGCCGGACACACAGGCAAAGCAGGTACGAGCCACGCTGGGTGGCGCGCTCAGGCCAGTTTTGGGCTCGTTTCTTCGCTCGACCGTGTGGCAAGTGCAAACAGCGCGTTGACGAGAAAGGAGGCCGCCATGCTGCACAAAGCCATGATCACATAGTGGTGGCCTGAAAAGCCCTGCCGGGCGGCATTGGTCAGCTTGCGCGCCCCGGGAATGACATCTGCCGAAGCGCTGAGCGCATTCAACGAGACTTGCCACACCCAATCTGCAAACCGCAGCAGGGCGGCGTAGGCATCGGGCCAAAGCGCGTTGAAGCTGAACAGGGCGACGGCAAGCACCACCGTGGACGGGATGCTGATCAGAGCGATGGCGATGCGCTGCAGCCCACTGCGCGTGCCGCCGAGCAGCTTGTTCAATGGCATGCCGACAATGATAGCGGCGATCACGATGGCCGGGATGGAGAGCACGACATGGGTCATGTTCACCCGTTCGCGCAGATGGTTGACCGCCACCTGTCCCCAGTGGCTACCGGACACCAACCTGTCCAGCGCGCCGACGATGCCGCGACCGGTATCGAAGGCCAGTGTCACAACGGGCTCAAGCTCGCGGTCATAGACGACCGACAGCACCATGATGCCGATCATGATGAGATAGCTCGTTCCACCAATGCCGAGCGACACCAGAATGCGGCGGAACCATGCACCCAAACCCATTTGCGACACTCCTGAACCGGCATCCCGCGGTGGGCCATGCGTTCGGGGCGCTTGCTGCATGTTATAGCTGCCCCCTGCCGCCGCGCCTATCGCCGAACGGCAACAGCCAGTATCGATGAAGACGGCGCGCACATCGTCATGCCGCCGTCGAAATTGGCCTCTTAGAATTGCTGTATAGTGGATCGGTTGGGAGTGTGAATATTTGATAAGACTACGAAACTTGGCCGCAACGGTGAGCTTGTGGCCGGCCGTTGGTGCTTGGCCCCTTGTGGCCGTCTTTCTCGCTTTGATGTTACGCTTCAGTATTGTGGCGGCACCCGTGCGAACCATTTCCTGAGGCACGAGTCATCCAATGAAATGTCTTGCGAATTCTCCGGGGCAGACACTTGCCGCGATGCTGTTCGTCGTCGCCGGCTCATGCGCGAGCGCCCAGCCGCCAGGAGCCCTCAGCAAGGGCGATCTGATCACGGGCACTGGTGTGGTGGTCGACGGCAGTTCCCTCGACATCAAATCCAACCGGATCCGCATCTGGGGCGTCGATACGCCGGAGCGGGGTGCCTGGTGCTACCGCAACGGGAGCCGATGGAAGCCGATGGACGACTCCACCGCTGCACTCCGCCGCTGCCTCCAGGGCAAGACGGTGACGTGCCGTGTCCAGAAGGTCGAGCGCTCGTGGTTCCGCAGGCGCCATACGTCCGAGTGCTGGACCGACGACGGCTTGGATGTTGGAGAATGCATGATCCGCGCAGGCTGGGCCACAGATTACAGCTGCTTTTCGGATGGCTACTACAGCGATTTGGAGACCGAGGCGAAGAACAAGGGGTTGGGCCTGTGGCAATGCGATCATGGGCCGTCGACGCGCCGCTGGGGGCGCCAGGGGCCGGGTGTCCTGTGCGAAACGCCCATCTACCGCCCGGCCGGCCCCGGCCCGAAATAGGGCCCGGGGTCTAGCCTCGCGGCGCCGCGATGCTGTCGCGCGTAATGACCTTTGCGTCCAGTGCGCGCGACTGGATTGGCTCCCCCATGTCTACCGCGCGCACCAGAGCGTCGGCGGCAGCCTCTCCCATCTCCTGTGCCGGCACGTGCACCGTGGCCAGCGGTGGATTGGCGATGCGGGTCATGGGCAGATCATCGAACCCAATGATGGAGACGTCACGGGGCACGGCCCGGCCCAGCCGCTGGCAGGCAAAGAGCGCTCCCAGCGCCTGGATGTCGTTGGCGCAAAACAGCGCCGTCGGCGGTCGTGCGGTGCCCATGATCGCCTCCGCTGCAGCGGCGCCCTCTGCAACTTCGAACGGCCGTTCCGCGACCAGGGTGGGGTCAAAGGCAAGCGCGGCCGCTTCAAGCTCCGCCCGGAAGCCGGCGATGCGCTGTTGAGCGCGATCGTTGACGGCGGATAGGCCGCAAATCAGGCCGATGCGGCGGTGTCCGAGCTGGATGAGGGTTTTCGTTGCCGCCTTGGCCGCCGCAAAATTGTCGAATGAGATGGCGGGGATCGAGGGATCGCCACTGGTCGACCAGGTCACGACGAACGGAATGCGATAGTGCCGGAGAAGTTCATAGAGCACGCCGTCGCGCCGGCAGCCGGTGAATATGACCCCCTCGACCCGGCTCTCCACCAGCTTGTGCACGATCTCCGACTCAAGTGTCGCCGAATAGTTGGTGTTGGCGATGAGGAGCTTCCGTCCCGCGGCCTGCAAACGGCCCTGCACGGATTCCGTGAACGCGGCGTAGATCGAGTTGGAGATGGTGGGCACCATGAGGCCGACCAGCCCCGTGCGGCGTGACGCAAAGCCTGCGGCCAGCGCGTCGGGCACATAGCGGTGCCTTGCGACCAGGGCCAATATGCGCTCGCGCGTTTGCGCTGATACCGACTCCGGTCGACGCAGGGCTCGGCTCACCGTGGCGACCGAGACGCCGGCCTCGCGCGCGATTTGTCGGAGCGTGGCGGGTTGGCTCGTCTCGTCGGTCATGGGGCTCCGCTCATCCTCCGCAGTTCGAACCCCGGTTGACAACCGTCAAGGAAGGACGGAAGATGAAAATGTAACCGGTTACACCGAAGAAAACAATTGTTTGGTGTCCTAGGGAAGCGCCGATGGTGAATTATCTCAAGAAGGCCCAGCCACAATCCCGACAGGCCGACCGCGCTCTGTCCGATCGGGTGCGCGCCATGCTCGATGACATCGAGCAGACCGGAGACGCTGCGGTTCGCCGCTACGCCAAGGACCTCGACCGCTGGGAGCGCCCCGAGTTTCGCGTGAGCGAGGCCGAGATCGCGGTGGCGCGCAAGGCCGTGAGCCCCGTCTTCAAGGACGACTTCGCCTTCTGCAAGAAGCAGGTGACCGACTTCGCCAAGCGCCAACGCGACTCCATGCAGGAGTTCGAGGCCGAGGTGGGCGATGGCATCACGCTGGGGCAGAAGATCATTCCCGTCGACACGGTGGCTTGCTACATCCCGGGCGGCAAATATCCTCTCATCTCCGCAGCCATCATGAGCGTCGCCACGGCGAAGGTGGCCGGCGTGCCCCATGTCATCGGCGCCGCCCCGCCGCGCGACGGGCAGGGCATCTTTCCTGCCACGCTCTACGCGTTGGCCGAGTCCGGCGCCGATGAGATCTACACCATCGGCGGCGTGCAGGCGTTGGGCGCCATGGCCTACGGCTGCGTCGGCATGCGCCCGGTGGACATGATCACCGGCCCCGGCAATGCCTATGTTGCCGAGGCGAAGCGCCAGCTCTTCGGCCTTGTCGGCATCGATCTGCCCGCAGGCCCCACCGAAATCCTCGTCATCGCCGACGACAGCGCCGATCCGGCCCTCGTCGCCACGGATCTGCTCGGGCAGGCGGAGCATGGGCCCGACAGCCCGGCATGGCTTGTTACGACCTCAGAAAAATTCGGCCGCGAAGTGATGACCGAGATCGACCGGCAGCTAGTCACGCTGCCGACCCGGGAGATCGCAGGCGTCGCCTGGCAGCGTCTTGGCGAGGTGGCTGTCGTCGCCCACGATGACGCGGCCATCGCGCTCAGCGATCAATATGCGCCGGAGCATCTCGAAGTGCAGACGCGCCGCAACGACTACTATCTGGCCAAGCTGAAGAACTACGGCAGCCTGTTTGTCGGCGAGGAAAGCACGGTCGCCTATGGCGACAAGGGCGTCGGCACCAACCATACGCTCCCCACCGGACGCGCGGGTCGCTACACGGGCGGCCTTTGGGTCGGCAAGTTCCTGAAGACGGTCACCTACCAGAAGCTCACGCCAGAGGCGAGCCAACGCATCGCGCCGGTAATGGGTCGCATGTGCGCGGCCGAGGGCATGCTCGCTCACGAGCGCACAGCAACCGTTCGCGTCGAGCGTTATGCGCAGCGCCGGCGCGAGACATCTTGAGCTGACTGCCAACAACGTCCGGCAGCGGAAACAGCCGGGCGCCTCAGGGAGGACTGTGATGACCAGCAAATTCAACAGGCAAATACTCGGACTGCCCATTGGCCGCCGGCAGGTTCTGACCGGCATGGCCGCCACCGGTGTCGCGGCCTCGGCCGGGCTTGCCGGCCCCGCGCTCGCGCAGAGCAAGAAGACCGGCGTCGTGCGCGTGTGGGGCGAGCCCGGTCCCTACGGTGGCGTCGCGGTGGCTGCCATGAACGAGTGGGCGCAGAAGAATGCGCCGGGTCTCAAGTTCGAGATCGAGTCGATCCCGTGGGACGGCGTCTATATCAAGCTGATGACCGACCTCGCCGCCAAACGGCCGCCGGCGCTGATCAGTGTGGAATCGCCGATCGCCATGCAGCTCATGGCCGAAGGTCTGTTGGCGCCCGTCGACGATCTCGTCGACAGGATCGGCCGCAACCGCCTCGTCGATGGCGTCCAATGGGGCTACTGGGGCGCTTGGAAGGGCAAGCAGTACATTGTGCCGGCGCATCACCAGCCGCACCTGCTCCTCGTGCGCATGGACATCGTCAAGGAGTTGGGGCTGGGTGATCCTGACACCTGGGACTGGAATGATCTGCTGAACGCCGCAAAGGCCATCTCGCAGAAGAAACCCGACATGGCCGGCTTCTGCATGGCGCTCGGTCGCAATCTTTGCACCGACTACCACTTCGCCGCGTTGCTGCATTCGGCTGGTGGCCGCATGTTCGATGCTGCCAACAAGTTCGAGGTGGCATTCGACAGCCCGCAGACGGTCGAAGCGCTCACCTTCGTCAAGGAGCTGCAGCCGTATATGCCGAAGGGCGCGGTTGAATACAGCTTCCTGCAGGTCGTGGACGCGCACGTCACGGGCCGCACGGCAATGAGCTTCTACTGGGGGCGCACCCTGGGCCGCGCCGCCGAAGAGGCCAAGCCGGTGTTCGAGGCCACCGAGGCCTTCAACCATGCGCGCAATCCCACCACCAAGCGGCGCAGCAACTGGAACGACTTCCAGGGCTGGTGCATTCCGGCGCAGAACAATCCGTTCATCGATGAGGTGAGGCAGGCGCTGGTCTATCAGCAGACCAGCAAGGACTGGTTGATCAAGTACTGCCACTCGCTGATGCCGAACGTGGCGCCCACCTACAAGGATGTCGCCGACGCACCCGAGCTCAAGGAGCATCCCTTCTACAAGTCCAAGCCGCGCACGGTGGACACCTACTTCAAGGCCTCGCTTGCCAACTCCTCCAGCACCGCCAACGAGCTGCTGCAGGGTGTGAACCCTCTTGCCGGCATCGTGCACGGCCGCTCGGTGCTGGCGCAGACGGTGCAGAAGGTGGTGATCGACAACATGAAGCCGCAGGATGCGGCCAAGTGGGGCGCCAAGGAGTTGAGCGACATCCGTCGCGAAAACATGCGCCTGCTCGGCTGAACCCCCAGGTTCGGGTGGCCGCCGTTGCCACCCGGACCATCCCTGTTCGAGTGCACATGCGCCCAAGCTACACGCTATCCGATCGCACCGTTGGTCTGCTGTTCATCGCCCCCTTCGTGACGGCGGCGCTGTTCTTCATGATCTATCCGGTGGCGGAAGCGATCCGGATGGCGTTCTACAGCTACAATCCGCTGCGGCCGGAGCTCAGCACCTTCGTCGGGCTTGCCAACTTCGAGTACATCTTCCGCGATCCGCTGTTCTGGGATTCGTTCTGGCAGGCAACGGTGTGGACGTTCCTGTCGATCGTGTTTCAGACGGTGTTCGGCGTGGGCATCGCCATGCTGCTGCACCAGGCGCTCGCCGGCATGGCCATCTTTCGCGGCCTGCTGCTGTTTCCCTACATCGTGCCGACGGTCGTGATCGCGCTCATCTGGCGCTGGATCTTCAACCCCGAGATCGGCGTCGTCAATCACGCGCTGCAGGGCGCAGGCCTCATCAACGAGCCCATCTATTGGCTGTCCACACCGAGCATGGCCATGGCGTCGACCATCATGCTCAACGTCTGGAAATACATGCCATTCGTCGTCATCTGCGTGCTGGCGCGGCTGCAGACCGTGCCGCTCGAGCTCTATGACGCCGCCAAGGTCGATGGTGCAGGGATCGTGCGCAGGTTCCTCGACGTCACGCTGCCCCAGCTCAAGGAGGTGCTGATCGTCGTCATCGTGTTCCGCACGATCTGGACGTTCAACAAGTTCGAGGAAATCTATCTTCTGACCAAAGGCGGGCCAGGCACGTCGACCTTCAACCTCGCCGTCTATTCCTTCGAGCAGTCGATCGCCAACCTGCGCCTCGGCGTCGGCGCCGCCACGGGCGTGGTGATGATGGTGATGTTGTCGCTGGGCAGCATCATCTATCTGCGCGTGTCTGGCTTCGGCGAGGACGAGAGGGCATCATGACCAGAAACGAGTTCTGGGGGCATACGCGCCGGCTCGTCTCCTACGCTGTGCTCTGCGCCGTGACGTTCCTGGTGTGCTTTCCGCTGGTGTGGGCCGTCTCGACCTCGCTCAAGCCCAAATCGGAGATTTTTTCCACGCCGCCGACGCTGGTTCCGCACACGGTCACGCTGGAGAACTACAAGGCGCTCATCACCGGCAGGCCGCAATACTTCCAGTCCGGCGACCAGCAGGTCACATCCGGCACCACGCCCGCCCAGTTCTTCATGCGCTGGTTTGTGAACAGCATGATCGTCACGCTGGGCTCCACGCTCATCAGCATCGTCATCTCCACGCTGGCAGCCTACAGCCTCACGCGCTTCCGCTACTGGGGGCGGACGGTGGTGCCCTATTTCAGCCTGCTGGGCTACATGGTGCCGTCGATCATCTTCGTGTTTCCGCTGTTCCTGGTCATGGTGCAGCTCGATCTCACGGACTCGTTGCTCAGCCTCGTGCTCGGCTACGTGTGCATCACCCTGCCGTTCTGCATGTGGCTGATGTGGGCCTTCATGCGCTCCATCCCGATCGAGATCGAGGAGGCCGCGCTGATCGACGGCGCGTCTCGCCTGCAGGTGTTCTGGCAGGTGGTGCTGCCGACGGCGCTGCCCGGCATCATCGCCGCGGCGATCTTCTCCATGATCGTGTCGTGGAACGACTATCTGTTCGGCCGCGTGTTTCTCAACTCCCTCGACAATCTCACCCTGACGGTCGGCGTCATGCTGTTCTTCGAAGGCACGCACGTCGACTGGGGGCTGCTGATGGCGGCATCCGTGCTCATGACGGTGCCGATGGCGATCCTGTTCATGGCCTTGCAGCGCCACCTCGTTGCCGGGTTCGGCGCCGGCGCCGTCAAAGGCTGACCACCATGGAAGACGCATCGCAATGGACGTGAAGCTCGAGCGCATCAACAAGAACTTCGGCGCGGTGCAGGTGCTCAAGGACATCGATCTTGTCTTTCCGAGCCGCAAGTTCGTGACGCTGCTCGGCCCTTCCGGCTGCGGCAAGACCACGCTGTTGCGCATGATCGCCGGCCTTGAGCCGGTGACGGCCGGTGCCATCCGCTTCGGCGATCGCGTGATCAACGAGCTTGCCCCGCGCGATCGCAACATCGCCATGGTGTTCCAGTCCTACGCGCTCTACCCGCAGATGACGGTGCGGCGCAATCTCGGCTACGGTCTGCGCGTGCGCAAGACGCCCCAGGCCGAGATGGACGCGGCGGTGGAGCGTGTCGCCGGCATCCTGGAGATCAGCCATCTCCTGGACCGCAAGCCGGGGCAGCTTTCCGGCGGCCAGCGCCAGCGCGTGGCACTGGGGCGGGCCATGGTGCGCCAGCCCGATATTTTCCTGATGGACGAGCCGCTGTCGAACCTCGACGCGAAGCTGCGCGTCACCATGCGGGCGGAGCTGCGTCGCTTCCATCTCGATCTCGGTGCCACCACGATCTATGTCACGCACGATCAGCTCGAGGCGATGACGATGTCCGATATGATCGCGGTCATGCACGGCGGCATCGTGCAGCAGTTCGGCTCGCCCGGCGACGTGTACAGCCGGCCGGCCAACCTGTTCGTCGCCGGCTTCATCGGCAGCCCGCCCATGAATTTCGTGACGGGGGCGGTTGCCGCGAGCAACGGCCAGGCGGCATTCAAGTCGCCCGACTTCACTCTGGAGCTGGCGAACGGGTCGGCGGGTGGCGCCCAAGCGCGCGAGGTCGTGCTGGGCGTGCGTCCGCAGGACCTGACGCTGGTGCAGAACCCGGAAACCGCGCCGGTGCGCGGACGGGTGTGGGTGGTCGAGCTGCTGGGATCGGAGAAGTTGGTCGAGGTGATGCTGGGTGACCGTCGCCGCCTGACCGTGCAGGTGCGCGCGGAAACGCCGGTCTCCGTCGACGACGAGGTGGGCGTGGGCTTCGACCCCCAGCGCATTCACCTGTTCGATGCCAAGAGCGGCATCGCCCTGCGTTCCTGATGCGCTATACCGTGGACTGGTAGCGCGCAACGCAGGTGTCCAGGGTTTCGTCCGCAGGCAAGCTCCACCATCGGTTGGAGAAGATCTCAACCTCAGCGAAGCCTGTGTAGCCGGCAGCTTCCACCCAGCCGCGAAGCCTCTTCAGATCGATGATGCCGTCGCCCATCATGCCGCGATCGTTGAGGAGATCGCGCGTGGGAATGAGCCAGTCGCAAACGTGGAAGGCGAGCAGCCGATCGGCGCCGGCGCGCGCGATCTGGCTTGCGAGCTTGGGGTCCCACCACACGTGATAGACATCAAGCGCGACGCCGAGCATCCCCGTACGGCCCGCATCGAGCGCATCGCACATATCGAGCGCCTGTTCCAGCGTGTTGATGCACGCGCGATCCGCAGCCTGCATCGGATGCAGCGGCTCGATGGCCAGAGGCATGCCGACGCCTCGCGCATAGTCGAGCGTGGCGGCAATGCCGTCGTAGACGTGTGCGCGGGCAAGGCTGATATCCTTCGAGGTCGGGCTGCCTTGCAGGGCGCCTGGCAGGGCGCCGACCACCAGCACAAGGCAAGGCGCGCTCAAAGTCTTCGCCTCGTCGATGGCGGCGCGATTGTCGTCCAGCGCAGCACGCCGGCCCGCAGCGTCGCTGGCGGTGAAGAAGCCGCCTCGGCAATATCCCGATAGTCCGATGCCGGCATCCTTGAGCTGACGCGCTGTCGCTTGCAGGCCTGCCGCCTGCACCTGGTCGCGCCACGGGTCGATGGCGCGGATGCCGCGCCGGGCGCACGCGTCGATAATGGCGGGCAGCGCGAGCTGCTCCTTCACCGTTGCCGTGTTGATGGACAGGTGCTCCACACCTTGCGAAAAGTCGCGCATCAGTCGATCCCGTGCACGGCGAGAACGCTGCCCATGCGCCGGTGCGCAAGCTCGGGATCGCACAGCAGGCCGGCACGGTCGGCAAGCCGGAACAGCTCGGCGAGATGCAGCAGCGAGCGTGCGCTCTGCTGGCCGCCGACCATGACGAAATGGTCCTGCAGGCCGTTGAGATAGGCCATGAACACCACGCCCGTCTTGTAGAATCGGGTCGGCGCCCTGAAGATGTGCCGCGACAACGGCACGGTGGGCGCCAGGATATCGTCGAAGTGCCGTCGATCTCCGGCAGCGAGCGCCGCCAGTGCGGCGGAGGCGGCCGGCGCGATGGCATCGAAGATGCCGAGCAGCGCGTCGCTGTGGCCTTGCGCATCGCCGGCGATCAGCTCGGCGTAGTTGAAGTCGTCGCCGGTATACATGCGCACGCCCTGCGGCAACTGCCGGCGCATGGCGATCTCCTTCTCCTTGTCGAGGAGGGATATCTTGACGCCGTCGACCTTGGCGGCGTACGCGTTGATGATGCCGACGGCGGTGTCCATCGCCGCCATGTGGTCGGCGGAGCCCCAGTAGCCGGCAAGCGCGGGATCGAACACCTCGCCCAGCCAATGGATGATGACGGACTCCTTGGCCTGGGAGAGCACGCGGTCGTAAACACGCTCGTAGTCGGCCGGGGACTTGGCGACCCGGGCCAGCGCGCGGCTCGCCATGACGATCAGGCGGCCGCCGGCCTTCTCGATCGCCGCCATCTGCTCCTCGTAGGCGCGGATGATCTCGTCGACAGAGCGCACCTTGGCCGGATCGAGGTGGTCGGTGCCACAGCCGGAAAAAATGAGTGCCGGACGCCCCTCCCGGGTTTCCCAGGCCTTGCCCGCCGCAACAGCGCGCCGGATCAATTCCAATGATGTCGGCCAGTCGAGGCCCATGCCGCGCTGGGCGGTATCCATGGCTTCGGCAACGCCGAGCCCCAGGTCCCACAAGTACTCGCGGTAGGCGATCGTCGTGTCCCAATCGAGCGCACAGTCGGTCCATGGATCATTGGCGGCACGTGCGTCGGCCACCACATGCGCCGCCGAGAAGGCGATGCGGTTAAACGCGGCCGTTGCCTTTGTAGGAAAAGCGCAGGGTGCGGACAGCGCGAATGCTTCCACCCTTCCGTCCTCGGTTGGCAGGTTGATCTTGAGCGAGGAGAGGAGGGGCGCATGCATGTCAGCGGTCCTTCTTCTCCCTCTCCATAAAGCCATGGGGAGAGGGAATTGAACTCGAGGGATCAGACTCGAGCCGTCAACTCCGGCACGTCCACCCAGCGCCGCTCCTTCCAGCTTTTGAGGGCGCACTCGACGAGTTGCACGCCCTTGGCGCCTTCCAGCAGATCCCATTTGTAAGGAGCATCCTCGCAAACATGCCGGATGAAGGCCTCCCACTGCAGCTTGAAGCCGTTGTCGAAGGCCTGCGTCTCCGGCACCGGCTGCCAGCCTTCATAGAAGTTGATCGGCTGCTTGATATCGGGGTTCCACACGGGCTTGGGCGTAGCCATGCGCTGCTGGGTCACGACATCCTGCAGCCCTGCCACGGCCGAGCCGTGTGTGCCGTCGACATGCAGCGTCAGCAGATCGTCGCGCCGCACACGCGTTGCCCATGAGCTGTTGAAATGTGCAATCACGCCGCCCTCGAGCTGAAACGTGGCATAGGCGGCATCATCGGCCGTAGCCTTGTAGCGCCTGCCGGCCTCGTCGATGCGCTCGGGGATGTGCGTGGCACCGAGGCAGGACACCGAGCGAACGGTGCCGAAGGTGTTGTCGAGCACGTAGCGCCAGTGGCAGAGCATGTCGAGGATGATGCCCCCGCCGTCCTCGCTGCGGTAATTCCAGGAGGGCCGTTGCGCCGGCTGCAGATCGCCCTCGAATACCCAATAGCCGAACTCGCCGCGCACCGAGAGCAGGCGACCGAAGAAGCCCGAATCGGTCAGCAGCTTGAGCTTGCGCAGACCCGGCAGGAACAGCTTGTCCTGCACCACGCCGTGCTTGATGCCGGCAGCCTTGGCCTTGCGCACGATGGCCAGCGCCTCCTCCAGATTGGTCGCCACCGGCTTCTCGCAATAGACGTGCTTGCCGGCTTCGATAGCCTTGGCGAGCAGTGCGGGGCGCATTTGCGTGGTGGCGGCGTCGAAGAAAACGGTATCGTTCCTGTCGGCAAGCGCTGTGTCGAGATCGGTCGCCCAGCGGCCGATCCCGTACGCCTTGGCCAGCGCGGCAAGCTTCTCCTCATTGCGACCGATGAGGATCGGGTCGGGCATGACCCGCTCGCCGGTCTTCAGCGTCAGTCCGCCCTCCCTGCGGATGGCAACGATTGAGCGAACAAGGTGCTGGTTCATCCCCATGCGCCCCGTCACGCCGTTCATGACGATGCCGAGCCGCTTCTCGCCCATACCCGTTCCTCCCGGTACACATCGCAAGATGTCAGTTACGGATTGTTCCCAAGGTCTGTCAAACGCAGGATGAGCTTAGGCAGTGCGCCATGCGCAAGGCTGGCCGGTCAGCGCAGCGCAGCGAGTGCCGACGCCTGCGTTTTGCACTACGGCGGCGCGCCGATGAGCTTCGCGATCGCCCTTGCGGTGCGCTCTGCTTCCGATTTGGCCTGTTGCGCCCTGGCGATCTCCAGCGCTGCAAGGAGTTCCTGCTCGCCTTCCTTGTTCCTTCCGCTGGCGATCAGCATTTCTCCACGCAGGCGATGGAGCGCAGAATCGGCGCGCCGCTCACCGGTTCGCCCAGCAATCGCGATGGCTTGATCGACCTGCGCCAGGGCTCGATCGATTTCGCCGAGGCGCGCATGGGCAGAAGCGACCGTCGCCAATTGCACGGGCCTGAACAACCGCGAGCCCATGCGTTCAGCAGCATCGATCGCCGCATGCATGGCCTCTATGCCCGGCCGCGGGTCGCCGCGCCGGACGAGGATTGCTCCCTGGGCAAACCGTGCCCAAACCTCGAAATTGCTGAGCCCGTGCCGAATGCAGAATTGCAGGGCCTCTTCAGCTTCGACCGGATCGCCCTTCAGGCCGCCGGGGATGGGCGTGAGCAGGCGTGTGATCAGCGCGAGGGCGATCGACACAAGATGCCCGCTCTTGTGGGCGTACGCGATGGAGCGTGCCGTCGCGGCTGCGGCCTTGTCCGGGTCGCCCAAGGCCCAGTAGACGCCGGCCAGGAATGCGGTGGAGACGACATACTGGCTCCCATACACACCCAACTTGCGGGTGTCCTCCGCGTTGTCGGCGTAGATGGCCAGCGTCTGCTCGAAGTATGCTCTCGCGGCATTGAAGGCGCCCTGAACCAGGTAGGTCTGGCCGACGAAGCAGTTGCCGCGGGCCTCTGCTTCGCGGCTGCCCGGCGCAAGGGCCAAGTACTGGCGGGCGATGGCCTGCGCTTGCTGCACCTCCGCACGGCCGTAGTGGATGTTGAAGAGACCGGCCAGAATCTCCAGCTGCTCCGCATTTGTGCTGGTCGGTGCGGCCAACTCTCGTGCCCGCGTGAAGATTTGCAAAGTTTCAGCCGCGGCGTAGCCCTTGGTTGCCATCGTTGCGGGACCGAGCACCAAATGCAGCGCAAGCTCGGTCCGGTCGCGCTGCGGAGAGGAGGGCAGCGCTTGCACCAGTTTGATCGCCTCCGCAAAATGCTTGCCGGCGTCGATCAAGGCAGAGCCTCGGACGGCACGATGGCCCGCTTCCGTCCAATACCGGACGGCGTGCTCGGCACGCCCGGCCTTGGTGAAGTGGGCTGCGACGATCTCCGGCTGTGCCGCGGCTGTCTCGGGAAATCTGGTCTGCAGCGCGATGGCGATACGTTCGTGCAGCGCCTTGCGTTCATTGCGCAGCAGCATGCCGTAGGCGGCATCCTGAATGAGGGCATGGCGAAAGACGAAAATTTGCGCCGATGCGCTCACCGGCAAGAGCAATTCTGCCCGAACCAGCCGCTGCAGCGCGCCGTGCAGAGTTTCCGCCGTGTACTGGGGCAGGCTCGCGAGCAGGAGATCGAACGTGAACTCCCGCCCGAGCGCTGCAGCGACGCTCATCATTTCCCGGATCTTGCCAAGGCGGTCGATCCTTGCCGTCAGCGACGCGTGCAAGCTCGAGGGAATGACCGGCCCCTGCCGCGACACGGTCTCTCCAGCACCGCCCGTGGTCGGTCTGCTCTCCACGACGGCCTTGGTCAGCTCTTCAATGAAGAGTGGGATTCCATCTGCGCGGGCAGCGATGTCGCTGACCATCCCTTCGGGGAAGCGCTCGGCCCCTGGAATGCATCTGATGAGGAATCTCGCATCGCGCGGCTCGATCGGCTTCAGCGCGATCGTGGTTGCGTGTGGTTCGCCAAGCCATGTCGGCTCGTACTCCGGCCTGCATGTGACAACGAGCAGGATCGGCCATCCGCGCAGATGCCTGACGAGCAATTCTGTGAGCTCGCACGACGTAGGGTCTATCCAGTGCATGTCCTCGATGAGGAGAAGGATCGGCTGCTCGCTGGCAAGCCGCCGCAAATTGACGACGATGGCCTCGAACAGCGCGGCGCGCCTGCGTTTTGCGTCGACGTCCGCCGCCTGCATTGACGTGCTGGTCGGAAGGGCCATCAGTTCCGCAACCAACGCGATGGCCGTGCTGGTTTGCTCGCTGCGATCCGCGAAGAAGGATCTGAGCACTCCCAGCATGACGGCAGTCTCATCTCCGACCTTTGATCTGGCCGCTCGCCGCAGTTGCTCCAGAACGGGATACAGCATGCTGTTTTGATGCTGCGGGGAGCAGTCGTAGCGTAGGACGGTCGTCGGCGACTCGCGGCAGATCCTCGCTGCCAATTCGAACGCAAGTCGCGATTTGCCAATGCCGGGATCTCCCGAAACGGCAACCACCCCGCCGTTGCCGGCTTTGGCCTCGGCCCAGCGGTTGAGCAGGACCTCGACCTCCGCGCCCCTGCCGACACAGGGCAGCTGCGGCGAGCGCAGCGCATGGAAGCGGCTCGCGACTTCGCTGCGACAAACCACTTGCCAGGTCTGGATCGGTTGGAGGAGGCCCTTGGCCCGCTGGAGGCCGAGATCGCGATACTCAAACAGGGCCCCCGCCAGCCTATGCGTGGTGGCGCAGACCACGACGGCGTTGGGGGCAGCCAGCTCCTGGAGTCTCGACGCAAGATTGGCGGTTTCGCCGGTGACGGGAGGGTTGTCGGCGACGTCCGAGCGCAGTAAGTCGCCGACGAGCACGACGCCTGTGGCGATGCCGACGCGCACGGCGAGCCTGTCTGGCTCACCACCGGTCTCTATGCCGCGTGCCATCTCAAGACCCGCAACGATGGCGCGTTCCGCATCGTCCTCACGGGCAGCAGGATATCCGAAATAGGCAAGAATCCCGTCGCCCTGGTAGCGGGCAACCCTGCCGCCTGCAGCTTCGACACGCGCCGTTGCGTGCGCCTGATAGGCCGTCAGCACATCGCGCAGGTCTTCGGGATCGAGGCGTGCCGCCAGTGCCGTCGATCCGACGAGGTCGCAGAACATGATCGTCAGCTGCCGACGCTCCGCAGACAAGGCGGGCGACGCCACGGATGATTGGGTCATAAAATCAGACCTGTCACCTAGGTGACAGAGCCTACCAATGTTGCGGGCAAGGCAAAAGGGTTGCGCTGCATCCTTGAGGCGCCCACAGGTCGAGCCATCAGGTTCGGGGCTAAGCAGACAGTGCCATACGCTGCAGCTTGGCAACGTTGCAGATGAGCCGGTCGCCCGTGCGCTCGACCGCGCCGGCCTCTTGCAAGTGCGCCAGGGCCGCATTCACCTTCTGCCGGCTGGCACCGACCAGCAACGCCAATTCGCTTTGCGACATGCCCAGATCGAACGCCGACCTGTTGCCGCTTCCGCTGTCCTCGCCGTATCGGCACCTGGAAAGGAAGAACCGGGCCAACCTGACCTCGATGGGGTGTAGGGCGATGGCCTCGGATTGCTCGCTGGTTTCGCGCAAGCGTTGGCATAGAAAGCCGATTGCAGCCTGCGCAACGCGGGGGTTCGTCTCGATCAAGCTGTTGAGGCGCGTGCGCGCCAGGGCCATGGCCTCGACACGCGTAAGAGCGATGGCGTCGGCTGTGCGGACACCGCCGTCAAGAGATGCGATCTCGCCGAAGATATCGCCTGCGTTCGCGTGCTTGAATGAAAGCGCTCGTCCATCCGAGGAGAAGACGGAGAGGCGGACGCAGCCTTCGACCACAAGATAGACGTCGCCGCCCGGGTCGCCGCGGGCGAAGATCGTCTGCCCCTGGCTGAAGCCTGTCCGGCGCATTTGTCCGGCAACAAGCAGCCGGTCGGCCTGGGCCAGCGCGCCGAACAACGCCGTTTTGCCGAGAACGACCGCAATTGACGTGCCGGGCGCCATAGCTGGTTTCCCTCGAGCAACCCCGGCAGCAGGATACAGGAAACCATGCCCTTCAAGGCAAGACCGGCTGTGCCGCGCTGTCCAAACGAGGGGGTACGCCTTGGCTGAGGGCCACAGGAACCCGCTGCTTCCTGTGGCCCAGTAGCGGTCAGCGACCGCCACTCCCGCACCGGGACCTGACAACGCACGGCACGTGCTGAAGCTGCACGGCAAGCATCAGCCTAGCAAGCTAAAATGGGACGACATGTCCCATAGGTGACAGCGTGGTAAAATATAACGGGGCATACACCACAGTGATGCAGGCATGGCTTCTTGATGGGCCGACGGACCCGCTTGGGGACCCAGCCCCCGCCGCTCACTCAATTCTCGTCCATCTTCAGGGCGGCGATGAAGGCCTCCTGTGGGATGTCCACCTTGCCGAACTGGCGCATCTTCTTCTTGCCCGCTTTCTGCTTGTCGAGCAGCTTGCGCTTGCGGGAAATATCACCGCCGTAGCATTTGGCGATGACGTCCTTCCTGAGCGCACGGATGGTCTCGCGGGCAATGATGCGCGCCCCTAATGCCGCCTGGATGGGGATCTGGAACAGGTGCGGGGGGATGAGTTCCTTCAGTTTCTCGCACATGGCCCGTCCGCGGCTCTCTGCACGCGTGCGGTGCACGATCATCGAGAGCGCATCGACGGGCTCGGCGTTGACCAGGATCGACATCTTGACGAGGTCGCCGGCCTCATAGCCCTTGATGTGATAGTCGAAGGAGGCATAACCCCGGCTGATCGATTTCAGGCGATCGTAGAAATCGAACACCACTTCGTTGAGCGGCAGCTCGTAGATCAGCATGGCGCGGGTGCCGACATAGGTCAGGTTTTTCTGCCGGCCGCGCCTGTCCTGGCACAACTTGAGCACGCCGCCCAGATGCTCATCGGGAACCAGGATGGTGGCCTCGATCCATGGCTCCTCGATGCGCTCGATGCGGCCTGCGTCGGGCATGTCGGCCGGGTTGTGCAGCTCGACCTTGCTGCCGTCCGTCAGATGGATGTGATAGATGACGCTCGGTGCTGTCGTGATGAGGTCGAGGTTGAACTCGCGCTCCAGGCGCTCGGTGATGATCTCCAGATGCAACAATCCGAGAAACCCGCAGCGGAAGCCAAAGCCCAGCGCCGCCGAGCTCTCTGTCTCATAGCTGAAGCTGGCGTCGTTCAGGCGCAGGCGGGCCATCGCCTCGCGCAGATCCTCAAACTGGGCTGCATCGGCCGGGAATAGGCCGCAGAACACAACCGGCTGGGCCGGTTTGAAGCCGGGCAGAGGCGTGACTGTCGAGTTCTTGTCGTCGGTCACCGTATCGCCGACGCGCGTGTCAGCGACCTGCTTGATGGCCGCCGTGAAAAACCCCACTTCGCCAGGTCCCAACTCGGCGAGCATCTCTTGCTTGGGACGGAAGATGCCCACGCGCTCGATCTGATGTGTGGCGCCGGACGACATCAGCTTGATCTTTTGGCCCTTCTTCAAGGAGCCGTCGAAGATGCGCACCAGCACCACCACGCCGAGATAGGCGTCGTACCAGCTGTCGATCAACAGTGCCTTGAGGGGCGCGTTGCGGTTGCCCTTGGGGGGCGGCAGCCGCTCGACAATGGCCTCCAGGACGGCCGCCACGTTCTGGCCGGTCTTGGCCGAGATGGGAATGGCGTGCGATGCGTCGATGCCGATGACGTCCTCGATCTGCTGCTTGACGCGATCGGAGTCGGCAGACGGCAGGTCCACCTTGTTGAGGACGGGCAGGATCTCGAGGTTGTTGTCGACCGCCTGGTAGACGTTGGCCAGCGTCTGCGCCTCTACGCCCTGGCTGGCATCCACCACCAGCACCGCACCTTCGCATGCCGCCAGGCTGCGCGAGACCTCGTAGGCGAAGTCGACATGTCCCGGCGTGTCCATCAGGTTGAGCTGATAGGTCTTGCCGTTCGCATGCCTGTAGTCGAGCCGAACCGTCTGCGCCTTGATGGTGATGCCGCGCTCGCGCTCGATGTCCATCGAATCAAGGATCTGCTCCTTCATCTCCCGGTCCGAGACATTGCCGCAGAGCTGGATGAGCCGGTCGGACAAGGTCGACTTGCCGTGGTCGATATGGGCGATGATGGAGAAATTGCGGATGAGATTGATGTCCGTCATGGCCGGTGCTTAGCATCGCCGGCGCGCGGATCAAACAGGGGACGTGTGCGCTGCTGCAAACAGCGGCGTATTGCCGTAGTTAACATGACACCCCCCGGTGCGCGGCCAGGTTCGGCAATGAGCGGGGTTGCCGCTGTGGGCTGTTGCGGTGTCGTTGGGGCCCCGCCTCGTTCGGAGTTCCGCGCACGCCACCCGTTGTGGCCGGTTCTTTGTGCCGACGCCTCGCGCCGGCGAGCCCCTATGCTTCGTTTGCGCTGTGCTCGCCGCCTCCCTTGCGTCTGAGCAAATATTAGAACTATTCTAATGAATGGTGGTGGCAGCGGCCTGGACCCGCTTCATGCACCAGGGAGCGGCTCTTGAAATCCTTTGCGGAGTTGACCGAACGAGAAATCCTGGCTCTGGCCATCGCGCTCGAGGAGGAGCACGGGCGCATCTATGCCGACTACGGGCAGGGCCTCGCCGGAACATTCCCCGCGTCGGCCAAGGTCTTCACCGAGATGGCCGCCGAGGAGAACGAGCATCGGCGCTGGCTCATCGACCTATTCCGCGAAAAGTTCGGTGAGCATATTCCTCTCATCCGGCGCCAGGATGTGCGCGGCTTCCTGAGGCACGAGCCCATTTGGATGGTGCGGCCTCTGGGTTTGGACAAAGTTCGGGAGCAGGCAACGGCCATCGAAGAGGAAACCGGTCGCTTCTACGAGCGGGCGCTCGCCCAGACGTCAGACGCCAGCATCCGCAAGCTGCTGGGGGATCTTGCCACGGCTGAGCGGCAACACGTGGATCGCGCACGCCGGCTGGGCGAGGAGCACCTCGATCGCAACGCGCGGCAGACCGAGGAGGACGCAAGGCGCAAGGCCTTCGTGCTGCAGGTGGTGCAACCAGGCCTTGCCGGGCTGATGGATGGATCGGTGTCGACCCTGGCACCCTTGTTCGCCGCGGCTTTCGCCACCCACAGCACCTGGGAGACCTTCCTCGTCGGCATGGCTGCGTCGGTTGGCGCCGGGATATCGATGGGCTTTGCGGAGGCGCTCTCCGACGACGGCACGCTCACCGGACGCGGCCACCCCTGGATCAGGGGCGCCATCACCGGCGCCATGACGGCTCTGGGCGGCGTCGGTCATACGCTGCCCTATCTGATCGGGGACTTCCGCACGGCAACGGCGCTTGCGATCGCCGTAGTGATGGTGGAGCTGTGGGCGATCGCCTGGATCCGGGCCCGCTATATGGACACGCGGTTTCTGCGCGCGGTGTTCGAGGTGGTCGTGGGTGGGCTGATCGTGTTCGCCGCTGGCGTCCTCATCGGCAGCGCATGACTCGCGGCGCATGACGAAAGGTGGGCGCAAACAACGCACAATTTAACCTACATAATTAATGATTTGCGCTACCAATATGCATTTTACGACGATTACATTTTGTGTCAGATCTGCGAAACCGCGAGCGCCATGGAGAAGCCGCTCGCGCCGGAGGTTCGGTCGCAATTCGCCAAGCGTCTCAAGGAGATGCGGGTACGGAGTGGATTCCTGCGTGCACGGTATTTTGCCAAGTCTCTAGGAATAGAAGAGAATCGCTATACTCGCTATGAGCGCGCAGAAGTCGAGCCCAGCCTGACATTGATCCACAAGATGTGCGCGACCTTGCAGGTGTCGCCGAACGAGCTGCTTGGCTTTGCGGAATATGCAGGCCCTCGCGTCTCCGGCTTTGCCGAGAATCCCTTAACTGAGAACGGCGGCGCAGACGGTTCGATGGTGCGGCGCATGGACCAGCTGGCCTGGCGTCTTGCGTCGGAGGCTGTCGCCGTTCGCAGCAAGCACCTGGCCAAGGCATCAGGCGATCCGCTCGCGGCCACACGCGAAACCGGCAAGCTGTTTCGGAGACTGCAGGGCGATCCGTTCGGTACGATTGCCGAGATCGTCGCCGACGATGCCCTGAAGAACCTGGAAGCGGAGCGCAAGTCGGAGTTGGCGGACCTCGTCGAGAGCTACACCGGCAGCATAGCCAAGGCGGCTCCGAGCAAATCGCGCCGCTGAGCGCCGTCTCACGCCCGGATTTCGCCGCCCGTCGCCTTCTTCACCTCAGCGATGATCCTGGCGGCAACGGCCTCGATCTCTCCATCCGTCAGCGTCTTTTCTCTAGGCTGCAGCGTAACCTCCAGCGCCAACGATTTCTTGCCCGCACCGAGGCTCTTGCCCTCGAACACGTCGAACACGCTGACGCTGGCGATGAGCTTCTTGTCAGCCGCCATCGCGGCGCGCAAGACTTCGCCGGCCGGCACGTCGGCATCGAGAACGAAGGCGAAATCGCGACGTACCGGCATCAGGTCGGCTGCCTCGAGCGCGCTCCTGGCCAACGTCTTCCTCTTGTCGGGTGGCAGCGCTCCAAGGAACACCTCGAAGGCGGCCACAGGCCCGGCGACGCCCATCGCTTGGAGCGTTTCCGGGTGGACTTCGCCGAAATGCGCAAGCGTGGTCTTGGGACCAAGTCGCAGCACCGCAGAGCGGCCGGGATGGAACCAGGCCGGCGCCTCACGCACGATCTGCGCCTTCGCAGCATCAAACCCCAGCCCTGCGAGCAGTGCGACGACATCGGCCTTGGCCTCGAACAGGTCGGCGTCCTTGGCGGCGGCGGCCCAATGCCGGCCCGAGCCTGCGAACACGGCAGCGCCTGCGCGCACGCCTGAAGCCGCCATGAACTGATCCTCGGGCTCATCGCCGCGATAGGCCTGCCCCACCTCGAACAGTCCCACGTCCGCAAAGCCACGGTTGCGGTTCTTCTGCACGGCTGCGATGAGCCCCGGCAGCAGGCTGGGCCGCATCGAGGACATCTCGGTCGAAATCGGGTTCGCCAGCTCCAAGGCGTCCTCACCACCGCCGAAGCCGACAGCCGTGCTGCGCATGATGAACGACCAGGTGACGGCCTCCACGAGGCCGCGTCCTGCCAGCGCGCGCCGTGCACGCCTCACACGCCGCTGGTGCTCCGTCAGCACGGGACGCGCCACCCCGCTGAGGCGGGGCATGGGCGCGGACGGCACCTTGTCGAGCCCCACGACGCGGACGACCTCTTCGACAAGATCAGCGGCGCCGTGAACGTCGGGACGCCAGCTCGGCACCGTGACCTTCGCGGACGCGGCGGTGCCTTCGATGGTGAAGCCCAGCGCGCCGAGCGTGGCTCGGATCAGCTTCTCCGGCAGGCTGATGCCGGCGAGCTTCTCAACCAGGCTGAACGAGAAGGCGATGACCTTCTTCGACACGGGCGGGGCGCCCGCAATTCTGGCCTTCGACGGCGTGCCGCCGGCCACCTCCAGCATCATGGCCGTTGCCAGATCGAGGCCGGGCTTGATGAAGGCCGGGTCGACACCGCGCTCGAAGCGATAGCGTGCGTCGCTCTGCACGCCCGCCTTGCGGCCGGTTGCTGCGGTCCGCACCGGGTCGAAGTAGGCGCACTCGATCAGAATGTTCTTGGTCTCGGTGGTGACACCCGTCTCCTCGCCGCCGAGAATGCCGCCGAAGCCCAGCACCGCGCGATCATCGGCGATCACGCACATGGTGTCGTCCACACCATAGGTTTTGCCGTCCAGCCCGAGGAATTTCTCACCCGTCTTGCCGAGCCGCGCCCGAATAGCGCCTTGGAGCTTGTCGGCATCGTAGACGTGCAGGGGCCGGCCGCGATCGAGGCTGATGTAGTTGGTGACATCGACCAGCGCATTGATCGGCCGCAATCCGACGGCCTTCAGCCGCTTCTGCATCCAGGCGGGGGCAGCCCCGTTCTTGACGCCGCGAATGTAGCGGCCGGCGAAACATGGACACGCATCGCGCGCCTCCGGCGGGAAGTTCAGCTTGATGTCGATCGGGCAGTCATAGTCGCCTTCGACGCCGGTGACCTTCCTCTCGGGCTTCAGCTTGCCCAAGCCCGCAGCCGCCAGATCGCGCGCGATGCCGCGCACGCCAGTGCAGTCCGGTCGGTTGGGGGTGAGCTTCACCTCGATCACCGGATCGCCCAGACCCAGCACGTCGGCGTAGCGCTGCCCAAGCTTGGCGCCCAGGGGGGGCTCGAGCTCGATGATGCCCTCGTGACTGTCGGAGAGCTCCAGCTCGCGCTCCGACACCAGCATTCCGGCCGACACGACGCCGCGAACCGGGCGCGCATCGAGCGTGATCTTGGTGCCCGGGATGTAGCTGCCGACGGGAGCGAACACGCCGATCATGCCGGCCTTGGCATTGGGCGCGCCGCACACGACCTCAACCACACCGGCGCCGGTATCGACCTTGCACACGCGCAGTCGATCGGCGTTGGGGTGCGGCCTAGCTTCCAGCACGCGTGCGATGGTGAAAGGCGCGAGCTTCTTGCCGGCATCATCGATGCTCTCAACCTCCAGCCCCATGGAGGAGAGCTTGTCCGCCAGCTCCTCCATCGATGCCGAGGTCTCCAGATGATCCTTGAGCCAGGAGAGCGTGAATTTCATGGGCGTTCTCCCGGCTCAGCCCGACAGACCGCCGGCCAGAGTCGGCACGTCGAGCGCCGCAAAGCCGTAGTGCCTCAGCCACCTAAGGTCGGCGGAGAACATGTCGCGCAGATCGGGAATGCCGTATTTCAGCATGGCGATGCGATCAAGACCCATGCCGAAGGCGAAGCCCTGGTACCTGTCGGGGTCAAGGCCGCAGTTGCGGATGACGTCGGGATGCACCATGCCGCTGCCCAGGATCTCCAGCCATTGACCTGGCTTGCCAATGGCGGCGGCGTCGAGGTCCACCTCCATCGACGGCTCCGTGAACGGGAAATGCGAGGCGCGGAATCGCATGCGCACCTCGTCCACCTCGAAAAACGCCTTGCAGAACTCCTCCAGGCACCACTTGAGATGGCCAAGGTGCGTGGTCTCGTCGATGACCAGCCCTTCGACCTGGTGGAACATCGGCGTGTGCGTGGCATCGCTGTCGATGCGGTAGACGCGACCCGGCGCAATGATACGGATCGGCGGTTTCTGCGACATCATCGTGCGGATCTGCACAGGGCTCGTGTGTGTGCGCAGAACCTTGATGGGGGCGGTGGCGCCTTCTTTCCCCGAGCCCTTCATATAGAAGGTATCGTGCTCCTGTCGGGCGGGATGCTCTGGCGGGATGTTGAGTTTGGTGAAGTTGAGATCGTCGGTCTCGATGTCGGGCCCCTCGGCGACGGCAAAGCCCATGTCGCCGAAGATCTCCGCCACCTCGTCCCACACCTGGCTGACGGGATGAATGCGCCCGTCCTGCAGCGGCCCAAGCCGCACGGGCAGTGTGACGTCCGCCCGCTCGGTGGCGATGCGCGCCGAAAGCTGATTGCGCTCCAGGTCCGCCCGGCGGGCATCCAGCGCCTCGCCGACACGCGCCTTGAGCCCGTTGACGGCCTGTCCGAACGCCTTGCGCTGGTCGGCAGGCAGCGTGCCCAGCTGCGCCATCAGCTCCGGCACGCGCCCTTTCCTGCCGAGGGCTGCAATACGCACACGCTCGATGGCCTCAAGGTCGCCGGCGGCGCCGATCTCGGCGAGCAGCGCGGCTTCGAGCGCGGTGAGGTCGGTGGTTTCAGCCATTGCAGAGCTCGCATTCTCGACGTCATCCCCGAGCGGGCGGGGATCCAAGTCACGGTTCAGCAAGGATGCAGCCGTCGATGAGACACGCGCTTCAACGCGATGTCAAAACTGCGAGCCGCACCTTCTCGGCAACGTGGACCGGGTTCCCGCCTCCGCGGGAGTGACGTTGGCGGTGGATATCAGGCCGCCTTCAGCTTAGCGGCGGCCTGGTCGACCAGGGCCTTGAACCCAGCCGTGTCCTTGACGGCGAGATCGGCCAGCACCTTGCGGTCGATCTCGATGCCGGCCTTGCCCAGACCGTCGATAAATCGGCCGTAGGTGAGGCCGTGCTCGCGCACAGCCGCATTGATGCGCTGGATCCAAAGTGCGCGGAAGGTGCGCTTCTTGCGCTTGCGGTCGCGATAGGCGTACTGCATCGCCTTCTCGACCGCCTGTTTGGCGACCCGGATCGTGTTCTTGCGCCGGCCGTAGTAGCCTTTGGCCTTCTTCAGAACCTTCTTGTGCTTGGCATGGGCGGTGACGCCGCGCTTGACGCGTGCCATGGTCTCTTACTCCGTCAGGCTAAAAGATGAGGATCTGGCGTGCTGACCTTGCTGTCAGCGGGCGTAAGGCATGTACTTCTTGACGATCTTGGCGTCGCTGTCGTTCAGCACCATGGTGCCGCGCGCGGTGCGCACAAATTTTGCGGTCCGCTTGATCATGCCGTGACGCTTACCCTGGGCCTGGGCCTTGACCTTGCCCGTACCCGTCATCTTGAAGCGCTTTTTGGCGCCGCTCTTAGTCTTCAGCTTGGGCATTTTGCTCGCTCCTTATCGCTCACGGGCGCAAGCCCCGAGCCGGTTATTGAAAGCATGGAAAGCCGCCACGGCATGCCCCGCCGGGCGGCTTGAGCGCGTGTCATAGTCGAAAAATAGGCTGCGGCGCAATGGGTTTTGCGCCGCGTCCCTAGCGCGGGGCCAGCACCATGACCATCTGGCGCCCCTCCATGCGGGGCTCCGATTCGACCTTGGCAATGGGTTCGGTGTCCAATTTTACGCGTTGCAGCACCTGCCAGCCGAGCTCCTGATGCGACAACTCGCGGCCACGGAAGCGCAGCGTTACCTTCACCTTGTCGCCTTCGTCGAAGAACCGCTTAATCGAGCGCATCTTCACGTCGTAGTCGTGATCGTCGATGCTTGGGCGCATCTTGATCTCTTTCATCTCGACGACTTTCTGACGCTTGCGCGCCTCGGCGGCCTTCTTCTGCTCTTGATATTTGTATTTGCCATAATCGAGGATCTTGGCCACGGGCGGACTGGCGTCCGGGGAAATCTCAACGAGATCGAGCCCAACCTCGGCGGCCTTGGTCATGGCCTCAGCGGTGGGCACGACGCCTACGTTCTGGCCTGTATGATCGATCAATCGAACTTGAGGGACCCGGATATCTTCATTCATCCGCGGACCCGATGAAGCGGCGCGCTCCGGCGCGCCTCGCGTTGGACGACGTATGTTGCAATCTCCTTTGTCTATTGCACTGACATCTGATGCCCGCCCCGGCCCCCCAAAGGCAGGCTCGAAGCGCACTCAAGAGAATCGGAGAGATGATAGCCGAAGTCAAGGTTGCCGGGCGGGTTCCGTCAGGGAACGTCTGTTGGAACAATCGGCATTGAAGCGGGCTTCCAGGGCTGTGCCTAGCAACCTGTCGTAGACCGCGAGCGTCCGACGCTGCATGGCCTCGGTCGTAAAGTTGGCGAGCACGTGGCGGCGAGCCCTTGCCCCTATTTCCGTCCGTTCCGCCGGCGCCATGACCAGCACGTTGGCCAGTGCCCCGGAAAGCGCCTCGGGGTTGTCCGGCGACACCAGCCATCCGGTGATTTCCTGTTTTGCGGCAATCGGTTGCGCAAGAACAGTCTCCGGCGGCGCACCGATGTTGGTGGCAATCACCGGACAGGCCAGCGCTGCCGCCTCGATGGCCGTTCTGCCGAACGCCTCCGGCTCAATCGAGGCAACCACGGTGACGTGGGCAGCGAGATAGGCCGCCGCCATGTCGTCCACATGGCCGGCCAGGTGGACATGCTTCTGCAACCCCAGGCGCTCGATTTGCTCCTGCAACTCTTTGACATAGCCGTCACGCCCTTGGGCGTCGCCGGCCAGGACAACGACCGTGTCCTGCAGGCTCCCGCGGTTGCGGAGCCGGGACAGGGCGGCGATCAGCACGCCCTGTCCCTTCCAGCGCGTCAGCCGGGCCGCCTGCAGGATCACGCGCTGCGCGGGCGCCACACCCCAGCGACGGCGGAGCGCAGCGACGCGATCCTGGGCGACAATGCTCGGGTCGAAAGCGCCCGTGTCGACGCCGCGATGGATCACCTCCAGACGCCGGCGCGGGGTGGCATGGCGAGAGGCGATGAGATCGGCGGTGTAGCGAGAATTGGCGATCACCACGTCACCGCGCGCCATCACGCCATTGTAGAGCCTTTTCAGCACGTTGGTTTCGCCGTAGGCACCATGATAGGTGGTGACGAACGGTACCGCTTGCTGCCGCGCCGCCCGCAAGGCGCTCCACGCCGGCGCGCGGCTGCGGGCGTGAATGAGATCGACCCCTTCGGCAGCCACCAACCGCCCTATGGCGCGCGCGTTGGCCATCAGCTTGAGCGGGTTCTTGGTGGCAGCCGGGAAAGGGACGGCCTCGCCGCCGACCGCAACCACGCGTGGGCTCAGGCGGCCCGGCTCGGCCAGCACCAGCGCCCGTCCGCCGGCGCGCACGACGGCATCGGCCATCTCGACAGCCGACAGCTCCGCGCCGCCGGCATCGAGCTGCGGAATGATCTGCAGTATGGTTGGCCGGTCCTTCGGCACCGCCGATCGCATCAGTTCGTCACCTCCAGGGCTTCATAGAATGGTTAACCCGCAACCGCAATTGCTCGACATAGGAACCGGCGCCGAGCGGCGACGCATCGCCTATCTGCGCGAGGGGGCCATTCGCGGCGGCAGTGCCGGTCTGGTCTGGCTGTGCGGACTGAAGTCGGAAATGGCCAGCACCAAGGCGACGGCAGTGGCGGATTGGGCCCGAGCGGAAGGGCGAGCCAGCCTGCGCTTCGACTATTCCGGCCATGGCCGTTCGGAAGGCCGCTTCGAGGAGGGCACCGTCAGCCGCTGGCTGGAGGAAACGCGCGCCGTGTTCGGCCAACTCACCCAAGGACCACAGGTGCTGATCGGCTCCAGCATGGGCGGCTACATCGCCCTCCTGCTGTTGCGCGCCCTGTTGGCCGAAACCCCCAAGGAGGCGGCGCGCATCAAAGGGCTCGTGCTGGTCGCGCCGGCCTGGGACATGACGGACCTGATGTGGGAGAGATTTCCCGTCAGCGCCCGCAAGGACATCGAGGAGAGGGGCGTCTATCTGCGCCCCTCCGCCTATGGCGACGGCCCCTATCCCATCACCCGCACTTTCATCGAGGACGGCCGCAGGCATCGGATCGGCGCCGCGCCCTTCGATCCCGGCCGGCCGGTCCATATCCTGCACGGGTTGCAGGACCCGGACGTGCCGTGGGAGCACACCCTCGATCTCGTCGCGCACCTCTCCGGCGACTGGACGCGCGTGTCGGCTGTTCCTGACGGCGAGCACCGCCTGTCGCGCCCCCAGGACATCGCTCTCCTGCTCGACATGATCCGCGCGGTGTCCGATGGGGCGGGCTTCCCGGCCTGAGCCTCAGGGCCGGTCACGGCCGGCTACTGCCGTCTCAACAACCGAAGCGCCGACACGTTCGCCAAGCGCGCGCATTCTGAGCGGCAGCTCGGCCGTGCGCCGCTCAGGCCCGCGGCGCCCCCCTCGCGTCCGCCGTGCCGCGACGGGGATCACTACAACGTGCCGAAACAGCTGCTCGTGTGGCGTACCAGCCAGAAACGCAAGATATGGTCCCCACAACTGCCGCTGTGCCTCCGTGCGCTTGGCCGGCTTTGGCGCATGCCGCGCCGGCACCAGAGGCTCAAGGCGCTGGCCGCCGAGCCACGCAAATGTCGCCTGCCACACGTCGGGCGGGGCGCGGCGGTTGCGAGCTGCCCTGAGTTGCACGATCGTCGGCATTGTCGCTTCCGTCTCATGCAGGCCGATTTCGACGCACGCGACGCTGCGCGCATTCTTGCGGATGGAGAAGATTGCGGTGGCACCCATGCGGAGCTGGTCGGCGTATTGATCCAGGCAGTTATCGAGCGCTTCGCTCTCGGCGACGAAGTCGTCGACCGTCCGCAGCGCAACGAAGCTATATCCAACGGCCATTCCATCCGAGAGCCAGGGCATTTCAATGCCAGAGCCCAAGCACTCGATCAGCTGCAGCCGCTGGCGCCACACGCCCAGCTCCTCGCGCGCACGCTTGAAGCTCATGTCCGGATGCCACGGCTTGCGCAACAGCCTATGGCCCAGGTGGCCTTCGTGTTCGCTGAACCACGCCCATGCCGCCATGGACATGAAAAATTCTTCCGGCGGCGCAATCAGGTCGTCCTGGCGGGCCAGCCAAAGCGCATAGCGCTGACTGCAGGCCGCATGGGCGTGGGCCACGCGCGTCAGCCAGATCGGCGCGAGCCGGGTATCGGGCGGGACCAGCCCGGTGATCCGAAACCCGAAATCCGGGTCTGTCGAGAGCGCTGGCAAGGGTGCGGCGAATGCGTGCGGTGGCAGCTTGCGCAGCCACCACGCAACGCCGAGCGCATCGGCAGCTTCGCGCAGCGGAGCACCCGTATTCACCAGCGCGAATGTGCGCTCGCGCTGTGGGGGCGTGGCGTAGCCCGTCGCCAGCGCGAACAGAAGCGCAGGGAAAGTGTCGGCCAGGTCCTCAAGTGCCGGCGCACAACACGTGAGATCGGCAACAAGGCGCCGATAGTGGGGGTGGAAGGCCTCGATCCGCCGCCGCCTTCGTTCGGCGGCATCTTCCTTTGCCGGCGCAGCCACACTCGTGACGGCAGTCATGTTTGGTGTCGCAAACTTTGCCAACGCACCGCGCCCGTCCAGGGCTGGAGGGGTAGCGCAACAAAGTGGCAAAAACGCGAGAGTGCTCCGACGCGCGCTGCCCGCTCAGCGCAAACTGTTGAGCGCTTGGCCGAAACCGGCGAGCGATATGGGAATGCCGATGCCGGCTTCCTCGCTCTGGAAGATGATGAAGACCGCACTCTTGCCACTCTTCAACTGCTCGACAAGAGGGTCTTCCACCACCACCTGCGCGTAGCACGCAAATGTATTGCACCTGACAAACGGCGCATGGCCGACATCCTTGTTGTCGATCTTGAGACCGAGACCCGGCGGCAGCAACACGCCCAGCGGCGCGAACACGCGCAACACGCGCCGGCCGTCCGAGAATCTCTGGAAGTAGACGGTGAGGCCCACGTTGTTGCGATCCTCGGCCGTCACGCTCTGAACGATGGCGCATATCTCATTCTTGGCGCCCGGCGGCGGCGGCCTGCAGACGATCTGCCAGTCCCCGTGCTGCGCCTTGACGGTGCCACCCTCCAGCCCCTGCGTCTGTGCGTGTGCAAGAGGCACGATCGCCAGCGCGGCCAGGAGGAACGCGGGATGCAGCCAAGTGCGCCAGTCCGTGCCGGCGCGGCGGCAACTGCGGAGGAGGGAAAGGATCAAGCTGAACCCCAGGGGCACGTCGGCTGTTGGAACGCCCATTTCACACGAATCGGACCAGGTGCAAAATAGGCTCGGTCGCCTTGATGGCACAGGGCGGCCAGTTGGCGTGATCTCAGCGACAAATCCGGCCAAAATGGGACCCGCGCACCGGGGCGGTCTCGACCCGAGTTCGGCGTGAGGTCGGATGCGCAAGGTTGCGTCGACGACTTGCCGTCACGGCCCAACTTCGCGCGTGGAAATGCCGCAGCGAGGCGCCCTTGAGTAGCTATCGGCCATTGTGTTTGGTGGCAGCGATGGACGGATTTGGCGTTTGTCGGTTTCGGGCCGGATGCCGGCGTGCCCAGGCGCCGCGCAGCTTGACGCGGCGGTTCGAAAGAGCCGCCATAGCTCGGGACGACAGCGCGATTCGTGCGTTAAACTAGGCAATGACTATGGTTGTTGACGGCGCACGGGGCCGACGCCAGGGGCGTAGCGTGCTGTATTCCCGCGCCAGGGATCGGGAGCTGAAGAGATGTTGAGAAAGGTCTGCAGCGGGCGCAATGGCTCGTGGCTTCTCGCCGCCGCCTGTACCAGCCTCTTTGGCTCGGCAGCGCTGGCCGGCTCCGGCCAGCCCTCGCCCAAGCAGATCTACTTCCAGGAAGCGGTGACGCCGATTGCCGAGCAAATCCACAGCTTTCATGACATCGTCAACTGGATCATCTTTTTCATCACCGTGTTCGTGATGGTGCTGCTCGGCTACGTGATGTGGCGCTTCAGCGAGAAGCGGAATCCCGTTCCGTCCAGAACCACGCACAACACCACGCTCGAGGTGCTCTGGACAGTGGTGCCGGTGTTCATTCTGGTGGTGATCGCCATTCCCTCGTTCAAGCTGCTCTATGCCCAATACACCTTTCCTCCGCCGGACGTGGTCGTGAAGGCCACGGGCAATGCGTGGAACTGGACCCATGAGTTTCCCGATCAAGGCATCCGGATCGATTCGGTGATGCTGCAGGACGGCGAGCGCGAAGAGGCGATCAAGTCGGGCATGCCTGCTGACCAGGTGCCGCGCACCCTTGCCGTCAACAACGAGGTGCTGGTGCCCGTCAACAAGGTGGTGCACGTGCTGGTCACGTCGAGCGATGTGATCCATTCCTGGACCATTCCTTCATTCGGGTCGAAGGTTGACGCCGTGCCGGGTCGCATCACGGCCACATGGTTCAAGGCGACCAAGGAAGGCATCTACTTCGGTCAATGCTCCGAGCTGTGCGGTAAGGACCATGCGTTCATGCCCATCGCCATTCGCGTCGTGAAGGAGCCGGTGTTCAACGACTGGGCGAAGGCGGTGAAGGACCGCAACCGGAATCGCGTCAGGGAGATCATTCGCCAGGTGGCGAAGGAGCACGCTGGCCAGAACAAGACTGCATTGCGGTAGCCGCCCGAAGGCGCCCTGAGACCACGGGCGCAGCATGCAACGCTATAGCGAAATACGAAGGTAAGAGAGCGAGATGGCGACCAAGGCTCACGCGGAAGGCGACCACGGCCACGAGCACACGCCGTATGGCATCGGGCGATGGCTGAACTCCACCAACCACAAGGACATCGGCACGATGTACCTGCTGTTCGCCATCATGGCCGGGCTGGTGGGAGGCTTCCTATCCGTCATGATGCGCATGGAGCTGCAGGAGCCGGGACTGCAGTATTTCGCCAACGGCCACACGTTCAACGTGTTCGTCACGGGGCACGGCCTCATCATGGTGTTCTTCATGGTGATGCCGGCGATGATCGGCGGCTTCGGCAACTGGTTCGTGCCGCTGATGATCGGCGCACCGGACATGGCGTTCCCGCGCATGAACAACATCTCGTTCTGGCTGCTGCCGGCTTCGTTCACACTGCTGCTCATGTCGATGTTCGTCGAGGGTCCATCGAGCATGAACGGCGTCGGCGCAGGCTGGACCATCTATGCGCCGCTCTCCACCCAGGGCCATCCCGGTCCGGCGATGGACTTCGCCATCCTGTCGCTGCACCTTGCCGGTGCTTCGTCGATCCTCGGCGCCATCAACTTCATCACCACCATCTTCAATATGCGCGCGCCGGGCATGACGCTGCACAAGATGCCGCTGTTCGTATGGAGCGTGCTGGTGACCGCCTTCCTGTTGCTTCTGTCGCTGCCCGTCCTGGCCGGCGCCATCACCATGCTGCTCACCGACCGCAACTTCGGCACCACCTTCTTCAGCGCGACCGGCGGCGGCGATCCCATCCTCTATCAGCACCTGTTCTGGTTCTTCGGCCACCCGGAGGTCTACATCCTCATCCTGCCGGGCTTCGGCATGATCAGCCACGTCGTGTCGACATTCTCCCTGAAGCCGATCTTCGGCTACCTCGGCATGGCTTACGCCATGGTGGCCATCGGCTTCATCGGCTTCATCGTCTGGGCGCACCACATGTACACCTCCGGCATGGGTGTCGACGCGCAGGCCTACTTCGTGTTCGCCACCATGGTGATCGCGGTGCCGACGGGGGTGAAGATCTTTTCCTGGATCGCCACCATGTGGGGCGGCTCGATCCAGTTCCGCGTGCCGATGCTGTGGGCGCTCGGCTTCATCTTCCTGTTCACGCTCGGCGGCGTGACGGGCGTGATGCTGGCCAACGCCGGCGTCGATCGCGCCTTCCACGACACCTACTACGTGGTCGCCCACTTCCACTACGTGCTGTCGCTCGGCGCGGTGTTCGCCATCTTCGCCGGCTGGTACTACTGGTTCCCGAAGATGAGCGGCTACATGTACAACGAGGCCTTGGGCAAGCTGCATTTCTGGCTCACGTTCATTGGCGCCAACGTGCTGTTCTTCCCGCAGCACTTCCTGGGCCTGGCCGGCATGCCGCGCCGCTACGTCGATTATCCCGACGCCTTCGCTTATTGGAATTGGTGGTCGTCGGTCGGCTCCTACATCACGGCTGCCGGCACGCTCGTATTCGTGTTCAGCATGCTCTACGCCTACTTCGTGTCCAAGCGTAAGGCTGCCGACAACCCCTGGGGCGCTGGCGCCACGACGCTCGAGTGGACGCTGCCTTCGCCCCCGGCCTTCCATTCCTATGAGACGTTGCCAAAGTTCAAGGAGACGGCGCACCACTAGCTGGCTGCGCGCGGTAGCGCATGGATCGTCATGGCTGAACTCAGAGTCCAAACGCAAGCGTTGCAGCCCGCCGTGGTCGGCGGCGGCATCGGCGACTATCTTTCGCTGATGAAGCCGCGCGTGATGTCGCTCGTCGTCTTCACGGCGCTTACCGGCCTGGTGCTGGCACCAGGCAACTTGCATCCGGCGCTGGCCGTCATTGCGCTCATCTGCATTGCCGTCGGTGCCGGCGCGTCCGGTGCGCTCAACATGTGGTTCGACGCCGATATCGACGCCCGTATGCAGCGCACCGCAAGCCGGCCCATCCCGCGCGGCCTCGTCACGGCGGATGAGGCGCTGACCTTCGGAGTGGTGCTCGCCATCGGCTCGGTCGCCACGCTGGGCGTGCTGGTGAACTGGGTGGCCGCCGCGTTGCTCGCCTTGACCATTGGCTTCTATGTGTTCGTCTACACGATGTGGCTGAAGCGCCGGACGCCGCAGAATATCGTCATTGGCGGAGCCGCCGGAGCTTTTCCGCCAATGATCGGCTGGGCCGCTGTGACGGGCTCGGTGAGCCTGGAAAGCATTGTTCTGTTCCTCGTCATCTTCATGTGGACGCCGCCGCACTTCTGGGCGCTCGCCCTCTACCGCTCGCGCGACTACGAGCGGGCGGGCGTGCCGATGCTGCCGGTCGTTGCCGGCCCCGACGAGACGCGCAGGCAGATCGTGATCTACACCGCACTGCTGGTGCCTCTGGCGCTGCTGCCCTCCTTCATGGGATTTGGCGGTCCGTTCTACCTGCTCACCTCGATTGTGCTCGGCGCTGTCTTCCTGGCGCTCGCCCTCAACGTTTATCGCGTGCGCGAAGGCCGGGCGGGCGACCGTGCGGCCAAGCAGCTGTTCGGCTTCTCGATCCTCTACCTGTTCGGCCTGTTTGCTGCACTTCTCGTCGAACGGGGCGCTGGCCTATGGGTTGCCTGAGCGAGGAGGCCGCGAAACTTGGACGACCGCCAACGACGCGAATGGGAACGGCGCCGCCGCATGCGCTCCATCGGCATCGCGCTCGCACTCTTTGCCCTGGTCGTGATTTTCTACGTCGCGACCATGGTGCGGCTCGGCGGCAACGTGATGAACAGGCCGCTCTAGGATGGAGCAGAGCGCCAGGACGGATGGCATGAGCGAGGACGCTGCCAATCGCGCGCTGCAACGCCGGCATCGCAGGCTCGCCCTGTGGTGCGGGGCCTTGGTGTTCACCATGGTCGGTGCCGCTTATGCGGCCGTGCCGCTGTATCGCCTGTTCTGCCAGGTGACCGGCTTCGACGGCACGCCGCGCATCGCCGCGCAGCCGTCCTCGACCGTCCTTGAGAAGACCGTGACCATCCGCTTCGACGGCAACGTGGCGCCCGGGCTGCCGTGGCGGTTCGAGCCGGTGCAGAACACGATGGACGTGAAGATCGGCGAGACCAACCTGGCCTTCTTCCGGGCCACCAACACGTCCGACCAGCCGGTGCGCGGCACCGCGATCTACAACGTGGTTCCCGAGATCGCAGCGGCGTACTTCAACAAGCTGCAGTGCTTCTGCTTTACCGAGCAGCTCCTGCAGCCCGGCGAAACCATGGAATTCCCCGTGAGCTTCTTCGTCGATCCGCAGATCGTGAACGACAGGGATGCCCGCGGCGTGACCAACATCACGCTGTCCTACACATTCAACCCGATGCCGGCTCCGAAGCCGGGCGTCGCCGAGAAGCGCTCGAACACAGCCGGATAGTCATCACTAGGCCTCCGCAGGCCGAAAGACGGGACGAGGAGCAGTTTATGGCCGACACGCACGCCAAGCACCACGATTATCACCTCGTGAACCCGAGCCCGTGGCCGGTCATCGGTTCCATCTTCGCCTTCATCATGGCGGTCGGCCTGATCATCTGGATGCGCTCGATGGGCGACGGCACGGGGCTGTTCGGCCTGCGCGGGCCCGGCGTGTTCCTGGTCGGCGCCGCCGGCGTTGCCTTCACCATGTTCATGTGGTGGCGCGATGTGATCAAGGAAGCGCACGGCGGCGACCACACGCCCGTCGTGCAGTTGCACCTGCGCTACGGCATGATCATGTTCATCGCCTCGGAGGTGATGTTCTTCGTCGCCTGGTTCTGGGCCTACTTCGACGCCTCGCTGTTTCCGGCCGCGATCCACCCGCTCGATGTCACCAACCCGGATGGCACGGTGACATCGACCAAGGAGATCATCGGCATGGTCGAGCGCAATGCGCTGACGGGCGGGCACTGGCCACCCAAGGCCAGCCCCAACTTCACGGGCACCTTCGATCCGTGGGGCTTGCCGCTGGTCAACACGCTGATCCTGCTCACGTCGGGCACGACGGTGACGTGGGCGCATCACGCGCTGCTGGAGAACAATCGCAAGGGGCTGATCTGGGGCCTCGTGCTCACCGTCGTGCTCGGCATCATGTTCACCGCCTTGCAAGCCTACGAGTACGCCCATGCCGGGTTCAAATATGCCGGCCACATCTATGGCGCTACGTTCTTCATGGCCACCGGCTTCCACGGCGCGCATGTGATCATCGGCACGCTGTTCCTGCTCGTCTGCCTGTTCCGCGCGATGGCCGGGCACTTCACGCCCAAGCAGCATTTCGGGTTCGAGGCGGCAGCCTGGTACTGGCACTTCGTGGACGTGGTATGGTTGTTCCTGTTCGCCAGCATCTATGTGATCGGTGCGGGGACGCCGCTGGCGCATTGATTCCGCGCTGTCATGCCGGCGAACGGGCGTCAGCCCGAGCGCCGGCGTTGAGCCTCTTTCGAGTGCGGCGTTCGCTTGGCTTCGGGTGATTTTGCCTGGTGGTGGGACTCCGGGACGACAACCCCAGAGAGGAGCGCGCATGGTCGAAGGCTCGACGCCTCCGCCCCTCCTGACCGGCCTCAGGGCCCGCTGCCCTGGTTGTGCGCGGGGAGCCCTGTTTCGATCGGGGCTTGTTCTGAAGGAGAAGTGCGAGCGTTGCGGGTTGAGCTATGCCTTCGCGGACGCTGGCGACGGACCAGCCGTGTTCGCCATCTTCATCCTCGGCTTCATCGTGCTCGGCGGTGCGCTGCTGGTGGAGTTCAGGCTCGGCCCGCCGATGTGGGTGCATGTCGTGCTGTGGGGCGTGCTCACGCCGGTGCTGGCCTTCGTGCTGCTGCGCAGCCTCAAGGGCGTGTTGATCGCGCTGCAGCACAAGCATCGGGCGGGTGAGGGGCGGTTGCACAGCGATTGAAATCACCATGCTCAGCACGCTGCGTCACGCAAAGCTCCTTTGGCCGACACTTGCAGCCCTTGTCGCGCTCGGCGTGCTGCTGGGGCTCGGCACCTGGCAGCTCGAGCGCAAGCGCTGGAAGGACGATCTGCTGGCCACGATCGCCGCTCGGGCCACGGCCGCCCCCCTCCCCGTTGCACGCGCCGCGGAGATCGCGAGCCGCGGCGGCAATATCGAGTACATGCACGTGTCCGCCACTGGCCGCTTCCACCATGACAAGGAGCGGTTTCTCTACGCCCCGGCGCCATCCGGCCTTGCCTGGCACGTCTACACGCCCCTCGAGATCACGCCCGGCCTCGTTGTTTGGGTGAACCGCGGAACGGTGCCTGATGCCAGCAAGGCCCCGGTGGTGCGGACGGCCGGGCAGATCGCCGGTGAAACCGAGGTGCGGGGCCTCGTGCGGCGGCCGCCGGAGAAGGCCCAATTCACGCCGCAGAACGACGCAGCGGGCAATCTCTGGTACTGGGCCGACATTCCGGCCCTGACCACGTCGGCATTTGTGCCTGACTCAGTTGTCGCCTTGCCCTTTGCGCTCGAGGCCGATGCCGAGCCCTCACCCCCGGGCGGCTTGCCCAAGGGAGGGGTGACCCGCATAGCGCTGCCCAACCGGCATCTGGAATATGCCGTCACCTGGTACGGCCTCGCCCTGACCTTGATTGGCGTTTATCTGGCCTTCGCCGCCAACCGCCTGCGGGGCTCACCACCCGAATAGTAGGCGCAACCCATGGTTTTCCCGGCGTAGCGGGTCAGCCGCCTTGTTCGCTCGACGCTTGGGCCCTAGGGTGCCCGGCAAGCGTGCTCACAGCCACGAAAGCCCCGAACCCTTGCGCTACATCAGCACCAGAGGCGAAGCTCCCGAACTCGGCTTTGAGGACGCGCTGCTGACCGGATTGGCACGCGACGGCGGGCTCTATGTGCCCAAAGCTTGGCCGCGGCTGGCGCCTGAGGCCATCGCAGCTTTCGCCGGCAGGCCTTTTGCCGACGTGGCGGCCTCGATCCTGGACCTGTTTGCGGGCGGCGCCATTCCGCGCAGCGACTTGCTGGCCATGACCCGCGACGCCTATGCGCGCTTCGGCCATCCCGCCGTGACGCCGCTTGTCCAGATGGGGCCCAATGCCTGGATCCTGGAGCTGTTCCACGGTCCAACGCTCGCCTTCAAGGACGTGGCGATGCTGATCGTCGCCCGCCTGATGGACCGCGTGCTCGCGGCCCGCAATGCGCGTGCCACCATTGTCGGCGCCACCTCGGGCGATACCGGCGGTGCGGCCATCGAGGCCTTCCGCGGCTCCCAGCGCGTTGACGTTGTCATCCTCTTTCCGAACGGCCGCGTTTCCGACGTTCAGCGGCGGATGATGACGACCGCGGCCGAGCCCAACGTGCACGCGGTGGCCATCGACGGCACATTCGACGACTGCCAGGCGCTGGTGAAGGCCATGTTCAACGATCTGGCGTTCCGTGACCGCGTCCAACTCGCCGGCGTCAACTCCATCAACTGGGCGCGCGTGGTGGCGCAGATCACCTATTACTTTGTTGCCGCGGCGGCACTGGGCAGCCCGCATCGTGCCGTGTCCTTTTCGGTCCCGACCGGCAATTTCGGCGACATCTTCGCTGGCTACGGCGCGAGGCGCATGGGCTTGCCCATCGAGAGGCTCGCGATCGCAACCAACGACAACGACATCCTGCGCCGCACGCACGCCGCCGGGACTTACGAGGTGCGCGGCGTGATGGCCACCACGTCGCCGTCGATGGATATCCAGGTCTCCTCCAACTTCGAGCGCTATCTGTTCGAAGCCAGCGGCCGCGACGCGGCATGGGTGCGCGGAAAGATGGGTGCGCTCGACCAGGCCGGCCGGTTCGATCTGTCGGAGAAGGTGCTCGCCGCCATGCGCAGCGACTTTGCAGCCGCCACCGCCACCACCGAGGCGGTCGCCGCCTGCATCCGCAGGGTCAAGGCGGAGAGCGGCTATCTGCTCGACCCGCACACCGCCTGCGGGATGGTCGCGGCGCAACAGGCTCTGCCGGCCGGAGACGCGCCGAGCATCGTGCTGGCGACGGCCCACCCGGCGAAGTTTCCCGACGCGGTCGAAGCCATCACGGGCGAGCGCCCCGCTCTGCCGACCCGCCTGTCGTCCCTGCTGAAGCAACCGGAGCGCATCACCGTGCTGCCCAATGACCTTGCTGCCGTCCAGCGCTTTGTTGCCGAGCGTGGCCACGCCAGCCGCGGAGCGGCCGCGTGAGCACGCATGAAACCCAGTTGGCCAACGGCCTGCGCGTGGTGTCGCATCGCATGCCGAGCCTTGAAACCGTGTCGATGGGCATGTGGGTCGGCGTCGGCGCTCGCCACGAGACTATGGCGCAGCAGGGCATTTCCCATCTGCTGGAGCATATGGCCTTCAAGGGCACCCGGCGGCGCAGCGCCAAGGACATTGCCGAGGAGATCGAGGCCGTGGGCGGCGAGCTCAACGCCGCGACCAGCCTCGAGACCACCGCCTATTTCACGCGCGTGCTGGCGGGCGATATCGGCCTCGGCCTCGACATCCTGGCCGACATTCTGCTCAACCCCCGCCACGCCGGGGGCGAGCTCGAGCGCGAACGCGAGGTGATCCTGCAGGAGATCGCGGCGACCCGTGACAGCCCCGACGAGATTGCCTACGAGCTGCTGCAGGAGGCAGCCTTTCCGGACCAGGCGATCGGCCGACCCATCCTCGGCACCGCAGCGAGCGTGAAGAGCTTTCGCACCGCCGACCTGCGCAAGTTCATGAAGGCCAACTACGGTGCCAAGCGCATGGTGCTTTCCGCTGCCGGCAAGATCGATCACGGCGAGCTCGTACGCCACGCTGAAGCCCTATTCGGCAGCATGAATGGCGGCATCGGGGGGCGATTCGAGCCGGCGCGCTACGGTGGAGGCACGCGGTCCTCCAGCAAGCCGTTCGAGCAGTGCCATCTGCTGCTGGCGTTCGAAGGCCCGTCGTACAGCGCGCCAGACTACTATGCCGCCCAGGTCTTCTCGGCGCATTTCGGCGGGGGAATCTCGTCCCGGCTGTTCCAGGAGGTAAGAGAGCGCCGCGGCCTCTGCTATTCTGTGTACTCCAATTATTGGGCGCTGGCCGACACCGGTCTGTTTGGAATCCATGCTGCGACAGGGATGCCAATGATGGAGGAGCTCATCAAAGTCGTTGCGGCCGAGTTCCGCCGTGCCGCGACCAAGACGCCGTCGGAGGCCGAGGTGGCGCGCGCCAAGGCGCAGATCAAAGCCGGCATGCTGATGGGACTGGAGAGCTCGTCAGCCCGGGCCGAGTACATGGCGCGGCAGGTGCTGCTGTTCAACCGCCTGATCGGCACCAAGGAAATTGTCGAGCGGATCGAAGCTGTGACGCCCGAGGCCGTCCGCACGCTTGCCGCAAGGCTGCTGACCCAATCCAAGCCCTCGGTCACCGTCGTGGGCGCAGGCCGCAAGGGTCAGGCGTATGCCCGTCTGGCCGAGAGCATGGCGTGCGGGGAACGGAATTCGAGACTGCTTTGAGCAGGCGCCCGACAAGGACAACAGATGGCGTTCTTGAGACCTTCTCTCATTGTCGACCCGGAAGCGGAGATCTGCGGCGCCCGCGTCTTCCTGCGTCACCCGGCCATGCAGGATTATGCGGCCTGGGCCGAGCTGCGGGCGCTCAGCCGCGCGCATCTCATTCCCTGGGAGCCGCAGTGGGCGCGCGATGAGCTGACCCGCTCCAACTTCCGCCGGCGCCTGCGGCAGTACTATCGCGAGTTGCGGGACGATCAGGGCTATGCCTATCTGATCTTCAGCGACCCGGATGCCAGGCTGCTGGGCGGATTGAACTTGAGCAACGTCCGGCGCGGGGTCGCCCAGACGGCGTCGCTTGGCTACTGGATGGGCGCACCCTATACCGGTCACGGTCTCATGACCGATGCCGTGTGCGCGGCGCTGCGGTTTGCTTTCGGCACCTTGCGGCTCAACCGGCTGGAGGCCGCCTGCCTGCCGAGCAACGCCGCCTCTCAGCGTGTCCTTGAAAAGGTCGGCTTCAGGCGCGAGGGCAGAGCGCGCCGCTATCTCAAGATCAACGGCCAGTGGCAGGACCACGATCTCTTCGCGCTGTTGCAAGACGACCCGCGCGGCTGAACCAAGGGGCAGGGATGCGCAGATGCCGTGACATCGCACAGCCCGTCCGGGCCATGGCTCTGGTGCGCGGCTGCCTTGCGCTTGCGATGGCTCTGGCCTGCCTGCTGCTGGCCCCGACGCCCTCGCTGGCGGCCCTGAAGGCCATCGACGTCAACAGCGACACCGATCGGCTAGACATTTCCGGGCTCGGGGAGTTCTACGAGCCGCAGGGCGACCAGATCACCATCGAGACAGCGCCGGGCAGCGACGGCATCACCCAGCGCCTGACGTCGAGCGCCTCCACGCCCGGCACCAATCCGGCCTGGTTCGCATTCGCGCTGCGCAACGCCACCGACAAGCCGGTCGAGCGCTGGCTCGCCGTCGATCGCTATAACATGGCCGGGTCCGGCGTCGTGTGGCCAGATCTCGACGCACGTCGCATCGAGAGGATATCCCACTCCGTCGGCTACGTTCCCGAGCGGATCAAGAGCGACCGCGCCGATGTGTTCCGCATCACGCTCGAGCCCGGCCAAACCGTCACCTACATCGCCGAGCTGTCATCGGATCGGTTCGCCCGCATCTATTTGTGGAACGGTCTGGAATACGAGCAGAAGAGCCGCGACCGCCAGCTCTTCAACGGCATCATGCTCGGCATCACCGGCCTGCTGGCTATTTTCCTCACGGCCGTCTTCGCCGCCAACCACAAGGCCATTTTCCCCTCGGCGGCCGTCTTCACGTGGTGCGTGCTCGCCTATTTGTGCGTCGATTTCGGCTTCTGGCACAAACTGTTCAACATTCGGCCGGAGGAGAATGCGCAATACCGGGCGGCCGCCGAAGCGGCGATGGCGGCGAGCCTGCTCGTGTTCGTCTACGTGTTCCTGCGGCTGGGATCATGGCACGGTTTCGTTCGCATGCTGCTGGCGCTGTGGATTGCGGCGCAAGCCGCGCTGGTTGCCGTGGCTTTCATCGATCCGCGCCTGGCGGCGACGTTTGCCCGCCTGTCCAGCCTCGCCATCGCCAGCGGTGGGGCGGTCGCCACGCTGTTTCTGGCCTTGCGCGGGCAAGACCGGGCGCTTTCGCTCGTCCCGACCTGGATGCTCCTGCTGGTGTGGCTGTTCGGAACGGGCGCCACGTTCATCGGCCGGCTGGCCGGCGACTTCATCATCTTCGGCTTGACCTCGGGCCTGGTGCTGATCGTGGTGCTGATCGGGTTCACCGTCACGCAGTACGCTTTCCGCTCGGTGGAGCCGCTCTACGGCACGCAGCCGGGTGAGCAGCAGTTGCGGGCGCTCGCCGTCGACGGCGCCGGGGCGGCCGTGTGGGAATGGAACTCGCGCCGCGACGAGATCAAGGTGAGCCCGATCGTGGAGGCGATGCTGGGGCTCAAATCCGGCGAGCTGTCCTCCAAGGCCGACGACTTCACGGCGCACATGCATCCGGCCGACCGCGAGCGGTTCAAGCTGCTGCTGTGGTCGATGAAGGAGCGCGCCGGGGGCGACATGCGCATCGAGTTCCGCATGCGCCACGTGGACAACTCCTACCGCTGGTTCGAGCTGGAAGCCGCGAGCGTGCCGACCTCCGACCGGCGCAATCTGCGCTGCGTCGGCCTGCTGCGCGAGGTGACCGACGGCAAGCGCGCGCAGGAGCGCCTGCTGCACAACGCCGTTCACGACAGCCTTTCCGGTCTTCCCAATCGCGAGCTGTTCCTGGATCGGCTGGCGATTGCCGCCAAGCGGGCAACGCTCGAGCCGCTGGTGCGGCCGTCGCTGCTCTTCGTCGACATCGACAAGTTCAAGGCCGCCAACGCAGCATTCGGGCTGGTGGTCGGCGACAGCCTCCTGCTCACCGTGGCGCGGCGATTGGGGCGCAACCTCGGGCCGCAGGACACGCTGGCGCGCATCGGCGGCGATCAGTTCGCGCTCCTGCTGTTGAGCCAGACCGATCCACGCGAGCTTGCCATGCTGGCCGAGCAGGTTCGCCGTGCGGTCCGCTCGCCCATCACCATCGCCGGCCAGGAGATCGTTCTGACCGCCTCCATCGGCATCTCCATCTATGACGGGCCGGATGAGGACCCGGCCGAGCTGCTGCGCGAAGCCGAGATCGCCATGTACAGGGCCAAGCGCTCGGGCTCCGACCGCATCGAGATCTTCAACGCCGAGATGCGCACGGAAAGGGACGGACGCGTGGCGCTGGAGGACGAGCTGCGGGCGGCCATCGAGAAGAAGCAGCTGAAGCTGGTCTACCAGCCGATCTTCTATCTGCCGACCGAGACGCTGGCCGGCTTCGAGGCCCTCCTGCGCTGGGAGCACCCACGCCTGGGCGTGCTCAATCCCACGCATTTCGTGCCGGTGGCGGAGGAATCCGACCTCATCATCAAGCTCGGATCGTATGTTCTGACGCGCGCTGTGCGCGAGGTGCAACGCTGGCACCGGGAGCTGCCGAGACCCGAGCAGCCGTTGTTTGTCAGCGTCAATGTCTCCAGCCGTCAGCTCTTCCGGCCCGAGCTCATCAACGAGGTGCGGCATCTGCTGAGCCGCGCCGTCATACCCAAGGGATCGCTGCGGCTCGAGATCACCGAATCGCTCGCCATGGAGAACCCCGAGAAGGCGGCGTCCGTGCTGGAGCAGCTTGCGGCCGCTGGCGCAGGGCTTTCCCTCGACGACTTCGGCACCGGCTATTCGTCGCTGTCCTACCTCACGCAATTTTCCTTCGACACCATCAAGGTCGATCGCGCCTTCGTGCAGGCGCGGGGGCAGAACGGCACCGGTGCGGTGGTCTTGCGCTCCATCATTGCGCTTGCCCACGAGCTTGGAAAGAAGGTGGTTGCGGAGGGTGTCGAGGCCGAGGACGACGTGGGCTTCCTGCGGTCCATCGGTTGCGAATACGCGCAGGGCTTCTACTACGGCGAGCCGATGGCGGAGCGCGATCTGGCGCAGCTCCTCAAGGTCGTGCGCAGGGCGGAGCGCAGGTTGCGGCGCAGCACCCTGTTCCGTCAGCGGCAAAGGACGCGTGGCGAGGCGGCCCCTGAACCGGCTGATGCAGGAGAGGTGACCGGTGGACGGCGGGCGGCGGCCCGGCATGCCCCGCCGCCTCACGGTCCCGCTGCACAGCCTGTCGTGCCGTCCATGCCTGCCATGCAGCCCATGCCCGCTATGCCTCCCCAGCAGCCCCCCGCGCTGCGGGCAAGCCCCGTACCGCCGGCCGATGCGCGCGCCGGCGACCGACCGCCGCCTGGCGGTCCACCGCCTGTGCCGAGGCCCGGCGCGCCGGTGGGGCAGCCCGTCGATGCAGGGGCCAATGCGGCGCGCTTGCATCTGCCGCCTACGCCGCTGCGGCCGACGCCGCCGCCAGCTGCGGCCGAGAGAAGGGCGCCACAGCCGCCGCCATTGCCCGACGGCGCAAAGCCGGGCCCCGCGCCATCGCGGCCGCAACCGCCGCCGCTGCCCGGGACCAAGCGCCCGCCGTCTCCGTCCGTGGCGCAGCAGCCCACCCTGCCGCCGCTCCCGCCGCGACCCAACGGGCGTCCGCCGCCGGATTTTTCGAAATTGCCTCCGGCTATCCGCGCGAGCCTGGCGCGACTGGCGGGCGAGACAACGGACGAAGAGGCAGCGCCCACGTCGCCGCTCGATCCGCAAACAACGGGCAAACCCGGCACGCTCCGGGCAGAGAAATAGCTCACCCAGGCGTCAGGCGTGCCCAGCCTGGCTGACCAGATGCGAGAGATCGATGCCGATCTTCGACATGGCCCGGTCGTATTTCTGGTCCAGATCGCGGTCGAACAGCAGATCGAGATCTGCAGCACAGTGCAACCAGCCGTTGGCCTGAATTTCGCTCTCGAGCTGCCCTGGCCGCCAGCCGGCATAGCCCAGCGCCAGGATCGCCCGATTGGGCCCCGTGCCGGACGCAATGGCCTTGAGGATGTCGACTGTGGCCGTGAGCGACACGCTGTCGTCGATCGGCAGCGTCGAATCCGCGGCAAAATAGTCAGAGCTGTGCAGCACGAATCCGCGGCCTGTCTCGACGGGCCCGCCCACATGCACGTCCATGTTGACGGGATCTGGCTCACAGCCCTCGGCGCCATTCTCACGGCCGGGAATGCTGAGCTGCCCCAGCAGCTCAGCAAAGGTGATATGGGAAGCGCGCTGGTTAACGATCAGGCCCATGGCGCCCTGCACCGAGTGCGCGCACATGTAGATCACCGACCGCGCAAAGCGCCGATCGGCCATGGCCGGCATGGCCAGGAGAAACTGGCCGTCAAGATAGCCGTCGCCTTTACGGGTTTTTCTTCGAACTGGCATACGTTTGAGACTAACCTGTGAGGACCCGCCCTGGAAGTGGCCGCCGCAGCCTATCGATAACGTCCTGCTCCAAATGTGTTGAATTGTCCGCAATGATTCGCCCCCTATGATGGCGCTGCAACGAGGAGACACATGAGCATGTTTCAGGCTGCGCTTTCGGCCGTTATCCTGTCATTTGCCGTCCAGGCCCTGGCGCCGCCTGCGCGGGCAAACATTGCCGCCACCCCTTGGACCGAGGTGCACACGGCGCGCGTGCGCCTGGTCGCCAGCCGGACCAGGGCGGCAAATGGCCACTATCTTGCCGGCCTTGAAATCGTCATGGCGGATGGATGGAAGACCTATTGGCGCATGCCGGGGGATGCGGGTGTGCCGCCGACGTTCGATTGGGCCGGATCGGCCAACATGGCGGCAACGACGGTTCTCTACCCCGCCCCGATACGCATGCCCGAAGCCGGCGGTGTGGCGGTCGGCTACAAGCAGTCGGTGCTTCTGCCCATTGCCGTCACGCCGCAGGACCCCTCCAAGCCCGTGGTGCTCAAGCTCGCCCTGGAATTTGGCGTTTGCCGCGAGATCTGCATCCCGGCGACGGCGAACCTCGATCTTTCCATCCCAGTCGCCACCATGGGCGCGCCCGCGCCGGAGATTGCAGCCGCGATCGAACGCGTTCCCCGTCCGCAGCAAAGCCGGCGCAAGAGCGACCCCGATCTGAGGGGCGTCTCCGTCAGCCGGGATGGTTCCTCGCCGAAGCTCACGATCGAGGCCGCGTTCAGCGACGATGCGGGCACTGCCGACGTCTTCATCGAGGCCCCCGAGGGGCTCTACGTGCCGATGGCGAAACGCGTGGCTGCAGACGCTGGTGTGGTGCGGTTCGAGACCGATCTGGGGGCTGATCTTGCCCAGGACCTCAAGGGCAAGACCTTGACGCTCACGCTCGTCAGCCAAGCCGGCGCCACCGAAGCGCAGTGGACCCTTCCCTGAGCACGCCCGCCGCTCCTCGGCCTGAGCGCCGACAGCGCGTTGACTATGCACGGCATTGCCCGGATCATCGCGGCCTGCGGCGTACAGGCTGATCACGCCGCGGCAAGCGCGTGCACAGGAGAGGCCGTGTTATGCAACGCACCATCGGCATCATCGGCCTCGGCATCATGGGGGGTGCGTTTGCCCGCAACCTCGTGGCCGGCGGCTGGAAAGTGGTCGGTTACGATATCGAGCCCGCCCGCAACGGCGAGGCGAAGGCTGCCGGCATCGAGATCGCCCACAGTGCCGAGGCGGTGGCCGAGGTGGCCGCCGACATCATCATCAGCTTGCCGACGCCGCGTGCCGTGCTCGACACGGCCCAGCTCATCGCCCGCAGCAATGCCACCCCGCGCACCGTCATTGAGGCGAGCACGCTCTCCCTCGACGACAAGATGGCCGGCAAGGACATCCTGGAGAAGGCCGGCCACACCGTGCTCGATTGCCCCATATCCGGCACCGGCGCCCAGGCGGCGGTGAAAGACCTCGTGGTCTACGCGAGCGGTGAACCTGCAGCCATCAAGCGCCTGGAGCCCCTGTTCCTGGCCTTCGCCCGCAAGGTCTATGACCTCGGCGTCTACGGCAATGGCAGCAGGATGAAGTTCGTGGCCAACCATCTGGTGGCGATCCACAACGTTGCCGCCGCGGAGGCGATGGTGCTTGCCATGAAGGCGGGGCTTGATCCGCATCAGACGGTGGAGGTGATCAGCTCCGGCGCCGGCACGTCGCGGGTGTTCGAGCTGCGGGCACCGATGATGGCCTCCAATACCTATCTGCCCGCCACCATGCGCTCGACGACATGGAAGAAGGACCTGACCGTGATCGGCGATTTCGCCTCCGGTCTCGGCTGCCCCACGCCCCTGTTCGGCCTCGCCACCGCGTTGCATGCGGCCACGCTGGCCATGGGCCATGGTGCCGAGGACAGCGCCGTCGTGTGCGCCGCCCTGGAGAAGATGGCAGGCCTGGAGCGCGGCGCGCCGCACCCGCCGCCACGCGATCCGGAGTGACCGCAACCATTGCTTTCGGTCTGCCCCCCGGGCCTCCCGCCGGGGTTGCCCGGGCCTGCAAATGCGAGTCCCGCCCTGCGGCTGCCGCGGGACGGCTGCGCCCCGCCGTCCTCTTGAGGGGCATCGCCGTCGACCATAGACTGCACCGCAGGCGCTGGATCGCGCCGGCAGGGGAGACACAAACCATGAAGGCGCCGCCATTCGCCTACCTCAGGGCGACGTCGCTCGACGATGCCTTCAGGCTATGGAGCGCTGCAGGGCCCGAGGCGAAGCTGCTGGCCGGCGGCCAGAGTCTCATCGCCACGCTCGCGTTCCGACTGTCCGAGCCGAGCGCGCTCATCGACATCTCGCGCGTGCCGGAGCTCGGCGGCATCACGGAGGCGGGCGGCGCTATTCGGATCGGCGCGCTTGTGACTCACGCGCAACTGGGGGCCAGCGAGCTGGTGCGTCGCCATGTTCCCCTGCTTGCGGAGGCCGTGCCTCTGATCGCGCACGCCGCCGTCCGCAATCGCGGCACCTTCGGCGGCTCGCTGGCATTCGCCGATCCGGCGGCCGAGCTGCCGGCGTGCTGCGTGGCGCTCGATGCGACCGTTATCGCGCGCACCCGCTCGGGCGAGCGCCGCATCCCGGCGGCTCAGTTCTTCACCGGCCTCTACACGACTGCGCTGGCAGCCGACGAGCTCATCGCTGCCGTCGAGCTGCCGCAGGCGCGGCCCGGCGAGCGCAGCACCATCATCGAGCTGGCGCGCCGCTCCGGCGACTACGCCATGGCGGGCATTGCGGTGCGGGCCAAGATCGCCGGCAGCACGCTCGTGGAGCCGAACGTGGTCTTCTTCGGCGTGGGCGATCGTCCGATCAGCGCCGGCAGGGCCGCATCGGCGCTCGCCGGCAAGCCGGCCGCGCCGGCAACGGTGGCAGAGGCGCAGGCCGCGCTCGGCGGTGATCTGGATCCGCCCGCCGATCAGCACGGGACCCCCGAGATGAAGCTCCACCTCGCGCGCGTTCTGCTGGCACGCGCTCTCGACCGCCTCATCGGCCATGCAGGGGCGCGCGCGGCATGAGCACCACGCTCGACATTGCAATGACCGTCAACGGCGAGCGCATCGCCCGCCGCGTGGAGGCACGGCAGCACCTGATCGATTTTCTGCGGCTGGACCTCGGCCTCATGGGCTCGCATGCCGGCTGTGAGCACGGGCTGTGCGGCGCCTGCACGGTGCGCGTCGACGGCCGGATCGTGCGCGGCTGCCTGGTGCTGGCCGCAGCCCTCGACGGCGCCACGGTGGAGACCATCGAGGGCGTGTCGGACACCGGCGAAATTCGCGACCTGCAGAATGCCTTCATCGCCCGCAACGCCTGCCAGTGCGGCTACTGCACGCCGGGCATGCTGCTGACCGCTGCCGATCTGCTGGCATCCAAGGCCGAGCCCACGCGCGAGGAGATCCGCGAGCACCTGTCGGGCAACTACTGCCGCTGCACCGGCTATCACGCCATCGTCGACGCGGTCGAGGCGGTGGCGCGCCAACGCAACGGAAAGGCGCAGCCGTGAACGAGATCATCGATCCCCGCTCCATCGACCGGCCCAACTCCTACATCGGCAAGTCGGTGCCGCGGCCCAATGCAAAAAAGCTGGTGGAGGGCCGCGGCCAGTATGTCGACGACGTGGTCCTGCCGCGCATGGTGCACGTGGCCTTCGTGCGCAGCCCGCACGCGCACGCCAGGATCGCCAACATCGACGCGGCGGCAGCGCTGAAGCTGCCGGGCGTGCTGCGCGTCTTCACGGGTCAGGACCTCGCTGAGCATTGCGAGCCCTGGGTGGCGGTGCTCGCCCATCTCAAGGGCATGAAATCCGCGCCGCAGCACCCGCTGCCGCCCGAGCGCGCCACCTGGGTCGGCGAGGCCGTCGCCGCGGTGGTGGCGGAGAGCCGGGCCGCGGCCGAGGATGCCGTGGCCAAGGTCGACATTGCCTACGAGCCGCTGCCGGCAGCCGTTGACATGGAGACGGCGCTCGCGCCCGGCGCGGCCGTCATTCATGCCGATCTCGGCGACAACCTGTGCTTCGAGCGTGTCAACGAGAGCGGCAAGGTGGACGAGGCCTTTGCGGCCGCGCACAGGATCGTGGAGGCCACCTTCCACACCGCCCGGCACACCGGGCTCACGCTGGAGCCGCGCTCGATCCTGGCCGACTACAACCGCGCTTCCGGCAAGCTCACCGCCTATCACTCGACCCAGGCGCCGCACATGATGCAGGGCGTGTTCGCCAAGCACATGGGTCTGCCCGAAGGCGATGTGCGCGTGATCTGCACCGACGTCGGGGGCAGCTACGGCATCAAGGTGCATGTGTACCCCGACGAGGTGGCCGTCGCGGTCATCGCCAGGATCATGGGCCGGCCGGTGAAGTTCATCGCCGACCGGCTGGAGAGCTTTGCCACCGACATCCACGCGCGCGACCACCGCATCAAGGGCCGGATGGCGGTCGATGCCGAGGGCCGCATCACGGCGGTCGATGTCGATGACCTGACCGGCATCGGGCCCTATTCGGTCTATCCGCGCACCAGCGCGGTGGAAGGCAACCAGGTCGTGAACTTGATCGGCGGGCCCTACGATTTCGCCAACTTTCGCGCCAAGACCACGGTGGTGTTCCAGAACAAGACGCCGACCTGCCAGTACCGCGCCGTGGGCCACCCCATAGCCACGGCCGTGACGGAGGGGCTGGTCGATCTCGCCGCCGAGGTCCTGGGGCTCGACCCGGTCGAGATCCGGCGGCGCAACCTGATGCGGGACGGCACTTATCCGCGCACCTCGCCGGCCGGCATGAAATTCGAGGGGCTCAGCCACGAGGCCTCGCTGGCCAAGCTGCTCGCCATGATCGACTATCCGGCCTTGCGCGCCGAGCAGGCGCGGCTGCGGGCCAATGATATCCACCGCGGCATCGGCTTTGCCAGCTTCATCGAGCTGACCAATCCGAGCCCCTTCATGTACGGCGTTGGCGGCGCACGCATCTCGGCGCAGGACGGCTGCACTGTGCGCATCGACCCCGACGGCTCCGTGGTCGCGGCCACCGGTGTCACCGAGCAGGGCCAGGGCACGGAAGCCATCATCCGCCAGATCGTGGCGGAGGGCGTCGGCGTGCCGATCGAGCAGGTGCGCGTCATCACCGGCGACACGCTGACCACGCCGTACGGCGGCGGCACGTGGGCCTGCCGCGGCGCAGGCATCGGCGGGGAAGCGGCGCTGCAGGCCGGCATCGCCGTCAAGCAAGCGGTGCTGAAGGTGGCAGGCGCCATGCTGCAGGCGTCTTCCGATGCGCTCGATCTCGTCAACGGCGAGATCGTGGACAAGGCCAGCGGCCAGTCGCGCATGCCGCTGGTGGAGCTTTCGCGCATCGTCTATTTCCGCGGCGATACGCTGCCGCCCGACCTGCCGCGCGAGCTGATGCAGACGCGCCACTTCATCACCAAGCAGTATCCGTTCGCCTTCACCAACGGCGTGCAGGCCTGCTGGCTGGAGGTCGATGTCGACACCGGGATGGTGAAGCTCCTCAAGCACTGGTGCGTGGAGGATTGCGGCCGCGTCATCAACCCGCTGCTGGTGGACGAGCAGGTGCGCGGCGGCATCGTGCAGGGCATCGGCGGCGCGCTCTACGAGCACTGCCTCTACTCGCCCGAGGGCCAGCTCATGATCGGCTCCATGGCCGACTATCTGGTGCCGATGGCCGCCGAGATGCCGGATATCGAGGTGGGGCACGTGGAGACGCCGACGAAGGAATCGCTGCTCGGTGCCAAGGGTGCGGGCGAGGCGGGAACGGCGGGAGCGCCCGCCGCCATCATGAATGCCATCAACGATGCGCTGAAACCTTTCAATGCCAAGGTGTTCGCCCAGCCGTTCACACCCGAGCGGATTCTGGCGGCGCTGGGCAAGGTGCCGTCGCGCTGGCCGGTGGCGTCATCGGTTGCCCTGCCTTTGCGCACGGCAGACGCGTCCGCCGCCCCGGCACTCGTGACGGCCCCCAAGGCCGCAGCCGGCACGGTGCGTGAGCCCGGCTTGTTCGGCCGCATGTTCGGACGCAGCAGGGCGTGACCTCGCCCGTCAGTTCGGCGCCCCCTTGCGCACGAGGGGGACGAACAGGACCGGAACGATGCGCGTGCTGGTCGTGGTGCCGTCGGCACTCTTGACCACAAGCATGAGCTCCTGGGGCATCCCCCCGACGGGGATGACCAGCCGGCCTCCCGGCTTCAACTGCGCGATCAGCGCCGGCGGCACATGGCTGGCGGCGGCGGTGACCATGATGGCGTCGAAGGGCGCGCGCGCCTCCCATCCTTCGTAGCCGTCGCCGATGCGAACGGTGACATTCGCATAACCCAGCCGTGCCAGCGTTGAGGCCGCGCTGGCGCCGAGCGGCGCAACGATCTCGATCGAATAGACCTCGTGCGCGAGCAGCGACAACACGGCAGCCTGATAGCCAGAGCCTGTGCCGATCTCCAGCACGCGATCGCTCGCCTTGAGCTGGAGCAGATCGCTCATCAACGCGACGATGAACGGCTGGGAGATCGTCTGGCCAAAGCCAATGGGGAGCGGCTGGTTGGCGTAGGCCAGGCGCGCAACCTCGGCAGGAACGAACGCGTGGCGCGGCACCGATCGCAATGCCGCCAGCACCCGCGGATCGAGCTTAGAGCGGAGCGCAGCATTTCCCAGAGAGAGTGCCATCTGCTGGATCTGATCCACCATCGCGTGACGCTCCGCGGTGCGATCGTCCTTGGCGATGGCGGAGACCGCAAGCATTCCGAGAACCAGCGCGGCGACGAGCGCCATGCCCGCCGCCCTCGCCTTGGGGGAGGACGAAGCCTTCTCGCGGCTCTGTCGCCGCGCTGGACGACCTTGCGCTCCACACGCCATGTTTCGCCTGCCTTGGCGATGTCGTGATCCTATCCATGTCATCCCGGAATGGCGCAAAGCGCAACATCCGGGACCCAGAACTTGCGCGTGGAATTCGTAGCCCTGGGTCCCGGACATTCGCGTTTTCCGCGAATTTCGGGGTGACAAGAGCAGAAGTGAATGGCGTCACCCTTACGATGCGCCGCGCAGGCGATCGGAGACGTAGCGCCTCACGGCCGCGGCATCCAGGCGCTCTCCGCACAGTCCCACATGGCCGTCGGGGCGCAGGAGGTAGAACGAGGGCTGGGGAATTCCCGCACCCATCAGCTCAGCCGTATTGGCGGGATCGGCGGGAATGGCGTGGATGCGCAGCAGGTCGCCGAGACCAGAACCGATTGCAGCAGGCGCAGACTGGCCGATCACGACCAGATTGAAGTGCATGTCATCGAGCTTGTGAAACGAGTCCTCGATGGCGCCATGGGCCTCAAACCTGAGACGCAGCCACGGGAAGCGATCGCCGGCGCGCGGCGCCGGGCTCGGGACGGCTGCCAGCGACTGAGACAGGGGGCTGTCCCGGTAGCGAATGCCCGTCTGCGAGACAATGCGGAAGGCGAACGCCTGCACGCGCGGCAAGCTCATGGCGAACGCGGCGATCCGTGCCAGCACCTTGGTGCGCAGCAGACCTGCAAGCCAGCTGTCGGACACAACCAGCTTGAAGGCGCGGTCCGTGGTGTTCAGCAACCGGCGGGCAATCGGCACGCGCTCTTCTTCGTAGGATGCCAGGAGCCCCGCCGCCGCCCGTCCCCTGGCGACGAGCGCGAGCTTCCAGGCCAGGTTGTAGGCGTCCTGCAGGCCGGTATTCATGCCCTGCGCGCCGACGGGGCTGTGGATGTGCGCCGCGTCGCCGAGCAGGAAGCAGCGCCGGTCGCGGAAGCGCGACGCGACCCGGTGATGGATGCGATAGGTGGAAAACCACGTGCATGTCTTGATCGAAAGTCCGGCGCCGGTCTCGGTGCGCAGCGAGGGAATGACGTCGCCGAGCGTCACGTCCGCGCGGCCGCGCAAATCCTCGGGCAGAATGCCGACGATGCGCCAGTGATCCCGCCCGCGCATGGGAAAGAGCAGATGAAAGCCCTCGCGCCACAAGTAGACGTTGACCTCGTCCGGCACCATGCTCCCTGTCGCTTGCGTATCGGCGACGAAAAACACGTGCTCGTAGGGCGCGCCGGGAAACGTGATGCCGCTCAATTCGCGCACGGCGCTGCGCGCGCCGTCGCATCCGCCCACCCATGCGGCAGCAATGGTCCGGCGCGTTCCATCCGGGAATTTCAGGGTTGCGGCGACCTGGTCGGGTTGCTGCGCAAGACCGATCAGCTCGGTGCTCCACTGCACTGAAACACCAAGCTCGCCAAGCCTGTCGCCCATGATCCGCTCGTTGTCGTCCTGGCCGAGAATGAGAATGTAGGGATAGGGCGAGATGAGCTGCCCCGCCTCGCCGAGCGGCACGCGTGCCATCTTCCGGCCTTGCGCCCACAGGTTCGCACCGGTGCCGATCTTGCCGAGCTCGAGCGCGCGAGCGGCGATGCCGAGCTGGGCGTAGATTTCCAGCGTGCGCGCCTGCACGCCGAGCGCCCTGGTCTGCAGCGCCGGTCCGGCATGCCGGTCTATGATCAGGATCCGCACGCCGCGCCGGGCCAACTGATTGGCGAGCATCAGCCCCGTAGGGCCGGCGCCAACAATCAGAACGTCAGTGTCCATCGGCACCGCCCATCGGGTGGACCTCGCGGCGCTCGAGCGCCTGCCCCAGCGCCGCAGCCGAGGAAAACGCCGCGCTCAATGCGCCTTGGGCGCGCCGGGCTGGCGCATGGGCTGGGCGGTGGCGAAGCGCTCGTCCGCCATGCAGGTATCGACGATGCGCTTCACGGTGGGGTGCTTGTCGAGGTTGCCCTTGAACACGCGGTAGCCGGCGGCATGGCTCACCAGGCACAGATCCGCCATGGTCACCCTGTCGCCATGGCAGTAGGTGCCGGTGGCCTGGTCGCGGGAGAGATGGGTCTCGTAGGCGTCGAGCCCGGCGGCGAACCAATGCCGCACCCAGGTCATCCTTCCCTCGTCGTCGAGGTTGAACGTGGCGGCCAGGTGATTGCGCACGCGCGGCACGATCAGCGGATGCGAATCGGCGACCGTGATGAGTGACAGCGCGCGCACCCGCGCGCGGCCCTTGGGGTCGGCCGGCAGCAGGGGCGGCTGCGGATACACCTCGTTCAGGTATTCCATGATCGCCATCGACTGGTAGAGCACGGTGCCGTCGTCCTCCACCAGCGACGGAATGACCATCTGCGGATTGATCGCCTTGTAGTCGGCCTTGCTCTGCTGGCCGGCATCGAGATCGACAGAGACCTGCTCGTACGCCACGCCCTTGAGATTGAGCGCGATGCGCACCCGGAACGTGGCGAGTGACCGCCAGTAGGTATAGAGCTTCATGCGTCTCCTCCCTGGAGTTTGCGCGGCGGCCGGCCAGCCCGGCAGCCCTTTCCCGTTCGTCCGGAGTGCTGCGCGGCGTCACGCGTCGTTTGGGGGCGCAGGGGCAACAGGCGACACCATACAATGCCGCCGGGGGGCCAGCATTCAAGATTGTGCGAGACCGGCCTTGCTGCCCGAGCGGTGCCGGGTCGCTATGCCGCTTGCAGCATATCGGCCGCCTTCTCGGCGATCATGATGGTGGGGGCATTGGTATTACCGCCGATGAGCGTGGGCATGACCGAGGCATCGATAACATAGAGACCGTCGACGCCTCTGACTTTGAGCGTAGGGTCCACCACCGCCAGCGCATCGTCGGCGGCACCCATACGGCAGGTGCCGACGGGATGGTAGATGGTATCCGCCCGCTTCCTGATCTCTGTGCGCAACCCCTCGTCCGTGCTGACGTTCGCCGTGTAGAGCTCGTCCGGCTGCAGGGCATGGAACGGCAGCGCAGCCATGATGCGCCGCCCGAGCTTGACGCCTTTGAGCAGGACGTCGAAGTCGGCCGCATCGCTCAAAAACTGCGGGTCGATGCGCGGCGCGCGCAGGGGATCGGCGCTGTAGAGGCCCACGGCGCCGCGGCTCCTGGGACGCAGCACGCAGGTGTGCAGGCTGTAGCCGGTGGCGAAATGGCGCTTGCGGGCATGGTCGTCGACCAGGCCGATGACGAAGTGGAGCTGGATGTCGGGACGGGCCAGCCCCGGATCGGTCTTCAGAAAGCCGCCGGATTCGGCGAAGTTGGTGGTGAACAGGCCGCACCGCTCGCGCCGCCATTGCCGGATCGCGCGCGGCAGCTTGGCGAGGCCCGCCGGCGTGAAGCCGAACAAATGCGGGCTCGTCGCCCGGTAGAGCAGCGTGAAATCGAGGTGGTCCTGCAGGTTGCGCCCGACGCCCGGCAGCTCGTGCGCGACGGCGATGCCGTGCTGCCTGAGCTCCGGGCCCGGGCCGATGCCCGACAGCAGCAGCAGGTGCGGCGACTGGAAGGCGCCGGCCGACAGGATGACGGCGCGGCTGGCTTTGAAGGCCACTTCGGCCCCGCCGCGGCGGCAGACGACGCCGGTGGCGCGCCGGCCGTCGAGGGCGACGCGCAAGGCGCGGGTGTCGGTGGCAATGTGCAGGTTCTTACGTGAGCGCGCCTCGGGCGGCAGGTAGGCGCGGGCAGCGCTCCAGCGCTCGCCGTTCTTCTGCGTCACCTGGTAGTGGCCGACGCCGTCCTGGCTCGCGCCGTTGAAGTCGTCGTTGCGGGCGAGCTGAAGCTGGTCGCAGGCTGCAAGGAACACGGCGTTGAGCGGGTTGGGGCTCACCTGATCGGCCACGTTGAGCGGACCGTCGCTGCCATGCAGGGAGCCGCCGAAGCGCTCGTTGCCCTCGGCGCGCCTGAAGTAGGGCAGAACCTCGGCGAACGACCAGCCGGCCGCGCCCTGGGCCGCCCAATCGTCGTAGTCGGAGGCGTGGCCGCGGATGTAGATCATGGCGTTGATGCCGGACGAGCCGCCCAGCATGCGCCCGCGCGGCTGATACCCGCGCCGGCCGTCGAGGCCGGGCTGGGGCTCCGTCTCGAAGGCCCAGTTGCGCCACTTGCCCGGAATGAACAGGGCCGTGGCGAACGGCATGTGGCAGAGGAAGTTGTCGTCAGGCGGACCCGCCTCGATCAGGCAGACGCGCGTGGACGGGGCTGCACTCAAGCGGCCGGCCAGCACGCTGCCCGCAGAGCCGCCGCCGACAATGACGTAGTCGAACTCCATGGCTTCCTCCCTGTCACATCGCGTTTGCTTCTGCCCCTCACCCCAGCCGCCTCCCGTGCAGGACGGGAGAGGGAATGCGCCTCAACCATCGCGGCGCGGCTCTATGATGTCGAAGGCCATGCTGAACTCGTCGAGCAGGCCGAACAGCTCGGCGACTTTGTGTGGATCGCCCTCGACCCGCACGGCACCGCTCGCCATGGCGTCCGGCAGCGCCTGCTCGCGCAGGATGATGCCGTTGAGCGTGGCGCGATCGAGCGTGATGGTGGCATCCGCGGTCTCGGCTTGGCGGCCGGCGAGATAGGTCAGGGCGCCGTTCTGCAGGGTCATGGCGTAGCGCTGGCCGCTGTCGGGAAACACCCAGTTGATCATGATGGTCCGTCCCTCGGCCGTCTCGCCGTTGAGCCGCACGCCGAGGACATCGAAGAACAGGTCGAGGGAGAGCCCGCGCACGATGTCCCTGCCGGCTCGGCCGGGCGCGGCCGGGGCCGCCAGACCGTGCCGCAGCTCGTGCGCCCCGAACAGGTAGGCGTTGCGCCAGGTGGCGGATTCGGCCTGGTAGCCCATCTGCTCCATGGCGTCGGCGCCAAGCTCGCGTGCGGCCTTGTTGTCGGGCTCGGCGAACACGACCTGGCTCATGACGTCCGCCACCCAGCGGTATTCACCTTTGGCAAAGTCCTCGCGAGCACGCGCGATAATGGTCTCGGCTCCGCCCATGTAGGCGAGGATTTTCTTGGCACGCTCCGCTGGCGGCAGCGGATTGAGGTTGGCCGGGTTGGCGTCATACCAGCCCAGATAGCGCTGATAGACGGCCTTGGCGTTGTGGCTGAGCGTGCCGTAGTAGCCGCGCACGTGCCATTCCCGCGCGAGGCTCCTCGGCAGGGCCAGCCGCTCGGCGATCTCAGCCGACCGATAGCCGTGATTGATGAGGCGCAGCGTCTGGTCGTGGAGATACTTGTAGGTGTCGCGCTGCTTGGCGAGGTAGTCGAGCAGCCGGGCGTTGCCCCATATCGGCCAGTGATGCTGGGCAAACACCACGTCGGATTTGGCGGCAAAGCGGTCGCGCGCCTCGTTCAGATACTTCGCCCAGGCGTTGGCATCGCGCACCTGCGCGCCCCGGATCGGGTAGATGTTGTGCAGGTTGTGGGTGGCGTTCTCGGCAAGGTTCAACGCCTTGAGGCCCGGATAGAACATGTGCATCTCGGCCGGGGCCTCGGTCTCGGGCGCGAGCTGAAAGATGATCTCGACGCCGTCGACCACGTGCGTCTCGATCGGCTGGGTGATGCTCTGCGTCGGCGGGATGAGCGTGACGGTGCCCCCCGAGACCACCTTGCCGAGCCCGGCATCCACCTGGCCGCGCGGCCCCTTGGGCAGCATGGCGCCGAACTGGAACATGGCGCGGCGGATCATCGGCGTGCCGGCCAGCACGTTCTCCTTCGTCACCTCCTCCATGAAGCGGTCCGGCGCGATGACGGGAACGTGGCCGGCCTTCACGTCGGCCTCGTCGACGACGCCGCGCACGCCGCCGAAATGGTCGACGTGGGTGTGGGTGTAGATCACCGCCGTCACGGGCTTGCGGCCGCGATGCTGCCAGTAGAGCTCGAGCGCGGCGCGCGCCACCTCGGTGGAGACCAGCGGATCGATGACGATGATGCCCCGGCTCCCCTCGATGATGGTCATGTTGGAGATGTCGAAGCCGCGCACCTGGTAGATGCGGTCGGTGACCTGGAACAGGCCGTTGTGCATGTTGAGCCGCGCCTGCCGCCAGAGGCTCGGGTTCACGGTGTCGGGCGCCTGCTCGTGGGCGAGGAAGGCGTAGTCCTCGAGGGAGAAGATCACCCGGCCCTCGGCAGTGCGGAAGGTCACGTCGGGCAAGGTGGCGATGAAGCCGCGCGCGGCGTCGTCGAAATCCTGGCGGTCGCCGAACGGCAGGGCGTCGAGGAACGAGCGATTATGCGCGCAGGTGGCGGGCGTTGCCTCCTTGCACCCCCTCTCGTCAGCGGACATGGAACGGCCCTCCTATTGGCGGCCCATCTCGGCGCGGCCGGCGGCCTCGCCATCGAGCGACTGGCCATCGCCGATGGTGACAGTGACCTTGCCGAGCTTGCCCGTGAAAGCGAACGGCGCGGCATAGTGCGAAACCGGGCTGCCGCGGTCGCGGCCGATGTCGAGGCCCGTCATGTCACCATGGGCGATCAGCACGCCGTCGCCCGGCGCCGGGATGACAATCCTCGGCATGGTCTTGTGCGTTCCCCTGTCCTGCGCCGGCTTGCCGCCAGCGTCGGGGGCTACTCTGCTACATCGGCGGCAGCTGATAAAGCGCGCCGTACTTCTCGCGCAGGTAGGCGATATAGGGGGCTGTGGTCATAGGGCGCCCGGTGGCCCGCTTGACGATCTCGTCGGGCGTGAATTTGCGCCCGTGCTTGTAGAGCCGCTGGCGGAGCCAGGTGTGCAGCGTTCCGAACGCGCCCTTGGCCATTTCCCGTGTGATCTCGGGGTGAGCCGCGAGAGCAGCGGCGTAGAACTGCGCGCTCAGGATGTTGCCGATGGCGTAGCCCTGGAAGGCGCCGCCGACGCTGCCGCCATACCAGTGCACGTCCTGCAGGCAGCCGTCCCGATCATCGGGCGGGGTGATGCCGAAGTCGGCGGTGAAGCGGGCGCGCCAGGCTTCGGGCAGGTCTTTCACCTTGAGACGGCCCTCGAGCAGGTCGAGCTCCAGATCGAAGCGCAGCATGACGTGCAGATTGTAGGTCACCTCGTCGGCGTCGGTGCGGATGAGCGAACGCTCCACCCTGTTGATGGCGCGATAGAAGGTCTCGAGCGGCACCGTCTTGAAATGATCGGGGAAGGCGTCGCGCAGGAGGGGGTAGAAGTAGTTCCAGAAGGGCCGGCTTCTTCCGACCACGTTCTCCCACAGCCGCGACTGGCTCTCGTGCACGCCCGCCGAGGCGCCCGAGTTCAGCGGTGTGCCCTCGGTGCGGGCATCCACGCCCTGCTCGTAGAGCGCATGGCCGGCTTCGTGCAGCGTGGAGAACAGCGCCTCGCCGATCTCGTTCTGCTTGATGCGCGTGGTGATGCGCACGTCGCCGGCCGAGAACTTGGTGCAGAAGGGATGGTGCGTCTTGTCGATCCGGCCGCGGTCGAAATCGTAGCCGAAGCGCTGGACGGGAACGAGACCGAAGTCGAGCTGTCCCTGCTCGGGGAAGGTGCCGCGCAGGCAGGCATCATCGGCGACCGGCTGCTCGGCAATGGCGTGCACGATGGGCACCAGGGCCGCGCGCAGCTCGCTGAAGAGGGCGCGCACACCGGCCACCGTCATGCCCGTGTCGGGGCCGTCGATCAGCGGGTCGGCGATATGCTCGTAGGGACCGAGGTAGTCCGCGAACCTGCGGCTGAAGTCCAGCGCCTTCTCGAGGTAGGGGCGCATGGTGGCGAAATCGTTGGCCGGCCGTGCGCGCGTCCAGGCATCGTAGGAGGCGGACCCCAACGCGCTCCAGCGGGCGACGAAATCGGCGGGCACCTTCGTCGCCTTCTCGTAGTCGCGGCGCACGACGCGGATCAGACTGGCGTCGTCGGAGGCATAGGGCCGGCTTTCGCCGTAGGGCGCGAGGCCGTCGAGCAGCCTGCCGAGCGCGGGATCGGTGAACTTCTCGTGCGCCAGCCGGCTCAGGGTCGCGCCCTGGCGGGCCCGTGCCGTCGCGCCGCCCTTGGGCATGTAGGTGGCCTGGTCCCAGCCGAGCACGGCGCCGGCCGAGCTCAAGTCGGAAATCTCGAGCAGGCGGCGCTTCAGCTCGGCCAGCTTGGCTTCGGGCGAAAGGCTGTTGCCAGCCCTGGCGCGCCGTGCGCCGGCTTCCTGTCCGCGCGCGATTGGGGCGCGTCTTGCCTTGGCGCCACGTCTGGCCATGTTCCATGCGCTCCTGGGCTCTGCAGGGTGACTGCTTGAAGCGGCGCGCGCCGGTGGTCAAGCGGCGGCTTTGCGGGGAGCGCCACTCTTGGCGCGGCATGGCGCTGCGGGGCCGCGATGCTCACCGGGCAGACGCGACCTCCTGCAGGAAGCTCGCAAGCAGGCGGCTCACCACGTCGGGCTGCTCCTGCTGCACCCAATGACCGGCGCCGTCGACCAGATGGCAGCCGCGCATGTCCGTCAGCGCGCTGCTCTGCATCCGCTCGAACACGCCGGGAGCCTGATGGATGCCCCAATCGCTCCTGCCGGCGATGAAGAGAGACGGCACGTCGATGGTGCGGCCTGAGAAGATTTCCAGCTCGGCGTCGAATGGCCCGACCGTGCGGCAGCGGTACCATTGCAACCCGCCCTGAAAGCCGGTGCGGGCGAACTCGCGGCTGTAGACGCCGAGCTCCTCCTCCGTCAGCCATCTGCAGGCGGCGATCTGGGCCGCGGACGGCATCTCGGCGGCCACCGTCTGCGCCATGTTCTTGCCGCGCTCCATCACGTAGTAGGTCGGCAGCTTGGCCAGCTCGCCGGCGCTCCAGGCCGCAAGCGGATGCGGGCGGTTGCCTGTCCAGTCGGCGCTCTTGTGATGGTAGTAGGCGCGCAGGAATGCATGGATGCCCTGCGCACAGTCGCGCATGTCCGCATCGGCTTCGCGGGTCGAATAGTACCAGTGGTAGTGCTTGCGCGGCGGATCGAGTGCCGCCAGCGCCGCATGAATGTCGGAGCCGGATGCGGCTCGAGCGGGACTCCGGTCGGCGGTGGCGAACGGCAGGTGCGGCGGGCCGCCGAACGGGGCGCTCATCATAACCACCGAGCGGAAGATGTCGGGACGCAGCAGCGCGCACCAGGCAGCAACCGGCGAGCCGAAGTCGTGCCCGACGACAGCCGCAACCGAGCGCAGACCGAGCGCAGACACAAGCCCCAGAGCATCACGCACCACGTTGAGCATGCGAAACGAGCCAAGATCGCCGTCGTAGCGGCCATCCCAGCCCGAGGTGCGCCCGTAGCCGCGCTGGTCCGGCGCGATCACGTGAAATCCCGCTGCTGCCAGCGGCAGCATCACCTTGCGCCAGCTGTAGGCAAGCTCGGGAAATCCATGCAGCAGAAGCACGGCCGGGCGGTGCGCGCGCTCATGTCCGGCTTCCAGGATGTGCAGCGTGAGCTGGTTGATGCCGCTCACGCAGCGTGCGCGGACACCCGGCGGCAGGACAGAGCTTTGGAGAGGAACGGAGCCGGCCATGAAGCAATGTCCCGCGCTTGGGGCAGCCCCGCGCGGTCAGGCCTCGACGCTCATCCGATTGACCATCTCGTAGAACGCCCGCAGACGCGCGGCGTCATGGAATACCTCGAAATGCCGGACCTTGTCGCCCTGGATGCGCCAGACGTTGCGAATGGTGGCCTCGTAGGACAGGCCGGTGGCCCTATGCCCGTAGTGAATCTTGGCCCGGGAGGTCGATATGCCGTCGCCGTCGGCAATCTTGAGCGGGCGATATTCCAAGACCTCGAAGTCGCGCAGGATGTCCGCCAGCGAGGCTATGATCTTCTGGCGACCGCAGACATCGCCGCTAATCGACCAGGCATCCTTCGGAAGGTGCAGAGTATAGACGGCATCCCGATGCAGGCACGCCGCGACCGCTGACAGATCCTGCGCGGCCCAGGAGGCATACACCGCCTCTACGATCAGGCGCTGGCTTGCACGCATGTGCTGTCCCGCATCCCGTTGATGCTGCCGCCGAATGACAGCTCATGGTAGCAAGTTGCTAGGAAGAAGGCTGAACACAGGATCGTGTTTTGTGTCATGCCGGAACAGCAGTGTTGCTCGGCAGGCGGCCGTTGCCCAATAAATGAGCAGTGTGCGCCCCGTGAGTCCCGCCCTATTTCCCGAAACGGACCACGTCGTAGGTCAGCCGTCCGGAATCATGCCGCGCTTCGTTGACGATCACAGCCGATCCCGCCGTCGGCGTCACACGGAACTGGCTGACGGCCTCCACGTTCCGCCCGTCGTCCAGGTGCACGTGGATGATCGCGGCTCCCCGCGCGGCTGTACGCTTGATATCGAGCACTTTTCCGGCATGGACCGCAACGGCGACGGTGCGGTCGGCCTGGTGGTGCTGCGTCTCCGTGAGAAGCAGCAGCGCCGCCGCCAGGGCCAGGGCGCCGCCGACGGCGGGTAGCCAGCGCCGCGCGCGATTGCGCCACAGCAGTCGGGTCAAGCGACGGGCCTTGTCATCCGACAGTCGCACGGCTCCCCTCTCCGCACCCATATGCGCAGGCTGCATCCCGTCTTTGTGCCCCAAGGACATACGCCAAGGCGTCGGTCCCAGAGAAATCAAACAATGCAACATTCAGACAAGCGTGCGTGATCTGTGGGCACAAGGCCCAGGCCCCGCGCGCTATCATCTCGAAATCGTTACCGGCCCTCGATCCTGGGCGGCGCCGTCAAACGTCCGTCTCCTCGATGCGGTCGACCCGGCTCGGGTAGAAGGCCAGGTGCGCCTTGATCTCCGCCACGGCCGGGTAGGGAGCCTCGTAGGTCCACACCGCATTCTCACTCGTGCGCCCGTCGACGCTCAGGCTGAAGTAGGCGGCGACCCCCTTGTAGGGGCAGGTGGTTGCACGCATCGTCCGCACGAACAGCGCCATGTCGGCATCGCAGCGCGGAATGTAGGGCACCGGCGGATAGCCCGCTTCGTGCAGGGTCAGCGCGCGCACCGTATCGGCGACGATGCGGCCGTTGAAGTGCACGCGCACCCGTCTGGGGTTTGCGGCGATGGTGATCGGATGCTCAGGACCTGGAACGTTCATGACGGTGTTGCCGGCTCTATGCGCACGCAAGGGTAGGCCGCCACCCAAGGTGGCCATCCGCCAACCCGGCGTCAATGCTTTCGCGGTTGCAGAAGTGCCCTTCCGTGCTGGATGGTAGGTCGTCCGCACCCTATGCCTGGTCGTCACCCATGGGCACCGCGCCGCGCTTCGACATCGACCTTGCCGCATTCTGGCGCGACCCCTATCCCGCGCTCGCGCGCCTGCGCGCCGAAGCCCCCATCGCCTTCGTGCCGCAGCTTGGCAGCACGCTGTTCACCCGCCGCGACGACATCTTCACCTGCGAGAAGATGATCGACGTGTTCAGCTCACACCAGCCCAACGGCCTGATGAACAGGTTGATGGGCCACAACATGATGCGCAAGGACGGCGATGCGCACATGGCGGAGCGCAAGGCCATCTTTCCTTCGGTCTCGCCCAAGACGGTCAAGGCGCACTGGAGCGCCGTGTTCCGGGCGCACGCCGACCGGCTGCTGGACGAGCTGGCGCCGACCGGCCGCGCCGATCTCGTCAAGGCGTTCGCCCTGCCGCTGTCGGCGGAGTGCCTCAAGGCCCTCACCGGCCTCACCAACATGCGCTACAAGGACATGGACGCCTGGTCGCAGGGCATGATCGACGGCATCGCCAACTACGCGGGCGATGCGGCCGTGGAGGCGCGCTGTCACGCGGCGACGGCGGCCATCGACGCGGCCATCGACGCGGCCATCGACGACATGGCCCCCGTGCTCGCCAAGGCTCCCGATCCGAGCCTGCTCAGCGTGATGCTGGAGAGCGGCATGCCGATCGAAAGCGTGCGCGCCAACATCAAGCTCGCCATCAGCGGCGGCCAGAACGAGCCGCGCGATGCCATCGCGGGGTGCATCTGGGCCCTGCTCACCCATCCCGAGCCGCTCGCGCTGGTGCGTGCCGGCGAGGTGGCCTGGGTGCAGGTGTTCGAGGAGTATGCGCGCTGGATCTCGCCGATCGGCATGTCGCCCAGGCGCATCGCCAGGGCCTGGTCGGTCAACGGCATCGAGCTCGAGCCCGAGGACCGCATTTTCTTCATGTTCGGCTCCGCCAACCGCGATGAGGCGCACTTTGCCGACGCCGATGCATTCAACGTCAGGCGCGACACGGCCAAGAGCATTGCCTTCGGCGCGGGCCCGCACTATTGCGCCGGCGCGTGGGCGTCGCGCGCCATGGTGGCCGACGTGGCGCTGCCGTGCGTCTTCGCGCGGCTTAAGGGTTTGCGGCTCGATCACAGCGAGCCCGTGCGCATCGGCGGCTGGGCGTTCCGCGGCCTCCTCAATCTGCCCACGACCTGGCAACCCGGCTAGTGTCCCGATCGCGAAGTTCGCCGGATCTTGCAGCAGGCGCTGAACGAACTTCGCGATCGAAAGGACACAAGCAAGCTCATGGTTCTAGTGTGATTCAGATCGAGAAATTCGCTCAGCAGGCGTGCTGCGAGGACGGGCGAATTTCTCGATCATCACGCTAGACTGCTGCTCCCACGCCGCGCAGCGGACATGTGCTGCAACCTGGGTCCCGGCGCTGAGCTGCGCTCAGGCCGGGATGACAATGAGGGACCACAAGCACTGGGACCACAAGCACTGGGACCACAAGCACTGGGACCACAAGGGAGGACACACCCATGGCAGGGCTGCTCGAAGGACGCATTGCGGTCGTGACCGGCGGCGGATCGGGCATCGGCAAAGCGATCGCGCTCGGCTATGCCAAGGAGGGCGCGCATGTCGTTGTTCTCGACATCAACGATGCGGCCGCCGCCGCGACGGCCGAGGCCGTCCGGAGCGCAGGCGGCAAGGCTGCGGGCTTCAAGCTCGATGTCACCGAGCGCGAGCGCTGCCGCACGCTTGCGGCCGAGATCGGCAGCAGCATCGGCCAGGTTTCGGTGCTGGTGAACAACGCCGGCATCAACCGCCGCAATGCCTTCACCGCGGACCCCGACGCCGTCATCAAGGACTGGCAGGACGTCATCGGCATCAACCTCAGCGGCACCTTCAATGTCACGCACGCCTTCCTCGATCAGCTCCGCGCCACCCGGGGCCGCATCGTCAACATCGGCTCGGTGCAGTCGTTCGTGCACGTGCGCACGCCCAACTCGGCCGCCTACACCACCTCCAAGCACGGCGTGCTGGGCTTCACGCGCGCCCTGGCGGCGGAGCTCGGCAAGGACGGCGTGCGCGTCAACGCCATCGGCCCCGGCCTGATCGAGACGCCGCTGAACGAGAAGATGCGCGCCAGCAATCCCGAGTTCGTGCGCATTTTCCTCGACCACACGCCGCTCGGCCGCGCCGGCAAGCCCGAGGACATCGTCGGTCCGGCGCTCTTCCTGGCCTCCGACCTCTCCGCCTACGTCACGGGCTCGATCATCATGGCCGACGGGGGCTACCGGGTGATTTAGGGCTCGCCGCCGCTGCGGTTCGGCGTCGCGAACGACCGTCCTCTCCGTGCCGCCACGAGTACCCCTGAGGTAGTTGCGGCAAATCCCGTGGCGGGCATGCTGCCGAGACCCATGCGTTGGCCGGCAGAGGACGCTTCGAGGATGGGCGAGGGCATCCTGCTCGGACCTTTGGTCCTATTCGCTGCGGTCATGACGCTCACGCCCGGACCGAACGTGGTGCTGGTGACGGCCTCGGGTGCAAACTTCGGCTTCCGCCGCACAATTCCGCAGATGCTCGGCATCACGGCGGGCTTCGGCGGCATGGTCGTGGCTACTGGGCTGGGGCTCGCCGGCGTGGTGCATGCGGAGCCGCGTCTGCATGCCCTGCTCAAGTACGCGGGCGCTGCCTATCTCGCCTACCTTGCCTGGCGCATCGCACGCGCCGATGCAGGGAGCAGCGTCTCAGCGCGCACACGGCCGATCGGCCCTGGCGAGGCGGCGCTGTTCACATGGATGAACCCCAAGGCCTGGGTGTCCGCCCTGGGCGCGCTCGCGGCCTACACCACCGTAGGCGGCAACGTGCTGTGGGAAACCTCGGTGATTGCCGCCGTGCTCGCCACGGCCTGTTTGATATCGTGTGTGATCTGGGCCGGGTTCGGCGCGGTCATCGGGCGCTTCCTCGCCAATCCGCGCGCGCGCCTCGCCTTCAACTGGTCGATGGCGGGCCTGCTGATGCTGTCGCTCGCACCGATATTTTGGAGATGACCGGCCAGGGTCGTGGGCTCAGCCGATGGTGCGCAATGAGCAAGAGGGCAGCGCTGAACCACGATCAGGCAGAAGACGATCCTTGCGCGCACCGCCAGGGACGCGACCTACCGGACTGATTTCTCCGCCTTTCCGGCAGCCCGCCGAGATGTTGTCGCGAGGCGGTCCGCAGGCTGGTAGATTTGCTGCGCTTGCAAGTCGCCACGGGAGAAACGACGATGGCTGCCAGGAGAAATTGGATCATCGGTCTTGCAGTGGTCGCGGCTGCGGCGGTGGCATACTATCTGTGGTTCATGCCGAAGTGGTGGTGAAGGGCCGCTTGGGCAGCGATTGCTGACGGGCCGCGATCAAGGCTGCCGCCCCGAGGGGATGCGCAGCAGATCGGGGTCTGGCGCTCGTTCGGTTCCCACGCCGTGCCTTCGGGCACGCCGCGCTGGGTGACGAACGAGGTGTGCTGTATGGTGTGACGGCAGGTCCTTGGGTCGCGTGCGACCGGGCCGGGCTGGACGCCTCGCTGCGCCATTGCTCCGGCTCGACAGCTCAGTGCCCGGCCCAGTGGCGTCGCCAGGAGGCGCAGGCCATGGCTTTTGAAGACATTGAAGCAGAGATCGGGTTGCTCCTGACGCGCATGCAGAACGAGCCGGCCGATCGGCACGAGCTCTATCTGGTGATCAGGCAGAGGCTCAGCGAGCTCAGGGCCTACGGCATGCCGTTGCCGGCCGACCTGGTGCGATTGGAGCAGGGCTTGGAGGCCGAGTTCGCGGCCGACCGGCAGCCACCCGCCAATCCCGAGGATTGAGGGTGCCGCCGGCTGGTGTGCGGCACTCCGGTCGATGATGGTGTGCGGATGGAGCCCGGCACGGGCAGGCCCTGAATCCAACGCGCCTGCACAGAATATGCAAAGCTTGGTGCGGGCGGCCGGACTCGAACCGGCACGAGCCTTTCGGCCCTACGGATTTTCGTACCACTTCGGCTTTCGCCGCCTCGCCGCAAACTGGCAAGTTCGTGGTCTGGACTATCCCTTCACCCTAGCGCGCGTGCGCCGTAGGTGCTGCCCGTCTAGTCTCTACACCTTCTCCTCACCGGAGCTTGGCTCGGGATTGCCACGCAAAGAGGTTTCCCCGAATTTGGGCAGTTCTGCATCCCCGGTTTCCCGAAGCGCACTCATTGCTTCAAGTCCGTTGCGTCTACCAATTCCGCCACGTCCGCGCACTCCCTTTAGCTATACCCACCTGCGGGCAGGCCGCCAAGGCTCATCCTCGAGCTGCAGCGGACGATGCCCGCCCATCGGAGCTGCCGGCGTTCCGCTCCCGCGGGCAGCCGACGCACGGGACGGGTGCGGGGTCGCCGCCGCTGTCATCCTGGAATGGCGAAAATTCCGGGATGACGGTGCGGCTTGGCGTGGCTCAGCGCCGGTAGCTGTCGAACTGGCCGTGCGGGCGAAAGCGCTCCAGATAGCCCGGCACGATGCCCGCCATGGCATGCGGCGTGGCGATGCCGAGCCCTGCCAGCGTGCGCCCGTCCTCACGCGCCGCCTTGCTCACCACGTTGGGCTCGGTCAGCATGCGCACCTGGTCGACCGTCAGGGGGCGCATGCTGTTGGGCAGCGGCAGGGTGAGAAAGGCGCCCACCTGCGCCAGCCAGAAGGGAATGCGCACATACCAGCGCCTGCGCCCCGACCACTCCTGGGTCAGATCGAGCAGTCGCCGGAAGGTGACGATGTCGGGCCCGCCCAGCTCGTAGATGGTGCGCGGCCTGGCCTCTCCCCTCAGCACGGTCGCAATCGCGGCGCCGACGTCGCCGGCGTAGACCGGCTGCATCAGGGTCTTGCCGCCGCCGATCAGCGGCAGGACGGGAGACAGGCGGGCCATTGCCGCAAAGCGGTTGAAGAGCTGGTCCTCGGGCCCGAAGACGAGCGACGGGCGCAGGATGACGGCCTCGGGAAACTCCGCCAGCACGGCGGCCTCGCCCGCCGCCTTGGTGCGGCCGTACTTGCCCCAGGACTTGCGGTCCGCGCCAATGGCCGAGACATGCACGAAGGTCTTGGCCCCGGCCGCCTTGGCCGCCTTGGCCGCGGCGCGCGCGCCCGCCACGTGCACGGCATGGAAGGTCTGCGCGCCCGACTTGAAGAGAATGCCGACGAGGTTCACGACCGCATCGGCGCCCTCCACCGCCCGCGCAATCGAATCGGGGTAGCGCAGGTTGGCCTGCACGGCGTGGACCTGCCCCACGGCCCCCATGGGCTGCAGATGGCCGGCAAGATCGGGCCGGCGCACCGCCGCACGGACGCGCCAGCCGTCGTTGGCGAGCGCCCGCACCACATAGCGGCCGACGAAGCCCGAGCCGCCCAAGACGGTCACCAGGCTGCCGTGCTCCAGACGTGCATTCACCACCAGCGCTCCCTTGCCCAAGGTCAGACTTGGGGAATAGCGCCGCAGGGCCCCCGTGTGAAGAAGGAACGCTGCGACGCGCCCCGCAATTGACAAGGGCGGGTGCCGGCTCTAACTAGCGGCCGGGATTGCCCAGGTGGCGGAATTGGTAGACGCACTAGTTTCAGGTACTAGCGCTGTAACAGGCGTGGAGGTTCGAGTCCTCTCCTGGGCACCATACGCCACGAGGCTGCGGCCGTTTGGCTGGTAGCTGACGAGGCAGCAAGGCCGCCGGCCAGAAACGCGGGTGGCGTCGATCCTCAGCCCCGCAGGCGGACTGCCGGCCTCAGACAAGACCGCAAGAGACAAGACCGCAAGAGACAAGACCGCAAGAGACAAGACCGCAAGAGACAGGGCGCAGGGGCGCAAAGCCCCCTTCCCCAACACCTGTGCGTGCCCGCACACAGCAATAATAGAGGGTTTCGCAGGCCCCGCGCTGCCGGCGCATCCGTCCAGCGACAGCCCGACCGCAGCCCAGGATGATCCCCGAGGTCGCGCGCCGGTCATCCACGCGACACGCGGCGTGTGTCTGTCGCAGCAGCGGTTTCCGACACGCGAATAGCCGATCAATATCCCGGCGCAAGATCATAGGATCTGCCGCTCTGCCGACGGGCCACAAAGCGGGCGCGCGGCGGCCGGCCATGCGGTCTTGGGCGGGCCTGCAGCCGAACGCCGGCCTCAGTCTGAGGCCTTGGGGTCGCAGGGCACCGAGCTGCTCCGGGGGGCGCCGAGACCCGTCCACGCGATGGCGGCGCGGGCGACGTTCACTACGTGCGGGAAATGAGGACATACGCAAAGGCGTATCAGGGTTAGACCCGATTTGTCGCCCGTCACAAGGGATTGAATCTCCGCAGCCATCGGCCGGGCGTGGCAGGTGGCTGTGGAGAATTTCCATGAGCACGAAGATTGCGCGCACTGGGCGCAAGATGATCCCCGCATGCGTTTGTCATGAGCAGGACGGCACATTCAGCCGTCGAAATCTTCTTCTTTCCGGCGCCTCGATCGCCACCCTCACGGCCTTGGGGGCGGTTGCATCGGTTCAGCGAACACAGGCCCAACAGCCCGCCGCGGTGCCGCCGGGACGCAAGCCCAACATCCTGATGATCATGGCCGACGACATCGGCTGGTTCAATGTCAGCCTCTACAATCACGGCATCATGGGCTACCGGACACCCAACATCGACCGGATCGGCAAGGAGGGGGCGATGTTCACCGACTGGTACGGCGAACAGAGCTGCACCGCCGGGCGCGCCGCCTTCATCACCGGCCAATCGCCCATCCGCACCGGGCTGACGAAGGTCGGCCTGCCGGGTGCCACCGTGGGGCTGCAGGCCGCCGACATGAGCGTTGCGGAAGCGCTGAAGCCGCTGGGCTATGCCACCGGACAATTCGGCAAGAACCACCTCGGCGACCGCAACGAGTTCCTGCCGACCGTGCATGGCTTCGACGAGTTCTTCGGCAACCTCTATCACCTCAATGCGGAGGAGGAGCCGCAGAACCCCGATTACCCGAAGGACCCGCGCTTCCGGGCGAGATTCGGGCCGCGCGGCGTCCTCAAGTGCAGGGCGAGCGACCAGGACGACCCAACCATCGACCCGGCCTATGGCAGGGTCGGCCGGCAGGTGATCGAGAATACCGGCGCGCTGGACACCAAGCGCATGGAGACCGTGGACCAGGAGTTCCTGGCTGCGGCGCTGGACTTCATCGACCGGCAGCAGAAGGCCAATACGCCCTGGTTCTGCTACTTCAATCCCACGCGCATGCACGTGTGGACGCATCTGAAGCCCGCTTCCCAGGGCGTGACCGGCCAGGGGCTCTATCCTGACGGCATGGTCGAGCTCGACGGCTATGTCGGCCAATTGCTGAAGAAGCTCGACGATCTCGGCGTCGCCAACACCACCATCGTGCTGTTCACCACCGACAACGGGGCTGAGGTGATGAGCTTTCCCGACGGCGGGCAAACGCCCTTCCGCGGCGAGAAGGCAACCAATTGGGAGGGCGGCTATCGCGTGCCGATGCTGATCCGCTGGCCCGGCACGATCAAGCCGGCGACCGTCTACAACGAGATGTTCTCGCACTACGATCTGATCCCGACCTTTGCGGCAGCTGGCGGCGATCCTGACATCGTGGCCAAGTGCGCGCGGGGGTCCCGGATCGGCGGCAAGACTTTCAAGATTCACCTCGACGGCCACAACCTCATTCCATTCCTCAATGGCCAGGCCAAGGACTCGCCGCGCAAGGAGTTCCTCTATTGGAACGACGATGGCGAATTGGTCGCGATCCGCGTGAATGAGTGGAAGATCGTCTTCAAGGAACAGAACAACAAGGGCATCGGCGTGTGGCGCGGGCAGTTCACCGATCTGCGAACCCCCAAACCCTTCCACCTGCGTGCCGATCCTTTCGAGCGCGGTGACGAGTCGATCCTCTACGAAAAGTGGATGGCGGATCGCATGTTCATCCTAGTGCCGGCGCAAGCCCTGGTGGCGCGGTGGCTCGAGACTTTCAAGGAATTCCCGATCCGGCAGAGGCCGGCAAGCTTCAATCTTGATGCGGTCATGGAGAAGCTGACGCCGAGGAACTGACGCCGAGGAACTGACGGGCGCTCGCATCTGGTCGTCTTCCGCCCGCGCCGGGCCGTGGCGATCGAGCCACCGCCGCAGCGGCACGACGGGCGAGGCACGCCCTCGCGCGTCACCCGCCAACGCCGTCACGCACACAATCGCAGGGGCAGGCACCGGGACTGGCACTCGGGCTGGCACTCGGGCTGGCACTCGGGCTGGCACCCGGACTGGCACCCGGACTGGCGCTCGGGCCAGCCCACGCGCGGTCACCGCGCCACGTCATACAGCTTGTAGCGCAGCTTGGGCTGCAGGAACGACGAGGCCGGATCGACCAGCACATCGCCGGCGATCGCGCGGCGGCCGAGCAGCATGCGGTAGCTCATCATGTCGCGGTTGGCGAGCGTGACCTCGATCGGCCACTCGCGGTCGCCGATGCGCAGCAGCGTCTCGATCACGTAGCGCTGCTCGCGCTCGCCGTTGGAGCTTCTGACCTCGCGCCGGTCGACCAGGCGGGCGACGCACGCCACCTCGATATCGCTGCGGCGCGGCACCGGATGCACCCCGAAGCGCACCTTGCGCGAACGCACCGGCCCGAACGGCTCGACATAGACCGCATGCAGAGCGGACGTGCGCGCACCGGTATCGACCTTGGCCTTGATGGCCGGCAGGCCGAGCTCGGGCAGGGCAACCCACTCCTCCCAGCCGAGGATGAACGGTGCGGATACGGGCGGCATGCGCTTGCCTCGAACGGGCATGATGACGAGCATGTTCTGTGCACTAATGGCGCAGGGAACCGCAAACGGCAAGCGGGCAGGCCGACCCGTGCGTGCCTGCCCTGCTCGAAAGGGCTGGGCCGGTGGCGCCGCCGCCCATATTCCCTCTCCCCACCACTCTTCCGTGCGGAGAGGGTCAATGGCGGAGTCATGCCTTCCTCACCCCGACCCTCGCCCCGCCGGCGGGGCGAGGGATGGCGAATTCAATGTTTCACGTGAAACATCAGCTCATTGGTTAATTTGTTTCACATGAAACATGAGATTTGGACGGCCGCCCGCGATGGGCGTTGGCCGCTCGCCGCATCCATCGTTTGAACCATCCGAGCGCGCAGCCTGCCGCTCAACCGGCAAGCCCGGGGCCCGTCAAGGCGTGGAGAGCGCGCCCCGGCGATTGACCGGGCGATGCCATCACCCTATGTCAGCGCCATGACCATACGCCCGATCATCACGTTGCCCGATCCCTTGCTGCGCACGGTGAGCGCTCCTCTCGAGCGGATCGACGAGGCCGTGCGCACGCTGGCCGCCGACATGCTGGAGACCATGTACGCAGCCCCGGGCGTCGGCCTGGCGGCGGTGCAGGTCGGCGTGCCGCACCGCCTGATCGTGCTCGACACGGCCAAGGACGAGGAGCCGCCGCGCCCCCTGGTGCTCATCAATCCCGAGATCGTGACGGTTGGGTCGGAGCTGCGCGAGCACGAGGAGGGGTGCCTGTCGATCCCGGACGTGCGCATCGACATCGAGCGGCCGGGCTCGCTCAAGGTCCGCTACCTCGATCTCGACGGCAAGATGCAGGAGCTGGCCGCCGAGGGCTTGCTGGCAACCGCCATCCAGCACGAGATCGATCACCTGAACGGCAAGCTGATCATCGACTTCCTGTCGCGCCTGAAGCGCGACATCATCATCCGCCGGTTCAAGAAGCAGGCGAAGGCCGAGGCCACCGCATAGTCGGGCGCGAGGGGCCACGCCCTGCCGTTGCCGAGACGAAGGAAGGGAGCGTCTTGGGGATGCTGCGCGTCGTTTTCATGGGCACGCCGGAGTTTGCCGTCCCGACGCTGGCTGGCATCGTGGCGGCGGGCCATCAGGTGGTGGCCGCCTACACCCAGCCGCCCCGCCCCGCCGGACGCGGCCTGGACGCGCGCAAGGCCGCCGTGCATCGCTTCGCCGACAGGGCCGGCATCCCCGTGCGCACGCCGCAGACCCTCAAGGCCGGCGATGCGCGGCAGATGTTTGCAGACCTCGAGGCCGACGTCGCGGTGGTCGTGGCCTACGGCCTCATTCTGCCGCAGCCGGTGCTCGCCGCACCCCGTTTCGGCGGCCTCAATCTGCATGCCTCGGCCCTGCCGCGCTGGCGTGGCGCAGCCCCGATCCAGCGCGCGGTGATGGCGGGCGACGCCGCGACAGCGGCCACCGTCATGCGCATGGACCAAGGCCTCGACACGGGGCCGATCTGCCTCGAAGAGCCGGTGGCCATCGGGCCGGACATGACCGCCGGCGAGCTGCACGATCTCCTGTCGCAACAAGGTGCGGGCCTGATGGTGCGCGCGCTCGCCCTCCTGGAGCAGGGCGCCTTGCGCTCGACGCCCCAGCCTGCCGCGGGCGCCACCTATGCCGCCAAGATCGACAAGGGCGAGACCGCCATCGATTTCTCCCGCCCGGCCCGCTCGGTGCACAATCACATCCGCGGCTTGTCGCCCGCCCCGGGGGCCTGGCTCGAGCTGGCCACCGGCGGCGGCAAGCGCGAGCGCATCCGCGTGCTGCGCAGCGCCGTGGTGGACGGCGCCGGACCCGCCGGCACCGTTCTGGACGGCCTGCTGACGGTGGCGTGCGGCGAAGGCGCGGTGCGGCTGCTGGAGCTTCAGCGCGGGGGCAAACGGCCGATGCCGGCCGCCGAGTTCCTGCGCGGCTGCCCGATCGCGCCCGGCACCCGGGTTTAGTCTGGCAACAGAGTTACAGAATAGGATCGGAACGTGCCATACTGCAGACCGTCAGGGTGGCCGCGCTGGCCGAGGCTGATTGTGGTGCTCATCGCCGTGCTGGGAGGTGCTGACATGGCTGCGGGTCAACCGGCAGATCCGGGGCGCGAGATGCTGGCGGCGGCGGCGCAGGGCGACGCTGGGCGCCTGCGGCGCCTGATCGCCACGGGAGCCCCGCTCGACCCCGTGAACGAGGCCAAGGAGACGCCGCTCCTGCTGGCGGTGAAGAACGACCATCTGGCGGCCGCGACCCTGCTGATCGAGGCCGGCAGCAACATCAACGCGCAGGCCGCCAACAAGGATTCGCCCTGGCTGCTGGCCGGGTCGCGCGGGCGCACCGAGATGCTGCGCCACATGATCCCCAAGGGCCCGGATTTCTCCCTGCGCAACCGGTTCGGCGGCAATGCGCTGATCCCCGCCTGCGAGCGCGCCCATGTGGAGACCGTCAAGCTGCTGCTGACGACCGAGATCGACGTCAATCACATCAACAACCTCGGCTGGACCTGCCTGCTCGAGATCGTGATCCTGGGCGACGGCGGCCCGCGCCACGTCGAGACGGCCAAGCTGGTGCTGGCGGCCGGCGCCGATCCCAATATCGCCGACAAGGACGGCGTCTCGCCGCTGACGCATGCCAGGCAGAAGCGGCAGGATGCGATCGCCAGGCTGATCAGGGACGCAGGCGGACGGTAGGCTCGGCCGCGCCCCGCCAAGCATCCTCAGCGTGCTGCAAAAGCGCACGCTTCACCCTCTCGTTAAGCATTGCGGCACCTTCTCTCGCGAGGCGGCGCCGCGGCCACTACACTGGCGGCAAAGCTGCAGCCTCGGGAGAGTTGTGAGGAGAGTTTCATGCGTGCGATGGCTTTGGGTCTTCTAGTCGCCGCAAGCCTTGGCGCGGCCGCGGCTCCGGCAGCGCTGGCCGAACCGGTGACGACGCGCATCGAGACGCGGCCGTTCTACGGCGCCACCGTCACCCTGGAAGAAGGGGTGCGGGTGTTCCGCCCGCTGCCGCGGCATGACCGGGTGATCATCAATCCGGGTGGCCGGACCCCGCTGTCGCTGAGCTATGCGGAATCGCGCAACACCTCCTACTACGAGGGCAACGGGGCCCGGCCTCCCGTGGAGCAGCGCTATGATCCGGGCGACGACGGCTACTACGGCGGCTTCGTGTCGGACGGCCGCCATCGCCGGCACGGCCATGGTCGCGGCCACGGCCACCGCCCCGCGAGCCGGCGGTGATATCGGCGCTGGCAATGTCTCTGAGCGGGCTCGCCGCCGGCGCCTGCCGGTGCGGCAGGCCGCAGCCGTCACAGCCTTAGCGCTGCATGCTTGTTTGCCGGCGCGTAAGCGGCTAGCAGAGCGGCACCGCTGCGGCATCGGCCCAGTGGCCGTGCCGCCCAGCCCATCGACCACCCATCCTGTCGACCGCCATGCCCCGCTACCGTCTCATCCTCGAATACGACGGCACGCCGTTCGTCGGCTGGCAGGTGCAGGCGCTGGGCGCCTCCGTGCAGGGCCGCCTCACCGAGGCGATCCGCAAGTTCTCGGGCGAAACCGTGTCGCTGCGGGGCGCCGGCCGCACCGATGCCGGCGTGCATGCGCTGGGGCAGGTGGCGCATTTCGATCTGGAGCGCGCGTGGCCGGCCGAGACGGTCAGAGCGGCCGTCAACTTCCATCTCAAGCCCGATCCGATCGCCATCCTCGAGTGCACCCCGGCGTCGGCGGAGTTCGACGCGCGCTTCAGCGCGATCGCGCGGCACTATCGCTATCGCATTCTGGCGCGGCCGGCGCCGCCGGTGCTCGATCGCGACCGGGTGTGGTGGGTGCCCCAGTCTCTGTCCGCCGCTGCCATGCGCGAAGCGGCGGCAGCGCTCGTCGGCCGGCACGATTTCACGACCTTTCGCGCCGCCGGCTGCCAGGCCAGATCGCCCGTCAAGACGCTGGACCGGCTCGCGGTTGCGGCGACGGGAGACGAGATCATCATCGAGGCGTCGGCACGCTCCTTCCTGCACAACCAGGTGCGCTCCATGGTGGGCTCGCTCAAGCTGGTCGGCGAAGGCAAATGGCGCGCCGGTGATCTCGCCGCGGCGCTTGCCGCCAGGGATCGCGCGGCCTGCGGACCGGTGGCGCCGGCGCGCGGGTTGTACCTGGTGCAGGTGGACTACGCGCCATAGCCGCCAGCGCTGCGCGGGCATGGGGCCACCCGCCCTTGTTTGTCCGCTGCTGGCCGCAGACATGTTGCGCGCGGTGCATGCCAGACGGCCGGTGCCCTCTCCCCCGCGGACGTGGTGGAACCGGTAGACACACAGGACTTAAAAGCCAAAAATTTTCAGAACCAAGAATTCATTTTTCTGTCCAAATCAGCGCCATGCACTCGCTTCTGAAATCGCTCGGAAGCGCAAGAAGTCTTACGCAGTCCTTACGCACTTTTGCTCCCGCGCGACGTGGCTCGTCTGCTTGCGGAAGTTTATGCCCAACCACGTCCTCATGGGCGGCAAGCTCCACGTCTACAAGCGGGACAACAGCCCGCTATTGGCAGTGCTCGAGCTGCATCGGCGGCAAGAACCGCCGCATGAGCACCAAGGCCGAGAGCCTGGCGCACGCCAAGGAAGTGGCCGAGGACCGGTATCTGGAGCTGTGCGGCAAGCACAAGCGCGGCGAGCTTAAGAGCGGCAAAAGCTTCAATTTCGTGGCCGACCAGTTCGAGCGCGAGTACGAGATCATCACGCGCCAAGACATCGTGCATCCCGACGTCCGCAGAGGTTTGATCGGCTCGTTGCAGCACGGCACAGGAAGCCCGATCTCAGTTGACCAGCATTTCCGGATTGTTGGTCAACTCGTTCGGCTTGGTCGTTTTGACGACGATATAAAGAGCCGGATATGAGCCAAGTTTATCCGGCATTTCAGATCAGTGCGTTTCTCGGATTCCTATCATTATACGCGGGTGCGTATATGTACTATTTATACGCGATCGCGTATGTAATTGATTTATACGCAAAAGCGCATATTGACGTTATATACGCACTCGCGTATATTGGAAGCATGACCCAGTTTGCCCGCACACCCCAGCAGCTCGGGGCCCTGATCCGCCGGGCCCGCCGCCAGGCCGCCCTGACCCAGGGCGCGCTCGGCGCCAAGATGGGCGCGCGGCAGGCCACCATCTCCACGCTGGAAGCGGGTGAGCCCGCCACGCAGCTGCGCACTCTAATGGACGCACTCGCCGCGCTCGATCTTGAACTCGTCATCCGCCCGCGCAGCAAGACCGCGCCCAAAGACATCGAGAACCTGTTCTGATGGCCCGGCGGCGCAAGCATCCGCCACTCAACGTCTTTCTGAACGGCCGCCTGGTCGGGCGGCTGCGCCGGGAAAGCACGGGCGCCATCGACTTCCAGTATGATGACAGCTGGCTTGAGTGGGAGAGCGCCATCCCCGTCTCCCTCTCCCTGCCCCTGCGCGAAGACCGCTACATTGGCGCACCGGTCAGCGCCGTCTTTGAAAACCTCCTGCCCGACAGCGAGGTATTCAAGCAGCGCTTGGCCGAACGCTCCGGTGCCGAGGGTAAGGACGCCTATAGTCTTTTGGCCGCCGTTGGCCGTGATTGCGTCGGAGCCTTGCAGTTCCTGCCGGAAGGCATGGAACCCGATGCGCCCAACAAGGTCAAAGGCCGCGCCGTGACCGAGGCCGACATCGCCAAAATTCTCGCCAATCTGGCACGCAGCCCGCTTGGTATCGGCGAAGACCAGGATTTTCGTATTTCACTGGCCGGTGCCCAGGAAAAGACCGCGCTGCTTTTTTGGCGCAAGCGCTGGCTCCTGCCGCACGGCACGACGGCAACGACGCATATCATCAAGCCGCAGATCAGCAAACTGGAAAGCGGCATCGACCTGTCGAACAGCGTCGAGAACGAATATCTGTGCCTGAAGCTGGTGGAAGCGTTTGGCCTCCCCGCTGCACACGCCGAGATCACCAAGTTCGCCGGACGGCGCGCGCTTGTCATTGAACGCTTCGATCGTCGCCGCACGCGCGATCAGCGCCTGTTGCGCCTGCCGCAGGAAGATTGCTGTCAGGCCCTCGGGTTTCCACCCACACGCAAATATCAAGCCGACGGAGGCCCTGGCATCCGCCAGATTATCGACCTCCTGAAGGGCAGCGACGAGGCTCGGGAAGACCAGAGCCGGTTCTTGAAAGCCCAGATCGTGTTCTGGGTGCTCGCCAACACCGACGCCCACGCCAAGAACTACAGCTTGCACCTGGCCCCGGGTGGACGATTCCGGCTGGCTCCCATCTACGATGTCGTGTCCGTGCAGCCCAGCATCGATGCAGGTGAGGTCGAGCCCAAGCGGGCCAAGCTTGCCATGCCGGTCGGCAAGAACCGGCACAACGTCCTGCACAGCGTGCTGCCACGACATTTCTTGCAGACGGCGAAATTGTGCGGCATTCCTCAGACGACCGCCAAAGCCATCATGGAAGAGCTCGGCGACACGGGAGCCGCCGCCATCGATAAAGTAATTGGCGAGCTTCCAAAAGGCTTCCCCCAGAAGCTGGCCAAGTCCATTGCCGATGGAGCAAAGGCAAGGCTCGGCAAGATCGCCGACGCAGACCAATAACGCCGCGCCTTGCGCGGAAATGCCTTCGCGTTGGCTCCTTGACACCGCAGCCGGACAATGGCGAGGGCCTTTGCCCTCTAAAATCAGGCCCTGGAGGCCGTTGAGCCCACGGTCATGAACGCGATGGCCTTCATCGACGGGCAGAATCTCTACCGCCACGCCGAGGTGGTCGAGGAGGTGAAGGCCATATCGAAGGAGCAGGACCGTTGGATAAAATTGGTATCGGCATTTCCTTCTGGACCTGGTGCCACCGCAACGAGGGGAATAGCGGGCACAGCCTGGCATCGCATGGATCAAGAGACATACGATAGATGCCTTGATCGCTATGACTACCGACCCAAGAAGTTCCAGTGATGCGGCCGGGATGATCGGCGGCGCCTACACGACCTGGTTCTGAAGCGCGGTCTCGCCCCGCCACAGCCGGTCCAGGTTCTCCAGCAGGATGTCGATCACCGCATCCTCATAGCGCTGGGTCTCGCCGGCCGTGTGCGGCGTCAGCAGCACATTGGACATGGCCCATAGCGGCGAGGATGGCGCCAGCGGCTCCTCGCGCGTCACGTCGAGCCCCGCGGCGGCGATGCGGCCGGCCCGCAGCGCCTCGATCAGGGCCGCCTCGTCCACCACCCGGCCGCGCGCCACGTTGATGAGATGCGCCGTCGGCCGCATGGCGGCGAGCGCGCGTGCGTCGATCAGATGCTCGGTGTCCGGGGTCAGGGGGCAGGTCAGGGCGACGACATCGGCCTGTGCGAGCAGCTCCGGCAGCCGGTCGTGGCCCAGGACCGCATCCGCGCCGGCCGCTCCCGTGTCGGGATTGCGCTTGGTGGCGATCACGCGCATGTCGAAGGCCTTGGCCAGCTTGGCGAGCTTGCCGCCGATGCGCCCCATGCCGACGATCAGGAGCGTCTTGCCCCCCAGCTCATCCTCGCGCGCCGCAATCTCCGAGATCATGCCGCGCCAGTGCTTCTTGTGCTGGTTGTCGCGCGCCTCGGGCAGGCGACGATGCAGGGCCAGCATCAGCGCCATGGCGTGCTCGGCGACGGCTTGCGCGTTCACGCCGGCGGCGCTGGCGAGGCGGATGCCGTGCGCCCTGAGGACATCCTTGTCGTAGACGTCGACGCCCGAGCTGATCGACTGGATGAACTTGAGCCTCCTGGCCAGGCCCGCCAGCTCGTTCTTCCACAGCATGGAGACGACGAGAACGTCCGTTGCCGGCAGCTGCTGCAGCAACTCCTGTGACGAGCGCACCTCGACGTAGGCCATGCCGGTCGCGCGCAGCGCGAAACGCTCGGCGAGGCGGTAGGCCGCATGGGCAAAGCAGATCTTGAGGCGGTCCTTCGCGGGCAGCATCCGGCCAATCCTTAGAACACGCGTAGCGGGAAGTAGCGCAGCAGCAGCTCCTCATACCGGCCGCTTTCGCGCATGCGCCGCAAGGCCGAGTTGATCAGGGTCTTGAGCTGTGCATCGTCGCGCTTGATGGCGATGCCGATGCCGTCGCCGAAATACCTGGGCTCCGCGAAGGGGCCGCCCTTGAACTCGCAACAGGCCTTCGACGCCGTGCCGTTGAGCCAGAATGCCAGGCTGATGCCGTCGTCGAACAGGAAATCGACGGCCCCGACGATCAGCGCATCGCGGGCGAGCTCCACGGTCTCGAACACGCGGATCGAGCTGTCGCGGAAGAAGGTGCGCAGATAGGCCTCGTGCGCGGTGCCCTTGGCGACGGCGATCCGCTTGCCCTCCAGGCCTTCCGGCGTGGCATCGAGCGGGGCTGAGCCGCGCTTGCCGGCAAAGCGGGCGGGCGTGAAGTAATAGCGGTCCGTGAAGTCGGCGATCTTGAGCGTGTTGGGCGTCACCCTGTGGGAGGCGATGACGGCCTCCGCCTCGCCCTTGGCCAGCGCCGGAAGCAGGGCGGCCCAGGGCCGCACCTGGATATCACAGGCGGCGTCGACCTCCAGGCAGATGGCGCGCGCCACATCCACGTTGAAGCCGGTCAGCACATTGTCTTCGTCGAAGTAGTTGAAAGGCGGGAAGTCGCCGTCCGTGAGAAAGCGGATGGCCACGCGCCGCGGCTGATCGCGCTCGGCGCCCTCCGCGTCCGGCGTGGGCGCCTGCGCGGCGACGGGCGGCATCAGCGCCAGCATCGCCGCGAGCCCAACAAAAAGTAAGGCGGCCGCCGCGCGGTGGATCTGTACAGTTCTCATGCGTATGCGGCCTATTTTGCGGCGATGGGGGCATCCAGCGGCTATGCACGGCAGTGCGCGGTCTCGCTTTGCTCAAGCCAGCACAGCGATTCCCGGCGATAGTCTAGCGCGCGCTTCGCGGACGGGACAGCCGGTCGCCACCGGCACTGACCCGCCGTCGCAGGATGATCAATACGCCTTCCTTCTGCAAGCTGGCATCAGCGGCCTGGCACTGGCGATCGCTGCGGCGCAAGCCCGCCGCACCGGCGCGGCCACCCACGAGGTGCTGATCGCGGCGGGAGAGATCTCGCCGATGGCCTACGCGTCCGCCTTGGCCCACCGGCTCGGCGTGCCCGCGATCGGCTGGGACGTCGTGATCGGCCAGGCCAAAGGCAATGGCGTGGCAGCGCAAAATCTTTTCGCGCCTGTCGGCGGTCGGCCCCATCGCGTCCTGTGCGCCGAGGCGGCAACGCCGGCTGCGCTCGGCGCCAGCGTGGCGGCGCTGCGGGCGCGCGGCCTCGACGTGGCGCTCGCCTCGCGCTTCCGCCTGGACGCGGCCCGCGAGGCGCACCTGCAGGTCGAGCGGCTCGAGCATGCGGTCGGCAGCCTGGCGCGCCGGCAGCCGGCCTGCTCCGCCGCGGGCAGCATCTGGATCTGGCAGGTCGTGGCCGCCGCCGTCGCCGTCGGGCTGATTATCGGCGGCATCTGGGTGCAACCGCATGCGGCGATCGCCGTGCTGTCGGGCATCATCGCCGTGCCCTTCCTGTGCGTGACGCTGCTGCGTGTCGCGGCGCTGCGCGAGGTTGCCACGTCCCCGCCCGCCGGCATGCCCCGGCGGCAGATGGACCTCACGCGCCTGCCGCAGGGTCCGCTGCCCTTCTACACCATCCTGGTTCCCCTGTTTCGGGAGGCCAAGGTGCTGCCCGGGCTGGTGCAATCCCTCGATGCGCTCGTCTACCCGAAGGCAAGGCTTGAAATTCTGCTCGTGCTGGAAGCCGTCGATGCCGAGATGCAGGCGGCCGTGCTGGCCATGCGCCTGCCCGGCAACTTTCGCACCATCCTGGTGCCGAGCGGGGCGCCGCAGACCAAGCCCAAGGCGCTCAACTACGCGCTGCCATTCACCCGCGGCGAGTATGTCGTGGTGTATGACGCCGAGGATCGGCCGGAGCCCGACCAGCTCCTGCGGGCCTTGACCGTGTTTCGGCACGGTCCGGCCAATCTGGGCTGCGTTCAGGCCCAGCTCAACATCTACAACCCGCGCGCAAGCTGGCTCACGCGCCAGTTCACAATCGAGTACTCGGCCCTGTTCGACGCCGTCCTGCCGGCGCTGGCGCGGCTCGGTCTGCCCGTGCCGCTGGGCGGCACATCCAATCATTTCCGGCGCGAGACGCTGCTCGCCTGCGGCGGCTGGGATCCGTTCAACGTCACCGAGGATGCCGACCTCGGCTTTCGCATCGCGCGCTGCGGCTGGCGAACGGCCATTCTTGCCTCGACCACGTGGGAGGAGGCCCCGGCAGCGCTCGGCCCCTGGATCAGGCAGCGCACGCGCTGGCTGAAGGGGTGGATGCAGACCTATCTGGTGCACACACGCGAGCCCGGCCGGCTCAACGCGGAGCTTGGTCTGCGCGGGGCGCTCGGGCTTCACGTCGTGATGGGCGCGCTTCTTCTGTCGGCGCTGGTGCATCCGCTGTTCTACCTCCTCTTCGCCTATCATGCGCTGGCGGGGGACTTGCTCGCGCCTGCGGAGACGGCCGCCGGCACGGTGTTGTGGGGCATGGCCTGCATCAACCTGGCCGCCGGCTACCTCTCCGCCATCCTCGTCGGCATCCTGAGCGTGTGGCGGCGCGGGCGGCGCGACCTCGCCCGATCGGCGCTGGGGATGCCCGTGGCCTGGCTGCTGATGTCGGTCGCCGCCTATCGCGCGCTCACCCAGCTCATCCGCGATCCCTATCTGTGGGAGAAGACGGAGCACGGCGTGGATGCGGACTAGTGTGATTCAGATCGAGAAATTCGCCCGTCCTCGCAGCACGCCTACTGAGCGAATTTCTCGATCTGAATCACACTAGCACCATGAGCTTGCTTGTGTCCTTTCGATCGCGAAGTTCGTTCAGCGCCTGCTGCAAGATCCGGCGAACTTCGCGATCGGGACACTAGAACGATCCGCCGGTGGTGAAGCGGTCGTCGTCGCCGGAGCCGTCCGGGGTGTCCTCCCTGGGCGACCAGCCCCCGCGGCTGGAGGGCTCGCGCCATCCCCCGCCCCAGGAGCCGCCCCCTCCCCCTCCCCCGGGAATGGGAAAGGGGAAGGGAAAGGTCGGGGCGCCGAAATCCGGCCGGCCGCGCGGGCCCCGGTATCGGTAGCCGCCGCGCAGGAGGTCCCACAGCACGCCGCTGCTGGCCGCGCCCTGCAGCACCCGCCTGAGCACCTCGGCGATGTCGCCGTCGTTGCCGAAGGTGGCGTGCGGATGGTCGTAGCCGGCGCCGCGGAAGCGGTCGCGCACCTGCTGCACCTCCAGGCGGCGGCGCGCCAGCGCCTGGGCGGAGCGGCGCAGGTCGGCCACCTCGGCCTCCGTCTTGCTCACGCCGGCATCGATGTTCTCGATTCTGCGCACCATGGCATCGTCGGCGCCTGTGGGCGTGCGTCGCGCCTCCAGATAGAGCGCGGCGAGATCATCCTTGCTGTCGGCGGCCGCGATCGTCTCCAGGGCCTGATTGTAGGCGGGGTTGCTGCCGCCGCTGACGAGCCCGCTGCGCTCCTCGTCGATCCTGCGCAGCAGCCCGTGCTTCTCCTCCAGCGCCTGGTCGGCCGCCGCCAGCCGGTGGCGCACCTCCGCCAAAACCCGCTCCTTGGCCTCGATGCCCGCCTCGATCATGGCCCGCCGCTCGATGTCCGCCAGCGCGCCCAAGCGCTCCGCCGCCTCGGCGCGCTTGGCGGTCGCATGCTCTCTCAGCCGCAGGGGGATCTCGATCAGGGTTGCGTAGTTCGCGCGCACATCGTCAAAGCCGATGAAGTCCGCGGCCATGCGGTCGATCATCTTCACGAAACGGCCCGATTGATAGGCGGACGTGCCGAACTTGCGGGCCCACAGGTAGGCAAACAGCGCATCCTCGTCGTAGGGCCTGCGCTTGGCGCCAAGCTCGGCCTCCGAGGTGGTCGCCTTCGTGTCCGCCTCGGCGGCAATGGCGTCCGCTTCGGCCTGCGCGCGCTTGGCCGCCTGCCACGCGGCGCCCGCCTGCACCCTGGTCTCGGTCTCGGCCCGCAGGGCCTCCACCGCTGCCAGCGCCTCCTCCACCGCGGCGGCGGCGGCATTGCGCGGCGTTTCCGCGGCCGCAACCTCCCCCACCAGCCGCTCGCGCCGCTCCGCGACGGCGGCGATGCGCAGGCGGTAGTCGTCGAGGATCTGCGCCGCACGGCGCTCGCCGGCATCCAGGCTGTTGAGCAGCCGGCCCGCCGCCATCTCGTCGAGCTTGATGCGGGCCAGCTCGCGCAGGGCGGTGCTGCGCTCCTTGCGCAGCCGCTCCGTCTCCCCGACGGCCGAGCGCAAGGCGGTGTCGAGCTGGCCTTCCTCCCTGTGAAGATTGGCGATCGTTGCCTCGATCGAGGCCAGCGTCTGTCGTCCGGTCCACATCAGGCGTCCCTTACCATTGCGTGATAAAGCCGCCTTCGAACGGCATGAGATAGTCGATGGCGAGCACGCCGCGCCGCTTGATCCCGAACCGGTTGCGCTGCACGATGCCGTCCTCGCGCTTGTCCTGCGCCACGGCATCGAACACGGCTTGCGGCACGCGCACGCCGAACTTCGTCACCGTCTCGGTGGCGCCGGTCTCCTCGTTGCGGATCGGCAGGCTCAGCCTGCGGCCGTCGGGCGCCACGGCTTCCACGATAACATAATAGTTGCGCGCCGCGCTCTTGCCTGGCGGCCGGCGCCACACCCCCGTGCTTTCGCCCGGGCGCGACACGATGGTCAGCGTGTACTCGCGGGCGACCTCCTCGCGCAGCGCGGCGAGCTCGCCGTTGACCTTGCTGGCGCCTGCACGGTCGCCGCCGCGGATCAGCCGCTCGCCGTCGGCGAGCAGGGCATTGGCCTTCTGCTTGGCGGCGTCGTCGCTGGCGATGGCCAGCACATCCGCATGCGCCTGCCGCAGGGCCTTGGGCAGCGTCTCGGTGATCTCCAGGCGCGTGCGCTCTACGGCGAGCTGGGCCGGCCGGGTGACCAGGACATGGTAGCCCGTGAGGCCTGCCGCCGCCAACGCGACGAGTGCCGCGGCACGCTTGCCGAAGGTCTCCCGGCGCGCCCACAGGGTCAGCAGCGACCGCCTCCATCCCCGCGGCGGCGGTGTGTAGACGAACCGGCTCTCCTTCAGGGCCTTGACGCCGTCGGCCAGCACGCGATCCGGAACGTCGATGCCCTGATCCTGGTAGATCTTGCGCAGCCGCGCGATCAGCTCGGCCTCGCGATCCTCCTCGCTCAGCTCGCGCCGCACCAAGTCCTCGCGGTGGCGCAGCGTGTCCACCACGTCCATGGCGATCATGATGTCGTCGAGCGTCTGCGGCTTGCCGGCGGCAACCGCGGTCTCGGTCATGTCTGCACCTCGCAGTCGGCTCGAATCAGGCCGCTTTAGGCAAGGTGTCCGCGGCAGCAATGAGGCGGGCGATGCGCTTCTTGCCGTCTTCCACCGCCTCGCGGATCTCGGCTGAATTCTGCGTCGAGAGCTTGCGCATCTCGGCGATGATCTCGGTCGAGCGCTCCTGGAAGGTGACGACGCTGTCCACCAGCTTCTTGACGGCGTCGGCGCGGATGGTGGGGCCATAGCCGCTGCGCACCGCCGCTTCCGTGACCTTGTCGCCCACCTCCGACAGGGTCTCCAGGCTCTTGGACATGCCTTCCTTCATGGCGTCCAGCGTCTTGGTGGATTCGTGCAGCCCGAACATGCCCGTGAACGAGGCCTTGAGCGCCGTCAGCACGCTGTCGTTGGTGGAGAAGAAGGTGACGGCCTGGGCGTAGACCCGCTCCTTGGCCGACGTGGTCTGCATCAGCCGCGCCATGATCACCTCGGACGTGTTGTAGGAGATGGTCAGGTTGTCGGACAGGTCCTTGGCGATCTGATAGCGCTTCTCCTCGTCCTGGGTCCGGCGCAGGTGCTCGTCGCGCGTCAGCTCCAGCTTGGCCCGCTCGGCGGGCTCGGTGCCCTTGAACTCGGCCACCTTCTTGGTCTCCTCCTGCAGCGCGGTCCTGGCGGCTTCGAGCTTGGCCTCGGCCTGCTTCAGCACCTCGAGCGCCATCACCTCCGCATGCTTCAGGGCGCCGCGATAGTCGCGGTAGGCGTCCAGTATCTTCGCCTCGCGCTCGATCTGGTTCTTGGTCTCCTTGGTCACCGACAGGTAGGTCTTGCGGATCTTCTCGAACCGGTCGGCGATGTCGCCGCGGGCGATCTTCATCCACATGTTGGTGCCGCGCTCGAGGATGTCGAGCTTGCCGTCGGCCACCTGGTCGACCAGCCGCTTGGAATCGTCGCGGATCGAGTTGAAGCCGTTGGTGATGTCCTGGTAGCGCTCGCCGATCTCCATCTTGGCGGTCTGCTCGCGCACCACCTCGTTGAACACCTCGGCCTGCCCCAGCGTGCGGGCGATGAGCGCGATCTTGTCCTTGTCGAGGTCCGAGATCTTCTCCAAGAGCGCGTTGATCGGTGCCGGATCGGCCTTCTCCGGCATCAGCCCCATCTCCCTCAGCGCCGAGGAAGCCTTGTCCAGGTATTGCAACGGCGATTTGATTGCGACTTGCGCCATGTCATCCTCCTCGAGCGAGCTGCGTCATACCCACGAGCCGGAGTTCCACCCTGTCATCCCGGAATTGCGCGGCAAGCGCAATATCCGGGACCCAGGGCCACAATTGATCGCGGCTGCGCGCTCACGCGCTCCGGCCGGGATGACAGGGTGAAACTCCGGCTTGCCGACATCACGTCTGCCGGCCGAGTTGCCTGACGGGGTGTTGCGTGGGCCGCTGTCCTGTGGCGAGCAAACCCCGAAAATGCGAACCGGGCAAGGCAAAGCTGCGTGTGCATCGGCGATTGCCAGTCCAATGCAAACGCCGGCCTGCGGAGGCCGGCGTTCCTTCTAGCAGGGAAGCCCCAAGAGCGGGCTCAGCACCTGCACGCCCGGGAAACCGGCCGGTGGTTGATCTGGACGGTCTGGCCGGTCGTGATGGTCCGGGTCGGCAGCGTGGCCGTCTGCGCGACGTTCTGGGTCTGGCGCAGGATCACGGTGCGGTTGTGGACCCGCGTCACGACATTCACCCGCATGACGGGCTGCACGCGCGTGACGTTGACGATGCGTGTGACGTGCTTTTGATAGTTCGTGCGGTTGACGTCTCTGTAGCGCGTGACGTTTCTGACGCTCTGCACGGTCTTGTACCGGTAGACCGTGTTCACCTTGGAGGCAGGCCGATTGCATTCGGCGCATTGTGCCTGGGCCGGCACTTGCGCGCTGACCGCCATGGCGCCAGCCAAGGCTGCCACGCCAAACAGTCCCTTCAGAGACTTCTTCATGTCCGTTTTCTCCTGAGTGAAATCGACGCTGCTTCTATCGTTCCGCCGGCTCTGCGATTTCCCCGCAACGGCTCCCCTTCAGCAATCGGATGTTCCCCTGAGCGAAAACAGCGAAGGCCCTGAGATTAACGAAGAAAATGCCGCACCTGTGCGGCTGCGACTGCCCTGGTTTCGCCAGATTGCGCCCCCCACCTAGCAGGACTGCTAGCAATACAAATAAAATGCAGGGGAAATCAGCATGCGCAGAGTTCTTCAGGCCGCGGGCGCGGCCCTCTTTGCATTTGCGGTGTCGCCGGCAGAGGCGAAATCGCACACCGACTGCCAGCCGCAAGCCATCCGCGACCTTCAGCGCCTCTCGCCGCAGGGACACGCCATCTATTCGGCGATGGCGGACAAGAAGCAGTTCCTGTTCTTTCTGAAGTGCGACAATGTCCAGCTCGGGCTCGCCACCGCGGTCCACGAGTCGGTGCACATGCTGACCGAGGAGAGGAATGCCTACCCGCTGATTGGCGGCGGATCCGCCAAGCGGGTGCCGCAGGTCGCGCGCTTTTATGCGCCGCGGGAGACCGCCAGGAGGTTCGACCAGGGCGACATCTACGTCCAGACCTACATGCGGCGCGGAGCAGCCTCCTCAGCGGACGACTTCGCCTATCTCCTGGATGAGCTGAATGCCTACAGCCACGACCTCAACTCGGCGACCAAGCTGATGGCTCTGCACAAGGGCGGGGGCCAGGTCGATCACCGCGCGGGCCTGGCGGCGTTGATGTCCTTCCTGATGGCCTATGCGGATACCGCGCAACAGCACAAGCCGGCGACCTGGCAGGGCCTGCAGCGCCCCGAGGTGAAGGAGCTCGTGCAGACGCTGTGGACCCAGGCCGATTCCGTGCTTGCAGGCTCCATGAGCATCCCGGGGCTGGGCGGGGAGAAATACGTCAAGTTCCTGTGCAACCCGTCCAACAGCCGCGCCCTCGGCGAGCTGCTGGGCCGGGCGCCGGTGAGCGCGCGCGTCTGCGGACCTGCAGGGACCGCCGCCTCGCAGAGCAGCCTCACGCGCTGATCGGCTGGCGGCCCGCGCACGTCCACGCAAGACACGTCCACCCAAGACACGTCCACCCAAGACACGTCCACCCAAGACACGTCCACCCAAGGCTGGGCCTAAGCCAGGCCTTGGGTGGTTGTCTGCAAACCCCCTACCGGGTGCTGGTGCCGTTCTGCTCGAAGGCGGGCGCGGTGCGCAGCAGGTCCTTGGCCACGTCCATGATCAGGTGCCCGCTGTTGTCGCGCCGCTCCACCAGCAGCACCGCCAGCGGCACGGCGATGTCCTTGTCGCCGATGCCGAGGAACCGGCCGACGCCGATGACGGCGGCGTTGATCTTGCCGTCGGGTCCGATCAGCAGGTCCTTGACGACGCCGATCCGCTCGCCGGCGCGATTGTAGATCTCCTGGTTGTGATAGGTGCTGATGGACGTCCAGCCCTCGAACCTCTTCGTGAGGTAGAGGGACTTGTCGTCGGCGCGCGGCACCGCGCGCGCGGGCACGGATGCCGTCTTCGTCTCAGCCGTCTTCGTCTCTGCCGTGGGATTGGGGGCGTCGGCGCTCGGCAGCAGGTACCACAAGAGCCCGGCAATCGCGAGCAGCGGCAGGGCCCAGTACGCCCAGCTTGCCCTGTATCCGCTCGCCTCGTTCGCGGCCTGCTGCACTTGCGCGCTGGTCGGCCGGGGGTAGGCCGCTTGCGGACCGTCGAAGACGCGCGCATCGGAAGGTGCGGCGCCAATGCCCTCGCGTGCTCCCTTGGTGCCGAGCAGGCTGGAAAGCCCGGCCGGAACGGCGGCCGCAAACTGATCCTTCTGGTCCGTCAGCATGCGCGCCAGCCCGCCCGTCTCCAGGCCCGCCGTGCGCTGCTCGCGGCCCAGCACACCGAGGACGATCGGCGCCAGCATGCCCATCAGGCTGCGCGCGGAGCCTTCGCCGATACCGGCAAATTTGCTCACGCTCGAGATCAGTGTGCCGAGCGCTCCGCTGCCCAGCAGCGATGCGAGCACGCTGCCGCCTCGTTCCTGCAGCTGGGCGTTGCTGCCGATCGCGCTGGTCAGGGTCGACAGCAGTCCGACCGGCTGCTCGGCAATGGCGCCTGCCAACTGCCGTGCTCCGCCGGGCTTGGCGACCAGGTCGGCCAGCCCTCCGAGTATGGCGGGCACGGACGCATCGGCCGCCTTCTGCGCCGTCGTGGCGTCGAGACCGGTCGCAGAGGCCATTTTGCCGATGATTTCCGGCGTCAAAAAGCGCGACACGGCCGCTATGATACTGTCGGTCATTTGAAACGGTCCTTTGGGCTGGAGCTCAACTTACGGTCGCTGGCGATATGGAGCTTCGTGTCTTTCTGCTTCCCTGCGGTGCGAGGAGGCTGCAAAGAAGTCCGCGCTCGATGTTTATCGCGTGCAGTCTTCATCGCATCGCGCCACGGCAGCCAGCGTCGTACGGCCGGCCGGGTGCGGGATATCGGGCAGGTCCCCCAATTTCGCCATTGCTTTTCCCGATCTGCATCTTGAGAGGCCGTGTCCCGGCCTCGCAGCAGGGCGTGGGGCCAGGACACGGCAAGTTGGCAGGGGGCTACGGGGGAGGAAGCCATTGTGCGGCCCGAGGGAAGGGGCAGCACCCTGCAAGGGGTAGCATGGCCCGCCCTTCCCCCGCCGGTAATCGGCAAAAACACCAGTTTGCGCGTCGCTTATTGCTGAGTCTGCCCCCGCGGGGCCCGTCGGCTGCGCGCGCGGCCGATCCAACAAACCTAATGATCGATTGTCATATATCTTATAACGACCAACAGTAAGTAGGACAGATCATTAATCGTTTTCACCACGATGCTCTTGAGGCACCTCCTGTCACACTTCTAGTCTCCTGAGGATCGCAGCAGGAGATACGGCATGCCACCCAGAGTTGCCCTCGGAGGCGTACGGTCTGACGCCTTTCTGCCGCCCGCGGAGCATTCAAGCCAACCCAGAGTTGTGCAATTCAAGTCCAAGGTCGAGGCCGAAACGCACAACCTCGATATGATATTCAATTCATTAAACGTGTGCTTTCTCAGGATGAACCGTGAGCATATTATTACAGATGCCAATCCGACTGCCCTGCAGTTCTTGCAAGGCGCCAGATATGAGGTTGTCGGACAGAGTTTCAATAATGTATTTCACGGACTAGGCGCGAGCATTCTGAGAGATGCGGTCAAGGGCGCGAGCTTCACGAACTGCAAGCTGCAATCGGCCCGCCATCCGCACCGCTGGGTCGATCTGCACATTCACCCCGATCACCTCGGTGCGATCGTGTTCTTCAAGGACATCATCGAGAGACGGCTTCCGGGCCGCAGCACGAGCCGCACGAGCGAGCTTCTGCAGGCCTCCCTCAATTCCCTGTCCGCCCATGTCGTCGTGCTCGACAAGACCGGCACGATTGTCGCATCGAACCTCGCATGGCAGCGCTTCGCCGCCGCCAACAACCTCGCGGGCTCACCGAGCGATCGTTGCTCCGCAAGCTACCTCTCGCTGTACGACGATTTGCCGGAGTTCGGTCCGCAGGCGCAAGCCATCAAGAAGGGCCTGACATCAGTTCTGTCGGGGCGCCGCCTCGGCATGCGCCAGGTCTACAAGTGGCAGGAGACCGGCGGCGGGGCCCGCTGGTTCGAGCTCAGTGCGTCGCGCCTCGATTGCGATCGCGAAACGCATTTTGTCGTGGTCAACGATGATGTGACCGCGATCAAGGAGGCCGAGCAGGCGCTCGGCGAGGCCGCCGAGAATCTGCTGTCGCTGCAGGAGGAGGAGCGCCAGCGCATTTCCGAGGAGCTGCACGATTCCACCGCCCAGCATCTGGTCGCCGCCGGGCTGAACCTCATGGGGCTCAGGTCCAGGGTCGAAGCGCGCGGCGAGGTGCTCGAGTTCCTGCAGCGGATCGAGAACTCGCTGAGCGAGGCCTCGCGGGAGCTGCGCACGCTCACCTATCTGCTGCATCCCCCGTTCCTGGAGGCCAATGGCCTGCGGGAGACGGTGCGCCGCTATGTGGAAGGCTTCGGCAAGCGCACCGGCGTCACGGCCAAGCTCAGGATCGGCCAAGGGGTCGATGTCCTGCCCTTTGTGCTGCAGCGGCCGCTCTTTCGCGTGATCCAGGAAGCGTTGGCCAATGTCTACCGGCATGCGTCGGCCTCGCAGGTCGCCATCGATCTCAGGTGCATTCACCAGCATCTGCACCTGCTGGTCCGCGACAATGGCCATGGCATGGGCGGCGTGGAGCATCTGGGGCAGAAGCTCAGCGAGCCGGCCTGTCCGGGGGTCGGCATTCCCGGCATCCGTGCCCGCCTGCGCCAGTTCGGCGGCAAGCTCGTCATCAAGTCCGGCCCACGGGGCACCATGCTGCACGCCATTGTGCCGATCGCAGCCGAGGCCGCCGATGCTGCGGCCCGTTGGCAGGGTACAGGGAATATCTCCGAGGCTTTCGGGGTTTCTGCGGATGTTAAGAAGGAGACGCTTCAGTAGAAGCAATTGAGGGCTCGATGCAAGAAGCCGGTTAAGCGTCCCAATGACACGCATCCTGATTGCCGACGATCACGATGTGGTCCGTTCCGGGCTTCGCTCCATCCTTGAGTCGCGCTGGGAGATCGTCGGGGAGGCCACCAACGGCAAGGAAGCCATCCGCAAGGCCATCGAGCTGAAGCCGGACGTGGCGGTCCTGGACTACTCGCTGCCGCTGATCAACGGCGTCGAGGCAACCCGGCAAATTCGCGCGCGCGTTCCAACCGTGGAGATTCTGATCTTCACGATGCACGACAGCGAGGGGTTGATCCACGATCTGCTCGAGGCCGGAGCCCGCGGCTACCTGCTCAAGTCGGATGCCAAGTGCTTCCTGGTCAACGCCATCGAGTCGCTGGCCGCGCACAGGCCCTTCTTCACGGCCAAGGTGTCGGAGACGCTGCTGGAATCGTATTTGACGCGGCCTACCGCAACCGAGACCGTGCTCACCTCGCGCGAGCGGAGCGTGGTGCAGCTCATCGCTGAAGGCCACAGCAACAAGCAGATCGCCAACATTCTCAGCATCAGCGTCAAGACCGTGGAGACGCATCGCGCCGCCGCCATGCGCAAGCTCAATATTTCCTCCGCCGCCGCTCTGGTGCGCTATGCCGTGCGCAACAGGATAGTCGAGGCCTGACCGTCGCCAAGCCGCGCGCGCCGCCGCTTTCCGCTCGATCTCGCAGGGTTGTTGCCCGCGTGGGTAGTTGCGCGCGGGAGTTTGGGTAGTCGCCCTGATCCCGCGCCTCTCGCGCGCTCCATATCCTGGCACCGATCATCAGTCCGGGAGACGACCGGGTGGCTTTCAATCCGTGGCCATTGGCGCGCGCTGCGCGTCGCAGGCTGGCGCCGTGGCGGCGTTTCGGTCGCTGGCGGCAAGCGCCATCCCGCGGTGGCGAGCGCCCGCTGCCCAGGCGCGCGCGCCGGCTGGTGGTGTTTGTCGGCGCCGCATGCGTCACCGGCACCGCAACATCTGTGGCCTACTACACGAGGGCCGGCCAGCCGTCCCAGTCGGTGGAGCTTGGTGCCGGCGCCCCCCGAGAGCGCGCAAGCCGCAAGGCCGCCGTCCGGTTTGCTGATCCCACCGACGCATGGCTGCAGTCCCTGCTCAATCCCTCGTTCTGGGAGCGGATGCGGGGCGAGACGGGACGCTCGCGCCGGGAACCCACAGACCGACCCTATCGCCTCCGTCCCAGCCCCAAGCCACAGACTGTGCGCGGCGAGGGCGTCAGTCGCCTGGACGACGGCGCCACCTACCGCACGATGTGCGTCCGCCTGTGCGACGGCTACTACTGGCCGGTGAGCTACACCGCAAGGAGGCGCGAGTTTGCCCGGGACGCCGCCATTTGCGAGCGCAGCTGCGACCAGGCCACAGCCTTGCACGTCTACCGGAACCCGGGCGAGGAGCCCGACGACATGGTGGACCTCAAGGGACAGCCCTATGCCAAGCTCAGCGCCGCGTTTCGCTATCGGGTGAGCTACGATGAGGCCTGCAAGTGCCGCCCCCACCCCTGGGAGGACGCGTCGCGGCAGCGGCACCTGAGCTACCCGCGGTCCGATCAGGCGCAGGCGGTCACCACGCGCAAGCGGTGAAGGCGAGCGCGGCTCGCCGGCACGGGCGGGCGCCGGCCGCCGGCCCCGCGGCTCAGGCCGCGGGCAGGAGGATCATGCGCGGGGAGATGGCGCAGTCGCGCCTGGCCTCCGGCCACTGGATGACCCGCAATTCTCCATCCATCGTCTCCACCACGGCGGTACAGCTTTCCACCCAGTCCCCGCAATTGAGGTAGTGCGTGCCGCGCAGCTTGCGGTCGGAGGCATGATGGATGTGCCCGCAGATGACGCCGTCCGCGCCGCGCCGTCGCGCCTCGGTCGCCACCGCCTCCTCGAAGGCCCCGATGAAGGCCACGGCCGTCTTGACCCGATACTTGAGATAGGCCGACAGCGACCAGTAGCCCAGGCCGAAATGGCGGCGCACCCAGTTGAGCGGGTGATTGAGCCAAAGCGCGAACTCGTAGCCGTGGTCGCCGAGGAGCGCCAGCCATCTGGCCGTGCGCACCACCACGTCGAACTCGTCGCCGTGCAGCACGATGTAGCGGCGGCCGCGCGCCGTCGTATGCAGGATGTCGCGATAGACCTCGACGCCGCCGAACTGCATGCCGGCATAGTCGCGCAAGGCTTCGTCATGATTGCCGGGGATCAGAACGAGCCGGGCGCCCTTGCGCACCTTCCGCATCAGCTTCTGCAGGACGTCGTTGTGCGTTTGCGGCCAGTGGGGACCGCGCCGGACCCTCCAGAAGTCGATGATGTCGCCGACCAGATAGATGACGTCGGCCTCGCAATGCTTGAGAAAATCGAGCAGCCGCTCGGCTTGGGCCGTGCGCGTGCCGAGGTGAACATCCGAGATGAAGAGCGCGCGCACGTGCAACCTTGTGGGGTGACCGTCCATTTCGGCGTGCCAATCGTTCTGCATGCTTCCAAGGAAGCGGATTCTGGTTGCAGGCTTGTGACAGGGGGCTCGGCTGGCGAGGCGATGCCAGCTCGGCGATCGGGGGGCCAGGGGCGGGCCGGTGCGATCGCCGAGCTGGTCGATATCGGACTTGGCGCTGACGTTTGCGCGCATCCGAACGCCTGGGCCCGAAAGCATTCCGGGGCCGAAAGCTTCCCGGGGCCGGGAGCAGGTCCGCCCATGCGGAGCGATGGTTCCAGCTCCCGGCGGCTGCCCTTGCGCATGCCCTAGCAACGGCGCGTGACGGCTTGATGACAGCGCAACAGCAGGCAAGCTGTCCTGCATCCTGTCGATCGCTGCCGCCGTACGCGGCGTGCAGCTTTGTCACGCCACCGACATGGCCGCGTTGTGCCGCCGTCATCTCTGCCGCCTAGCCTCCTCGTCGATTCGATGCTGCGGTTCGATGCAATGGGATGGGAATGGCCGGCAGGTTGTCACGACGCGAGGTCATAGCCGGCGCCGGCGCTTCGGCGATGGTGCTGTCAGGATCAGGCTTCGTCCACACGGCCCCCATGGCGCGGGGTGTCGTGTTCGAGGACCGGCGCGGCGACGGCCGCCGGCAGCCGACCGATGCCGGCATTCCCGGCATCATGGTGTCGAATGGCCGTGACGTCGTGCGCACGGCCGGCGATGGCAGCTGGAGCTTGGCCGTGGAGCCCGGCGACAGCGTGTTCGTCATCAAGCCGTCGGATTGGTCCTGCCATGCATCGCCAGGCGGCGTCCCGCGGTTCTCCTATCTCCACCAGCCGGATGGCAGCCCCGCCGACTTGGACAGCCGCTTTCCGCTCATCGCGCCCACGGGCGCGCTGCCGCTCTCGCTCGACTTTGCGTTGCTGCGCCAAAGGGAGGCGCGGGATTTCGAGGCGGTGCTCATGTCCGATACGCAACCGGAGGACTCAGCCGAGCTCGACTACGTTCGCGACGACATCATCGCGGCCGTGCTCGAGCACGACGCTGCGTTCGGCATCAACCATGGCGATGTGGTTGCCGATGATTTGTCGCTGTACGCGCGCTACCTCCAGCCCTCGGCGCCACGGGCATCCCCTGGCACCATTGCCCCGGCAATCACGATCTCAACCCTGCCGCCGAGGACGATCGCTTCTCACGCGAAACCTGGAAGAGAACCTTCGGCGCCCGCCACTATGCGTTCCAGTACGGCGATGCAACGTTCTTCATCCTGGACAATGTCGAGTATCTCGGGCGCGCCAGCGGCCGCTATCGCGGCTCGATCGGGCGGCGGCAGTTGGATTTCGTGCGCAATGTGCTCGCCCACGTGCCGCGCGAGCACCTCGTCGTGCTCTCGATGCACATTCCTCTGCGGTGCTATCTCGATCCGGACAACCCGGCGGACACCACGGCCGACAGCCGCGCCCTCCTCGAGGTCCTCGGCGGTCGCCCGCACACCGTGAGCTTCGCCGGGCATCTGCACGCGACCGAGCATCACTACCTGCATGGTGAGGCCGGCTTTGCGGGGCCGCATCCCCATCACCATCATGTCCTGACCGCGGCTTCGGGGAGCTGGTGGAGCGGCCCTGTCGATCACCGCGGCATCCCTGCCGCGGACAGCACGGACGGCACGCCCAACGGCTTCCATGTGCTGTCCGTGTCCGGCCATCGGTACACAACGCGCCTCGTTCCGTCCGTCGCCAAGCCTGCAGCGCGGCTGCGCGTGCTCCTCGACGGCCGGCACCGCAGTCCCGCCGCAGACATGCCAGCGCGTCCCGGCACGGCCACGCGCGGTCTATCCATTCCCGAGGGCGACCTGCGGCAGGGCCGGGTCATCGTCAATGTCTTCGACGGCGGCCCCAGGACGCGGGTGTCCTGCGCCATCGTCGGCCGATCTCACCCCGCGCCCATGCAGAGGGTCGCCATGCCCGATCCGCTCATGCGCGATCTGTTCGCGGGCGACACCCGGCGCAAGGCCTGGGTGCAGGCAGTGCCGTCATCGCACATCTGGCAGGCTCCCTTGCCGATGGACTTGCCGTCCGGCGCGCATGTGCTCGACATCCGCGTCATGGACGAGTACGGCCGCGAGCATGCCGCGCGCACCGTGATCGAAGTGACGCGGCGGTCCGGTATGCCGTCGGCGTCGCTGTGATCGGGCTTCCGACAGGCCGGTGTCAGTAAAGCAGGTACTTGGCGCGGACGGCTTGGAAGGTCCGCAGGCCGCCTTGCCAGTGCGCGCCGATGGCTAAAGGATCCTCGCCCGCCTCGATCGCGGCAAGGGTGCGTGGCGACCCGAGCAGCGTTGCCATGGCGCGAATTTTGAATCTTTGGGGATGCAGCCGACGCAGCGCGGCGGCCAGCTCGACGCCCAGCCGCGGCGCATCCAGCGCCGATCTGTCGGAGAGTATGATGCGCAGGCCCTGGCAGCGTTCGCCGGCATAGCGATCCGCTGCCGGCGTGAACTCTGCCGGCTGAAAGCTGACGCCGGCCAGCCCGCGCCGTTCGAGATAGTGCGCGAGCGCCGGGCCGTCGATCCACGGCGCACCCACCACTTCGAACGGGGTCGGCGTGCCCCGGCCGACGCTCACATTGGTGCCTTCGATCAGCGCGACACCGGGATAGAGAACCGCCGCGCCCAGCGAGCGAAGGTTGGGCGAGGGGCTGATCCAGGGCAGTCCGGTTTCGTCGAACCAGGAGCGGGGCGAATAGCCGCGCATGCCGACAACGGTGAGGTCGGCGCCGAGCTGCATCTCGCCGTTGAACATCCGGGCCAGCTCACCCAGCGTCATGCCGTGCTGCAGGGGCATCGGGAAGTAGCCGGTGAACGAGCGCCGCGCCGCCTCCAGCAGCGGTCCGCGCACGCCGGCAGCGCCGATCGGATTGGGCCGGTCCAGCACGAACACCTTGAGGCGGCGCCGCGCCGCTTCCTCCATCAGGGTGCCCATGGTGGTCGCGTAGGTGTAGAAGCGCACGCCCACGTCCTGCAGGTCCACGACCACGGCGTCCATGCCGGAGAGCATGGTCGCGAGTGGACGGCGGTGCTTGCCATAGAGACTGTGGATGGGCAGCCCGGTCTCGGTCTCGCGCCCGGACTGGACAGCCCCTTCCCGGTTCGCCCCCAGGCCATGCTCCGGCGTGAGGAGTGCGACCAGCCGGACACCAGGCGCCTTGGCCAGCACCTGAAGGGTGCGCTGTCCTGCCTGATCGCGGCTCGCGTCATTGGTGAGGAGGCCGATGCGCAAGCCTGCAAGCTCGGCAAAGCCGCCATCGGCCAGGACATCGATGCCGAGGCGGACTGGGGCCTGCCGGGCTCGGTCTGAAGCTGCCACTGTCTTCTCTTGCGCCATCGCCAACGGCTGAGGCGAGATGCCATAGCCCAACACCGCTCCCGCAGCCACGGCTACAATCCGGCTGCACGCGCGCAGAAGGTGGCGGCGTTGGCTCAGTTGGCGCCTTCCAGCAGCCGCCGGGCGATGACCTGCGCCTGGATTTCGGCCGCCCCCTCGAAAATGCTCAGAATGCGCGCATCGCACAGCACGCGGCTCACCGGATACTCCAGCGCAAAGCCGTTGCCGCCGTGGATCTGCACCGCATTGTCGGCGTTGGCCCAGGCGATGCGCGCGGCCAGCAGCTTGGCCATGCCGGCCTCCAGGTCGCAGCGGCGGCCCTCATCCTTCTCGCGCGCGGCAAAATAGGTGAGCTGGCGTGCGACCATGGTCTCCACCGCCATCATGACGATCTTGTTGGCCACGCGCGGGAAGGAATAGATCGGCTTGCCGAACTGGTTGCGCTCGAGCGCGTACTTGAGGGCCAGATCCATGGCCGATTGCGCCACGCCGATGGCCCGTGCCGCCGTCTGGATGCGCGCGGCCTCGAAGGTCGTCATGAGCTGCTTGAAGCCCTGGCCCTCGACACCGCCCAGAAGTTGGGAAACCGGCACCTCGAAGCCGTCGAAGGAGATGTCGTACTCCTTCATGCCGCGATAGCCCAGCACCTCGATCTCGCCCCCCGACATGCCGTCTGCCGGGAACGGGGCGTCGTCGGTGCCGCGCGGCTTTTCCGCCAGCAGCATGGAGAGGCCCTTGTAGCCGGACTCATTGGCGTTGGTGCGCACCAGCAGCGTCATCAGGTCGGCGCGCACGGGATGCGTGATCCAGGTTTTCTGACCCGTCACCCGGTAGACGTCTTCGTCACGGATCGCGCGCGTCTTGAGGGACGCGAGATCGGAGCCGGTGTTGGGTTCCGTGAACACCGCCGTGGGCAGCAGCTCGCCGGAGGCGATCCTCGGCAGGTATTTGCGCTTCTGCTCGTCGGTGCCCGCACCCAGGATCAGTTCCCCCGCGATCTCCGATCGCGTGCCCAGCGAGCCGACGCCGATATAGCCGCGCGAAAGCTCCTCCGAGACGACGCACATGGCCTCCTTGCCGAGCCCGAGGCCGCCGAACGCCTCCGGCAGGGTGAGGGCAAATACGCCGAGCTCGCCGAGCTTGGCCAGGATCTCCTGGGGGATGTAGCGGTTGGCCAGGTGCCAGCCGTGGGCATGGGGCAGCACCTCGGCTTCGGCAAAGCGGCGCATCTGCACGCGCATCTCGCCCAGCGTGTCATCCAGGCCGGTGTCGCCGAAGGTGGTGACGGCAGGCTGCGCTTGAATGAGCTCGGCGAGCCGGCGCCGGGTCGTCTCCGCGCAGCCGTCCGCGATCAGGGCCGACACCGCATCCTCGAACCGGCGCAGCTCGGCTTGGGAAACCCCAAGCCCGGCCGGGCGCACCATTTCGCCCTGGCTCATGGGAATGCCGCCGGCCATCTGCGCCAGATACTCCCCGAACGCCGCTGTGAGCAGCAGGCGCTCCATCTCGCCCGCCCGGCCGGCTGCCTCCAGCCGCTCGGCCCAGCCCAGCGTCTGCCGCAGGGCCTCCACATAGGTCGCAAGCCAGGCCAGCCCATGGGCGGCGGCTTGCGCGGCGTCGAGGCCTCCGGCCGTCTCCACGTGCGCGCGCACCGCAGACTTGGCGTGATGCAAAAGCCGCTCGGACGCCGCGACGGCTTGTGCGTAGTGCTCGTGCTTGCCGGCTTTTGCGGCAGGCGCCGTGGACGTGGCACTCATCTGGGTCATGGGTCGCTTGTTCCCGCGCATCGGCCCGCTGGCAGGGCCATGACTGGCTTCGCTGCGCTGCAAAATACCGTCAATCGCGGCGCTTGCAACGTGTCTTCGTCGCGGCACGCAGGGTTCAAGGACGCAGCCCTCAATCGCCTCGCCAGGCCTTGAGAAGGCGCCGCAGGGGGTTGCGCACGGCGGTCTCGCGGCGCCTCGGCGCGCCGCTGGAGGTTCGCGGTTTGACGATCACGACCTCCGCCTCTTCCGCCGGATCTCTGTTGGCGACATAGGCCTCCGCGCCCACGGCCCTACCGGCAGCGCCCGGCGCGGGCTTGGGGACGGTGAGCCTGTCCCGCTCGGCTTTCCCATCGGCATCAGCCCCCGCGGCTCGCGCGGGCTCCCGGATCACGAATGTCACGGCTGCCGCGTCATCGGGCTCGCGCGCGTGTCTCGCGGCGGGCCGCGGCTGCGCCTCCTCCAGCCGCTCCGCACGCTCGGCGGCGTTTGTCGGTGCTTGATCCTCAGTCTCGGCGCCCGCGACCTTGCCTTGAGTGGAGCGCAGCTCGTTGATGGCTTGGCGCAGGTGTCGCCGTGCCCGGTCCACGGGGCCGTCGGCGGGCGTCCCGTCGCGTGTTTGCAGCAGCGCGTGTACACGCTCGAGTGCGGCGATCACCTGCGTCCGGTCGGGCTCGGTCACCGGTCTCCCCTCTCATGTCTCGGAGGTCGCGCTTGCCTTGCGCCTGGGCTCCGGGTCGGCGCCATTGGCCGCAGTTGCGTCACTCTGCCCATAGCGCGCGAGCCTATCATCCGCCGCGCAGTCCGGCAGCCAGCTCGACGGCCCCGGCAGCGGCCGCTATGGTCCGCCCGCCATCCCTAGTGCCACTCTCGTCACGCTGCGCGTCACAGCACTCCGGAGCCACCGATGATCATCCGGCAAATCAAGAATATCCTTGGGGCCGTCTACGCACTCTATGCCGACAGCGGTTTTGCCATGGCCGGCGCGGTCGCCTATTCGTTCGTGCTGTCGCTGTTTCCGTTTTGCATCTTCCTGGCCGCGGTGGCCGGCTATTTCGGCGGCGAAGCCTTGGCCAAGCAGGGCGTCGAGCAATTGTTCGAGATCGCGCCGGCGCCCGTCGCCGAGGCGCTGGCGCCCGAGGTCATGGCGGTGATGGGCAAGAGCCGGTTCGGGCTGCTGACAGTGGGCGCCCTGATTGCCCTGTTCTTTGCAACCAGTGCCATCGAGAGCCTCAGAGCCGCCCTCAACAACGCCTATCGCCAGAAGGAGCAGCGCTCCTACTTCCGCTGCCTGCTGCAAAGCACGGTGTTCGTCATTCTAAGCGCGCTCGGCATGCTGGTGCTGACGTGGGGCGTGGTGGTCGGGCCGATCGTGATGGCCCGCTTCAAGCCCACCCCGCTGCTCTGGCTCGCCGATGCAAGCTGGTTTGCGGTGATCGTGCGCTTCGCGATCGTCTTTGCGGCGATCGGCTTGCAGCTGCTGGCCTACCATCTGTGGCTGGCAGCGGGTAACCGCCGCTTTGGCGATGTCTGGCCCGGCATCCTGCTCAGCATCATTCTGTGGGTCCTGGCCGCCAGGCTGTTCGGCTCGTGGCTCACCATCAGCGACTACTCCCGCTTCTATGCGGGCCTGACCCAGATCATGAGCGCACTCGTCTTCTTCCAGGTTTCGGCGATCATCGTCATTCTCGGCGCCGAGCTCAATCGCGGCCTGCTCGAGCTGCGCGAGCGCCTTGCCGGCCGAAACAGCGTGTGAACCCCGTTTCGTGCCGGCGATACGGCGCCCGTCAACCGAACCGCTTGCGGCTTTCCTCGATCGCGTCCTCGAACGTGCGCAGGCCCGTGGCCGGGGCGCTGACGAGCACCGCCATGTTGCCGGGCTTGTGCTCGTTCTTCCACATGCGGGTGTGCGCCTTGGGGATCTGGGCCCAGGGGAAGACCTCTGACATCGCCGGATCGATCCGGCGCTCGATGACGAGCTTGTTGGCCTGAGCCGCCTGCAGCAGGTTGGCGAAGTGCGAGCCCTGCACGCGCTTCTGATGCATCCACAAATAGCGCGCATCCATCGTCAGGTTGTACCCGGTCGTGCCGGCGCAGATGACGACCATGCCGCCGCGCTTCACGACGAACACCGAGACCGGAAAGGTGGCGGCACCGGGATGCTCGAACACGAAATCGACATTGTTGCCCTTGCCGGTGATCTCCCAGATGGCGGCGCCGAACTTGCGCACCTCCTTGAACCAGGCGTCGTACTCGGGCGTCCCCACCTGGGGCATCTCGCCCCAGCAGTTGAACTTCTTGCGGTTGATGACGCCGCGCGCCCCGAGCTGCATGACGAACTCGCGCTTGTCGTCCTCCGACACGACGCCGATGGCATTGGCGCCGACGGTGGCAATGAGCTGCACCGCCATCGAGCCAAGCCCGCCGGAAGCGCCCCACACCAGGATGTTGTGGCCCGGGCGAATGACATGCGGGCGATGCCCGAACAGCATGCGATAGGCGGTCGCCAGCACCAGAGTGTAGGAGGCGCTCTCCTCCCACGTCAGGTGCTTGGGGCGCGCCAGCAGTTGCCGATCCTGCACGCGACAGAACTGTGCAAACGAGCCGTCGGGCGTCTCGTAGCCCCAGATGCGCTGCGAGGGCGAGAACATCGGATCGCCGCCGTTGCATTCCTCGTCGTCGCCGTCGTCCTGGTTGCAGTGGATGACGACCTCATCGCCGACCTTCCAGCGCTTCACCTTCGAGCCGACCGCGTAGACGATCCCGGCCGCGTCCGAGCCGGCGATGTGATAGGGGTTCTTGTGCACATCGAGCGTCGAGATCGGCTTGCCGAGCGAGGCCCACACGCCGTTGTAGTTCACGCCCGCCGCCATCACGAGCACGAGCACGTCGTGGCTGTCGAGCTCCCACGTCGGCAGCACTTCGATCTGCATGGCCTGGTCGGGAGGACCGTGGCGTTCCTTGCGGATCGCCCATGCGTACATCTTTGACGGCACGTGGCCGAGCGGCGGGATCTCGCCGACCTCGTAGAGGTCCTTGCGCGCCAGCCCCGGCGCCGTGGCCGGCTGAGCCACGGCCGATGCCATGGGCACCACTCTCGCCGTTCCCGTCGATGCCGCGGACGGTGTCTGCGATCGTTGATTTGCGCGTGCTGCCATTGCTGCCACCTCCCGAGGTCTCACGGGTGCTTGCGGCGCCCGTGCACCGGAGGGTCGGACAGTTCTCTGCACCGCACAAGCAAATTTTGCAGCGCACCCGCAAGTATTGCTTAAGTCGAGACGGATACTCTTGAGGGACGCGCGCGCCACACGGACATCCTTCGCGCAAGAGCTCATGCCGGCGATGTGCTTTGGATGAAATAATCAAGCATCTTGGCAATATCTACGCCATCGATCGGCCAACGCTTGGTCTCATCGCCGCGTTGTCTGCGGTTTCCGCCTTTGTTCTCAGAGATTACATGGCGAATGCTGTCTTCGCGATATTTTCCTTCCCCGTCCTTTTTACCTGCTCTGTTCTCGTTCAATACATTTTTATACTTGGAGATGTCTATGTTTTCGGAAGGATGGACCAGTGGGCGATGTGGACCATCATTGCCTCGATCGTCGGGAACATCGCGGGAATAGCGCTCGTGGCTTGGTTCGGGAGGCTCAGAGACGCCATCACCATGGCGCAGGGCCGGCGCTGACCTCTGCCGCGTCGCGCAAGGATGGTCTTGCGCCGCACACCGCCTGAGCTAGGTTGGGCCCGATCTCGCGCTTGCGAAAGGAAACGGCGTCATGACCCAGCGCACAGGCGCGCAACCGCCTTCTGGCACACCCGTGCGCGACAAGCCCTGGCTGATCCGGACCTATTCGGGGCACTCGACGGCGGCCAAGTCGAACGAGCTCTACCGCAAGAACCTCGCCAAGGGTCAGACCGGCCTGTCCATTGCTTTCGATCTGCCGACGCAGACCGGTTATGATTCCGACCACGAGCTCGCGCGCGGCGAGGTGGGCAAGGTGGGCGTGCCGGTCTCCCATCTCGGCGACATGCGCACGCTGCTCACCGGCATCCCGCTCGAGCAGATGAACACGTCGATGACCATCAACGCCACGGCGGCGTGGCTGCTGGCGCTCTATGTCGCCGTCGCCGACGAGCAGGGCGCTGAGCGCGCCAAGCTCACGGGCACGATCCAGAACGACATCATCAAGGAGTATCTCTCGCGCGGCACCTACGTGTTTCCGCCCGGGCCGTCGCTGCGCCTGATCAAGGACACCATCCTGTTCACCGGCGGCGCGATGCCGAAATGGAACCCGACCAATGTCTGCTCCTATCACCTGCAGGAGGCCGGGGCCACGCCGGTGCAGGAGCTTGCCTACGCGCTGGCGACCGCGCAGGCCGTGCTGGACGCGGTCAAGGCCTCCGGCGAGGTCGCATCCGGCGATTTCGGTCCGATCGTCGGGCGCATCTCGTTCTTCGTCAACGCCGGCCTGCGGTTCGTCACCGAGGTGTGCAAGATGCGCGCCTTCACCGAGCTGTGGGACGAGATCACGGCGACACGCTACGGCGTGACCGATCCCAAGCACCGGCTGTTTCGCTACGGCGTGCAGGTGAACTCGCTGGGGCTGACCGAGCAGCAGCCCGAGAACAACGTCTATCGCATTCTGATCGAGATGCTGGCGGTGACGCTGTCGAAGGATGCACGTGCGCGCGCCGTGCAGCTGCCGGCCTGGAACGAGGCCCTGGGTCTGCCGCGGCCTTGGGACCAGCAGTGGTCCATTCGCATGCAGCAGATCCTGGCGTACGAGACCGATCTGCTCGAATACCCGGACATCTTCGCGGGCTCCACGGCGATTGCGCGCAAGGTCGCAGAGCTGAAGAGCGCCGCCAAGGCGGAGCTGGCCCGCCTCGACGACATGGGCGGCGCCGTGGCCGCCATCGACATGATGAAGCGCGCGCTGGTCGAGAGCAACACCGAGCGGCTGCGCCGGATCGAGGCCGGCGAGCAGATCGTCGTCGGCGTCAATCGCTGGACCGAGACGGAGGCTTCCCCGCTCGTCACCGCCGATGGCGCGATCGAAGCCGTCGACCCGGCGATCGAGCGTGAGCAGGTCGGCCGCCTTGCGGCCTGGCGCGCCGCGCGGGACGCGGCGGCTGTCACGCGGGCCTTGCGGGATCTGGAGCGGGCCGCCAAGGAAGGCCGCAACGTGATGGAGCCGTCGATCGCCTGCGCCAAGGCCGGCGTCACGACCGGAGAATGGGGTGCCGCGCTGCGCGCCGCATTCGGCGAATATCGCGCTCCGACGGGCGTTGCGCGTGCCATGGCGGCGCGCGCCGACACCGGCTTGGACGAGGTGCGCCAGGAGGTCGAACGGGTGTCCTCGCGCCTGGGCCGGCGCATCAAGCTGCTGGTGGGCAAGCCGGGGCTGGACGGGCACTCCAACGGCGCCGAGCAGATCGCCGTGCGTGCGCGCGACTGCGGCATGGAGGTCGTCTACGAAGGCATCCGTCTCACACCGAGCCAGATCGTGCGCGCGGCGTCGGACGAGGCGGTGCATGTGGTGGGGCTGTCGATCCTCTCCGGCAGCCACGTGCCCCTGGTCGAGGATGTGGTTGAGCGCATGCACAAGGACGGCCTGGATGACGTGCCGTTGATCGTCGGCGGCATCATTCCCCCCGAGGATGCGGCCAAGCTGAGGCGCCTGGGCGTTGCCGCCGTCTTCACGCCCAAGGATTTCCAGCTCAATGCCATCATGCGCGACATCGTGCGGCTGGTGGATCAGGGCGCGCAGCCCGCGTAAGGTGTGGCGGGCGGGGCAGCGCGGGTTTTCGGCGCTCAGGACGCGGCGTTTGCTGCCGCGTTGCGCTGCGCCACGGCTGCCAGCAGGGCGGCGAAGGCCTGCGCCTCGTTCTTGTCGGACGTATTGATCTCGACGTCGGCCTTGGCATAGAGCGCCGTGCGGCTCTCGAGGATGATCTTGAGATCGTCCATCGCCTGCGGACCTTCGGCCATGGGGCGCAGGTCGCCCTGCGCCAGCACGCGGCCCATGTGCTCGTCCGGCTTGGCGCTCAGCCAAACCACGAAGCACGCCGACAGCAAGAGATCGTAGGTCGACGGCTCCGTCACCAGGCTTCCGCCGGTCGCGATCACGGCGCGGTCGAAGCGCTCGATGATCGTCTCCAGGCACTGGCGCTCGAGCCGGCGGTACATGGCCTGGCCGTGCGTGGCGAAAATCTCGGAGAGCTCCATGCCGCTCGCCCGCTCGATCTCGCGATCGAGTTCCACGAAGGGCACGGCAAGCGCCTGCGCCGCAAGCAGGCCCAGCGTGGTCTTGCCGGCGCCGCGCAGACCGATGAGGGCAATGCGCCCCTGCGCGGCGGCGCTCGGCTTGCCGAAGCGCTGGGCCAACAACCGCCGGGCCTCGGCAAGCTCGGGCGGCGAGAGGCGCTCGAGCTGGTGGATGGCGAGGGTCAGATCGATGGGCCGCTCCTGCTGGTCGCCGATGAGCTGGGCGACCTCCAGCCCCAGGGCATCCGCGATCTGGCGCAGGACGAGCAGGGAGGCATTGCCGGCGCCCCGCTCCAGCTCGGCCAGGTAGCGCTCCGAGACGCCGGATGCCTTGGACAGGATCTTGCGCGACATGCCGCGCCGGGCACGGCCCAGCCGCACGCGCTCCCCGACCCGTCTCAGGTAGGCTTCGTCGGCCGGGCCTTCGCCGCGCCGTTGCTCGGAGGCGATTTCGGTTGGAGAGGGCATGCCATTTCCGTATTCCAGCTTGCTGCAGAATAATACATCCGACCGCGAAAAAAGCCAAAAGGTGCCGGCTTCAATCTGTCGAAACTTGCAGTATGATGCAGGTTGTCGTGCCGGCTGCTGCTTCTGGCAGGCATCAGCCCACAAGACGCGAGCGGCCCGCGCCCGTGTACCGTGCTGGTCGCCGATGGGGAGGAGACATGGACTATCCGCGCATCTACAACGCGGCGGCTGACATGGTCGACCGCAATGTCGCCCTCGGCCGCGCAGCCAAGACGGCGTTCATCGACCCCGGCGAGACGTTGGCCTACGGCGAGTTGCAGGCCCGCACCAACCGGATGGCCAACCTGCTGGCGATCTACGGCATACCGCGCGAGGCGCGCGTGGCCCTGCTGCTGCTCGATGGCGTGGATTTTCCGGTGGCGTTCTGGGGCGCCATCAAGGCCGGCGTGGTGCCGGTCTGTCTCAACACGCTGCTGACGGCGGAGCAGTATGCCTACATCCTGAACGACAGCCGCGCCAAGGCGCTGGTCGTGTCGGCGCCGCTGCTCTCCGTCGTCCAGCCCATCCTCGGCCGGCTGCCGTTTCTCAAGCATGTGTTCGTTGCGGGCGGCGAGCCGCCGGCCTTTGCGCTCTCGTTCCGCGGCGAATTGGGCTTCCAGCAGCCCGAGACCGAGGTGGCGGATACCTGCGCCGACGAAACGGCCTTTTGGCTCTACTCCTCCGGGTCCACGGGCATGCCGAAGGGGGTGCGCCATGTGCACTCGAGCCCGATGGAGACGGCCCGGCTGACGGGCCAGGACTGTCTGGGCATTCGCGAGGACGACGTCATCTATTCAGCCGCCAAGCTGTTCTTCGCCTACGGCCTCGGCAACTCGATGTCGTTTCCCATGTCGGTCGGTGCCACCGCTGTGCTGCTGCCCGAGCGCCCGACGCCGGAAGCGGTGTTCCGCACGCTGAAGCAATATCAGCCGACCATGTTCTTCGGCGCCCCCACGCTCTATGCCGCGATGCTTGCCTATCCTGAGGGCATACCGGAGAACGGCTCGCAGCGCCTGCGCCAATGCGTGTCCGCCGGCGAGGCGCTGCCGGCCGACATCGGCAACGCCTTTCGGGCCAAGTTCGGCGTCGACATCCTCGACGGCGTGGGCTCGACCGAGATGCTGCATCAGTACGTATGCAACAGTCCCCGCGCGCTGAAGTACGGCACGTCGGGGCGGCCGGTGCCGGGCTATGAGATCCGGCTGGTGGACGAGAACGGCAACGACGTGCCCGACGGGGAGGTCGGCGAGATGCTGGTGCGGGGACCGAGCGCCGGTGACGGCTACTGGAACCAGCGCGCCAAGAGCCGCGCCACGTTCGAAGGCAACTGGACACGATCAGGCGACAAGTACATTAAGGACGCCGAGGGCTTCTACACCTACCAGGGCCGCACCGACGACATGTTCAAGGTGTCGGGCATCTGGGTTTCGCCGTTCGAGGTCGAGAGCGCGCTCATCGGTCATGATGCCGTGCTGGAGGCGGCGGTGGTGCCGAAGGAGGACACCGACGGCTTGCTGAAGCCCAAGGCCTTCATTGTGCTGAAGCCCGGCAAGCCCGCGCCCAATGGTCTGCAGGACGCCTTGAAGGAGCATGTGAAGGCCAAGGCCGGCATGTGGAAATATCCGCGCTGGATCGAGATTGTCGACAGCCTGCCCAAGACCGCGACGGGCAAGATCCAGCGTTTCAAGCTGCGAGAGAACGGCTAGTCCGTCTCGCGCAGCGTGGCGGCCAAGCTGCCGGCACCTGCTGCGCAAGCGGCGCGATTGCTCAGTGGGCCGCGCCCATGGCACGGCACCCAAGCCGGCCGCAAAGCGGCACCGGAACCATGCCTGCATCGGAGCGTTAGACCCTGCAGGAGCGGCCGGCCATCCGTGCGCGCTCATAGCCTCGATCAAGCTGTACGATCAGAAAAAAAGGAGTCTCCCCTATGAACTGGGATCGCGTGGAGGGTAACTGGAAGCAGTTGACCGGCAAGCTCAAGGAGCAATGGGGCAAGCTCACCGACGATGATCTCACCCAGATCAACGGCAATCGCGAGCAGCTCGAAGGCAAGATCCAGGCGCGCTATGGCTACGCCAAGGATCAGGTGAAGAAGGACGTGGACGATTGGCTGGGCCGCATGTAGCGCGGGGTCAAGCAACGTCCTTGTAGAACCTGGGTCCCGGATATTCGCCCGCGGCGAATATCCGGGATGACAGGTGGCCCCATATCGCAATCCAAAACATCGCACCCCCCTTGTGCACAGCCGCGCCGGCGCGCATCGTCAAGCGTTGGCCAACTTGGGGGGCTGCCATGTCGGGCACGTTCGAGGCGCAAGCACTGGTGCAGACGCGCGCCAGACGCAAGCAGCATCGGCTGGAGATGACGTTTGTCGACGCCGACGGCCGGCGGCAGACCATCAGCCTTCCGGCGGCCGTGGCCGCCGATCTGGCGCAGGTGTTGACGTCGCTGTCCGCCGGTCTGAGCGAGCCTGGCAAAGCGCAATTCACCAGGATGCCGCGCCAGATGGCCGTTGGCAGCGCCAAGCACGAGCGTCTGGTGCTCATTCGGTTCGACGACGAGCCGCCCTATGGGCTCGATCCCGACGAGGCCGAGACCCTCTGGCGGGGTGTGCGCGAGGAGGCCGAGCAGGTGGCGCGCCTCAAGGCGCCGATGCGCCAATAGCCCTCAAGGCGCCGATGCGCCAATAGTCAAGGCGGGGCCCTCATGTTCGGACGCGGCTGCCGCACGCCCATTGGCGGCGCCCTCAGTCCCAATTCCGCCGCCGACGGGTCCTAGCGTCTGCCGGTCGTGCTCATCGCTTGAAGGGCAGCGGTCGCCATGCAAACCTGGATGTCGCAGATCGTCATCGGCATTATTGTGACGGTTGTCGGTACGGTGATCGCCAACGCGATCATCGGCGGCTCCGGCCGGCACTCCTTCATCGGCGGACACTACTCCGGCCCCTTCCGCTCGGGGCGCTAGGCCGAGCTTCCGAAACAAAATTTGCCAGCCCCGCGCCCCGGACCCACAATGGGCACGTCGCATGGACGGGGAGGCGAGCATGGCAGGCAACGCGCGCTGGCAGAAACGGCCTGAGAATTCCACCTGGGGCGACTATGGGCCCAACGACCAGCTCGGCCGCCTGAACGAGCTGACGCCGGAGAAAGTCAAGCAGGGCATCGCCGAGGTGAAGGAGGGCAAGACCTTCTGCCTCTCCATGCCGCTCGATTATCCCGGCGGCAATGTCCTCAATCCGCGCCGGCACCCGCCGCAAATCCGCCCGTCGCTGCGGGGCGACAAGCCCAACTGGCACTACCGCACCGAGTGGGAAAACCCCGGCATGACGGACGTCATCAATGACGACCTCGTGATCATGCACCTGCAATACTCGACGCAGTGGGATTCGCTGGCGCACGTGGGCGCGCTGTTCGATGCGGATGCAGACGGCAAGCCGGAGGCGGTGTTCTACAACGGCTATCGCGGCGGCATCGACCTGGTGGGTCCGAGCGCGGCGAGAGACGCCGGCGCGATGCCAGGCACGTTTGTCGAGGCCAAGAGCACTTCGTCCGCCAACGCGCTCGGCGTCGAGAACATGGCCGTGCACTGCCTGCAGGGGCGTGCCGTCATGATCGACCTCTTCGCCCACTACGGCCGCAGGCGCCATGCCGTGGGCTATGACGACCTGATGCGCATCATGGCCGCCGACGGCCTCACGGTGGACGCTGGGGATTTCGTGTGCCTGAGAACCGGCTTCGACGACGTCATCCTCGAGGGCCACAAGACCCCCGACCGGCAGACGCTGGAAACAAGCTGCACCGGCCTCGACGGCAACGACGAGCGCTTGAAGCAATGGATCACGCAGACGCGGCTGGTCGCCCTCATCTCCGACAACTATGCGGTGGAGGTGCACAACCAGCCGCTGCGGCCCGGCCAGTGCGCCATGCTGCCCCTGCACCAGCACTGCCTGTTCAAGACAGGCGTCAATCTGGGCGAAATCTGGCGCCTCTCCGAACTCGCCGATTGGCTCAGAAGCCACAACCGCAGCCGCTTTCTGCTGACGGCGCCGCCGTTGCGATTGCCAGGTGCGGTCGGCTCGCCGGCAACGCCGGTCGCCACCGTTTGAGGGCAGATCTGCACACTGGGCATTTGTCTTGAAGGGTGCAGAGGCGGTTAAATAGGACCAAAGAAAAATGTCTCGCTGGGAGTGGAGACGCGATGGAGCAAGAGGGGAGGCCGCTCACCTGTCTTGAGGGCGTGCGCGTATTGGATCTCTCGCAGTTCGAGGCGGGCCCCGCGTGCACGGAGGCGCTGGCGTGGCTCGGCGCGGAGGTCGTGAAGGTCGAGAACCCGAAAGGCGGGGATCCGGGCCGCGTCATTCTCGGACGGCCCGGCGGGCCCTCGTTCTACTTCCTGATCTTCAACGCCAACAAGAAGTCGCTGGCCATCGACCTCAAGTCTGCGGCCGGCAAGAAGATCGTTCTCGATCTCGCCCGCGAGGCCGACGTGTTGGTCGAGAATTTCGCGCCCGGCGCCATCGAGCGCCTGGGCCTTGGCTACGATGTCGTCTCCCAGGCCAACCCCGGCATCGTCTACGCCCAGGTCAAGGGCTTCGGCGACGGCAGTCCGTTCGAGAGCAACCTGGCGTTCGACATGATCGCGCAGGCCGTCGGCGGCGTCATGAGCATCAGCGGCGAGCCCGACGGCCGCCCGATCAAGCCCGGACCCACGCTGGGCGACACCGGCACCGGCATGCTGCTCGCCGTCAGCATTCTGGGCGCCCTCTACGAGAAGAAGACCTCCGGCAAGGGGCAGCGGGTCCAGATCGCGATGCAGGATGCCATGCTGCAGTACATCCGCCTCGCCTTTGCCGCGCAGGCCTTGCGGGGTGGGCCGGTGCCGCGTGCTGGGGACAGGTCCATTTCCGGCGGCAATCCGCCGTGCGGCATCTATCCCTGCCGGGGCGGCGGTCCCAACGACTATGTCTACGTCTACACCAGCCGCGCCAACCCCGAGCATTGGAAGCGGCTGCTGGGTGTGCTGGGGCGCGCGGATCTGGTGGGGGATGATCGCCTCGGCGATCCGAAATCGCGCGAGCGGCATGAGGCCGAGATCGACGCCATGGTGGCCGAATGGACCCGGCGGCACGACAAGCACACGGCCATGCGCATCCTGGGCGATGCGGGCATTCCTGCAGGCGCCGTGCTCGATACCAAGGAGCTTGCCGAGGATGCCAGCTTCGTGCAGCGGGGAATTCTGCAGACCGTTGCGCATTCCAGTAGCGAGGCGTTTGCCATGCCGAGCTGGCCCGTGCGCCACAACGGTGCGACGGCGGCCGTCACCCCGGCACCCGCTCTCGGGCAGCACACCGGCGAGGTTCTCGAGCGCTGGCTCGGGTTGAGTGCGCGCGACATCGCCGACCTCGAGCAGGACCGTGTCATTCAGCGTCACCCGAGCGGTGACGAGCGAGGCACGCCGCAGAAGACATAGGGCGGAGGACGCATCATGGCTGAGTTGACCGGCTCGGAAATCCTGGCCAAGGCCTTGAAGACGGAAGGCACGGACAACCTGTTCTTCCTGATGGGCGGGCCGATGCTGCTGGCGGAATCCTCGTGCATCAAGGAGGGCATCCGCCCGATCGACGTGCGCCACGAGCAGGCTGCGGCGCTGATGGGCCAGGCCTACAGCCGGTTGCTGCAGAAGCCTTCCGTGTGCATGGCGGCCAGCGGCCCCGGCGTCATCAACCTCACCACCGGCATGGCCAATGCGCTGATCGATTGCTGTCCGGTGGTCGCCATCGGCGGCTCGAGCCCAATTCTGCAGTTCGGCCGCCAGGTGTTCCAGGAGATCGACCAGCTCGCCATCATGAAGGGCTGCGTGAAGTGGGCGGACCGGGTCCATAACCTGAAGCGCATTCCCGAGCAGGTGAACAACGCCTTCCAGCACGCCATGAGCGGCAAGCCGGGACCGACCTATCTCGATTTCCCGGGCGATGTTCTCTATGCCAAGCTCCCCGAGGAGCAGGTCGACTGGTCGATGAGCGGGCGGCCGATCCTCAACGCCCGCCCGCTGGGCGATCCCGAGCAGATCGATGCGCTGGTGCTCGCCCTGTCACGCGCCACGAGGCCGGTGATCGTCTCAGGCAGCGGCGTGATCTGGTCGCGGGCATGGAGCGAGATGCAGCAATTCGTCGAGCAGGCCGGCATCCCGTTCTACACGACGCCGCAGGGGCGCGGCGTGGTGCCGGATGATCATCCGCTGTCGTACCTCACCATGCGGTCCACAGCCTTCAGAGATGCAGACCTCATCATCGTGCTCGGCACGCGCATGAACTACATCATCAGCCACGCTGCGCCGCCGCGCTTCAACGCGGCCGCCAAGATCGCCCGCATCGACATCGATCCGGGCGAGATCGCCACGGCGGCGCGCAAGGTGGACATCGGCATCGTCGGCGACTGCCGAAGCGTGCTGGGCCAACTCCTCGCCGGCATGAAAGGCAAGGTCGATCCCGACCGCTACAAGGTCTGGCGCAAGACGCTTGCCGACGGCGTTGCGGCCAAGCTCGCGGCGCCGGGCGCCAACAAGCCCGTCGAGGACGGCGACATCCACCCCCTGCGGCTGTGCGAGGAGATCAGCGCCTTCATGCGGCGCGATGCCATCCTGGTGGTCGACGGGCAGGAAATTCTGAACTACGGCCGACAATCGATGCCAACCTATGCGCCCGGCCACCGCCTCAACTCGGGTCCGTTCGGCACCATGGGTGTGGGCCTGCCGTTCGGCCTGGGGGCCAAGCTCGCCAAGCCCGACAAGCAGGTGATCGTGGTGCATGGCGACGGCTCGTTTGGGCTCAACGCCATGGAGCTGGATACGGCCGTGCGCCATAAACTTCCGGTTCTGGTGGTGATCAGTCTCAACGGTGGCTGGACCGCCGACCCCAACCGCGACAAGCCGGGGCGCGATCTCGGCTACACGCGCTTCGACAGGATGGCGGAGGCGCTCGGGTGCTATGGCGCGTATGTCGACAAGGCCGAAGATATCCGGCCCGCCCTCGATCGCGCGCAACGCAAGGTCGATCAGGGGATGGTGGCCGTCGTCAATGTGCGCACCGACTACCGGGCGCGGGCCACCACCATGCAGTTCGCCCAGTACTCCACATAGCAGCCAAGGTCCCGCTTTGCGGCATCTGCGGCGCAGGCCCATGCGGCAATGCAAGTTTCTCCCGCGTGATCAATATGTTGTCATGGCTGCATGCCACGGCGCCAGCGATCCGCCATCGATCCCCCATCGATCCCCCCATCGATCCCCCATGGGCCCGTCGACGAAAACCTGGGGTTCTCCGCTGACGTTTAGCGGGATTTTCAGCTTTGCGGCGGCTATGGTGTCGGCATCACCTCATCCCTTGCGGAGGATCCCATGGCCCAACCCCCACCCTTCGAGATCCCTCAACAGCTGCGCGATCTCACGGAAAAAAATCTTGAGCATGCCCGCACCGCCTATGGCCAGTTCATGGATGCCATGACCCAAGCCATGGGCATGTGGACCAATGCCACGCCTGCCAATGCCATGACGGCGGGGTTCAAGATCGTTCAGGACCGCGCGGTGAAGTTTGCCAAGCAGAACGGCGACGCCTGCTTCAATCTGGCGACTGAGCTTGCCAATGCCAAGGATCTGACCGACGTGCTCAGCATCCAGAGCCGCCATGCACAAACGCAGATTCAGGCTTATGCGCTGCAAGCGCAGGAACTGAGCCGCCTGATGATGGAAGCTGCGCAGAACATGCAGCAGAAATAGGGCGCAAGCGCCGCGGCTCGCCAACAGCGATCAACCTTCGGAGCGGGCGCTGAGGGAAGCGGCCGTTCAGGGTCGAGGTAAAAAAAACGTCCGCGGAGTCTCACAAGGGCAGTTCGCAATCCGGGTTAGACGTCCTAATGTGGTGGCAAACAGAAGCCGCACATTGGGAGACGCCACATGGATCGCATTTGGGTCAAGAACTATCCGCCTGGCGTGGCAGCAGACATCGACGCCACGCAATATCCCTCGGTTGTGGCGCTGTTTGAGGAGAGTTTTGCGAAATACAAGAGCAGGGCCGCCTACGCCTGCATGGACAAGAAGCTGACCTACGGTCAGCTCGATGAGATGTCCCAGGCGCTGGGCGCCTGGCTGCAGAGCAAAGGCCTTGCCCGCGGCGACAGGGTCGCCGTGATGATGCCCAACGTGCTGCAATACCCGGTGTGCATCGCCGGCATTCTGCGCGCCGGCTACGTAGTGGTGAACGTCAATCCCCTCTACACGCCGCGCGAGCTTGAGCATCAGCTCAAGGATTCCGGCGCCAAGGCGATCATCATCATCGAGAATTTCGCCAAGACGCTGGAGCAGGTGCGCTCCAAGACCCCCATCCAGCACATCGTGCTGGCCAGCATGGGCGACCTGCTGGGCTTCCCGAAAGGCCCCATCGTCAATCTCGTGGTGCGCCGGGTGAAGAAGATGGTGCCGGCCTTCGCGCTGCCCGGTGCCGTCAAGTTCAATGACGTGATCGCGGCCGGGCGCCGCATGCAGCTCAAGAAGCCCGAGATCAGCCGCGACGACGTGGCCTTCCTGCAGTACACCGGCGGCACGACCGGCGTATCCAAGGGCGCAACCCTGCTCCACCGCAACATCATCGCCAACGTGCTGCAGAACGAGGCATGGCTGCAGCCGGCGCTCAAGAAGGGCAAGCAGGTCGATCAGATGACGATCGTGACGGCCCTGCCGCTCTATCACATCTTCGCGCTGACCGCGTGCGGACTGCTCGGCATGCGCATCGGCGCCATGTGTCTGCTGATCCCGAACCCGCGCGACATCCCGGGCTTCATCAAGGAGCTGGCCAAGTATGAGTTCAACATGCTGCCGGCGGTCAACACGCTCTACAACGGGCTTTTGAACAACCCCGAGTTCGCCAAGCTCGACTTCAGCGGGCTGAAGGCCGCCAATGGCGGCGGCATGGCGGTGCAGCGGGCGGTGGCCGACCGGTTCTTCAAGCTCACCGGCTGCCCCATCATCGAAGGCTACGGGCTGTCCGAGACCTCGCCGACGCTCACCTGCAACCGCGCCGACAATGCCGAATATACCGGCACGATCGGGCTGCCCGTGCCGTCGACCGAAATCTCGATCCGCGACGATGACGGCAAGGAGGTGGCGCTCGGCGAGCCGGGCGAAATCTGCGCGCGCGGGCCCCAGGTGATGGTCGGCTATTGGCAGCGGCCGGAGGAGACCGCCAACGTCATGACGCCCGACGGCTTCTTCAAGACCGGCGACATCGGCGTGATGGACGCCGGCGGCCAGGTGAAGATCGTGGACCGCAAGAAGGACATGATCCTGGTGTCGGGCTTCAACGTGTTCCCCAACGAGGTGGAGGATGTCGTGGCCAGCCACCCCGGCGTGCTCGAGTGCGCCGTCGTCGGCGTGCCCGATGCGGCCTCGGGAGAGGCGGTGGTTCTGTTCGTCGCCCGGAAGGATCCGGCGCTGACCGAGCAGGCGCTCATGAAGTTCTGCGCCGAGCAGCTCACCGGCTACAAGAAGCCGAAATACATCGTCTTCCAGCAGGAGCTGCCCAAGACCAACGTCGGCAAGGTGCTGCGCCGGGAGCTGCGCGACGCGGCCCAGAAGGCAGCGGCCCAGCGCGCCGCCTGATCGGGCGCCCGCGGCTCTCCGTCGGCCAGTGGAAAATTACCGGTCTCAGGTGGCGGGGAGCTGCAAGTCGTCGCGCCATCCAGGCCGGTGGGCGAAGCGTGCGGCCGGTTGCATCTGTTCCCGTGCCTGCGTCTCGGGCGAGGCGTTTCTTCGCCGGCCGTCCGCGGGCCGATGCAGCATCGCCGCCGGCTGCATCAACTGCGGTCGTGGTGAGTGCGCAACACGCTGCCGCGCTCTCGTGCAGCGGCAATAAACCGTTAACAGTTGTCCTACTACGTTGCGCGCGCCGTCGGTCGCTGGCGCTCAGGATGCCACAGCGGGTTGCATGTCCGACGCACAGTCGAGCAGGCGTGTCTGAGTGGTCGCCTCCGCGTAGAAGTGCCCGTGGCGCATTTGCTACAGGCGTGAGCAGATGACATCTGCACTGCAGATCGCGAGCGGCGACTCAGCTAAACGTCCAAAATGAGTTTCCCTGATTTGATTCGGCGATGGAGAGCGGGAATGGCGATCTTGAGGATCGGGCGCGGTGCGGTTTTGGGGTGGACTTTGGCCGTCTGCGCGGCAGTAAGTTCGCCTGCCATTGCCGGCGGGGGCAACGGAAATGGGCGGGACCCCGTCTATCCGGCCGTCGTAATTTCCGGCTACGAGGCGACGCAGAAGGCGCAAGAGGGCTATCTCGGCTTCTACTATGCGTTCAATCGTGACCTCGACCGTGACGGAATCATCCTGCGGATGCTGGGCACCCGGGGGTTCTACGACTACCGGGTTGAAGATGTGAGCTTTGAGGCCCGCTACTGGCAGGGCGATGTCATGCTGGGCTATCAGTGGGTCCGCAACGGCTATGACTTGGCCGTCTATCTCGGCGTCGACTACCAGGACCACAGGATTTCGCCGGACGATCCCGACAACAAGCTCAGGGGGTCTGAAACCGGCTTCAAGGTGGCCGTCGATATAGAGTCGAATGACCGCATCAACTCGCCGCTGTATTTCGCCATCAACGGCAGCTACTCGACCGCCTTCGATTCCTACTACGCGCTTGCCCGCGTGGGTCACAAGTTCGGTCGTATCACGGTTGGTCCGGAGGCCTGGGCCTTGGGCGATGTCTCCGGAGAGGCGCAGCGGGTCGGCGGCTTCATTGCCTTCGACGTTCCGCTGGGCCACACCACGGGCACGCTCCTGCTCTCGGTGGGCCACCAGTTCGGCGATCACAACGACGTGCGCAAGGGCTTCGACGAAAGCACTTATGGAACGGTCAACTTCCGCGTGCCTCTCGGCCGCTGACAGGCGGCGCTCCAGAATCCCAAGAAGAAGGAGCCGCGGTGATTGCCGCGGCTCTTTTCTTTTCTGGCAGAAATGGCCGAAATTCGCCGTGCTTTTGCGTCCACCTACCGTCCGCTCGACCGCTCCACGGACGCGGCGGCGGGTGCGGGCTCTCCCAGGATGAGCCCGCTGAGCCGGCCGGGCCTGTTTTCAGCGGCGGCACGGACTGCAGCCTCCACCGATACCTCCTCGACAGTCTCCTCGACCGGGCCGCGGCGCCAGCCGCACATGGTCGAGTCGATCGAGGTGCCGGTGCGCAGGAGCCAGCCCCTGGTGACGGAGCCGCTGCGGTTCCTGGCGATGAATGCCTTCATGCTTCCCTCCTGAGCCGATCGGGCTGACGATGTCAGCACGATCCCCGTTTGGCCGGTGCGACCAGACCGAAGACGTTGCCCATGGGGTCGCTGATGACGGCGATGCGGGCGCCGTCGGCCGTCGCCGCGGGCGGGCGCAGAACGGTGCCGCCGCTCGCCTCGGCGGTCGCTGCTGCGGCTTCGACGTCGGCAACCTGGATGTAGGTGAACCAGCCCAATCCGGAATGCACGGCCTCGGGATGGTTGGCTCGCATCAGGCCGGCAACCTCCTGGTCGCCGTCCATGAAGATCGTGTAGCGGTCGTTGGGTGTGCGCGGGGGCTGGGTCTGGTCCTCCGCATCCACGACCTTGGTCTTCCACCCGACCACCTTGGCATAGAACTCGGTCAGCTTTTCGGTCTCCGGAGCGAGCAGCTCGTTCCACCAGATCACGCCTCCGCGCGCGCACGTGGATGTCGACGTGGAGGGCGTTGCGGCGACATCGTTCGCCCGGGCCAAAGTGGCCGCCAGCGCGACGCCGGCCACGGCCGCGATGGCAACTCTGGCGGCAATCTTGCGCAGTGTTCGATTTCGAGACGTAGGCTCCTCAAGATGGGAAAGGTCACTCTTCGGTGTCGCTGTCATGCTGGCCCTCGGGGCATATTGCCTGGTTGCAGGATTTCCACGACGCGTATCGAGCAATTTGAGTGCCAGATCACGGGCAGGGCGCGGCCGCGCGCTCATGCACGGACAACAAATGGTAAACGCCGCCCGTTGAAGCGCTGAGATTCATCGTGCCGGCAACAATGAGGTTAAGACCCTGGCATCCGGCTTGCTTGGCACACTCGCTAACCGTAGATCCGACCGACCTGCGAGCAAGAGAAGCCGCGTCAGAGACCCTGGGCCATGGTGCATCGAAACTATCACGAGGTTGCAGGCGAAACCCCCCGCGCGTGCGGGCGCGAACTTGGGCGCCTGTTTGGCCCTGTCGTGCGCGACTACATCATGGAGGAGCGGGACAGCAAGGCCTGGCAGCGCCGTCGGCGCGATGCCGAAGTCCTGTGGTCTTGCACGCTCAAGCACTTCCCCGCCTATGCCGAGGAGCTGCAGGCCTATGCCGATGCAGCACGGCTTCCGCTGCTCGATCTGTGGACGATGAGCATCGAGGACGAGCTGGATGACGACGAGTCGGAGAAATGCACCACGGTTGTCACGAATGGCGGGCGCCTGATTGCCCATAACGAGGACTGGGACGCCGACGCCGCCGACGACATCTGCATCCTGAAGAAGACGTGCGGGAGCGTGACGACGCTCGAGCTCTACTACTACGGCTGTCCGCTGGGCGGCACCGCGCTGACGATCTGCTCGCGCGGATACGTTCAGGCGATCAACAGTCTCAGCCATTCGGATTGGCAACCGGGTATCCCCAAGATCGTGCTGGCCCGCGCGGTGTCGGAGCTGAGCGACGCGGATGCTGAGCTCGGCAGGCTGCTCGCTGTCCCGCGCTCGTCCGGCTTTGCCCACAACCTCATCCATCGCAGCGGCCGGCTGACGGTGGTGGAGTGCACGGCGACCCGGCACGTCGTGGATCGGCCGCCGACGCCCTTCGTGCACACCAATCACATGCTGCATCCCGACCTGGCCAGGCTCGCAGGTGATCCCGACGGAAAGAGCACGTTCCGGCGTTATGATACGGCGTGTAGCCTTGTGCGCGCATCGATGGACGAGGCGAGCCTGATGCGGCTCACCGGCGACACGGCGCGCGGCAGGACGGACAGCGTCCTCAACAGGAATACGATTGCGCGCGCCATCGTCGATCTCGACCGGCGCGTGGTCAAGTTCTGGCTGCGGCGGGAGGATCGGCAAGGATGGGTCGACTACCCCATCGATTTCCTGGTCGACGCCGCCGCGCCCAGCGCATGAGCCCTCCACTCTTGCCGCCTCCGCTCCAGCAAGGACTTCGTAACGTGAGAGCCGTGACGTCCAGCTTGAAGAACCGTCGCGTGCTCGCCGGTGCGGCTGTGCTCATTGTCGCATTGGGCGCCTTCCTGGCCTGGCCTGTCCGGCCGGAGGAGCCCTATACGACCGAGGCGATGACCTTCGGCACCAACGTCGTTCCCGACACGACGAACGATGAGCATGTCGACATCGCCGCCACCCTCTATCTTCCCAGGCAGGCAGAGTTTCCGATCTCTGCCGTCGTCATTGTGCCATCGAGCAGCGGGGTCGAGGACGAGCGCGAGATCTATTACGCGAAGGAGCTGGTGAAGGCCGGCATTGCCGCCGTGGTCGTCGACAGCTTCACGCCCCGGGGTCTCACCGATTCGGTCTATGATCAGAGCCAGCTCGAAGTGTGGGACGTCGAGAACGATGCGATCGCAGCGCTGCAGGAGCTGGTCGCCGACAAGCGGTTCAGGGCCAATCGCATCGCCATCATGGGCGTTTCCAAGGGCGGCAGCGCCGCCATGAATACGGCGTTCTCGGTCAGGCGGAAATGGATGGGCGCCGACGATGAGGCCTTTGCGGCGCACATCGCCATCTCGCCCGACTGCACCTGGACCAATCGCCGGGTCGACTCGACGGGTGCCCCTATGCTCTTCATGCTCGCCGAGCTCGACGAGCAAACCCCCGCGCAAGCCTGCCTGACGCAGGCCGATCGCATCAAGGCGGCCGGGAACAAGCGCGTCCAGACCAAGGTCTACCAGGGTGCGCACCACGCCTGGGAGGAGCTGGGCGCAGCCCCCGAGTACGATCCCAAGGCGGAGAACTACTCGCAGTGCCGGGTGTGGATCGAGGACAATGGCCAGATGTTCTCGGCCGACACGGGCGAGCTTGTGCCCGAGGATGGCTGGCACACGTGGGCCAAGAACACGTGCATGACCCTGGGCACGAGATGCTGCGGCGGAACGAAGGAACTCAAGGCAACCGCGACGCGAGACATCATCGCATTCCTGCGCAAGCATGGCTTCTAGCCCGACAGGCAACCAAGCAGTGCCGCCCGGGGCCGCGACGTACGGAGCGCGGGGGCAAGCTTCTGCCCCGCACCCTAACCCCATGAAGAATGGGGAGAGGGAGCAAGGTTTTGGCGCTCAGGCTGACGCCCAAGGCTGGGATGATTGGGTGGCACTCACGACATCCTCGATGTCGATTGTGCAATTCCGGCTGGTCGTCACCAGGGCCGCCTTGAAGTGTGCCGGAACAGGCACGTCGAACGCGTGCCAATAGGGCGCGCCGCAGGCGTGGGTGCGATCCTCGATGGCGCCGTTGCCGGCAGCGGTCGAGATCATGGGCAGTGCGGACGAGAAGCCCTGGCCCGTCGCCTTGAGGTAGGCCTCCTTTCTGGTCCAGATCGAAAAGAAGACATCGCCGCGCTGGGCTTCCGGTGCGCGGTGCAACCGCTCGTTCTCCGCGCGGCTGAAGATCGTGCCCGCCACGCCCCGGTAGTCGACGCTGCTGTCCATGCGCTCGATGTCGATGCCGACGTCCGACGGGGCGATGGCGATCAGAGCCAGGCCGCCGCTGTGCGAGACGTTGAAGTGCACACCCTCGGCCCCGACCAGAGCCGGCTTGCCGTAAGCGCCGGCCGTGATCTGGAGGGCGCCGGCCGGCCGGCCCGTATGCCGCGCCAGCAATGCGCGCAGGAGCGCCCGAGTTCTGGCGAACTCGTCCCTGGCCTGGCGGTTGGACACGCGCGCGGCGTGGCTCTGCTCGGCTTCGTCGAGCAGAGCCAGAGAGGTCTCAGTCGACAACCGACCGAGGTCTGCACGGTAGACACGAATGGAGGTCATGGCTCGCTCCGAGCGACGTTCCACGGGTGCGGGCCACCTGCGGAACGCGCTACTCGGCCGCCACGGGGATCGGCTTGGCGAGGCGGAGGCGCTCCAGAATGGCCTCGCGGCCACCGGGCGCGCGCCATTCCGCGCGAGCTTCCGCATCCAGAGTGCGCAACGGATCGAAGTGGAAGTACATCCGGTTGCGGTCCACGGAGGGTGACCGGTAGCCGGTGACGCCGTACTTGTCGTTGCGGTACTCGTAGCTGTGGACATCGCGCTTGCCGCCGCCGCCGGGAGCATCGACGATGAACAGCGGCGTATTGAAGCCCGCCGTCGCACCGCGCACCTCCCGCTCGAGGTGCTGCATCTCCTCGATGGAGACGCGGAAGTGCTCGGTGCCCATGACCATGTCGCAGGAGTACACGTAGTAGGGCTGGATGTTCACCCGCCCGAGCTTCTTGGTGAGTTCGATGAGCGTCTTGGAGTCGTCGTTGACGCCGCGCAGCAGCACGGCCTGGTTGCGCACATAGATGCTTTCCGCGAACAGCCGCCGCATGGCCTTCTCAACCAGCGGCGTGACCTCCCGCGGGTGATTGAAGTGGGTGTGCACGAACACGCTCTTGAACATATCCCGGCCCCGCTTCGCGACCTCGGCGATGGCGGAGAACCAGGCGTCGTCCGACAGGAACTTCATGGGCTGCACGGATACCGATTTGGTCGCGAACCGGATCCGCCGCACGTGCTCGATGTCCAGCAAGGCGTTGCCGAGAACCTTGATGTTCTGCGGCTTCAATCTTGCAATGTCGCCGCCTGACACGACCACGTCCTCGATGGTCGGAGTGGACCGGATGTAGTCCAGCGCCGCCGCCCAGCCGTTGGCACTGGTGACATTGTCCTTCTGCAGCGAGGGTGTGTCCTGGCCTACGGCATAGCTGCGGGTGCAATACTGGCAGTAGACCGGGCAGACCGAGGTCACGAGAAAGAGCACCTTGTCGGGGTAGCGGTGAACGAGATTGGGCGCCGGCGACGTGTTCCTCTCCTCCAGGGAGTCGACCGACATGCAGGGATGGTCCGCCTCCAGCTCCGAGATCATCGGGAGGAATTGCCGGCGAATGGGGTCGGTTTCCACGTTCCGCCAGTCGATCAGCTCCATGATGTAGGGATTGAGGCGTATCGACATGCCGACCTTCTTCAGGCCGTCGCGGATCTCGCTCAGAGCGGCAGGCGCGATCTTGTCGCGCACGACAGCCTCGAGCTGCTCGATACGGATGATGGAGTTCTTGTCCTGCCAGGCGTGGTTAAGAAAATCTTCCTTGGGCGTCGAGGCATAGAGGCCCGAGGAATTCTCGAAACCCAGGACGTCGTTGAGGGACATAACGCAGCTCCGTACCAAATGCGAACACGTGGTCACGGCTTCGCAATTCCCGGACCGGTCCCGTCCTGGAGCAGTTCGGCTCGTCATTAATGGTTAGCCAATTGCCTGTAAGCCGCCTTGGCCGTGTGCTCGTCCTGCGGCAAGGCGGCACGAACTTTGCGTGCGAGCGGGGCGTGGCGCTCGAGCTGAGGCGCCAGACACACGTTCCAGGATACGCATGAGTTCGATTTCGAGAGATCGCCTGGACTTCGCTCTCAGGGGCATGCGTCTTTCAGGCATGGAGGCGGCACTGGCGGTCTCCGGCAGCGCCTACCGGGCTGCGCCGGCTTCCCTCATGGCCAGGGATGCCGCCGATGCGCTCTCCGATGCGCCCGGTGGGGCGGCAGACGCGCTGTCAACATTGAAATCGGCGCAAGAGGCCACCTGCCTGCACGAGCTCTTCGAGCGGCAGGCCGACCTGACCCCAACGGCGACGGCACTGGAATGTGGCGATCGCGTTCTGACCTATAGCGGCGCGGATGCCGAGGCGAACAGGATGGCGCGGTATCTGCGCAGCCTGGGCGTCGGCCGCGGCTCCTTCGTCGGCATCTCGCTGGATCGCTCCGAGTGGCCGATCATAACCATTCTTGCGGTACTCAAATCGGGCGCGGCCTATGTGCCGATCGAGCCGTCGCTGCCCAACGACCGGCTGCGCTACATTGCCGACGCGGCCAATCTTGCGATCATTGTCACGGAGCCGGCGCACGAGGCCCGTATCCGCGAGATTTCGAGCGCGCAGATCGTAACCATAGAGCACTACCGCGCCTCGGCCGGAACGCTTCAGGACGGCCGGTTGTGCCGGACTGAGACGGGCGTCAACGCCTGCGACGTCTGCTATGTGCTGTTCACCTCCGGGACGACCGGGCGTCCCAAAGGGGTCGTCACCGAGCATCGCAACGTCGTGCACTTTGTCGCAGCGTTCAATGATGTCTGCAGCACCACGGCCGATGATCGGGTTTTCCAGGGCTTCGCTCTCGGCTTCGATGGTTCGGTGGAAGAGACCTGGATGGCGTTCTCGAACGGGGCGGCGCTCGTTTGCGGTGATGCCGCAACCCCACGGTTCGGCGCCGAGCTCGCGGCCTATCTCACGGGTCGGAGGATCTCGTTTCTCTCCACGGTGCCGACGCTCCTGTCGACGCTGACGCAGAACGTGCCGTCGCTGCGGCAGCTCGTGGTCAGCGGCGAGGCGTGCCACATCGATCTGGTCAACCGCTGGTCCCGGCCCGGCTTGACGATGCTGAACGTCTATGGCCCGACCGAGACAACGGTCAACGCGACCGCGGCGGTGCTCGAGACGGGCAAGCCCGTCACCATCGGGCGGCCGCTGCGCGGCTACAGCATCCATGTGCTGGACGCCGAGCTTCAGCCTGTGCCGGCGGGCGAGAAGGGCGAGCTGTTCATCGGTGGCCCTGGCCTGTCCCGCGGCTATCTGAACCAGCCGGATCTGACGGCCCGCAGCTTCATCGAATGGACGCCCTCCGCACGCGACCTCTTGTTCGACGCCGGGCCGGCGCAGAAAATCCGTCTCTACAGGGCGGGCGACCTGGTGCGCTGGAGCGAGAGCGGTGAGCTCGAGTTCTTCGGTCGCATCGACAGTCAGGTCAAGCTGCGCGGCTACCGCATCGAGCTGTCCGAGATCGAGGCGGTTCTGCTGGAGCAGCCGGAGATCACGGCGGCCGCCGTCCGGGTGTACGAGGACGCCGGCCTGCAGAGCCTGGCCGCCTACGCGCTCCTTGCCGACGGCGTCACGGCGCTCGATCGCTCGCGCATCCTTGCCGTGCTGCGCGACCGGCTGCCGGCATACATGGTGCCTGCCTATCTCGACGCGCTCGACAGCTTCCCCATGCTGGTGAGCGGCAAGGTCGACCGCGGCCGTCTGCCGCCTCCCGCGCTTGCGCTGGTTGCGGAGGATGGCGAGGGCGACGCCGAGCTGTCTCCCGTCGAGGCCCGCATCGCCGCGGTCTGGGCCAAGCAGCTGCGCGTGCCGAAGGTTGGGCCGGAGCAGGATTTCTTTACCGATCTGGGCGGGCATTCGCTGCTCGCGGCCCAGCTCGTCGCGTCTCTGCGCACGGATCTGGGCTACACCGTGCCGGTGCGCGACATCTATCGTCATCGCACGGTGCGCAGTCTCGCCGCACACTTGGGTGCAGAGGCAGCCCCTGCACCGCTGGAGGAGCAGGCCTCCGCACCTGCAGCCAGCACCGCCATGGCACCGAAACGGCCGTGGTGGACCACCGGCATTCAGGTGATCTACCTGCTGTCGATTGTGCCGCTGCTGGCGCTGCCGATTGTCTACATCCTGCCGCTCGGCATCGACATGCTGCAGGGACGGGCCTCGGTCGCGAGCCTTGCCGTCCTGGCTCTTGGGGTAGCGCTGGCCATGTGGGTGACCCTGGTGCTGGTCGCCATCGTGGCCAAGTGGGCGCTCATCGGCCGCTTCCGGGCCGGCCGCTATCCCCTGTGGCGCGGCTACTACGTCCGCTGGTGGATCGTCTCGCGGCTGCAGCATCTGAGTTTCATGTCGGCCCTCAATGGCACGCCGCTGGCGCCTGTCATCTGGCGCGCGATGGGGGCCAAGGTCGGACGCCGATGTGTGCTCAACCCAAGCCTCGTCTACGCCTGGGACTGCATTCGCATCGGTAACGATGTCAGCATCGGCACCGATACGCATTTGCCCGGCCTCAGGATCGAGAATGGCCAGCTCATCATCGGCACCGTCGACATCGCCGATCGCTGCTTCATCGGCCGCCACTCAATGCTGGGCCTCGATGTGAGGATGGGCGCCGATGCGCGGCTCGACGACCAGTCGCTGCTGCCCGACAACGCCAGCGTGCCCGCCGGCAGCGCCTATCGTGGCTCGCCGGCCCAGCCGGGCGACGTCGCCGTGCCCGAAGGCGATCCCCTCCCGCTGAGCCGCCGGCGGCTTGCCGCCTTCAGTCTCATTCTGCCCGTTGCCGGCGCTGCCGTTGCGCTCCTGACGCTGCTGCCTGTTGCGGTCGCTGCCTGGCTCGTGGCCATGCTCGTCGTCCACACGCCCGCCGCGGTCTTTGTGCCTGCGTTCCTTGCGGTGGTCCCCGCCACCATGATCGTCTTCGCGATCTGGGCCGCGCTGTGCAAGAAGCTTGTGCAGCCGAGGCCCCGCGCCGGCGTCTATGAGGTCTACTCCTTCAGCTATCTGCAGCACTGGCTGTCGGGCGTCGTGATGCAGATCGTCCAGACCGTCGGCTTGCCCATCTTCACGACCGTCTATCTGCCGCCTTGGATGCGGCTGCTCGGTGCCCGCCTCGGGCGGAATACGGAGATGTCGACGGTTTGGCGCATCGATCCGGACATGCTGACGGCCGGCGACGGCGTGTTCTTCGCCGACGGTTGCATGATCGGCGGCAGCAGAACGCACCTCGGCCGCTTCGAGCTCGCCCGCAACGAGATCGGCGACCGCACATTCGTGGGCAACAGCGCCATTCTGCCGGCCGGCACGAAACTCGGCAGCAACTGCCTGCTGGGCGTCCTGTCGGCACCGCCGGAGTCCAATGCGCCGATCCCGGACAACACCGATTGGCTGGGCTCGCCGGGCTTCCTCTTGCCCAACCGGCAGAAGGTATCCTGCTTCGACCCCAGGCTGACGTTCAAACCCTCGTGGTGGCTCTACCTGCAGCGGGGCTTGATCGACGGGCTGCGCGTGCTGCTGCCTGGATATGTCCTGGGCGGCCTCGGCATCCTGTCGCTGCTCGTCGTGCTGACGGCCTACGCGCAGTACGGGGTGTGGGGCGCCTATACGGCCATCCCCCTGCTGGCCTGGATGGCCGTCTCCCTCTGCCTGGTGACGGTCGTCGGGCTGAAATGGCTGCTGATGGGAGAGTTCCAGCCTGTCGTGGTCCCGCTTTGGAGCCGGTACGTCTGGTGGAACGAGCTGATCAACGGGCTTTACGAGAGCCTGATGGCACCGTTGATCACCAACTTCTTCGGCACGCCGATCGCCGGCGTTCTTCTGCGCACGCTCGGCTGCAAGATCGGCCGCTACTGCTACATCGAGACCGCACTGTTCTCTGAGTTCGACCTGGTCGAGGTTGGCGACCATGCGGTGCTCAACGCGGGTGTCATCATGCAGAACCACCTGTTCGAAGACCGGGTGATGAAGTCGTCCGCGCTCAAGATCGGGAACGGCTGCACCGTCGGCAACATGAGCGTCGTGCTCTACGACACACAGATGGGGCCGGGCGCGGTGCTGGGTCCGCTGTCGCTGCTGATGAAGGGGGAGACGATGCCTCGGGGCTGCCGCTGGCACGGCATTCCGACCATGCCGGCCTGAGGGCGTTCATTGGGCTCGCCGGGGAAGAGCATCCTTGGCGCCTGTCTCGGGTCGTTGACGGTCGTCGGCCAGCCGATCGAGCCAGCAAGCATTCATTTATCCAATATTTCTGCAGAAAATTGCATTCAAAAATTCGAGCCTATTCGGGTCTTTGCCGGGCCTCTGGTTGTTCCTGCACGTGCTCACAGACGGCCTCGCACTTCCTCTGCATGTGCTCAAACATCAGGAGGCCGAGTTCGTCGCCGGCGCGCCGCCGCAGGGCATCCATGATCTGCTCGTGCTCGCGCATGGCATCCCCTAGGCGGTCCCGGCGAACGAGATTGGCCGCGTATCGAAGCCGGCGCACCACGGCGTTGAGCTTGGCGTAGTTCGCGCTCAGGACCGGATTGCCCACAGCGTCGACGATCGCCTGGTGGATCTTCTGGTTGATGCGGAAGTAGTCGGTCAATTCGCGCCGCAGATAGCAGGTATACATCTCAAGATGCATCGCCTCGATCTCGGCAATGCCCGCATCCGTAATCCGTGTGCAGGCCATGCGCCCGGCGACAAAATCCAGCCCAGAGATCACCTCGAACAGGTTGCGGATATCGGCCTCGGAGAACTGCCGGACCCGGGCTCCACGGTTCGGCAGCAGCTCGATCAGGCCCTCGGCGGCCAGAACCTTCAGCGCCTCGCGCAGAGGCGTGCGGGAGATGTCGAACTTCTCGCAGAGCTCGCGCTCCGGCACCCGCATCCCGGGGGCCAAATGGCCCTCGACGATGAAATCCCGCAGCTGATTGACGATGTCGGCATGGAGCGAAGGCGGCTCGGTGTCGACGAGCCGAAGGGCGCTTGCCAGCATCAGGTTGCTCACGGGGGCAAATCCTCAGGTCGGGCGGCCGGCGCGATCAAGGTCGAACCATACCGGATTTTTCGATTGCACAGCATCCAATTTTGCATACAATATATTTACGCATATGCGGCCTGAGGGATAATTTTGAATGCAAAGATCGTCAAGTAACCAGCCGGTCGCCCATACGGGCAAGCACTTTTTGCAGATTCCGGGGCCGACCAACGTGCCGGATCGCGTCTTGCGCGCGATGGATATGCCCACCATCGACCACCGCGGGCCGGAGTTCGCCCAGCTTGGCCTCGATGTGATCGAGGGATGCAAGACCGTCTTCAAGACCAAGAATCCGGTCGTCATCTATCCCTCGTCCGGCACGGGCGCCTGGGAGGCGGCCATCGTCAACACGCTGGCGCCGGGCGACAGGGTCTTGATGTGCGAGACCGGCCACTTTGCCACGCTGTGGAAGGGGCTTGCGCAAAAGTTCAAGCTGCAGGTCGATTTTCTTCCGGGCGATTGGCGCCGCGGGGCATCACCGGAGGAGATTGAAGCGCGCCTCGCCGCCGACCGCGAGCACAGCATCAAGGCCGTGATGGTCGTGCACAACGAGACGTCGACCGGCGTGACCAGCCGCATACGCCTCATTCGCGCGGCGATGGATCGCGCTAAGCATCCCGCCCTGCTGCTGGTCGACACCATCTCATCGCTGGGCTCGATCGCATACGAGCACGACGGCTGGGGTGTCGACGTGACCGTCTCCTGCTCGCAGAAGGGGTTGATGCTGCCGCCAGGGCTTGGGTTCAACGCGGTTTCAGACAAGGCCCTTGCGGCGGCCAAAACCAACCCGACGAGCCGCTCCTACTGGGACTGGCAGGAGATCATCCTGCAGAACATGAACGGCGGCTGGCCCTACACGCCCGCCACCAATCTGCTCTATGGCCTCAAGGAAGCGATTGCGATGCTGCTGGAGGAGGGGCTCGACAATGTGTTCGCGCGCCACTTGAGGCACGCAGCAGCAACGCGCGCAGCCGTGCGCGCCTGGAACCTCGAAATCCTCTGTCAGAACGAGGAGGAGCACTCTCCCATTCTCACGGCCGTCCTGATGCCGGAAGGGCACGATGCCGACAGCTTCCGCAACGTCGTGCTCAAGACTTTCGACATGTCCCTCGGCGCCGGGTTGTCGAAGGTGAAGGGCCGCGTGTTCCGCATCGGCCATCTCGGCCACTTCAATGACCTGATGCTCATGGGAACGCTGGCCGGGGTCGAAATGGGGCTCGATCTGGCAAAGGTGCCGCACACGTCGGGCGGCGTGCTTGCCGCGATGGACGTCCTCATGGGCAAAGAAGGGGCAACGTCGTCAGCGCCGCGTGCCTGAGTGTCTAGTGTCCCGATCGCGAAGTTCGCCGGATCTCGCAGCAGGCGCTGAACGAACTTCGCGATCGAAAGGACACTAGCAAATTCATGGTTCTAGTGTGATTCAGATCGAGAAATTCGCTCAGTAGGCGAGCTGCGAGGAAGGGCGAATTCCTCGATCATCACACTAGCTCATCCCTGCTCTCCTTGCCGGCCGTTCGCCGCCGGTGAAGGAGGCAGGAGCAGTCATCGTCGCGTGAGGGAGAGGCCGGAGCAACCGGCAGCCCAGACCACACAGGGAAGGAGAAGACATGCACTACATCTTCAAGGCTTGCGTTTCGGCTTCGGCGTTGCTGCTTGGCGCCGTCACCAGCGCCAGCGCCTGGGAGCCGACCAAGCCGGTTGAGCTGATCGTGGCGGCCGGACCGGGCGGCGCGTCCGACCAGATGGCGCGCATGATGCAGGCCGCCATCCAGAAGAACAATCTCATGAAGCAGCCGATCGTCGTGTCGCTCAAGGGCGGCGCATCGGGGGCCGAGGCGCTGATGTACATGAAGGGCAGCGACGGCGACGCCCACAAGGTTCTGGTTGCCTATTCGCTCATCTACATGCTGCCACTGTCCGCCAAGCTTCCCTTCAACTGGCGTGATCTCACGCCGGTTTCCATCCTCGCGCTCGACCAGTTCGCGCTGTGGACCAACGCGGGGCAGCCGCACAAGACCGTGAAGGACCTTGTCGATGCCGCCAAGGCGTCATCGGTGCCATTGAAGATGGGCGGAACCGGATCGAAGCGCGAGGATCACATCCTGACCGTCTTCATGGAGAAGAAGACCGGCGCAAAGTTCTCCTATCTCCCCTACAAGTCCGGCGGCGAGGCCGCGACCCAGCTCGTCGGCAACCACATCGCCTCGAACGTCAACAATCCGTCCGAGAACCTCGAGGTGTGGCGTGCCGGACAGGTGCGTCCGCTGTGCGTGTTCGACAAGGAGCGCATTGCCTACAAGACGAAAGTCGCCGGCGATCTGTCGTGGAACGACGTTCCGACCTGCAAGGAGCAGGGCCTCGACATCCAGTATCTGATGCTGCGCGCGATGTTCCTGCCCGGCAAGGTGAAGCCCGAGGAAACGGCGTTCTACGCCGATCTGTTCAAGAGGGTGAGCGAGACGGCGGAATTCAAGGACTATCTGGAAAGGCAGGCGCTCAAGCCGATCTTCCTGGCCGGCGCGGAGATGCGGAAGTTCCTTGAAGAGGACGACGCGCTCAACAAGGCGCTGATGACCGAAGCGGGTTTCGTCGCGAAGTAAACCCTCCGCTGCGCACACAAAGCGTCCCCGCATCAACCGTGGCGGGGGCGCCTTTTCTTGGAATGCAAAGCCTGCCCGGGAAGGAACGCCATGGCCAATTCGGATAAGGAAATTGTTGTCGAGGACCCGACCGCACCCGGGGCCGATTCCCCGGCGGTGGTCAGCAATCGCGTCGTCGATGCCGCCGTCATGATCCTGCTGCTCGGGCTTGCAGTGCTGCTCGGCTATGACAACTACCGCACCGGCATGTCCTGGGAGGACACCGGGCCCCAGGCCGGCTACATGCCGTTCTATCTGTCGGTAATCCTGGCCGGTGCCGCGCTGTACGGCCTCGTCACGGCGCTGTCGTCGCGGGATGCGGCGGCCACGGACGCGTTCGTGACGCGCGCGCAATTGAGCCGCGTCATGCAGGTGCTCGTGCCGACCGTCCTGTTCGTGCTCATGACCGCATGGCTCGGCATCTACATTTCGAGCTTCCTGCTGATTGTCGGCTTCATGTGGGGCATCGGCCGCATCGCGATCTGGAAATCCGTGCTCACCGCCCTCCTTCTCACGGCAGCGCTGTTCGTCACGTTCCAATATGCCTTCGACGTCATCATGCCGAAAGGGCCGCTGGAAGCGGCCCTCGGCTACTAGGAGCCGCCGTCATGGAAGCGTTCAGCCTTCTCCTGCATGGCTTCTCCGTGCTGCTGACATGGAAGACGCTCGTTCTGATGATGGTCGGGCTGCTGCTCGGCGTCTTCGTGGGCGTGCTGCCGGGGCTGGGCGGCCCCAACGGCGTCGCCATCCTGCTGCCGCTGACGTTCACGATGGACCCCACTTCGGCCATCGTCATGCTCTCGTGCATCTACTGGGGCTCGCTGTTCGGCGGCGCCATCACATCGATCCTGTTCAATATTCCGGGCGAGGCGTGGTCGGTGGCGACGACCTTCGACGGCTACCCGATGGCGCAGCAGGGCAAGGCCGCGGAAGCGCTGACGGCGGCTTTCACGTCCTCCTTCATCGGCTCCCTGTTCGCGGTCATGCTGATCACGTTCCTGGCGCCCAGCATCGCCTCATTCGCGCTCAAATTCGGCCCGCCGGAGTTCTTCGCGGTCTACCTGCTGACGTTCTGCTCGTTCGTCGGCCTCGGCCGCGAGGACAAGCACAAGACCATCATCTCCATGGTGCTGGGTCTCCTGCTGGCCGGTGTGGGCATGGACACGGTATCGGGCTCGCTGCGCATGACGTTCGGCTTCGAGGACCTGCTCCGCGGCATCAGCTTTCTCGTGGCGGTCATCGGGCTGTTCGGCATCAGCGAGATCCTGCTCACGATGGAAGAGCGCCTGGCGCTGCGCGGCCACGCCGCGCGCATCAGCCTGCGCGTGGTCTGGAACGTCTGGAAGGAGCTGCCGCGCTACTGGGCGACCTTGCTGCGCTCCTCGATGATCGGCACCTGGCTCGGTGTCACGCCAGGCGGGGCCATTGCGGCATCCTTCATGGGCTACAATCTGGCCAAGCGGTTCTCCAACGACAAGGAGTCGTTCGGCAAGGGGCGTATCGAAGGCGTGTTCGCGCCGGAGACGGCGGCTCACGCGTCGGGAACCGCCGCGCTTCTGCCGATGCTCGCGCTCGGCATTCCTGGCTCCGGCACGGCCGCTATTCTGCTCGGCGGCCTGATGGTTTGGGGCCTCAATCCCGGTCCGCTCCTGTTCGTGGAGCACAAGGATTTCGTGTGGGGCCTGATCGCCTCGATGTATCTGGGCAACGTGGTCGGTCTCTTCATCGTGCTCTCGACCGTGCCGATCTTCGCCGCGATCCTGCGCGTGCCGTTCGCGGCGATCGCGCCGATGATCGTCGTGTCCTGCGCGATCGGCGCCTATGCGATCCAGAACGCCATGTTCGACCTGTGGCTGATGGTGCTGTTCGGCGTCGTCGGCTACGTCTTCAAGAAGGTCGGCATTCCGCTGGCGCCGTTCGCCCTGGCCCTCGTGCTCGGCAATCGCGCCGAAGATGCCTTCCGGCTTTCGATGATCGGAGGCCAGGGCGACCTCGGCGTGTTCTGGTCGAACGGGCTCGTCGGCACCATCACCACACTGGCGATCGTGCTGCTGTTCTGGCCGCTGATCGAAAAGGTCTGGACGCAGGCAACACGTCGGCTCAGCTCGGCCAAGGCATGAGCGCGCGGGCCGCCGGCGGACCGGCGGCCCAACTGTCTTGGGGCGTCAGCCATGCCGGTGCCCTGCTCGCAACAGGGCCAGCAGGTGACCGTGCCGGCGATCAATAGGATTTCGGCAGGCCGAGCACCTTCTCGGCGATGAAGCACAGGATCAGCTGCGGGCTGACCGGGGCGATGCGCGGGATCATGACCTCGCGCAGGTAGCGCTCCACGTGGAACTCCTTGGCATAGCCGAAGCCGCCGTGCACCATGACGGCCTGCTGGCAGGCATTGAACCCGGCCTCGCCGGCCAGATACTTGGCGGCATTGGCGGATGCGCCGCAGGGCAGTCCCTGATCGTATTCCCAGGCCGCCTTCATCACCATCAGCCATGCCGCCTCGAGCTCGATCCAGTTGACGGCAAGCGGATGTTGGATCGCCTGGTTCTGCCCGATGGGGCGATTGAACACCACGCGCTCCTGGGCGTAGCTCGTGGCCTTGGCGAGCGCGATTCTGCCGAGGCCCACCGCTTCCGCAGCGATCAGAATGCGTTCCGGGTTCATGCCGTGCAGGATGTACTCGAACCCGCGCCCTTCCTCCCCGATGCGATCCTCAACCGGGATCTCGAAATCCTCGAAGAACAGCTCGTTGGAGTCGACCGCCTTGCGCCCCATCTTGTCGATCTCGCGCACCGAGATGCGCGTGCGGTCGAACCCGGTGTAGAACAGGCTGAGCCCCGCGGTCGGCCGCTCGACCACATCGAGCGGGGTGGTGCGCGCGAGCAGCAAGATCCGATTCGCAACCTGCGCGGTCGAGATCCACACCTTCTGGCCGTTGACGACGTAGCGGTCACCGCGCCGCTCGGCACGCAGCTTGAGCTGGGTGGTGTTGAGACCGGTGTTGGGCTCGGTCACGCCGAAGCAGGCCTTCTCCTTGCCCTGCACCATGGGTGGCAGCATGCGGGCCTTCTGCTCGGGCGTGCCGAAGACCACGACCGGGTTGAGGCCGAACACATTGATGTGCACGGCCGAGGCCCCGGTCATGCCGGCGCCCGATTCCGCGATTGCACGCATCATGATGGCAGCCTCAGCGACCCCGAGGCCGGAGCCGCCATACTCTGCGGGTGTGCAGATGCCGAGCCAGCCGGCACCGGCGAGCGCCTGATAGAACTCCTCCGGGAAGCCGCCTGTGCGGTCCCGCTCCAGCCAATAGTCATCGCCGAACCGGCTGCACAGGTCCGCAATCGTCTCCCGAATCGTCTCGTGCTCGGGAAGGGCGGCGAACTGCATCGGGAAACCTCCGAAATATCAGGCGACGGCCTGCACGCGCGGGCGACCCTATAGGCCCAGTAGATCATCGATCGCGCCGCTTGTGAGCCCCCACCCCGCGCAGATGCTCGAATAGCGTGCCCGCCAAGCGGGCGGCCCTGCAGGGGAGGAGCGGGCTGCGTGACGCCTCGGGCGCCCGCACCGTCGACCCTGCGGACGCAGCGCCGCTTGAAGGCCTGTCAAGCGGCACCGAACCCGTTTGACCAGGATCGACGTCGTGTCGCCAGCCGGGAGGATCAGACGATGGTGTGCGGTACGGCAGATGCATGCCGTGTATCATCAAGCTATGAGGTCGATACGGGCTGGACTATGCCGCACTGGCCCGCAATGGAATCTTCAGGAGCTGGCGGAGGGAGTGGGATTCGAACCCACGATACGGTTGCCCGCATACACGCTTTCCAAGCGTGCGCCTTCAGCCACTCGGCCATCCCTCCCGCGGTGAGCGGAAACGGCGGCACTATAGAGTTCATCCCTTCGAGTGCAAGCCATTCCCACTGCAAAGAACTTGGCAAGGCCCCCATCGCGTGTGCAGGCTATAATGCCGCGGTCCGGCGGACCGGGCGGCGGCTAACGAGGCAGGTTCGATGACGGCACTTCTGCGATTTCTGGCAGGCACCCTGCTGCTTGTTGCGGTGATCTTTGCGGTCAACGATACCACCCGCTGGCTCGCCGGGAACGAGGCGGGCGCCGTGACTATGCAGCAGGTCTGGTCATCGATTTCGCCGACCGCGCTGGGTGCGGCACAAGGCGCTGTTCAGCGCACCACCCATCCCGCGGTTTGGACTTGGGGCTTACTCAAGGTCCTGCAGCTTCCGGCATGGGCGCTGTTGGGCCTTGCGGGACTGTTGCTGGCGTATCTGGGCCGGCGGCGGCGGCGCGTCAACATCTACGCCAATTGAGGTGTTCTGGCGCCACGGCAGGCGCGCGCCTATATCTGAACCACATCCCCAACGTCACGGTGGCCCAGATGCTCTTCGCCCGCAGAAAGCTCGATCTACCGACACCCGATTCGGCCCTCAAAGGGCGCCCCGAGCCGATCTCGACAGCCAAGACGCATGCCCTGAACGGTCGAGATCTCAAAGGCCCATATCCGGACGGCAGCGAGCGAGCCATCTTCGGCCTCGGCTGCTTTTGGGGTGCGGAGCGCAAGTTCTGGGAGATGGGTGAGGGCATCCACGTGACCGCTGTCGGCTACGCCGGCGGCCTCACGCCCAATCCGACCTACGAAGAGGTGTGCTCCGGACGCACCGGACACAACGAGGTGGTGCTGGTGGTGCACGACCCCAGGACGGTGCCGTACGAGGTGCTGCTGAAGACGTTTTGGGAGAGCCACGACCCGACGCAGGGCATGCGGCAGGGCAACGATGTGGGCACCCAGTACCGATCGGGCATCTATGTGACATCGGCGGCGCAGCGGCGGGTGGCCGAAGCCTCGAAGGCGGCCTACCAGCGCGTGCTCTCTGCCAACGGCTATGGACCGATCACGACGGAAATCGTCGACGCGCCGGAGTTCTATTTCGCCGAGGACTATCACCAGCAGTATCTCGCGAAAGTGCCGCACGGCTATTGCGGTCTTGGCGGAACCGGGTTGAGCTGCCCCGTTGGCGTCGGCGTAACGGCCGGCATCTAGGTGCGCTGCAACGCGGCGCCCAGCGGCGACCGCCGCGGGGGGGCAGGCTCGGCCATGCGTTGGGCCAGCACGGCGCGCACGCTTTCGAGCGGATCGGGGCGCGAGAACACGAAGCCGGCATCCAACGCCCGCTGCGGAACAATGCGCTGACGGCTGTGGGCGAGGTCTGCCAGGACACCGACTTGCCGGCGGAGCAACCACCGCGGCAGACCTGCGCGCCCGCGGCGCGGGAATGCCTGGGCAAGCAACGGCTCCATCTGCGCCGTTCGCAACGGCTCGGGCGCCACGGCATGGATCGGGCCGGGGAGCGGCCTGGACTGCGCCAGCCACGCCAGCAGCGCAACGGCGTCAACGTGATCAATGGCGGGAATGGCGGCCTCGGGGTGGGGAGCGCGCCAGGCCATGCGGCGATCGAACAGAGCGCACAGCGGATCGGGAAAGCCGCCAGACGCAATCACCGCGCCGAGCCGTACCAGGGTGACCGTGGAGCCGTTCTCGCGCAGGTGATCGGCCGCCTCCTCGCAGCCCAGCAGCGCCAGCGCCAGTCTATCCTTGGGCCTTTGCACGGGTGTCGTTTCGGTGAGCGGCGCCCCCTCGCCATAGCCGTAAACGGCCGTGCTCGAGGCGACGATCAAATGCACGCGGGTGCGGCCCAGCGCTTCAAGCAAGCGCTTCGTGCCGATGCGGCGCGAGGCAACGATGTGCGCCCGCTTGTCGGGCGTCAGCGGGCCGTACAGCGGCTCGCCCATCAAATGGACGATGCGCGCGACGCCGTCGAGTGCGGGAGCGGGAAGCGGCTCGGTGCGCGGATGCCATTCGAAGGCGGTGACGCGGCTGTCGAAGACCTCCAGTGCACGGTGCGGCCGCCGCGTGACCACGCGCGGCTCAAGACCGCTGTCGACGAGAACCTGCGCCAACGCCCGGCCGATCAGGCCGGTGGCGCCCGTAATCAGGATCGTCATTGCCCCTCGCCGGTGTTCCGGCATCCCATCGTCTGCCCGCCCGGCATCCCGACCGGGCATTGCGGCAGCAGCAAGGCTGCTACTTGGTGACGGTCGCCTTCTTGCCTGCGGGCTTGGCCTGCTTGCCCGGGGGCTGCGCCGGTGCCGCGGCGCCGGCGAGCACGGCACGGCAATCGACAGGAAGCTGATTGAGCGTGATCGGTGCCTTTTCCGGACCCGGGGGGCCGGGCTTGGGCGGGTTCTTGATCAGCGCCAGCCAACGGTCGAGCTCAGCGCCGCATCCGTCCTCGTTGCCGACCGGCGGCTGCGCCTCGCAGTTCGTGCTGCCCTTGGGGCAAGCGATGCGGACATGGAAGTGATAGTAATGGCCCCAGATCGGCCTGATCTTGTTGAGCCACGCACGATCCTGCTCCTTGGCGGCGGCATTCGTGCAGATCGCCTTCTTGATGGCCGGGTGCACCAGCACACGCTCGACCTGCTTGTAGGACGCAACGCGCTTCAGCAAACGGATGTGTGCCTCCGTCCATACCTCCGGATTGACCGACACGCGATCGGGGGCGAGCATCGAGGTGGCGGAAAGCTCCTCGCGCTCCTTCTCCGTGAGCCGGCGGTCGGGCATCGGGGTGAGCCAGATATCGGCGTCGAGACCGACCTGGTGGCTGGCATGCCCGGTCAGCATCGGCCCGCCCCTCGGCTGCGACAGGTCGCCCACCAGCAGGCCCGGCCAGCCGTCGTGCGCCTTTGCCTCCGCCGCCAGCTTCTCGATCAGGGCGATCAGATCAGGGTGGCCCCAATTGCGATTGCGCGAAAGCCGCATCGCCTGCCAGGCCGGCCCGTCGATGGGCAGCGCTGCGGCGCCGGCGAGGCATCCCTTGGCATAGAAGCCGATGGCGCGTGCGGCCATCGGTGCGGGCGTCTTTGCGGCACCAAACAGCTCCTTGGCCGGCGTCGGCGGAGGCGGCTTGGCCGCCTTGGCCTTGCTGGACGCCTTCTTCGGGTCCTTGACGCCGGCCTTTGCCGCGTCAGCCTTGCCGGTGTCGGCCTGCTTTGGGGCCTGTGCCGGAGCCGGAGCGGTTCCCTGTGCGAGGAGGACCGCTGGACCCGCGATCACGGACGCGAGCGTAGCCAGGGTGGTGAGATAGCGCATCTGCCCCCCACTAAGATTTTGATTTCACGCATAAGTCTAGCGCGGCCGGCCTCCAGCCGCTAGGCTGGCAGCCTGCAGCGCAGCCATGGCCGCTCCGGCCGCCAGGAAGAGGGATGCGACGACATTCCACCCGGCGAACGAAAGGCCCAGGAAGCGCCACCCGGCGACGCCGCAACTGGCCGGGATGCGATCAAAAGTCTGCTGCTTGAGATCGAAGCTGGGCAACGTGGTCGGCGCGCTGCAAGAGGCGGGAGGATCCCAGAATTTCCATTCCGCGCCCGCCTGATATGCACCCAGCCCGGCGTTGGCGACGAAGGCGACGGCGACCAGCAGAAAGAGCCCGGCCGCTAGGCCGCGCCGGCGTGCGCCGAGAAGCACCAACCCGGCCAGCAACAGGGGAATGGCAGCGTAATAGGCGTAGCGCTGCTGCAGACAGAGTGGACACGGCATGTAGCCGCCGATGTGCTCAAAGCCGAGCGCGGCGAGAATGACGGCAGCCGCGCCGATGAGCACGCCACCGCCCACGCCGGTGGCGGGCGATCGCGACAGACCTGGGATGGCTTGCAACATGGGGCCTCGATTTGGAAACCCGGCTCAGAACAGATACTTGATTGCGATAAAGCCGCCAACCAGTAGGATCACGAAGACCGTGGTCATCAGTGTGAGCCGCTGCTCGATGAAGGCGCGGATGGGCTCGCCGAACCAGTAGAGGAGGCCAGCCACGAGCAGAAACCGCCCGCCGCGCGTGACGATCGAGGCGGCAATGAAGACCCAGAAATCGAAGGTCGCCGCACCGCTGGCGATGGTCACGAGCTTGTAGGGAATCGGCGTGAAACCCTTGATGAGGATGATCCACAACCCCCACTCGTTGTAGGCGGCGCGGTAGGCCTCGAATTGCGCCCCGAGACCGTAGATAGTGATCACCCACTGACCGAGCGTTTCGTAGAGAAAATAGCCGATCGCATAGCCGAGGATTCCGCCCAACACCGAGCCCGCCGTGCAAATGGCGGCATACAGCCAAGCTTTGGCCCGGTTTGCCAGAACCATGGGAATGAGCATGACATCGGGCGGAATGGGAAAGACCGAGCTTTCCACGAATGCAACCCAGAACAGGGCATGCGGCGCCTTGTCGTGGGCGGCCGCACGCATCATCCAGTCATAGGCGCGCTTCATCATGGGCGAGGCATATAGCCGGCTCCACAGCTTTTGTCAGTCCGGCGACGCGTTTGTTGCGAACAGGCGCCCGGTTCGCCGCCTCGCCGGCTTCACAGGGAGACACGCCAGGGTCTATGCACAGCGGGGGAGTGGTTGTCGATGACACCGAGCAGGCGAGATGGGCGCTGATAGGGTTGCGCAAACGGCCGATCGCTTGCGTGCGGTCCGCAGCTCCCTGGTGGCCACCAACGCCCAGGAGACCCGTTTCCGGCTCGGGCTGGCCTTGGCCGTCGCCGTGCATGCCGCGCTGATCATCGGCATCACCAGATCGTCGCCGCGGCAGATGGGCGAGGTGAGCGGCAGACCCGATGGGATCAGCGTGGTGCTGGTCGATGCGGCCGACTTGAGCAGCAAGAACACCTTTCGCGAGGACAGATCGGAGGCCGCGGTAGCACCGGCCGCGCAACAGCCCCCAACGCCGCCTGCCGCAGAGGCCCTAGCGGCGCCAACGGCGCCACAGCCGCCTGCGCCGCCCTCGAAAGCCGCCGCGCCGCCATCCAATCAGCCTGCCGCGCCCTCGGCCGCATCGCCACCTGCGCGGCGACCGGAACCGAGCACCAACTGGGCGATCGATAAGGAAGCTCTGGAGCAACCGGCACCTCCCCGGCAGCCGGCCAAGCCGGGCGAGGCCGCCAGCGCCGCCAAACCCAAGCCACAGCCGCTGCAACCACAACCCCAACCGCCGCAGCAGCAACCGCAACTGACCATGCCGAGCATCCCGGTGGCGCCCGGAGGCCGGACAGCGGCGGTCATGCGGCCGCCGGGCGCGACCCGGTCAGGGGAGAACGATGAATTCGGGCGCGGGGTCATCCGCGCCTTGCGGCAGACGATGCCGAGCCCGGCCGGTCAGCTCGGGCGGGTGACCGTGAGGCTGCTGCTGTCCGATCACGGCAATCTCGTGGAGGTGCAGCTCATCAAGGGCGCAGGCATCCCCAATCTCGACCAGAGCGTGGTGTTCGCCGTGAGGCAGGCAAGCTTCCCCATTCCGCCCGCCGGCTCGACGGTCGTCGACCGCACGTTCCTGGTCACCTACGTCTACAATTGAGCGTGGCTCTCGGCGGCCGGGCTCAGGCCTCGACCAAGCCGAGCGCGAGCTGCACGGTGCGGAACGAGCGCCGATGGTGCGGCGTGACGCCGTGGCGCTCGATGGCGGCGTGGTGCTCCGCCGTGCCGTAGCCCTTGTGGCGCTCGAAGCCATAGTCTGGATAGTCGCGCGCGAGCTCGATCATGATGGTGTCGCGTGTCACCTTGGCGACGATGGAGGCGGCGGCGATGGACAGGCATTTCGCATCGCCTTTGACGATCGCGCGGCTGGTGCACGTGAGGCGGGGAGGCACCTTGTTGCCGTCGACGAGAACGAGCTTGGGGTGGCAGGCAAGCTCCGCCACGGCGTCGGCCATCGCCCACAGCGACGCGTTGAGGATGTTCTCGCTGTCGATGCGATCCACGTCCGCGATGCCGATGCCGACATGCGCGGTCGCCAGGATCTCGCGGTAGAGTGCGCGGCGCACATCGGCCTCGAGCACCTTGGAATCTGCGATCCCGTCCGGGATATGATTGGGGTCGAGCACAACGGCTGCAGCGACCACCGGGCCTGCCAGAGGGCCGCGCCCAGCCTCGTCCACCCCGGCAATCGGCCCGCCGTGGATCGCAAGCTCAACCGCTTCCAGCTCAAAAGTCGCCTTCATGGCGCGAATCGCCTCATCCCTCTCGGGGAGCTTCGCGCCGGCGGTGGCGGGTGTCAAAGGATCAGGGCGCGGTGTCTTGAAGAAGGAGGAAGTCTTGCTGTCCCTGGGTTGGGGGTCGCACCCTGCGACCCATGCAACTCCGGCTCGATACTCATGCCATCATCGCTGGCGGATGCGCGAATACAACCACGACCGGTACTGCCGGCTGAGCGTCGGCAGCAGGATCCGTGTCATGGCGCAGATCGCGCGCTCGCCGAGACTGGGGAACAGACGATGCAGCTCCTCGTGGAACAGCGTGTCGATGAGCGACTCCCGTTCCCGCTTGTGCATGGCGTGATTGATGCGGATGACGCGGCGCTCGTAATCAATGTCGCCGTAGTCGCGCATGCGGTTGTCGACCACCCAGCGCCACCGCTTGCCGCTGTTATCAACGAAGTAGGAGCGCACGTCGCTTGCGACGGCTGCGCGCGAAAACGCAACCGATGCCCCCATTTTCGATCTCACCTTCTTCTTCATGATTTGTATCCCCACGCCGGAACGACGGGAGGCAGGGTGCCGGGCGATTGGGCATGCGTGTGGCAATGGTTTGCTGCGCAACGTGTCCATTCCGGAATTTCCATGGCAAATCCACGTGTTAGATGCGATGTGCAATTTTGGCTGGCTGGCCCGCGCCGGCGTCAAAGCAACGCAAACTGGCCACCCCGGGCAACTGGACGCCGGAAGAGGTCTGTTCTGAGCTTAAGGTGGCGCTCGTTCAGGCCCAGGCGCTTGGCCGCCAGGCGGAAGCGGGTGCCGATCTGCGCGGCGTAGGGGCCGGTGCCGCGTTGCCGCAGGCCGAACTCGGCCACGTAGTCCCTCCCGCCGTGCATCGAGCGCAGGATGCTGATGACGCGGGCGGCCCGGTCCGGAAACTCGGTTGCCAGCCACTCGCGGAACAGCTCCTTCAGCTCGAGCGGCAGACGCAGAAGCACATAGCCCGCCTCGGTGGCCCCTGCGGCCTGTGCCGCCTCAAGGATGCTCTCGATCTCGCTGTCGTTGATGGCCGGCACGATCGGGGCCACCATCACGCAGACGGGCACGCCGATCGCACGCAACGCCCGCATGGCTTCGAGCCGGCGCGGCGGTGTGGCGGCGCGGGGCTCCATCTTGCGTGCGACCTTGCGGTCGAGCGTCGTCACCGAGATTGCAACCTTGGCCAGGCCACGGCTGGCCATGCGGGCCAAAATGTCTCCATCGCGCTCGATGAGCGCCGACTTGGTGACGATGCCGACGGGATGGCTGGCGCGGTCCAGTACCTCCAGCACCGACCGCGTGATCGAGTGGCTGCGCTCGATCGGCTGGTACGGGTCGGTCACGGCTCCGAGCGCAATCACCCTCGGGACATATCTCGGATTGGCAAGCTCGCGCTCGAGCAATGCCGCGGCGTTCACCTTGGCATAGAGCTGGGTCTCGAAGTCGAGGCCGGGCGAGTGGCCGAGGTAGGCATGGGTCGGCCGCGCGTAGCAATAGATGCACCCGTGCTCGCAGCCGCGATAGGGATTGATCGACTGGTCAAAGCCGATGTCGGGGCTGTCGTTGCGGGCAATGATGCTCTTGGCCGTCTCGTGATGGACCTCGGTCTTGAAGGGCTCAAGCTCACCCAGGCTCTCCCAGCCGTCGTCGAAGGCCTCGCGCTGCTCGCTTTCGTAGCGCCCGACCCTGTTGGAGCGGGCGCCTCGGCCGCGCCGCCGCTCGCTGTCGATGGAAATGGTCTCGTCTGCCATGGCCAATGAATAGGCGAGAGTATGGAACAAAACAAGAACATATTTTCGGACGCGGCCGCTGCATTTGGGGATGCTGGCCGGGGCGCCCGCACCTATAGTGCGCCGCGCGTTGCTCCCACCCCAAGTGCTCATGATCTCCGTGATCATACCGACGCTGAATGCGCAATCCGGCCTCGCCGCAACATTGACGGCGCTGGTGCCGGCCACCGTGGCCGGCATTGTGCGGGAGGTGATCATTGTGGACGGGGGATCGACCGACCGGACAGAATTGATCGCCGACCAGGCCGGAGCGCAGTTCCTGGCGCGCAGCGGAGGGCGGGGCTATCAGTTGCTCCAAGGCGCCCATCGCGCCCGGTTCCCCTGGCTGCTCTTTCTGCATGCAGACACCGTCCTGGAGCCGGGCTGGGAGCGTGAAGCCATGGCGCTCGTCGACGCCGTCAACGCCGGCAAGCGTCCGCTGACGGCGGCGGCCTTCCGGTTTGCGCTCGACGATGCGGGGCTGGCGCCGCGCGCGCTGGAGCGATTGGTGCGGCTGCGCTGTGCCCTGTTCCGCCTGCCCTACGGCGATCAGGGCCTGTTGCTGCCCAAGCTGCTCTACACCGAGATCGGCGGCTACAGTGCGCTGCCGCTCATGGAGGATGTCGACATTGCCCGCAAGCTGAAACGCCGCCGCTTGGCCATGCTGCAGGCGCGAGCCGTCACCGACGCCCAGCGCTTCCGGCGCAGCGGCTACGTGCGCCGCTCGGTTCGGAACCTGGCCTGCCTGACCTTGTATTTTCTCCGCATGCCAACCAATGTCATCGCCCGCATCTATGGGTGACCGCATCACATGTGCGTGAGAGTGGAAGCCCATCCTTGCTGTGTCGTTTACTGATGCGAAGCCCATCGGCTTCATCCGCAACAAGCTAGGGAGTGGGTCATGCAGAGTATCTCACGCCGTGGGTTCGTGATATCTGCGGCGGCAGCAGGAGCCGCCTTCGGTTTGGACGGACCGCTCGAGTTCATCGGGTCGGCGTTTGCGCAATCCAACCCGGCATTGCTCGACAAGGGTTTCGTGAAATTCAAGGTCGGCGACGTCGAGGTCACGCAGATCTACGACGGCATCTGGAACCGCGAGCTGCAGGACGGGTTCGTGAGGAATGCCGCTCTTGCGGAGGTGCAGGCCGCGCTCAAGGCGGCGGGCCTGGCTGAGACCATTGTGCCGATCCCGTTCACCGTCACGGCCGTGACGATCGGCGGCAACACGACGCTGATCGATGCCGGCACTGGCGTTCCCGGCCAGGTGCAGCCCACCGCCGGGCTGGCGTCGGCGAAAAATCTAGCGGCCGCGGGCATCGATGCCGGCAGGATAGAGAACATCGTGGTGTCGCACTTCCACCCCGACCATATCTTCGGGCTGATGGCCAAGGATTCAACGGCCGAGGTGTTCCCGAAGGCCACGGTGCACGTGCCGGCTCCCGAGCTTGCCTGGTGGACGGGACCTTCGGTGCCGCAGCCCGCGCAAGGCCTCGCCAACCGCATCAAGGCGACCCTGGGAGCCTGGAAGAGCATCAAGCCCTTCGAGGGCGACAAGGAGGTGGTGGCGGGCATCCGCTCGATCGCCACGCCGGGCCACACGCCAGGCCATACCAGCTATCATGTGGGCTCGGGGGCCCAGCAGCTCATCATCCAGGGGGATCTCACCAATATTCCGGCCTTGTTCGTGAGAAACCCCGGCTGGCACGCCGTGTTCGACGTGGATGCGGCCTTGGCGGAAGCCACCCGACGCCGCATGTTCGACCGCGCCATTGCCGACAAGGCGACGATCACCGGCTATCACTATGGACTGCCGGGCGCTGGCACGCTGGCCAAGGACGGCAGCGGCTATGTCTTTACGGCCATGAGCGTCTGACGCATTGTTTGCGGGATCATGACCCGATCTCGCCGCAGAGCGCAGGCACGGGAGACGCCGCGCGCGAGCGCGGCGTCCTTGCGTTGCAGGCTCGTGGTCATGGCCAGGGTGCCCGCAGCCGGCCGGGTCAAGACACGGCTGGCGCGCGAGCTGGGCGTCGCCACGGCGGCGCGGTTCGCACGGCATGCAGCGCATGCTCTGCTGGCCCGCGTGGCGCAGCATCCGGCGTGGCACACGACCTTGGCGGTCACGCCCGACTTGGGCACCACTGCGCGCGTATGGCCGCCGGGCGTGGCACGCCTGCCGCAAGGGCGCGGCGACCTGGGCCAGCGCATGCAGCGCATCATGGACACCCCCGCGCGGGGCCCGATCGTGATTATCGGCACCGACGTTCCGGGCCTTCGGACCGCGCACATTCGCGAGGCCTTTCGCCTGCTCGGCCGGCATGATGCCGTGCTCGGCCCGGCGACCGACGGTGGCTATTGGCTGGTGGGCCTGAAGCGGCGGCCGCATGTGCTCAAGCTCTTCGACGGGGTGCGCTGGTCGAGCCCACATGCGCTGGCGGACACGCTCGGCAATCTGGCCGGCCGATCCACCGCCCGGGTGGCTGTGCTCTCCGACGTCGACACCGCGGAGGATTTCGTGCGCTGCTCGGCCGTGTTCGGCCGGCGCATTCGAGCGCCGTGATCAGAGGTCTCGCGCAGGCTGAAATTCATCCCGCGACAACTCATGCGCGATCGTGTATAATCAGTACGGGTCCTATTGAAGCGGGGCAGGGGCCGTGATGCACGGATCGCAGCAATTCACGCCGCCACAGCTGTTGGAAGCGGGCCGTCGCGCCGAGGTTGATGGCAGGCTCGATCTTGCCGCCCAGTTCTATCGTCATCTGACGGAGCACTTCGCCTTCACCGGGGAGGCGGCCGAGGCCCGCAATGGGCTGGGCCGGGTCGGGGCGGCGCAATCCCAAAGCTGGTACGGCAACGGGGCGGCGCATGCGACCAGCCCGGCGCGCCTGTTGCGCCGGCGCCCCATCGCTCTACGCGATCACTATCGCACCGGGCGTTGGCTGGCCATGCTCGTCAGCGCGCTCGGCTGGGTCATCACGCTCGGTGGCGTTGTGCTGCTGCCTTCCTACGTCGGGCTCAGCGGCCTGATGCCGAGCGCCAGCATGCCGCGCCCCGGCATGCTGCAAATCCTGGCCGGCGCGATCGGCATGATTGCCGCGGGACTGTTCATCGTGTTTTCCGGCCAGATCGCGCGCGCCCTCTTCGACCAGGCCAATGCCGTGCGCGACCTGGTGGCCCTGGAGCGCGCCAAGCTCGGCTCGGATTGATCCTGCCCGCGCCCGAGCCGCGGGGGTGGACGTGGTGCAACCTCCAACGGGGTGACGGGCAGCACCAGCAGGCTCACGGTGTCGGAAATCGCCGCTCGTACTCGGCCTCCAGCGTCGCGTGCGTCGACCAGAAACCGCGTGGCGCGTGACCATGGAGGATATCCTCCAGGATGCCCACGTGCGCGTGCCAGCCGCCGGCAACGCTGATCATGCCCTTGCGGCCGGGCAGGCGACGGTGCGTGAGGATCAGCAGGACTTCGGCGCCGCGCTCGGTCAACTCGAAGCTGACCTCCCCGTCCTTGCCCGCCTCGTCGCCCCAGGTGTAGGCCAGCAGCCGCGGCGGTTCGCAGTGCGTGACGCGTCCGGCCATGATGTGTCCGCATTCCAGTTTCTTGAACCGCTCCGGAACGGCCTTTTCGGCGGATAGGTCGGCGTGGAGAAAACGCAGCTCCACCGCGCCACCGACGCGCAGGTCCATGGGACCGCCGGCAAGCCACTTCGCTCGCTTTTCCGGTTCCGTCAGATAGGCCCACACGCGCTCGATCGGCCCCGGCAGCGTGCGCTCCAAGCGGACCGTGTCGGGCCCTGCCACGGTTGCATACTGGTTCATGCCTTTCTCCTTGCCTGCTTGCGCTTGCGTGATTGCGGGGGTGGCGCCGTCTCGTCTTCCGCCCGCAGCAAAGCCTCCAGGGTATCCAGCCTGGCGGTCCACAGGGCGCGCTGGTTGACGATCCAGGCCGCGGCCGCATCGAGCGGCTGCGGATTGAGGGACAGAAAGTGAACCCGGCCTGCACGCCGCCGCCGCACCAGATCGGCGCGTTCGAGCATCCGGATGTGCTTGGAGACGCCGTTGAGCGACATGGCGAACGGATCGGCAAGCTCGGTGACCCGCGCCTCTCCCTGCGACAGGCGCTGCAGAATGGCGCGCCGCGTCGGGTCGGCCAGCGCCGTCAGGGTGTGGTCCAGGCTCGTGTGCATTGCCGCGCTCGCCATAATTCAACCTTTCAGTTGAATATAAGCGCGCGCCGGCGCCCGTCAAGTATATTCAACCAAGTAGTTGAATATTGCGGCGCCGGTCAGCCGAGGGGAGATTAGACTTTTCCGGCCCTGTCCACGCGCCGGTGCTCGTCCAGGCGCGGCATGATCTCGACCAGATTGCAGGGCCTGTGCCGATTGTCGAGCTGATGCACGAGGATGCCGTTCCACGCGTCCTTGCAGGCACCCGGCGAGCCCGGGAGGCAGAAGATGTAGGTGCCCTGCGAGAGGCCGCCGCAGGCCCGCGACTGTATGGTCGACGTGCCCACCTTCTCGAACGAAAGCATGTGAAAAATCGTCGAGAAACCTTCGATCTCCTTCTCGAACAGGGGCTTGATCGCTTCCGGCGTGATGTCGCGGCCGGTGAACCCCGTCCCTCCCGTCGTGATCACCACATCGATCGCGGCGTCGGCGATCCACGCGCGCGCCTTGTCTCTGATGGCCTCGATGTCGTCCCTGACGATCGCCCGGTCCGCCAAACGATGGCCGGCGCGCGCGATCATCTCGGCCAGCGTGTCACCGGACCGATCGTCGGCGAGGCCGCGGGTGTCCGATACCGTGAGAACCGCGATGCGGACGGGAATGAACGGGCGGCTGTCGTCGAGCTTCGGCATGTGCCGAGCTTAGCAGATGCCGCCGGAAATGACTGCAGCCAAAGACCCGGGGTGCAGCGCAAGTTGTGCGGGTCTACTTGAGCCCAACAACCCGGCGCAACTGGGGTAGTGCGAAGTCCTCAAGCTCACCGGTGGTCTCCGCCGGCAGGGCGGTCCTGAGCGGCAACACCGGAATGCACAGCTCCGTGCGCCGGTGCACCTCGCGGGTCATCTGCGGATCGTTCAGATGAATGGTCATGAACGGGCGGTCGTAGTCGACGGCGAGGCCCTGCTTGGGCACCCACTCGCGATGCAATTGCGAAAGAAGCTCGCCCATGCGCTCGTAGGCGCCGACGTGGACATGGACAGCGTAGGTCCCGCCGCTCAGCGTCTGCCGGCCGATGCCCGCCTCAGGGTCGGCGTCGACAGCGGTCGCCAGCTCGATGCAGGCGTCGTAGCGCAGCAGCTCGGGCGAGGTCGTCCGTGGGTTGTCGTGGAACAGACCAAACCCTCGTTTGACCTGGCGACGGACGTAGTGCGCGTTCACCCAAGCGTTCAACCTCTCCCATGCGTCATTCGCGGCGGCCTGATAGGCGCCGGTACTGCGGGCGTAGACCACAGCAATCGGACGAATATGTCGGTACGCGACGCGCACAGGAGTGTGCCCACCTCAACGCAATGACCGGCGCGAAACGGCGCCAACACAGGAGACCATAGGTAACTTTCATTGCTCAAATCTTAAGCGATACCGGGAGCCTGCGGGCCTCATTCAACCTCTGATGGCCAATGGCGCCCGATCTGTGCCATGCCGGGCCAGTCGCTTACCGAATTGTCACCAGATGGGGGGATTGGCTCTTCGCGCATGCAACCATAGGGCGGCGAGGCGCACGTGCGGGCGGGGCCGGCCTCAGCCGGCGAGCGCCGCCTTGATCATCAGCAAATCACGCCACGCCAGGCGTTTGGCGGCTGGGGTGCGCAGCAAATACGCCGGATGGAGCGTGGCAAGCGCGCGCATCGTGCGGTCGCCGATCGTCACGTCGCGAAACTTGCCGCGCACGCGCATGATGCCTTCGGGGACATCGAAGATGTGCTTGGCTGCCGCCCCGCCGAGCAGCACCACGATGTCGGGGGCGACCAATTCAACCTGCCGCTCGAGAAAGGGGCGGCAGACCTGCGCCTCCTGCGGTGTGGGCGTGCGGTTTCCGGGCGGGCGCCAATAGACGATGTTGGTGATGTGGGCGTCCTGGTCGGTCAGGGCGATGGCGGCCAGCATCTTGTCCAGCAGTTGTCCGGCGCGGCCGACGAACGGCTTGCCCTGCTGATCCTCGTCGCGCCCCGGCGCCTCACCGATGAACATGAGACGCGACTTCTCTGCGCCGCGATAGAAGCAGAGGCTCTTGGCCGTTGCCTTGAGGCTGCAGCCGTTGAAGCGGGCCAGCGTGGCCTCAAGCTCCGACAGCGTGCGCGCCTCCCGGGCCAGGCCGCGCGCCGACATCACGGCCGCATCGGGGGCGGTGCCTGGAAACTGGCGCGGTGCGCCGGCGGGCGGCGGCACGGCGGCGCTGGGTCTCAGGGCCGGCGTGGCTCGCGCGGCTGCCAGCGGAGAAACATCACGGGAGGCCGCGATCCGGTAGGCGGCGCCCGGCGCCTCATCGCCCCTGCTCAGCCAGTCAACAGGCGTTTCCCCAACTGCCTGGTCCACGCCCATGGCGCGGTACCAGGCGAGAAGAGCTGCCAATTCAGATGATCGCTCGCTACCCTGCATGGCGGACAGTCTAGCGTTCCGGGGCAGCAATGCCAGTCCATGCTTGACGCTTGGCAAGTTGACAACCTATCGAACTTGGACCTGTCGCAATCAGGGGGACGACCTCATGGCACATGACGGAGCGCAAGCCGAGCCGCGCGAGGCGATGGAGTGCGATGTGGTGATCGTCGGTGCTGGGCCCGCCGGTCTCGCCACGGCCATCCGCTTGAAGCAGCTCGCCGCCGATGCCGGACGGGAGCTCTCCGTCGTCGTGCTCGAAAAGGGCTCGGAGGTGGGCGCGCATATCCTGTCGGGTGCCGTGATCGATCCCATCGGCCTCAACACGCTCATTCCCGATTGGAAGGCCAAGGGTGCGCCGGTCGAAACGCTGGTGACCGAGGACCGCTTCTACTATCTGGGGCCCTCGGGCTCTGTGCGCATCCCCAACCTCGTCATGCCGCCGCTGATGAACAACCACGGCAACTACATTGTCAGCCTGGGCAGCGTGGTGCGCTGGCTGGGTGAGCAGGCGACCGAGCTCGGCGTGGATATCTACCCGGAATTCGCGGTGGCCGAGGTCCTGTACGACGATACGGGCGCGGTGGTCGGGGTGGCCACCGGCGACAAGGGCGTCGGCAAGGACGGCAAGCCGACCGACCGCTTCCAGCGCGGCATCGAGCTGCGCGCCAAGTACACCGTGATCGCTGAAGGCGCCCGCGGCTCGCTGGCGAAAATGCTGACGGCAAAGTTCGCTCTCGGCAAGGATTGCCAGCCGCAGAAGTATGGCCTGGGCCTCAAGGAGCTGTGGGAAGTGCAGCCCCACAGGCACAAGCCCGGGCTCGTGCAGCACACGCTCGGCTGGCCGCTCGACAATCGCACCGGCGGCGGCTCGTTCCTGTATCACTACAGTGCCAACCTGGTGTCGGTGGGCTTCGTCGTGCACTTGAACTACCAGAACCCGTATCTGTCGCCGTACGGCGAGTTTCAGCGCTTCAAGACGCATCCCTTCATCCGCGACACCTTCGAGGGCGGCAAGCGCATCGCCTATGGCGCCCGGGCCATCACCGAGGGCGGCTGGCAATCGATCCCGCAACTGACGTTTCCCGGCGGGGTGCTCGTGGGCTGCGCGGCAGGCTTCATGAACGTGCCCCGCATCAAGGGGTCGCACAACGCGATGCTGTCAGGCATTCATGCCGCGGATGCAGCCTTTGCCGCGATCGCCGGCGGGCGGGCCCATGACAGTCTCGAGGACTACCCGGCGGCGGTCCACGCTGGCCCCATCGCGCAGGATTTGCGGCGCGTGCGCAATGCCAAGCCGTTCCTTTCCAAGTTCGGCACGGTGCTGGGAACCGCCCTCTCGGGTGCCGACATGTGGGCCAATACGCTGCTGCCGGGGATCGGCCTCGGGTACACGCTGAAGCACAAGAAGCCGGACCATGCCACCCTCGGCGCGTCGAAGGACGCCCGGCCAATCGACTATCCCAAGGCCGACAACGTGCTGACCTTCGACCGGCTGACCAACGTGTCGTTCTCGGCCACCAACCATGAGGAGGATCAGCCGGTCCACCTCAAGGTGGCCGACATGGACCTGCAGAAGCGGTCCGAGCATGACGTGTTCGCCGGCCCCTCCAACCGGTACTGCCCGGCGGGCGTGTACGAGTGGGTGGAGGAAGGCGGACAGCCGCGCTATGTCATCAACGCGCAGAACTGCGTCCACTGCAAGACCTGCGATATCAAGGACCCCAACCAGAACATCAACTGGGTGGTGCCGGAAGGTGGAGGCGGCCCGAACTACTCGGGCATGTGACGCTGGCTCCGCAACAAAGAGGACAGCGAGAAATGTCGACGGAGAAGCTGCATCCCGACGCGGCGCGGGTGTGCGACATGATCATCGCCGCCAACCGGCCGCCCATGGAGTCTTTGACGCCGGCACAGGCGCGCGAGGCCTATCTGGCTTCCCGCCAGCTTCTGCAGCCCGAGCCCGAGGCGGTTGCCGAGGTTGTCGCACTCGAGGCGGCCGGTCCGGCCGGCCCGATCCCGCTGAGACTCTACCGGGGCCACGGCGCCGACACGAGCCGGCCGCAGCCCGCTTTGGTTTTCTTCCACGGCGGCGGCTGGGTGATCGGCGATCTGGACAGCCACGACCAGGTCTGCCGCGCGTTCGCCAATGCCGCCCGCTCAATCGTCGTCGCCGTCCACTACCGGCTGGCACCTGAGCACAAATTTCCCGCGGCGGTGGACGATGCGGTGGCCGCCACACGCTGGGTGGCCGACAATGCGACCCGCCTGGGCATCGACGCCAGCCGATTGGCCGTAGGGGGCGACAGCGCCGGCGGCAACCTGGCCGCGGTCGTCTGCCTGGACGCGCGGGACCGGGGCGGTCCGCCGCTGGCGTTCCAGCTTCTCATCTATCCCAGCACGGACATGGGCCTCGACCGGCCATCGCACCTGCGTCACGCCGACCAACTGCCGCTGCGCCGCCCGACCATGCAGTGGTTCGTCGCCCACTACCTGCGCGATGCCAGCGACCAGGCCGACTGGCGGGCATCGCCGCTCAGGGCAGGCAGCCTCGGCAAGCTGCCGCCCACCCTGGTCGCCACGGCGGGGTTCGACCCCCTGTGCGACGAGGGCGAGGCCTACGCCATGGCGCTGGCGGACGCCAAGGTGGAGGTTACGCTCGAACGCTTTGCCGGCCAGATCCACGGCTTTCTGAGCATGGGCCGCATCGTGGCCGATTCGGATCGCCTGATCCGGATGGCCGCCGCCGCCCTGCAGCGGGTGTTCAAGGTCGCCTGACTATTGCGGGGTGCGGCCATCACAACGAAATGATGTGGAGAGCGTTGTCTTTGCGACTGGACGGGGACGGCCGTGGCGCCGACAATGCCCGTTGCGTTGACCATCGCGTGTTTGCCGCAATCTGCGTCCTTGCCGATCATCCGGCAACACTCGGTACGCACTAACTAAGATTGCACGGTCGTTGGGGTCGCAAGCCAAGGCCATCTCTGCTAGCGTGCGTGGGCCTTTGCGGAAACCAAGGGATGCCAACAACGCTCCCGACAAGAGGTGACATGCGCGCTCGTTCCTTTGCGTTTCTCAGGATCGCACCGATTTGCGCTCTCAGCGTTCTGGCGAGCGTCGGGCCAGCGTCGGCGGCCATCGGTGATGAGCAGCGCACCGAGACCCGCTCGCTGCTCGGCAGCTATCTCGCCGGCCGGCTGGCACGAACGCAGAACGACACGCCGGCGGCCGCCAGCTACTACGGCAAGGCGCTGCAGCAGGATCCCGACAATGAGGTGCTGATCGAGTTTGCGTTCCAGATGGAGGCGAGCGAGGGCAACTGGCTCCGCGCCGAGATGCTGGCGCGCAAGCTGGTCGCGGCACAACCCTCCCACCGGACGGCGCGCGCCTTCCTCGGCCTGGTGGCCTTCAAGGACGGCCGCTATCAGGAAGCGGAGGGGCACTTCCTGGAGGCCAGCAGCCATCCGATCGGGGAGCTGACGAGCGCGCTGGCGCGCGCCTGGATCTATCAGGCCCAGAACAAGACCCAGGACGCGCTGCATCTGCTGGATGGGCAGAAGCTGCCGGACTGGGCGCAGTATTTCCTGCGCTACCATCGCGCCCTGCTGGCGGATGTCGCAGGCCGCACCGCCGAAGCCCGCGTAGCCTATGAGCGGATGGCCAGAAGCGACCAGCAGCGCACGCTCCGCATCGCGCTCGCCTATGCCAGCCACGCCGGCCATGCCGGGGATGCCAAGCTCGCCCAGAGCATCCTCAACACGCATCTGGAGCGCACAAAGGGCGAAGGGCACCCGAGCGTTCGGGCCCTGATCGAGCAGATCGAGGCCGGCCGGCGGCCGGAGCTGCTGATACGCACGCCGGCGGAAGGCCTCGCAGAGGTGTTCTACGGGCTCGGCGAGGCGCTGTCGGGCGAGGGCAGCGTGGCTGTCGGCGTCGTCCTCCTGCAGTTCTCGCTCTACCTGACGCCGGATGCGATGTTTCCGCTCGTGACGCTGGCCAGCGCCCGCGAAACCACTAAGCGCTATGCCGCCGCCATCGACGCGTACGATCGCATTCCCAAGGGCACGCCGCTCGAGGTCAACGTCGAGATACGCAAGGCGCTGAACCTCAACCAGCTGGAGCGCGTGGACGACGCCAAGCGCCTGCTGGACGCGCTGGCGCAGCAGCATCCGCGCGATATCCGCCCGCTCGAGGCGCTCGGCAGCATCATGCGCGGACAGAAGCGCTACGAGGAGGCCGCGGACTACTACACGCGCGCCATTGCCCTCATCGACCGGCCGGAGGAGAAGCACTGGACGTTCTATTATTCGCGCGGCACCTGCTATGAGCGCATGAAGAAGCTGCCGCAGGCCGAGGCCGATCTGCAGAAGTCGCTACAACTGAGCCCCAATCAGGCGCTGACGCTGAACTATCTGGGCTATACCTGGATCGATCACAACCGCAACCTGCAGCAGGGCCTTGGGCTGATCAAGAAGGCCGTCAATCTCAAGCCGGACGACGGTTACATCGTCGACAGCCTGGGATGGGCGTTCTATCGCCTGGGCAACTTCAAGGAGGCGGTCAAGCATCTGGAGCGCGCGGTGGAGCTGCGCCCGGAGGATGCCACCCTCAACGATCACCTCGGCGACGCCTATTGGCGCGTCAAGCGCGAGCGCGAAGCCAGGTTCCAGTGGGAGCAGGCCCTGACGCTCAAGCCCGAGCCGGAGGAGGCGGAGAAGATCCAGCGCAAGCTGGAGCGCGGCCTGCCGCCGGTGGCCAACGCCCGCCAAGGCAGCAAGCGTCAGGTGCAACGCCAGGAGCGCGCCAAGAAGCGCACCGAGGTCAACCCCGCCTCGCCATTCGTCCAGTGACCGGAGCGACGTCGGGCTCTCCGAGCCGCCGCTGCGGACGCCGTCATGCCGGTTCGTGAGCTTGCCCCCGCCAAGATCAACCTGACGCTCGCCGTGCGCGGCCGGCGCGCGGACGGCTATCACGAGCTGGAAAGTCTCGTGACATTTGCCGACATCCACGACGCCGTGGTGCTCGAGCCCGGGGCGGAGGGCAGCGTGACCGTTGCCGGGGCCTTCGCCCAATACATCGGCGGTGAGAACCTGCTCATCCGGGCGCTCGCACTGCTGCGGGAGGCCGAGCCGGGACTGCGCCTGGGATCGGTGCGGCTCGAGAAGAATCTTCCCGTGGCGGCTGGTCTCGGCGGCGGATCGGCTGATGCCGCGGCCCTGTTGCGGGCCGTCCGGCGGGCCAACCCGAAGCATGCGGGGGGCGTGCCCTGGCTCGAGATTGCCGCACGCCTGGGGGCCGACGTGCCCGTGTGCCTCGGTGCCCGGCCGGCGCTGATGTGGGGGATCGGCGAAAAGATCGCGCCCGTCCCCCGCCTGCCGCCGTTGCACGCCGTGATCGTCAATCCACGCCTGCCGCTGCCGACCGCAGACGTGTTCGCGGCGCTTGCCGCCGGGCCGGCGCCAGCGGCCGCGCGGC